>NZ_CP126115.1:5576508-6231385 GCF_030123505.1 Neobacillus sp. YX16
CTGTTATGGAATGCTTAATTCTGTTATCGATGCGTTTACGTATAAAAGAAGAGTTTGAGGACTTTACAAGAATTATAAGAAATCATGAGATTTATATAGAAGCGATAGAATCTAAGAATCGAGAGCTCATGCTTGAATCTTTACATCTAAACTTTGATGATGTTCAGGTTCAAGGAACAGTAGATGACCTATGGATGTCACAACAAATGCTGGCTAAAGGAGCTGTGCAAAAAAATGACTAGCTACATGTTAGGTGTAGATATCGGTACAACAAGTACCAAAGCAGTACTATTTACGGAAAAAGGCAAAGTCATCCAGGTAGAGAATCATGGGTATCCACTCTACACACCGGATATGTCTACAGCCGAACAAGATCCGAATGAAATATATCAAGCTGTCTTACAAGCGATTACGAATATTACGAAACGTCACTCTGATAAAAAACCAGCTTTCATTTCATTTAGCAGCGCGATGCATAGTGTCATTGCAATGGACGACAACGACCGGCCACTGACGCCTTGTATCACATGGGCGGATAACCGGAGCGAAGCTTGGGCTCATAAAATAAAGAATGAGTTGAATGGGCATGAAATCTACAAGCGAACCGGAACACCGATTCACCCCATGTCGCCATTAACGAAAATCGCTTGGATTGTTAATGACCGACCTGAAATTGCTGACAAAGCGAAAAAATATATCGGCATTAAAGAATTTATTTTTAAAAAGTTCTTTGACCAATATGTAGTCGATCATTCCCTCGCATCATGCATGGGCATGATGAATCTGAAAAACATGGATTGGGATGAAGAAGCATTACATATTGCGGGTGTTACGCGTGATCAATTATCTGAGCTCGTTCCGACGACGAAGATATTCAGTAACTGTGATCCTGACATCGCCAAACAAATTGGTATCGATCCACAAACTCCTTTTGTCATTGGTGCCAGTGATGGAGTCCTTTCCAATCTAGGTGTAAATGCGATTGGAAAAGGCGAGATTGCCGTCACCATTGGGACAAGCGGTGCGATTCGAACAATTATTGACAAGCCGCAGACTGATGAAAAAGGTAGAATATTCTGCTATGCCCTAACCGAAAAGCATTGGGTCATTGGCGGACCAGTAAACAATGGTGGAATCGTCCTTCGCTGGATACGTGATGAATTTGCCTCTTCTGAAGTTGAAACGGCGAAAAGATTAGGAATTGATCCATACGAAGTATTAACCAAGATTGCCGAACGCGTAAGACCAGGCTCAGATGGATTGTTATTCCATCCCTACCTCGCAGGTGAACGCGCGCCATTATGGAATCCAGACGTGCGTGGATCATTTTTCGGTTTAACTCTGTCACATAAGAAAGAACATATGATTCGAGCAGCGTTAGAAGGCGTTATTTACAATTTATACACCGTTTTTCTAGCATTAACGGAATGCATGGAAGCTCCTGTTACCCGAATCCAAGCAACGGGAGGCTTCGCAAGGTCGGAGGTTTGGCGTCAAATGATGTCCGACATATTCGAATCAGAAGTCGTCGTTCCCGAAAGCTATGAAAGTTCATGCCTGGGTGCTTGTATTTTAGGGCTTTATGCAACCGGCAAAATCGATTCATTTGAAGTTGTTTCTGAAATGGTTGGCAGCACCTTTACACATTCACCTGAAGAAGCAGCCGCAAAAGAATACAGGCAACTGCTGCCAATCTTTATCCACTTATCAAGAGTATTAGAAGAAGATTATACACGGATCGCCAATTATCAAAGAAAGCTTACAACACACAACTAGAAAAAGCATGGAGGAATTAAAATGCCATTAGTAATTGTAGCGTTAGGAATTATCGCCTTACTTATTTTGATCATGGGTTTGAAATTAAACACCTTTATTTCTTTAATCATCGTATCGTTTGGTGTTGCGTTAGCCCTTGGAATGCCATTAGAAGAAGTAGTTAAAACCATCGAAGCCGGATTAGGCGGAACACTTGGACACATCGGTTTAATCTTTGGACTTGGAGCCATGCTCGGAAAGTTAATCGCTGATTCAGGTGGTGCGCAGCGAATTGCGATGACGCTTGTTAACAAATTCGGTGAAAAAAATACACAATGGGCAGTAGTCGTTGCCTCATTCATTATCGGTATTGCGTTATTTTTTGAAGTAGGTTTAGTGTTATTGATTCCAATTGTCTTTGCAATTTCAAGAGAATTAAAAGTTTCTATCTTGTCACTCGGTATTTCCATGACAGCCGCTTTATCCGTCACACACGGTTTCTTGCCGCCTCATCCTGGACCAACGACGATTGCCGGTGAACTTGGTGCCGACATTGGGGAAGTATTACTTTATGGTTTCATTGTTGCTGTCCCTACGGTGATCTTAGCTGGGCCAGTTTTTACAAAGTTTGCGAAAAAACTTTTACCTGAATCATTTAAAAAAATGGGCAGCATTGCCTCATTAGGCGAACTAAAGACATTTAAACTTGAAGATACACCTAAATTCGGCATCAGTGTATTTACAGCTTTACTTCCTGTTATTTTAATGTCGATTGCGACGATTATTACCTTGATGCAAAAAACATTGGGCATTGAAGATAACTCTGTACTAGAAGTCATTCGATTTATCGGTGAAGCTGGTACAGCCATGTTGATCTCGCTATTATTTGCAGTTTATTCAATGGGTATCGCAAGAAAGATTCCAATGAAGGATGTCATGGAGTCTTGTACACAAGCCATTCTACACATTGGTATGATGTTATTAATCATTGGTGGGGGCGGGGCCTTCAAGCAAGTATTAATCAACGGCGGTGTTGGTGACTATGTAGCAGAACTATTCAAAGGGACTGCTATATCACCGATTATCCTCGCATGGATGATCGCTGCCATTTTACGTATTGCATTAGGATCTGCTACCGTAGCTGCATTAACAACAGCTGGTTTAGTGATTCCCATGTTAGGTCAATCGGATGTTAATCTTGCACTAGTCGTTCTTGCAACAGGTGCTGGAAGTGTCATTGCATCACACGTTAACGATGCTGGTTTCTGGATGTTTAAAGAGTATTTTGGTTTAAGCATGAAAGAAACTTTTGCAACATGGACATTGGTTGAAACGATCATTTCAGTAGCGGGATTAGGATTTATTCTATTACTAAGCTTGTTTGTATAAGTACTTTCAGGCAGTAAACCTAAGGGTTTTACTGCCTATTTATCTTAGAAAAAGGAGCATAAATACATGTTGAATACAATAGGTGTTATTGGTTTAGGAGTTATGGGAAGTAATATTGCTTTAAATATGGCTAATAAAGGGGAACAAGTAGCCGTCTATAATTACACGAGAGATTTAACGGATCTACTTGTAGAAAAACTTGATGGACAGAGTATTACTCCTTACTACGAAATTCAGGATTTTGTACAGTCGATAGCGACTCCGAGAAAAGTTTTTGTAATGGTTACGGCGGGTAAGGCGATTGATTCAGTGATTGAATCATTAGTACCATATCTTCAAGAAGGCGATGTCATTATGGATGGCGGTAACTCCCATTACGAAGATACGGAACGTAGATACGATGAGTTAAAGTCTAAAGGAATAGGTTATTTAGGAATCGGGATTTCTGGCGGCGAAGTCGGAGCTTTGGAGGGACCATCTATCATGCCTGGCGGCGATAAAGACGTTTATGAAAAAGCAGCACCGATTCTTACAAAAATAGCAGCCCAAGTGGACAATGCCCCTTGCTGTGCTTATATGGGTCCAAAAGGTGCAGGTCACTTTGTAAAAATGGTACATAACGGAATTGAGTATGCAGATATGCAATTAATTGCAGAAGCCTATACTTTTTTAAGAGAAAGGTTACATTTATCCGTTCATGAAATTTCTGACATCTTTGAAACCTGGAATCAAGGTGAATTGAAAAGTTACTTAATTGAGATTACGGCAGAGATTTTACGGAAAAAAGATGAAGTAACTGGCTTACCGCTCATTGATGTGATTTTGGATAAAGCTGGCCAAAAAGGCACTGGTAAATGGACCAGTATCCAAGCCATCGATAACGGCATCCCAGCATCGATTATTACAGAGTCATTATTTGCCAGATACATCTCTGCTTTAAAAGAGGAACGGGTGCATGCCCAATCGATTCTAACAGGCCCTAAGTACGAACAGCCACAATTGGATACAAATGAGTGGATTGACTACATTAGACAGGCCTTATATATGGGGAAAGTTTGTGCCTACGCACAAGGATTCACCCAATATAAAATGACTTCCGAACTTTTCGGCTGGGAATTACCGTTGAAGGATATTGCGCTGATTTTCCGTGGCGGCTGCATCATTCGTGCAGAATTTTTAAATGTAATAAGCGAAGCCTATCGAGCAGAACCAAATCTGGCTAATCTATTAATCTCTCCATATTTTGCCGAAAAGGTTATTGATTACCAAATGGGCTTGCGAAAAGTAGTATGTGAAGGGATTAATTCTGGTATTTCGTTCCCATGTTTAGGTGCTTCCCTTACCTATTTTGATAGTTATCGAAAAGCAATCACTAATGCTAACCTTTTACAGGCACAACGTGACTATTTTGGTGCACACACTTATGAACGCAACGATTTAACTGGAGTCTTTCACACAAACTGGAATTAAACAAAAAAAACCGAGGGGACGGTTCTCCTGGTCCAAAAGACCAGGAGAACCGTCCCCTCGGCATTTATTATGCAGCTTTCTGAATGGAATTGATATATTCCTTCCCTTTTTTCGAGTCAAATCTGCCTTCCCATTTAGACATGACGATGGCTGCTAATGAGTTTCCGATTACGTTAACTACGGTACGAGCCATATCTAGAATTCTATCGATACCTGCGATAAATGCTAGTCCTTCCAGCGGAATGCCTACTGTTCCTAGAGTAGCTAATAGCACAACAAAGGAAACACCTGGTACTCCCGCAATTCCTTTAGAAGTAACCATCAACACTAACATTAAGGAAATTTGTTGTGAAATACTTAAATCGATTCCATACATTTGCGCAATGAAAATAGCGGCTAGTGCTTGATACAGCGTAGAGCCGTCTAAGTTAAAGGAATAGCCTGTAGGAACGACAAAGGAAACAACGTCCTTTGGACATCCGTATTTCTCCATTTTTTCCATCACTTTTGGCAAGACGGTTTCTGAACTAGCTGTAGAATAGGCCAAAATAAGTTCGTCTCTTAAAATCTTAACGAGATGAAGTAAACTAGCTCCACACAACTTCGCAATACCGCCTAAAATAACAATAATAAAGAATAACATGGTTCCATAAACACTAATCACTAATTTACCAAGTGGAATTAAGGACTCTATACCAAATTTTGAAACTGTTACACCTATTAAGGCAAAAACACCAAATGGGGCAAATTTCATAATCTGATTTGTAACCCAAAACATCGCATCTGCTGTCCCTTGGAAGAACGCCAGAACCGGTTTTCCTTTTTCACCGATGGCAGCAATACCTAAACCAAACATAACAGCAAAGAAAATGATGGCAAGCATGTCCCCTCTTGCTAAAGCATCGATGATATTACTCGGAATAATATTGACAAAGGTATCGGCAAAACTATGACTGGTTGCTTCACTTGTTGCATCAACGTACTTTTGAATATCACCTTTTGCCAGCTTAGACATATCCACACCTACTCCAGGCTTGAATATATTCGCTGCAATTAACCCTACGATAATAGCGATTGTTGTAACAATTTCAAAATAAAGAATGGTTTTCCCACCGAGTTTCCCTAACTTTTTCATATCCCCGGTTCCTGCAACCCCAATAATAAGCGTGGAAATAACGATTGGAACGACAATCATTTTTATCAAACGGATAAAGATATCCCCAACCGGCTGTAAATAGGTACTAACCGCAGGGTTTCCGTAAAAAATGGCCCCAACAATAATCCCCAAAACCAACCCAACAAGAATTTGATAAGCTAAACCAAACTTGATCTTTTTCATCAAACAACCTCCCCATATTTTTATGAAAGCGCTTCATTAATTTTCTGTAAATCTAAAATGTATAGTAATAATACGGGGAGCTTATTGAATCCTACAGAATCCGACATGAGTGAATAGTTTTGTAATCTTTTTTTAATCTCCAGATAAAAAAATCCCTTCTCTTTTCTAAAGAGTTGGGAAAAATTTTCTTATGAAGGTTGATTATATTTTTCTACCGTTTCAAGGTATAAGACTTGGAGGAACTTTTTTATATTAATTTTTACCTTCGATGTTACATTATTATTTGAATCTACTTCTTTCATTCGCACCCTTATTTCTTGAAAATCGAAATAACGGGGGGCATAATATTCAAATTTGGGGTTGGTATAATCGAAGGTTCCTAACGAAGCTAAGTTGTTAAGCGCTGCCATAATAGCTCTGCGGATACGCTGTTCGATTGATTTCGTTTCTTTTTTAACATCTTTTTTAGAACTGCAAATCGCTTCGTATAATTCCTTAAGAGGGGGCAATAATGCAGAGGAATCTTTACGATATAGTAAATATTCCATGATTAGTACCATATCCTCACTGCCTGCTTCGCCAATAATCCCCATATCATTTAATATAGAATGGACGATTTCCTTCACACTTTTTTGCTTGGATGTAAACTTTGCTGATTCCACGTATGCCAGCGATTCACGAATGGTCATTAACGATTGTTTTAGGCGAAATTGCTCTGAAGTTTTTTTCAGAATGCTTTGTACTTCTAACCGATTGATTGGTTTATGTATAAAGAACTCAATCCCCTTTTCATAGGCCTCCCCCACCATTTCCTTATTGACAACTTGAGAAATCATGATAAATTGTCCTTGGAATCCTTGCTGCCTTAAACTTTCTATCGTTTCAATTCCGTCCAGTCCTGGCATTAAAAAGTCGATTAAGACAACATCAGGATGGATTGAAAGGATGGGTGATAGTGAATCAACACCTGATCCTGCCTCCCCCACCACAACTCCAAGGCTGCCCTCTAAAATGATTTTCTCTAGCATTCTACGACTTGCTGTATCATCGTCTACAATAAAATAGCGCATTCTACTTCACCTCTTTTTAATGTTTTCAGTAGGCAGCATAATATGAAAGGTAGTCCCTTCTCCCGTCTGTGATTCTACTTTTATTTGGCCATGAAGTGTTTGTACAATTTCATGGACATGTGATAGACCAATGCCTGTTGCAGCAACTCCATGAACATTGAATTTAGTTGTATAGCCCGGTTCAAAAATGATGGATAAATCCTTTTCGGGAACTCCATTTCCAGAATCTTTTATGATGAATGAAATGAACTCCTCTTTCTCATTTACTTCAATATCAATTTTTCCCTTTTCGGCAATCGCTTCAACACCATTAGCGGTCAGATTATTCAATAATGCAAGTAGTTGGATTTGTTGATGCGTAATAAAATCAGTGGTTATTTTAAAATGAATATTGATCTTCTTCCCTAACATCTCACTATATTTTTCATTAGCTGAAACCACAAATCCTAAAACATCAGAAAGAAAAAGGTCTTCGTTGCTGTTTTGTATCGTTATTTTTGACAGACCCGAAAGAATCCGCTGTGAATCTTTTTTCACTTCATGTATTTCTTGAGCGATGAGCAATGCTTGTACACTTAACTCAGCCTGATTGCTTTTCTTTAATTTCCGATATAATTCATGGCTAGATGCCGTAATTTGTTCGATATGATTCAGTGATTTCTGTAAATAGAGAGTCTCCGAATACAATCCCGAACCAACTTCAAGCATTTCTTGCATTCGCTTTTTTTGTTCTGAAACCGTGATGGAGCTATAAATCCCCACTACAAAGTAACTTCGCAGTAAGGCTACTCCAAATAATAATGCCCAGTCCCGATAGCCTAAATTTGCATGGGTCTGAAACAAGGCACGTATGATATGCTCTATGCCGTTACCGATAAACTCGATACCTGCAGCAAAAGAGCCTAGGAGAAGGGGAAACGTTTTGTATTTCTCTATTTGAATGATGCTAAGACCCAATCCAAATAGGAAGTAAAACAGAAAGGCAGGCAGATGATGCTTGAAGCTTGCAAAGATTTGTTCAGGTTCCACCATAATATCACCAAGAATCCGGAAACAAACCACGAACAAACCCGTGAAGATCCCCGTTCGAACCAATGAAGCTGGAGGATGAATAAGAATAATGAGAAAAAAAGTGATACTCCCTAATCCAAAACGAAAAGCCTCTCCATTGAAAGGAGTCACTTTGAGTTCACTGGCGAGGGCTGTTAAAAGAGCCGTAAGCAGTAAGGATACCCATTTAGACTTAGTAAAAAACAACTTGAAAAAGGAATAGGAAGAAAACATTTATGACTCCTCTAAAGAATAATGGTTTACTATAAATATTCTAGACAAAAAAGATAAGCTAGACAAGGGGCGGACCGTGGGGACGGTTCTGATGGCCTTTTTCACTTGGTAACTAGTTACAAGGTAGTGAGACACCTATCGAGTAATTATTACCAGAGAATAAAACCAAGAGAACCGTCCCCACGGACTTTCCCACGGACTTTCACTCTACCCCATAGTACCTGCAAACTACAAAACCTACTGATTTTGCCGCAACGATTAATGCATCTTCATCAATATCAAAGTTCGGATTATGGTTAAAATATGGCTTTTCGACACCCTTTGGCGTACAGCCAATGTAAAAGTAACAGCCTGGGATTTTTTCTAAATAATACGCAAAGTCATCGGATGGCGACATCAAGGGGTACTGGGCAACTTCCTTAATATCTGGATCATTAGCATTTTCCAAGGCTTCTTTTACCAATTTCCGTTACCTCTGGGTCATTATAAAGCGGAGGATAATCTGAGGTATAGGTTAACTCACATTGGACACCAAACTCAGCTTCAATTCCCTTGATGATGCGGCGCACTTCTTTTTCAATAATCTCCTTTTTTTCCACAGTCATATAACGGATATCCCCTTCAAGCCTCACACGATCCTTGATGACATTGAATGTCCCTTTGCCATCAAAGGAACCAATGGTGGGGACGGTTCTTCTGCTGGCAAAAAAGCCGGCAGAACCGTCCCCATGGTCGCCCTCAGTAATTATCCTTACTAATTCTTCGATTTTATATTATTCTATAAGTAAATCTTCATTTAGGAGAGTGTTGGAATGAATACCATTTTTATTGCTGGACATGCGAAATTACCTACAGGAATGGCAGCTAGAAGTATATATGAAACACTGACGATTACGGCAGAAATTGATAAATATTATGGGGTAATTGTGGATGCCTCTTGTACGCTGGCAACTGAACATGGGAGAGACTTTATTGCAAGACTGCTCAAAGGCCATAGTTTGAGAAATGGGATTGACCTGCCTCTTGAAGAGTTAAAAACGGGTTATTTAGGAAAAGCCAATCACGCGCTAGTTGCAGCGTTAAAGGATTTGTATAAACAATATGAATCTCTAAATCAATAATTCGGTGTACATTTTACCTGTTCGGCCAAAGCAGTAATAGACTTCCCCCGTTAACAAGGGAAGTCTATTACATTCATTCTATGTGAATTCCTTTACCTACTCTCTACTGTTTCCTTTTCATACGGCCACGCCGGCAGCATTTTATTTAACGTCTTATCTACACGATAACCAAGAACGTATTCTGCCTGCATAATCGTATGAATTTCCCTCGTTCCTTCGTAAATAACAGGTGCTTTTGAGTTTCGTAAGAATCGTTCAACAGGGTATTCGCTTGAAAACCCGTAAGCCCCATGAATCTGAACAGCATCATCCGCTGCTTTGTTGGCAAAATCACAAGCCTGCCATTTGGCGAGTGATGTTTCTCTTGTGTTACGTACTCCCTTATTTTTAAGCTCACCGGCACGGTATACGAGTAAGCTGCTCATTTGCAATCCAGCTTCCATATTTGCAATCATTTGCTGTACAAGCTGGTGCCGGCCGATGTCTTTGCCGAATGTTTGACGCTCATGACAATACTTTACGCTTTCCTCCAAGCTCGCCATAATCAGGCCTACAGCTCCAGCTGCAACGGTAAAGCGGCCATTATCAAGAGCGGCCATAGCGATTTTAAACCCTTCGCCCTCTAAACCTAATAGGTTTTCCTTTGGAACCCTTACCTGATCAAAGAATAACTCTCCTGTATTTCCGGAACGGATCCCCATTTTGCCTTTAATGGCTTTTGATGAGAAACCAGGCATGGTGCGCTCCACAATAAATGCGGAAATACCTTGGTGTTTTTTCGATTTGTCCGTATAGGCGAACACAATGAAATGATCCGCTACATCACAAAGGGAAATCCACGTTTTCGAACCATTTAAAATATAATCATCCCCGTCTTTTACTGCAGTAGTCTGAAGGGCGGCCACGTCTGAACCTGCCCCTGGTTCCGTTAAACCAAAGGCGCCGATTTTTTCACCTTTTGCCTGCGGAACGAGATATTTTTGTTTTTGTTCCTCATTCCCCCATTGCAGTAGTGTTAAACTGTTTAAGCCGATGTGAACAGATACAGCGGTACGGAAGGTCGTATCGCCTCTTTCCATTTCTTCACAAACAATGGCGAGTGAATTGTAATCCATGCCGCTTCCGCCATATTCTTCAGGAATACAAACACCCATAAGATCCAGCTCGCTTAATCGCTTCCAAATAATCGGATCGAATCCCCCTTGCTCATCCCATTCTTTCATATTTGGAATAATTTCTTTATCTACGAAACTTCTAACCATTTTTCTTAACATTACCTGCTCTTCCGAAAATTCAAAATTCATAGCGTATAAGCCTCCTGGTAAATTTGTATAATATTATTCTTTTTTAATTGTTCAATTTCCACGTGTGAATATCCCGCTTGCTGCAAGATTTCAACGGTATGTTCCCCAGCAACCGGGGGATGACGTTCTATTTTGGTCTTCGTTCTTGACAGTTTAATAGGCGAGCCGACTAGCTTGACTGAACCCGCTTCCGGGTGATCCACTTCAACGACCATCTCCCGGGCCAATACTTGTGGATGATTAAATACCTGATCCATCGTCGCAATAGGACCGCACGGAATATTATGCTGTGAAAACAGCTCCATCCACTCATTGGCTGGTTTGGTTCGCAGCTGGTTTTCTAAAATGCCCGTGAGTTCAAGTTTATGATTAACCCTTGCTTCATTGGTATGGAACCGTTCATCTGCTGCCATTTCACTTATTCCCATTACTTCACAAAGGGTGGCAAACTGCCGGTTGTTACCAACTGCAATGATCATTTCTCCATCCATTGCCCTAAATGTGGAGTAAGGCACAATATTTGGGTGGTCGTTACCAAGTCTTCTTGGGATGGCTCCAGATATAAGATAATTGCTCGCTACATTGGCGAGTGAGCTTACCGCCGTATCCATAAGCGACATATCTATTTTTTGCCCTTGTCCGGATTTCTCTCTTTCCAGTAATGCTGCTTGAATCGAAATGGCAGAATATAAACCTGTTAAAATATCAACCATCGCTACGCCAATTTTCATTGGCCCGCTTTCATCATTCCCGGTAATGCTCATCAGACCGCTCATTCCCTGAATAATGTAATCATAGCCTGGCAAATGCCGATATGGTCCCGTTTCGCCAAAGCCTGTGATGGAGCAATATACCAGCCTCGGGTTGATTGCTTTCAAAGAGTCATAGTCCAAGTCCCAATTTTCCATCGAACCGGTTTTGAAGTTATTAATCACTACGTCCGCATCCTTGGCTAAAGTGCGAATGATTTCCCTTCCCTCTTCGGTTTTCAGATTTAAGGTGATGCTGCGCTTATTGCGGTTAGCGCATAAATAATAGGCACTTACACCATTTTGGAACGGCGGCCCCCAGCCCCGCGTTTCATCACTGCCGCCCGGTGCTTCCACTTTCATGACATCTGCACCAAGATCCGCAAGAATCATCGTACAATATGGACCCGCCAGCACCCTTGTTAAATCCAATACTTTTATCCCATCCAAAGCGCCTTTCAAAAACTCCCACCTCCTGCTCATCCCATACACTCAAGCTCTCTTTTTTAAAAAAACTTATTTCGTTACAAGCCCTTTACTAGTTGAAATGGAAAGATTTCCATTGTCTTGGACTCCTAATCGCAAACTTATAGACATCCCCTCAAAAGTTGCCTCTTCTATTGTTCTCGGCGCCAAGCAGTCACCGATTTGCCATACTTCAGGTGCTAATTTCTTCATTTGTTCATATAGTTCACTATTTGGTACACGACCGTGCGAAAGAATAATAGAATCCCAATTTTCCATTGTCTCTTTTTCATAGGAAAATAGGTTCCTAAAGACAACAGTATCCCCTTTAATTTCTCCTAAATCATAGTGTGGCATCATTTTTACGTTTAGTTGATAGAGTTTTTTTAAATATTCATTTCGTAAGTATTGAGGCACGCCTTCACCCACATGCAGCCTTGCCGTAATAAGCTTGACGATATGCCCCTTTTCCGCCAAATCAATCGCCGCTTCCATGGCTGGCCAATCACCGGCAAAATCAAATACAATAACATTTTTCCCAATAGGGTTATTCGGATGATGGAACACCTCTTCCACCGTCATGACACGATGATCATGAATCCCTGGAATATCGGGGATATACGGTCTTGATCCTGTGGCGCAGATAATCGCATCCGGTGAAATTTTGTTAATATCATCTGGTTGTACAGCCGCTCCTAGCGTAACGTTCACGTTACTAGCAGATAGTTTTCGCGTATAATTATCAAGCATCGATTCAGCAAGCTCATGTCTCATTGGCATCTTTTTTAATGTATTCAATAATCCGCCGATTTTGTCCGCTCTATCTGCCAGAATAACCTCATGGCCTAGTTCATCTAAAGTTGCCGCAGCTTGCATGCCTGCCGGTCCGGCGCCGATCACAAGAACTTTCTTCTTGTCTCTTAGGCTTTTCTTAAGTGTTTGCACTTCATTTTCCCTGCCTGCTGAGGGATTTTGGACACAGCCAATGGTTAAACCATTGTGATAATGCCCGATACAAGCCTGTAAACAGCCTAAACAGGCATCAATTTGCTGAAGATTACCTGACTTTGCCTTGTTAGGCATGTAAGGATCTACAATTAATGCACGAGTCATGCCGACAACATCTGCTTTTCCTGCTGCCACAATCTGCTCGGCCTCCGCGGGATCAACAATACGTGAACCGACGAATACTGGTACAGCACCAGCCATTCTAATTTTAAATGAATGTGGGGTATTATAACCGTGCTTCATCGGAGACGGCGGCACAATATGGGTGGATCCGGCAAATGTACTGGAATCTCCTGAGGTGACATCAATAAAATCCACTCTTACTCTTTCGACCAAATATTCAACAATTTGTACGGCATCTTTTACGGTTGTTCCATCCATGGTCATTTCATCTGCACTCATCCGGAGTCCAACCGTAAAGTCCTCCCCAACCTCCTGCCAGACCCGCTCCATCACTTCGACAATAAACCGCATCCTGTTTTCAAACGATCCCCCATATTCATCGGTACGATGATTGGTCTCTACCGACCAAAACTGTGCAGGCAAGTATCCGTGTGAGCAGCAGATTTCTACACCATCCAGTCCGCCTTCCTTCGCCCATTTAGCTGAAAGTGCAAATCCTTCAATGACATCTTTTATTTCCTCAATACTCATCGGTTTGGGCATCGTACTGAACCGGAGGCTCGGAACCGCTGACGGTGCCCAGGCCGCATTCCGATACTCACTTGAAACGACTTCCCTGCCGCCATGGAATAATTGCAAAAATACTTTCGCTCCGTATTTATGCACTTCATTGGCAAGCTCCTGGTAAGCAGGGACAACCTTTTTATCATATCCGGCAATTGTCTTGGTTGTCAGCATCCCCGATGGATGTGCGGCGGCGGCTTCTAGTATAAGTAACCCGGCACCGCCCTTCGCGCGTTCGACATGATAGGCAGTCATATCCAATGTAGGGATTCCATTCCTAACATGATTTGTTTGGTGTGCCGTACTTAGAATCCTATTTTTCAATTCTGTATGGCCAATTTCAACTGGACTAAATAAATGTTTAAACGGTGTCACTCATAATCACTCCCAGAAAAAGATAATTGGCCTTTTGCCAAAATTCTGGCGGTGCCTGTCACTTGTAACGATTACTGATTAAAACGTCCTCGCTGACGCAGTAATTCGCGGTTCAAGTCGGGATTTACCTCAAAGGCTGCACGCCCATGTAACCAGAATATATTGTTAACCACTACTAAATCTCCGACTGGAAGCTCGAGTTCTGTAACACTTTCATCGGTTTCCATTGAATGTGAAAGGTCACGAAGATATTTAGCTTCTTCAATGGTTTCAGGATAGACAAATTGGTCGATGAAGCATACACCAGGCTTATTATTGTAATTGAAGAAGGTTAAGCGCTGGATTTCCTGATCTACATTTTTACTAGATGGTGCTTTGTAAGTAAACTTATGGCTTGCCAATGGATGATTTGAAAACCTATCAAGGCCTTTCCAATCATCAAGGTGTAATAATCGAGATTCACCGCCGCGTGCATTTTCTTCTACCATTTTCATCATTAACAGCCAATCTGTCGGCTCATCTACAAATGTCCCATCCGTATGAAGTGTAAATAAGCGATAAGCTTGACGGAGATAGGAGTCACTGGTATCGGTATGTTTGACAGAAAAGCGTGCATAATATTTACCAGACATTGAATCAAAGTTTGATGAACCTAACAAATAAGAAATAGCAGTAGAGAAAAGAACGTATTCATCTGTATCCTCCGTAACACCATCCAAACCAATCGTAAATCCGCCAGATTCACGGTCATGTACAATGTTCCGAAGCACCTCGCCGAATTCTTCTCCAACATGATCTAATAGAATAGAAGAGACAATTAGACGAGAATAGGGTGTATATTCTAAATGCAGGACAGAATAATCCTCTGCTTTGACGGTATCCAAAAACCCTTGAATAGCCTTTTTCGAAAGTTGAATGTGGTATAAACGGTCTGTTTGCGGGTGAACCTTCACCTCATACCTGTTTGTTTTTGTTTCGAATTTCCCTCTTTGTTTTTCTGCGATTACCATTTTCTATTCCTCCAGTTTTGTGTAAGATAGTTAAAATATGGAAACCAAGGGAATATAAAAAGCCAGCTGCACAAAGTACCCAAAAATAGCGGGACTCAATGTACAACTGGCTTAAATTCACTTCACAGCTCTATGGTTAATAGAGTCACAATGAATTAGCAGTTAATGGTTATTTATAATTCCTGTTTCCAAGTATTTATAATCTATCCACGAATCTGAAAGGGTGTTATTCAGAGAGTGGAAGTATTAGTAATATTTTGACTACTCTTAGTATAATTTGTATGTGTTAGATTGTCAATTGATTATTTTGAATAATTTGAAAATAATTATAGTACCTTCTGCTTTTCTTCCGTTTTTATTTGATGGAAATGGAGGTCTAAATCCTTTAATGCCGCAACAAGAGCATTTGTCGCCTTGCCTCGGTAATAGGTTTCAATTTCTTCAATTACACCTTCCACGCCATCTTTTAGACTAACGCCTTTTAATATACGGCCAATAAAGTCGCTCCCCTGTTCAGTTGCTAAAGTACAAGACGCCTCTACGATTACGCCATATTTACGATCGACTTCAGCTGTGATTGTTAACGTATCGAAGACACTTTTTGCTGCCATTCCTTGCGGCAGACGGGCGTGACCTGCAATAAAAATAGTCCTTCCATTCAGCATAATGGGCCTACCTCTCGAAAGAATTAGTTAAACGAATATTGCTTCTTTTATGGTTGTTTGTTCTGGTATTCTATTCACAACTTCTTTTCCGATTTCGATTGAAGCCGTTGCAGCAGGAGATGGCGCATTACATACATGGATTGTTCGTTTCCCTTGAATGATATGGAAGTCATCCACCATATTTCCATCGCTCCTTAATGCTTGAGCACGGACTCCAGCAGGTGCAGGGATTAAATCATCCTCTTGGATCTCCGGAATCAGTTCCTGAAGGCTCTTTGTAAATTGTTTCTTACTGAAGGAGCGAATATATTCATCAAGCCCCTCCTTCGCAAATTTCCCTGCCATTTTCCATAATCCAGGAAAGCTTAATGATTCTAGTAAATCCTTTGCATTAAAATCTGTCTTTCTGTACCCTTCCCGTTTAAAGCTAAGCACAGCATTTGGTCCCGCATCGATTTCACCGCTGATCATTCGTGTAAAATGGACCCCCAGAAAGGGGAACTTTGGATTTGGAACCGGATAAATTAAATTTTTTACTAGATAGCGCTTTTCAGGTTTTAATTTGTAATACTCGCCTCTAAAAGGCAATATCTTCATATCTGTTTTATATCCTGCTGCTAGTGCTACACGATCACTGTGAAGCCCAGCACAGTTAATGACCATTCCAGCTTTTAATGTTCCGCGATTCGTTTCAATGATTACGTGATCCGATTCTTCGTGCATTTTCTCCACTTTTGTATTTAGACGAATCTCTCCGCCACTCTCTCGAATAATTTCAGCGAACTTTTCACTAACTTGTCTGTAATTGACGATGCCGGCCATCGGAACACGTATGGCTCCTAAACCATTAACGTGTGGTTCAATTTCCTTTAATTCATCTGGACCGATTCTATGAATAGCTAATTCATTTTCCAGCCCTCGTTTATATAAATTCTCAAGAATCGGTATTTCCTCTTGTTTGGTTGCAACAATTACTTTTCCGCAAATATCATGGTCTATACCATGTGTTTGGCAGAATGCAGTCATCGATTTACTTCCTTGGCGGGCAAAACGAGCTTTGAAACTGCCGGGCTGATAATAAATGCCCGAATGAATCACACCGCTGTTATGCCCTGTTTGATGTTCCGCAACAACGGGTTCCTTCTCCATGACGACTATCTTCGCATTAGGAAAACGCTCATAAATGGCCATCCCTGTTGATAAACCAACAATGCCTCCGCCAACTATTGCAAAATCATACATTTTCATTAGGACCCCTCTCCATTTTGACTTTCCTTGTAAGAATTACATTGGATCCATATAAACAGTCTTTACTTCTGTATAAAACTCAATAGCAGCTTTTCCTTGTTCACGATTGCCCGAACTAGAATTTTTAACTCCGCCAAAAGGCATTTGTGGTTCTGCTCCCGAAGTTTCCGAGTTCACATGTACAAGTCCTACCTCCGCATCTTCAACGAAACGGCGGGCCAATGTTAAATTGTTTGTGCAGATGGCTGCGCTAAGACCAAATTCAGTATCATTTGCCATTTCCACTGCTTCCTCGTAATCTTTCACTTTAAACAATGCAAGAACTGGACCGAAAATTTCCTCACGGGCAATCCGAGCATCCTTAGGCATGTTTTCAAAGATTGTTGGTTTTACATAAAAACCATTTTTTAATTCTTCCTCTTCCGGGATCTCTCCACCGCAAAGCAGTGTTGCTTCTGATTTCCCCGTTTCGATCATTTTGAGCACCCCATCAAGCTGTGCTTTTGATACGGCCGGCCCGATAACGGTTCCCTCGTGAAGCGGGTTACCAATGGTTAATTCCTTCGTACGCTTTACTAGCCTATCACGGAATGACTCGTAAATCCCTTCTTCGACAATCACACGGCTCGTTGCTGTACATTTTTGACCGATAGATTTAAATGCTCCGTTTACAGCTATATCAACCGCTCTTTCAAGATCTGCATCATTGAGAACAACGAGCGGATTCTTTCCTCCCATTTCCATCTGTACCTTTTTTCCGTGTTCTACAGCCTGTTTTTGAATCTGCCGTCCTACTTGGTTCGAACCGGTGAAAGAAATGGCTTTTATATCTGGATGGTTCACCAATTCATTCCCAATAACAGAACCTCTGCCAAATACACAATTCAGGACACCTGCTGGCAGACCAGCTTCATCAAAAGCCTTCATCACGTGACAGACAGATTTCGGTGTTAAATCAGCAGGCTTAATCACCACTGTATTTCCGTATATAAGGGCTGGTGCCATCTTCCATACTGGAATGGCAATGGGAAAATTCCATGGTGTAATTAACCCAATAGGACCTAGGGGTGTACGGGTCGTATACAAAAATGTTTTCTCACTCGCGGACGGAATGACATCTCCAATCGGCTGCCGTGCTTCAGCTGCAAAATATTCGAGGATGCTTACCGCGCGATTCGCCTCCCCCATCCCTTCCGAAAACGCTTTTCCCTCTTCCTTAATTAGATCCCGTCCTATTTCCTCAATGTTTTCTTTCAAAATTACCGCAGCCTTTTGTAAATACGCTGCTCTTTGTTGAATGGAGAGTTTTTTCCAAGCAGGAAAAGCATTTTTTGCAGCAGCTACAGCATCCTGAACATCAGCTGCTGCACTGGATGGGAATTCCCCCAAGCCTTCTCCATTATGTGGATTAAGATTCTCTTTATATTCATTTGTAGTTGGTTCTTTCCATTGGCCGTTAATGTAATTCAAATGGCGCATCGATAAATCCTCCTAAACTCTTCTATCAATCTTTTTTACTTTTATTACATGCTAGATTACTAATTTAGTGTCATTATCCACCTTAGCCGCCGTTTTCTTCGTTACAACACTTACTCCCAACGTTACAGCAACATTGATCATTAACACGGCTAATCCTAGATCTAAATCCTTAATGACATTTGGGAATGACGGGAATAACGTTGCAAGTGACATTTCTGTAATCGTTGAATAAATGACGATGATACTGCCAACAATCATTCCAGCGAAGGCCCCTTGGACGGTAACGGGGTTCCTTTTCCAAAGGCTGAAAAACAAAGCAGGAAATAACTGAACCATAAAGCTATAAGACATAAGATATAGCGTAAGAATCGATTCCCCTCCATTAAAGGTAAAGAAAAGGGTTACCAACGCTATAATAGGCACAAACCTTTTGGCCATCCTTGCCATCTGCTGATCTGTTGTGTTCGGTTTCCATGCTTTATAGATATTTTTAGAAAGAATCGTTGAAACCGCCGTCAATACCAAAGAACTTGGGATAAGGGCGGCCATGGCTCCAGCTGCGCCAATGACCCCGACAAACCAAGGGTCGAAAGACAATTTCGCCATTTTAAATAAGGCTAAATCTGTATCTGGCCCCTTTAAATCTGGCACTTGTAAAACACCAGAAAAACCGATAATCAAAGAAAAAACGATAATAATCTGGTAGATAGGCATGACCCCTGCATTTATACGCAGTGATTTTCCACTTTTAGCTGAGAATATCCCCGCCATCATATGTGGAAACATGTAAAATGCCAGTGCTGTCATGATCGTAGCCGAAACAAACCATGAAATGCTTAATCCTTGTTCTGGGAAAATTAAAAATCCAGTTTTGGCGGTATCAATGGCTTCAAACATCGGCTCTATGCCGCCGTAATAATGAAAAGGGAAATAGAACCCCATAAAGACCATAACACCTAAGATCAAGATATCTTTAATAATGGCTGTCCATGCGGCTCCGTGCATCCCAGATACCGTTACATAAATGGTAACAGCAATAACCGCTACGACGATGGCCATCTGAGGAGAGATAGAACCGTAGGACGCTTCCGATACAATAATTCCTAATCCTTTTAACTGCATCACTAAGTATGGGATAACGGCAACAACACTTATGATCGCGACGAGAATACCAAGTGCCTGACTGTTATACTTTTTCTCGTAAAAATCTGATTGGGATATGACTTTATTTTCCTTCGCATACTTCCAAATAGGTGGCAGCAGCCAGTAAGCGATTACAAAGTAGAAGCAATTGAAAGCGTATAGGGCGGGAGGCATGCCGGATCGATAAGCACCACCGCTTGCTCCTAGGAATGTATAGGTAGTAAACATCTCACCCGCTAATAAAAAGAACATCAAAAGACTTCCAAAACCCCGTCCCCCGACAGACCACTGCTCCATATTCATTTCTTTCCCTTTTCGAGCTTGCAAACCTAACCAAATACACAATCCCAGGAAAAAAAGGATGACGAGAAGGGCTGCGTTCATACTTCTTCCTCCTTATTCGCTGGATCCAGCTTATTGGCAATGATCAAGAACAAGGATGTCAGGCCCACCCAGCATATAGCCCAAAACAGGACAAATGGCAATCCAAGTACATAGGGTTCCACTTTATTAATGACAAAAAGTGAACCCAAGGCTGGTATTAAAGTTAATAGATATACCTTCTTCTTCATATTTCACCATCCTAGTTTCGAATAGATAAATGTAATACAGTAAACAGTATGTTTTATTTGGATAGTCAATATTTGAACCTTCTGACAATTAAAACTCCATTAAACCATTTTCTCTTTGAATTGGAAAGGTATCTGATCTATGGATGCCCATCTTTTATCCATACACCACGTAGACTTTTTTAAATCTATTGCACTAGTTTATCGGGCTCTCCATTTGTTAGGATGGATGTATCCCTTTTCTTTCTTGTAAATTTAAAGTAGTAAAAAACATAACAAGCGGCAACAAAGCCGAATCCTATATAAAGCGATGTCCGCTGTGCCGGATCGAAAGCAGTAAACACGACGATTCCTACGCACATGATAAGGCATAAAATTGGAACCAGCGGGAAGAAAGGAACTTTAAATTTCAAATCCGCAAGCTTTCCGCCACCCGCAATATACTGTTTGCGGAATTTATACTGTGCAAACGCAATGGCCATCCACGTAACTACCCCTCCAACACCACTGATCGCAAGCAGGACAACAAATAATGTTTCTTCTGCTATCACACTGGTAAGCAAGGAAAGCAAAGCAAAGGCGAGTGTCACAAGCAAGGCGTTCATAGGAACACCGCGTTTGTTTACCTTACCGAATGCCCGCGGAGCCTGTCCGCTTTGGGAAAGTGAAAAAAGGATTCTCGTACAAGCAAACAAACCTGTATTCCCCACTGAAAGGATCGCTGTTAATATAACAAAGTTCATAATATCAGCCGCATAAGGAATTCCTGTCATATCGAATACCGTTACAAATGGGCTTTCGAGCACACCCGCCTGTTTCCACGGAACAATGGCTGATAAGACAAAAGTGGCCAGTACATAGAAAAGTAAAATACGGACGATGATACTCCGGATTGCTTTTGGGATACTCTTTTCGGGATCCTCTGTCTCACCGGCTGCAACTCCCATAATTTCCGAACCCATAAAGGCATAAACGACTGTCATCACGGATATAAAGACGCCGATGAAACCTGTTGGAAATATTCCGTCACCGAAAAAGTTTGAAAGGTAGGGGGCCGATTGTCCCTGTATAGGAATCAAACCGAAAATCGCTGCCCCGCCAACGACAATAAAAAAGAGAACAGCTACTACTTTAATCGCAGAGAACCAGTACTCCATCTCAGCAAAGCTTCTTGTAGTCAAGGCATTTATACCGAATAAAAGTAAGGAGAAAACGGCACACCATACCCATACTGGTACATCTGGAAACCACCTGGCCATCAGCAATCCGGCTGCAATAAACTCTAGTCCTACATATATGGCCCAGCTAAGCCAGTAAGTCCAGCCAATCATAAACCCAGAGGCAGGGCCGATAAACCGCTCTGCATGGGCCTGAAATGAACCGGAAACCGGCATGACGACGGATAGCTCCCCTAGACAAACCATAACCAAGTACATGAGCAAGCCTCCGAATAAATAGGCGGTAATAGCCCCGAAAGGTCCGGCCTCGCCAATCGCATACCCCGATCCTAGGAAAAGACCCGTTCCAATAACTCCCCCTATAGAAAGCATAAATAAATGCCTGCTTTTCATCGAACGTTTTAATTCTTTTGGTTGACTTCCTTGTTCTGGCTTCATACAATTCCCCCTGTATTTTTTCTATCCGTATAAGGGATAGGGCAAATAATGACCCATTTTATTACCTGCTTATCTGACGGCTTCCTTTTCAGACATACTTGTAAACTCTAATAAATCACTGACTTCAGGTTTAAAAATTTCATACGCAACATCCCGCTGATATCGGTTTTGTTTCTTCGCTTCTGAAAATAGTCGATGGGTATTTTTTCGGCATAGCTTTTCAATATCATCCATCACTGCCTGCGGGTCTGGTTTGACCAGTCCAAAAATAACAGCGTCATAAAATCTGATTGCCCCTAGGTTCGCAACAAAATCATTAACGATATCAATTCCTCTTTGTTTGATGATTTCATCTCCTTCGGAAGATACTGGTATATTAGCAGCCTCAACAATCAAACTCGCTTTAACAGTATCAGCATTAGACTTGTTGATCACGTCCTCTAATGCACATGGGATAAGAATATCGCAATCCACATCGAGCCACTCAGAGTTGGGCCTTACCGTATAGGTTGGTTCAAAATAATCTTGGTCCATTTCTCCATATACATTCTTATGGTCAATAAGATTTTGAATATCCAATCCTTCTTCACAGGTGACTAATAAGTTCGCATCTGAAATTCCGACGATTTTATAACCTAATTGAGACAGTTTTAATGCACAGCTTGCCCCTACACAACCAAAGCCTTGGATAACAACCTTCGCGCCGTCCTTACCTTTTTTAAACTTCCATGCTTCATCGGCTGAAAAGGCAACACCATATCCTGTGACAGCATCATTTAAAAGCAATCCATCAATTCTGGTTTTCATCAGTCCATCAAAATCCTTGATTCCTTGAAGAATCGCAGGATTTTGTTTCATTGATTGGGTTAGAGGGATGTCGATGCCGAATTCGTTAAAGATTTGCAGTACATCTTCGTACTTCGTACCCAAGTCACTTCCTAAAGATACCCCGCTATCAATATAAGGCATCATGGCAATTAAAAACCTTCTTAAGACGGCATTAGCATCTGGAGCTTTATAATCATACTTAATACCAGCTTTACATCCTCCGGTCGTTCCGCTGTCACTAGCTACATACTTATAAGCCATAGCGTGGGCCAATCTTTCAACCTCTTCTTTTGTTACTGTCGGATGCATTCTCGTACCGCCGCCTGTATATCCTTTCACGAAATTATGAACAACAAGCCACCCCTGTGCGTCTGTTTCTGTATCATTCCACTCAACAATTAAATATGGTTTAGACATTCCAATACCTCCTAAGAATCTCTTCCTTCAAGCATCATGCAGCTACGATTAAAAATACTATTAACACTACGAATATGTTGTTAATACCTTAAAAAAAATAGGTTACTAGTCAAACCAGCGAATAGGCTTTGGATCCAAATTTATGTTAATCTGTTTTGTTTCCTGGTATTCATCCAATCCATACGTGCCAAGGCTTCGGCCAATACCGCTTTGTTTGTGTCCGCCCCATGGAGCTTGGATAGTTGTAAGATGGTAGGCGTTTACCCAAGTGATGCCGGCACGAACCTTTTTGATGACACGTAGGGCTTTGTTTTGGTCAGTAGAGAAAACAGCACCTGCTAGTCCATATTCTGTGTCATTGGCAATCTTGATGGCCTCCTCTTCATCTATGAATCTCTGGATGGTAACGACAGGGCCAAAGATTTCTTCCCTGACAATCCGCATATCCGTTGTTACATTAGTAAAGACAGTAGGTTCAATGAAAAATCCATCTTCCAAACCTTTACCCTCGATTCTATTCCCGCCAAGAGCAAGGTTCGCACCTTCTTCTTTACCAATCTGAATGTAATTTAGAATGCTCTTAAAGTGCTTTTCACTTACAATAGCCCCCATTTGGGAGTGCTCATCATTTCCAGGACCTACTCGAATCTCTTTTGCCTTTTGTATATATTTCTTAACAAATTCATCGTAGAGTCCTTCTTGGACAAGAATCCGGCTTCCAGAAGAACAAACTTGACCAGATCCCATGAAAATGCCAAATAAAGAGTAATCAACGGCTGTTTCCAAATCGGCATCATCAAAGATGATATTCGGAGATTTCCCTCCCAGCTCAAGGGATACTTTTTTCATGTTTCCGGCTGAGGCCTGCATGATATAGCGGCCGACCCCTGTGCTTCCAGTAAAGGAAACCATATCGACATCATGGCTTTCAGCAATCGTCTGGCCAACCACCGGTCCATCTCCCATAATGAGGGCAGCTGCTCCCTTTGGTAAATCGGACTGATCCATCAGTTCAAACAATTTCACTGCTGTCATCGGAGTAATTTCCGCCGGTTTTAAAAGGATACTATTACCAGCCGCAAGTGCCGGTGCAATCTTCCATACACTCATCAATAAGGGGAAATTCCAAGGGACAATTAATCCCGCAACTCCCATCGGTTCCTTAATGATCAATGTCTGCATATTTCCGGAGGTTTCATAAACCTGGCCGTTAGGCACATTAAGCAGACCTGCATAATAACGAAATGTATTCACAGCCTCCTCAACATCCGATTCTGCTTCTCTTTTCGTTTTCCCGTTATTCTCTACTTCTAAATCTCTTAATTCATCAAAGTTTTCCTGTAATAGATTAGCAATCTGAAGTAAAACAGCCGCCCTCTCCTGTGGGGATTGATCAGACCATATACCACTTTCAAATGTTCTTTTTGCTATTTTGATTGCCTCTTCTGTTTCTTCCTTCGTAGCGCTCGATGCCCTGGCAATGACTTTCTGTGTAGCGGGATTAATAATATCAAGTTTGTTCGGGTTACTTGATTCTACCCATTGCCCATTTATATAGTGTTTTAACTCTTTTATCATAGCTTTGTACCTCCAAGTATGGCTTACGCTCCCCCCACTTTAGAAGTGGGGGATGAACGTTAGTGGAAATCTATCCCTGTTTTGGACGGAAAGAGGCGATATATTCGTCCGAATCCTTGTATTCCAATACTCCTACTGCTTCTACATCGACTACAACCATATAAGGCTTTTTGCTTGCGATTGCATTCGCTAATCCTGCCTTGAACTCTTCAACCGAGCGTACCTTCTCTGATTCGAAGCCCATTGATTTTGCCAGCATGACGAAATCAGGGTTTTTCAAGTCTACCGATATACGTCGGCCATATGCCGCTTCTTGATAGTATCTTAAGATTCCATATCCACCATCATCAAATAATAGGACGATAATCGGTGCATCCTCCTGAATCGCTGAGATCATCTCACTTGAATTCACCATGAATCCACCATCACCTGCAATTAGAACGACTTTCTTATCCGGCTGACCGATTTGGGCGCCAATCGCCATTGGCAAACCTTGTCCAATTCCTCCGCCTGTCATGTACAGGTAATTTCTTGGTTCATAAATATCGAACAATTTATTTCCCCAAGTGTATCCAGGGATCGTCACATCCGTCACCAAAACTGTATTCTCAGGCAGTTGTTCACGCATAATATCCGCCACTTCTCCATAAGGCCCAATTTGGCTGCGCAGGTCATCACGAACAGATTGACGGGCAAACTTCACTTCTTCTACATAAGCTTGGTCAGGCTGGATTTCCTTATTTGCCAAAATCGTGTTGATCTCTTGTAAAACGGCCTTGGCATCTCCGTTCAGTGTATACAATGTATCAAAGTTACGATTAAAGGCATTAGGGTTCATATCAATATTAATATGATTTTCCGGTACCGGAAGTGTCCATCCATTCGTTTCACTTCCACGGAAACGGACCCCGACACTAATAAGTAAATCCGACTTTTTCAATAGTTCCTCCACTTGAGGGAAATACGCAAAATTGCCGATGCAAAGCGGGTGGTTTTCAGGGATAGACCCTTTTCCGGATTCACTTGTAACGACCGCAGGCTGAATTTTATCAACCAGCTTTTGCAGTTCCTCTGATGCACCTGACGCAATGACCCCATTTCCTGCCCAAATGATCGGTCTATTTGCAAGGGCAATCCTTTCAACAACATCAGCAGGAATGTTGATTTTCACTTCTGGATTTAGAACCGTTTCCACATCAATTAATTGATTGTTAGGAATGATTCGCGCTTGGAAATTGGTTGGAATGGAAACCGTTACCGGACCTGTTGGCACCGTCAGCGCTTCTTTGATTGCTTTACGCATAAACGGAATGATTTGCTTTGGACGCTTCAATAAATAAGCTGCTTTGTTCGCACCCTCCATCATTTTTAACTGGTCTTTTGCCTCGTGAATATAACGTTGATCTGTTCCAATATAATGAGAATCTGCTTCCCCTGTAATGTGCAAAAGAGGAGTGCCCGAGTTCCATGTTTCTGACAAGGAACCTGCCCCGTTCCCTGCACCAGAACCAGTACTTGTGATGACAACGCCCAATTTTCCTGTAGCACGGGCATAGGCATCAGCCATGTTGACCGCGCCGCTTTCACCACGGGCCGTAACGGTGCGGATGTTTCCATCCCTAAGGATTGCATCATAAATTGGCATATTGTGGATACTAACGATTCCAAATACTGCCTCTACTCCAGCTTGCAGGAGCTCTTTTACGATGGCATCCGCAACTGTGAATTCTGTTTGGTAACCTTTAAGATTTGGTTCTGCAACTGCTGTGAATGTTTGATTATTCATTTTCATCCTCCAAATATGTCTAGTAATATATTTCTATATAACTCTATTTTCATATAAAACGAAGGGGTACGCTATAGCACACCTTCTTTTACGTTCATAGCTTCTTCATAAAGGTTGTGAAAAAATTTGATTGCATACTCAGTCGGTGAATACACTCCATGCTTGAAGGCATTCGTATGGAAACCTTTTTGCAATAATTCGACAAGGTCGAAATCCTCTAATCTTACCTGATCGACAAAACGAATCAATTCCTCTTGCTCTTTGCTAATTTCATCCGATTTAAAGTAGTAGCTATAGATGGCAAGTGATTTATCCGGTGCCAGCGGCAAAATTTGACTTGTCGTCATATTCCCTTCTTTTCCAGGATAAATGCTCACCATCAAGTTTGGCCATACCCAATAGAAATTGGCGTGATCTTCTTGTTGTTCATTCGACTTTTTGGTTAATTCCGAATATTGGCATGAGAAATTGCCATGTAAATCGATGTGGTAATTTTTCATATCAAATGTTTTTGAAAACTCAGGATGGGCAATCTTACAATGATCGCACTCCAGGTAATTATCAACAATCGATTTCCAGTTAGCATCAATGACCCTTTGGGTTACCCGAACCTTTTTCAAAGAATCCAAGAAGGTGTATCTTTCCAGATTGGCCATAAATTCTCCGTACGTTTCTTCCATTGGTCTTGCTTCTTGGTTCAAATTTATGAAGATCATGGACTGGAATACTTCAAGCTTTACTTGTGGCATACAGCTATGGTTTCCTAATTCATTTGTACCGAAGTTTGGCGCCTTATTTAATTTCCCGTTCATGTGGAATGTCCAGCCGTGATAGGTACAGGTGAAAACCTTTTTATTTCCACACTCGCTTTTTTCCACTTTGGTTCCTCTATGCGGGCAAATGTTGTAAAAGGCATTTAATTCATTGTTTTTATCCCGGCTAATGATTAATGGCTGATCTGCTATATCAAAAGTAAAGAAATCTCCCGGTTTTTCCACCTGGCTTATATGACCAGCTAAAATCCAGCTGTCTTGAAAAATCCTTTTCTTTTCCTCTTCAAATATTTGCGGATTCACATAATTTTCGTACGGTAGAGTGTGCTCCAGAGAATTTCCTGTTAACGCTTTCATTTGTCATTCCTCCTTTTGTCATTCAAATCCTTTAAAGTACTTTTCATAATTCATTAGATGCAAATTCCGTGCCAACTGTCTTTTTGACAAAAAAGCCTAGATTAATAGGATATTAAAAGGGCAAGTGAGTTCATTCGTGTTCACCAGCTGACTTTCCCCCTGATATTTTCCTATTTTAGATACTTTTTAAACTATTTACAATTCCGAATATTTGGACTAACATTTAGTAGGATGTGATTATAATCACACTTTTGCCTACTGTAACATTTTACTGAATACAATGAAACTCACTCTGAGTTCTATCGAACTCATAATATGATTTTCGGGAGGTCACTTCATGCCATTATCCAATTTACTAACCGATTTAGATCTAAATATGGAAGCGCTTATAAAAATTTTAGATTATTCTTCTGACGAAATCTTTGTTTTAAATAAGGATAAGAAAATTATCTATGTAAATGACGCTTGTAAGAAGCATTATGGGTTAAATAAGGAAGACGTTATAGGGAAAGCGAGCATGGAATTAGCCGATAAAGGCTATTGGTATCCCTCCATTTTCCCCGAAGTATTGGAAAGAAAAGAGCCAATTACGATTAAACAAACTACAATCCTTGGTGCGGAACTTCTCACCTCGGTCGTCCCTATTTTAAATGATCAAAAAGAAGTGGAATTAATCGTAACGACAGCAAGGGAATTACAAAGTTACAAAATGCTGAAGGTAAAAGAAAGGGATTCAAAAAAAAGTAAAGAAGCTGAAGATCCATTTGGCAGAATCATTACTAATAATGAAAAGGTGAAAAATGTGTTGAAGTTTGCCAAGAAGGTGGCAGCTGCAAACTCTACGATATTAATTCTAGGCGAGTCCGGAACAGGTAAAAGCATCTTAGCCCAATATATTCACGAAAACGGAAATAGAAGGAACGGCCCATTTTTAACCATCAATTGTGCTGCAATCCCTGCTGAATTAATGGAGTCTGAGCTTTTTGGCTATACACCTGGTTCTTTCACGAATGCAAACCGTGCCGGAAAAAAAGGGATACTGGAAAGCGCGGAGGGGGGTACGGTGTTTCTTGATGAAATAGGGGACATGCCTTTGCCTCTTCAGGCTAAAATACTGCAAGTGATTCAGGAGAAAAAGTTCATTCCCATTGGCGGCATGAGAGAAAAGTCAGTCGATATCCGAATTATTGCCGCGACTAATAAAGATTTAAACAAAATGGTGAAAAATAAAATGTTTAGAGAAGATTTATATTATCGGCTGAACGTTGTGGATATCAAAATGCCCCCGCTTCGGGAAAGGCAAGAAGATATCGTCCCGCTCATCTATAATTTCTTATACAAATTTAATCGAATCCTTGAAATGAACAAATTAATTTCTAAAGATTGCCTCGAATGGCTTACCCATTATTCATGGCCCGGAAATATTAGACAATTAGAAAACCTAATAGAAAAGCTTGTCATTGTAAGCAATGATGTCATCGGTATCGATGACCTGCCCGAAGGCATTTATAACCAAGGACTAGCGCAAATTGAAAATGCTGCCCCCGCTACCCTTAATGAGGCAGTCGAATTGGCAAAAAAAGAGATGATTCGTAAATCCTATAAAGCCAATAAAAGCTCCAGGCGCGTGGCCAAGGACCTGCAAATCAGCCAAACATATGCGGCCAGATTGATTAGAGAATATTGTCAGGACTTGTCGGAGGATTGAGCTTCCAAAATGATCGGCAAAAAGTCTACAAAAGTTCCCCGAATTTTAATCTTTTTCACAAAAAAGGCTCTCACCATGTTTTATGAGAGCCGGGTCAAACCCCCGACGAATTAATACCTTACTTTACTGGGGCTCTGACCCCACTATCCCATCCTTTTCCTTATATCTGTAAATGCTAAATCAACATTTATTTTATGAATCTAAATATAAAATCCCTCTATCAAACGAACTTTTGCCTGTTTCCAAGAAAATTATTGTCGTATTAAGCTTTGACTTCTAGAATTGATCTTCAAAATCGACAATGGAAACTAGAAAAATAAAAATTTTCACAAAAATAAACATGTTAAATTACCAACTAACCGTCTAATTTGTTTGAATATAAATCCAGTAACCTCAAGGGTTTTCCTAAGTAATAAGTGCGGAAATTGTCTTAAAAAAGCCATCAGAACCGTCCCCATGGTCCTTGTAGTGAGGATGATTTTGTTGTATATTGGAAATGCAATCGTTTGCATGAAATGTATTGCTATTTTGTAAGCGATTTCTATTTAGAGGTTAATAGACTGGAAGTTTCTCCATATGTTTTAAGGAGTTTTCTGTTCATTGGTTCTTTATACAAATTGCTCAACAAAGCACTTCTTTTTTTTTGCACTTTGTGCAAACGATTGCGCAACCAGGGTAATTCTAAGAGTAAACAGACCTTTACAGCAACTGACTTGCAGCAAAACGCTCTTATACTTCCCTATTTCAAAATTTAAAAGGGGGTAATTGTGTCAATGAGAAAAACCACAAAAAGGACTTTCTCCATCATCATGACTGCGATTATGCTTTTGAGCCTGTGGATACCTTATATCCCAAGCCAGGAAGCTTTTGCAGCCGAGACGAAGGCGGAGACAACTGCTTCAACCAATCGCGAGATTCGTTTCACGTACATTCGTGACGATAAGACATTTGGCGATTGGAACATTTGGACTTGGAATACTGGCGTCAGCGATGGTCAGGTTATTTTTGATTCCTATCAAGATAACCATGCCAGTGCTACGATTCCCGTAAGCTCCGAAACTGCCCAAATGGGCTTTGTACTTCGCAGCACATATGACTGGAATACCGCACAAAAGGAATTTGGCGACCGTTTCATTCCTGTTAATAAGAATGACTCGATTACGAAAGCTTACATCACAAGTGGAGTGGAACAAATCCGTATCGTTCCTGATGGATCCGCCCCTGTTATCGATCAGGGAAATGCGACGTTCTATTATCGCGATAAACTGCTTTTTGCAAACGATGGTATGGACACCATCGAAAAAGTAGAATTAAAATTTGATGGCAAAACAACACCAATGACGTTTGAACCAGAGAATGAGAGATTTGTAGTGACATATAACACCATTCCGAATGGTAAAAACGAATATTCCTACCTTGTGACCAAAAAGGATGGCACAACCGAGGAAGTAAGTGACCCTTACAACACTGTTAATGGCGTTTCAGTGATAGATTTCCAGAAAGCCGATTTAACCGTTTCAGGTACCGTTCAGCCTGCAGTGATTGACTATAATCAAAATGCGGTGCTGACTGTTGATGTACAGGGATTGACGAATGAACTGAAAGTCAACAAAATGTTTGCGGACATCTCTTCCCTTGGAGGATCAAAGCAGCTTGAGATTGACCCTGCGCTGAAAGAAATCAGTATTGCCGTGGATGACCATATCACAGCAGGAACAAAAACGATCCCTCTTACGGTGATTGATTCCTACGGAAACTACTATAGCAGTTCTGCTTCAGTAGAGGTGAAAGCCCGCCAGTCCGTTGGGGAAAATGACTTTGACTGGGATGAAAGCATTATCTACTTCATGCTGACAGACCGATTCTTTGATGGTGATTCTACAAACAACGATCCTTATAATCAGAATTACGATGCGAAAAACGACCGTGGAACCTACCAGGGAGGAGACTTTAAAGGCATCTCTGAAAAGTTGGATTACTTGGACAAGCTTGGTGTCAACACCATCTGGATTAGCCCAATCGTGGACAACGTTAAGTACGATGCTCGTTATAACAACCCAGAAGGACATTCCTACTACGCTTACCACGGCTACTGGGCAAACAATTTTGGACAATTGAATCCTCACTTTGGCAGTATGGAAGATTTCCATCAACTGATTGACGACGCCCATGACCGTGGTATTAAAATTATGGTCGACGTAGTATTAAATCACACGGGTTATGGATTAAAAGAGATCGATGGGACTGTGGCAAATCCGCCTGCAGGCTACCCAACTGATGAAGACCGCGCTCGGTTCAGCTCCCTTCTCCGCCAAGGTTCTAATGTTGGAACCGATGAGGTTGTTGGTGAGCTGGCAGGCCTTCCGGATTTAAAAACAGAAGATCCAGCCGTCCGCCAAACGATCATTGACTGGCAAACAGACTGGATTGAAAAATCTAGAACAGCTAACGGAAATACCATCGACTATTTCCGTGTCGATACGGTAAAACACGTGGAAGATGCTACCTTGATGGCATTTAAAAATGAACTTACCAAAATCATGCCAGAGCACAAAATGATTGGTGAATTCTGGGGCGGAAGTGCTGATCAAAACGGCGGATATCTTGAGTCAGGAATGATGGATTCCCTGCTTGACTTTGGTTTTAAAGATATCGCCCACAATTTCGTTAACGGCAGCCTAAAGTCGGCAAACGATGCCCTGATAGCCCGCAACGGAAAAATTGATAACACGGCCACTCTTGGCCAATTTCTGGGAAGCCATGACGAAGATGGATTCCTCTACAAGGAAGGAAATGACAAAGGCAAGCTGAAGCTGGCAGCCTCCCTGCAGGCAACAGCAAAAGGCCAGCCAGTCATCTATTACGGTGAAGAGCTTGGCCAAAGCGGCGCCAACAACTATCCACAGTATGACAACCGTTACGACCTTGCCTGGAATCAGGTAGAAAACAATGATGTACTACAACACTATACGAAGGTCTTGAACTTTAGAGCTGATCATTCAGAGGTGTTTGCCAAAGGTGAACGCTTGACAATCGGCGGCTCTGACAGCGACAAGTTCTTAGTTTTTGCAAGGAAATACGAAAGCGAAGCAGCATATGTCGGCTTAAACATTGCAGACAGCACCAAGGAAGTTACTTTTACATTGGACTCCCAAGATGCCGTTGTGACAGACCATTATTCAAACCAGACTTTCAGTGCTTCAGCAAATGGCAAAGTCACAGTGACCATCCCTGCAAAGGCAAACGGTGGTACAGTACTTCTTACCGTTGAAAATGGCAGCATCACAGCTGCAGCAGCTGCGGACAGTGAAGATGGTGAAGGAAGTGTTGAGCCCGTTCCTGCGAACCACCTCCGTATTCACTACAACCGTATAGATGGTAATTATGAAAATTACGGTGCTTGGCTGTGGAATGATGTAGCTTCCCCTTCTGCCAACTGGCCAGTTGGAGCGACTATGTTTGAAAAAACAGACAGCTACGGTGCCTATATTGATGTACCGCTTAAAGAAGGTGCGAAAAACATTGGATTCCTCCTTATGGATATAACAAAGGGCGATGCTGGTAAAGACGGCGGAGACAAGGGATTCACCTTTACATCTCCAGAAATGAACGAAATCTGGATCAAGCAAGGATCGGACAACGTCTACAACTATGAGCCAGTAGACTTGCCGGAAAACACAGTCCGTATCCATTATGTTCGTGACAACAGCGATTACCGAAATTTCGGAGCATGGCTCTGGGGTGATGCTGCATCACCATCTGCCAACTGGCCGACCGGAGCCTCCCCATTCTCCGGCACAGACCGCTATGGCGCGTATGTTGACGTGAAGCTTGCAGAAGGGGCAAAAACCCTTGGCTTCCTTGTGATGGATGTAACCAAAGGCGATGCTGGTAAAGACGCTGGAGACAAATCCTTCAATCTGCTCGACAAATATAATCACCTTTGGATCAAACAAGGTGACAACAATGTCTACATCTCACCTTATTGGGAGCAGGCAACCGGAATCACGAAAGCAGAAGTCATCTCTGAAAATAGTATTCTGCTTGGTTTTACGATGACAGAAGGTCTGACACCAGACAGCTTGAAAGACGCCCTTGAAATCAAGGATGCTGACGGCGGCACTGTGGCCATTGAATCGGTTGAAATTACTGGAGCCGCTTCTGCAAAAGTAACCGCAGCCTTCGACATTGATAAACTTCCATTATCCGTAACGTATGCTGGCCGGACCGTATCAGCCACTACGGGCTGGAGAATGCTTGACTCTATGTACGGATATGAAAAAAATGACCTTGGCGCAACCTATAAAGACGGCGCTGTTACTCTTAAACTTTGGGCTCCAAGAGCAAGCAAGGTCGTGGCAAACTTTTTCAATAAGGAAAATGCAGCTGAGCAAATCGGCAGCATTGAGCTGACAAAAGGTGAAAAAGGGGTTTGGTCGGCAAGCATTGCTCCACGCGACCTAAATATAGCTGATTTAGAGGGTTATTTTTACCAATATGAAGTGACAAATGATGGAGTAACAAATAAAGTTCTTGACCCGTATGCCAAGTCAATGGCAGCCTTTACTGTCAATACGAAAGGTGAAGCTGGTCCTGATGGAGATAGTGTCGGCAAGGCGGCGATTGTTGACCTGAGCGGCACTGACCCTAAAGGCTTTGATTTTGCAAAAATCAAAGGGTATGAAAAACGCGAAGATGCCATCATCTATGAGGCACATATTCGTGACTTCACTTCCGACCCGTCCATCGAGGGTGATCTCGATGCAAGATGGGGATCCTACAAAGCCTTCATTGATAAACTCGATTATCTGAAGAAAATGGGCGTCACGCACGTTCAACTGCTTCCGGTAATGGCGTGGTATTATGGGGATGAAACCAAAATGGGACAACGAGAGCTTAACTACTCTGCCGGAGGAAATGAATACAACTGGGGCTATGACCCGCATAGCTACTTCTCTCCAGATGGCGCCTATTCAGAGGATCCAACGAATCCTGAAAAGCGCGTGAAAGAGCTGAAAGAACTGATTGATGCCATCCATGATGCCGGAATGGGCGTCGTGCTTGATGTGGTTTACACGCATATGGCAAAATCAAGCATGTTAAATGACATTGTTCCAAACTACTATGCATTCCAAGACGATAAGGGCAACTTCCTAGGCGGTTTCGGAAACAACCTGGCAACCAGCCATAAAATGGCCGAAAAGCTGATGGTCGACTCTGTAAAATACTGGTTTGATGAGTATAAAATCGATGGTATGAGGTTTGACATGATGGGTGATGCTACCTATCCTTCCATCCAAAATGCTTATGATGCCGCAGCTTCCATTAATCCCAATGCCCTGTTCCTTGGTGAAGGCTGGAGGACATTTGCCGGCCATATCGGCGAGCCTGAACTAAAAGGAATGGGAGCGGACCAGGATTGGATGGACAAGACGGACAATGTCGGAGTATTCTCTGATGAAATCCGCAATGAATTGAAATCTGGCTTCGGTTCAGAAGGCGAACCTAGATTCATCACAGGCGGAGCAAGGAGCATCGATACCATTTTCAACAACATTAAGGGCCAGCCGTCCAACACGTCTGAGGATGATCCTGGTGATATGGTTCAATATATCGAGGCTCACGACAACATGACACTATATGATGTCATCGCCCAATCCATTAAAAAGGATCCTTCTATTCCGGAAAACAACCTGGAAATTCATAAGCGTATCCGTATTGGAAATTCCCTGATTCTGACTTCACAAGGAACAGCCTTCCTGCATGCAGGACAGGAATACGGCCGGACAAAGCAATGGCTTGGTGAAGGTGTTCCGGAACAGAAATACCATGAACTGAAAGACGAACAAGGCAGCTCATTTGGATACTTTATTCACGATTCTTACGATTCATCCGATGCCATCAATATGTTTGACTGGCAGAAGGCTGTGAATAAGAAGCTATATCCAGTAAATACAGAAACTCGCGAGTTTACTCAAGGTTTGATTGAGCTAAGGAAATCAACAAATGCTTTCCGTTTGGGCGACCAACAGCTGGTTAACCAAAATGTAAAGCTGCTTGACCTTCCTGAAATTAAGGATACAGACCTTGTTCTAGCGTACAAAGCTGTTTCCACTGACAATACTGGAACCTACTATGTGTTCGTCAATGCAGATTCTGAAGCGCGCACCTTGACACTTGGAGAACATAACCTCTCTAAAGGCAAGGTAGTTGTCGACAGTGACGAAGCAGGCGCAACCCCAGTTTCCAAAAAGTCAGGCTTCACACTTAAGAATGGAACCCTGACCATTGACCCATTAACAACAATAGTAATCAAAGTGGGCGGCAAGACTGGTAACGGTAAATAGGAAAAAGCTAATATAAACAAAGAGAGACCATGCTTTTAGCATGGTCTCTCTTTGTTGTCCAAGTGTCCAAGGGTGTCCAAGGGGACGGTTCCCATGGTCATAAATGATATTAATGTGGACCACAAGAACCGTCCCCTTGGTCCCTAAATCATAATCTTACGAACCTATGCCTAACTCGTTTAGAATATCTTCTAGTGTTTTTCCATCCACTTGATCCACCGGAGCTGGTGTGTCGCTCACATATGGATTTACTTTGAGATAGTTGGTTTGGACAAACTTAATATCTGTTGCATCCACGGTTCCATCCCAGTTAATGTCAGCCGCACGAGTATTAGTGCCCCATGCTTTTTGAATCTCCAGTGCATCTTTGATATCAATCACTTGGTCTTGATTCACATCACCAGCAACTGCATTTTTAATAAAGTAGGTACTTACAAGTATCTTTTCTTGACCATAGATAGTACCTTTGTATTCAAAACCGGACATCATTGGAATATTTACCTTAAAGTGACCTGGTAAAGTAAATTCCCATGACCATAAATCACCAGTCAGTGGTAATTTAGAGATAGCAAAACGATTGACATCCTTAACTAAACTTGGCGTAATATCAAATACGTTACCGTTCGATTGAGTTAGTTTGATGGATGCACCTGCGTTTGGCCAGTCAACATTTTTATACTTATTCGTAGTGCCTGGATTTAAAAACCCTTCAGCTGTAAGCGGGCCTTCTAGCTCAGAGAAAGAAGATAATAATCCCCAAGTATACCCTGCTTTAATTAAATTACTAGTTCCTTCAGTATTGGCAATAGAGACAGTAGAATCTAGTTTGACAGAAGTACTAAAGGCAGAATCTTTCACTTTTAAAGTAAGATCGACCGCAGCCACTTTGTCTTTTATTTGAGTCGTTGATGGCAGATCTAATTGTACGGTTGGAGTACCTGATTTCGTAAGTGTCACTTTTGCTTCTCCATATTGACTTAACTCTGCATTTGGTTTGGCATCGACAATCTCAAAGTTTTTATCTAGATTAGCGAAAGTCCAACTAGCAGATGATAGGGATGAAATATTATCTAATTTAAGAGTTGCCGTTACGGTATCACCCATCGTTACTTCTTTAGTTGGGCTGGTGATATAGGCGTTTGGCGCACCTTCTTTGATAAAATAATATTGTTTTGCTACTGGACTATTTACAGCAACATCTCTTCCTTTTACTATGAAACTTAAAGCAGGTATTTCTGGATGCATCACAATGTCTTCAGAAAACTTACCATCTTTATCCATATTAATTATTGGGGATAGAGATGAAGTATGCATAGCATATTCAAAGGAGGTATCGGATAAATCTACATCCATCCCAGCATCTTGCATTTCCTTCACTTGCGGATCAGTTACTTGCATCGAAAATGGATACGTTTCTTGACCAGGTTTGTATTCGTGAAAAGGTGATTCCTGATCAAGTGATGTAGTAACTTCTGGTTGTTCAATATCTACATAATGATCAACGTAGTTGGTAAAAGTTTTGCCTGTCACAGAAGTCGAGATCAATTTCAGCTTGTAATATCCTGGTTTTAGGTTTTCTGCAATAGCAGAAATCGGATGATCAGGATCACCAGTAAATGGATAATAACTACCAAGAATAGAAAGAATTGATATAATATACGTATTTGTGTTGTGTTTAGTTAGATCCAATGATGTAGCATACCCAAGATCTTGACCGGTTTTTCCATCTTGCCACACCATATCCATTTTTTTCATGGGTGTTTTCATATTGAAAACTAGTGTAGGCGATGCACTACCAGAAGCCATTCCCATCGGTTCCGTTTGCGAAATTCTATATTCTAGCATTGTTGAAGCTTTATTGAGGGCAAAACCATAAAAACCTTCCTCTATTGTTTTAACGCTAAATGGAATACGATATTGCTCGGTTTTATCTTTTTGGTTTGTTAGGATAATATAACCTGTATAGACGCCTTCTTTTGCTGTTTTCGGTAGAGTGAGCGATACGTTTACATTTTTCTTTTCATCTTTCTTCACTTGAATCACGGGATCAATAGCTACTTTTACTCCATTGGCTTTTGGATCAGATGTTCCTTTTATCAATTGAAAATGAACGTTTGCGTTAAACTTTTTATTTTCTTTTTCAAAGTTTTGTAAAGTAACTTTTTTATTGATGGAATGGTCTGCACCTGTATAAAGTTCTCCAAAGCTGATTCCACCAGTTGTTTCTTCTATAGTGACCATTTCTTCCCCATACGGAATGAGGGTTTCATCTTGAACTTGAACTTTCATTCCAGGATGTACGGCTTCAAATGGATCGACACGTCCTGCTCCCTGTTCAAGCGGCAGGTAGTCTCCATTCAATGGTTCAGCCGTATTCATTAAGAGGGTCTTAATATCGCCCGGCTGCAGATTTGGATTTGCTTGTAACATTAACGCTGATATACCTGCTACATGTGGTGTTGCCATCGATGTACCATTCTTACGGGCATAGGCACTTGTGTAATCCGTAGGAGTAGCTGGGTTGGTGATGTAAGCAGGTTCGGTGGAGAGAATACTCACACCTGGTGCAACTACTTCTGGCTTTATATCAAAAGTTTTTAATGCTGAACCACGAGAGCTAAAATCGGCAAGCCTATCTCCCTCTGTTTTGGTAACAGTTACGTCAGTAAAGGTAAATGTGTTTTTTCCTGCTGCTACTTGTGCTTTTAATGCTTGTCCATCATGTTGTGTCACAGAGAAGGTTGGGATAAAATCCTGTGCCTCGCCAAGATAAGCTCCAATATGTCCTTCTACATTGTTATAGAGGAGAACGGCACTCGCCCCATGTGCTTTTGCAAACTTAATTTTATCTACCAGTGCATGGGTACCACGTTCCACTAACGCGATTTTTCCTGTCACATCTTTATTGGTATAGTCAGCATCTCCACCTAAACCAACATCCACCATTTCAAAGCTTTTCCCTTTAAATGTGGTAAGTTCATCAGAAAAGCTTCTCGCCATCGTTTGTAATTCAATCGATGACCCAGTGGCTACGTTACCCTTCATGGTCGTAACTGGCATCGAAATATCACTTGCCCCAACAGTAAGTGCCATAGCCGCTGTTCCAGGAGAACCTAGTGAATAGAATCCCGGACCAGAGTTTCCAGCTGCTACCACTGCGGTTACACCGCTTAAAACGGCATAGTTAATGGCTGTACTTGTTGGAAAGTATGGATCATTGAGAGTAGCTCCTAATGAAAGATTCATGACATCCATACCTGCGATTACTGCTTGATCGATAGCAGCAATAATATTAGCTGATGTCCCAGTACCATAAGGACCAAGTACTCGGTACACATATAGTTCCGCATCAGGAGCAATCCCCTTGACGGAAACCTCACTATTATTTTTCCCTTGTGAAACGATGGTACCAGATACATGCGTTCCATGATCTGTATAATAGGCAGAACCATTGGCAGCAAACTCAGGTGATCCAGACTTTTTCCAATCCTCATAAGTGGCTTCCATCGGATCATTGTCATTATTGACAAAGTCATATCCGCCTTTGTAAGCATCTTTGAGATCCGGATGATTGTAGTCAACTCCCGTATCGATAACAGCTACTTTGATTCCCTCACCCGTGATACCCTCTTTGTGAAGCTTGTCCACTCCTAAGAATGAAACAGGATCTCCTGTCGGTGTTGATTGGGGTGCATCTGGTGTACCTGGTTTCCCTTTAGAATCTGCAAGGGAAGGCGGTTCTATCGTGAAGGTGGTATCTTTGTAGATTGATTGAACGACATCCGACTGGAGCAATAATTCTACTTGATTCGCTGGTAAAGTCATCGACACTCCATTATAAGACGTTTTGAAGGATTGTTTGATTTGGTAAGGCGTTTCTACCATATTTAACCCTTTTTTAGTGGAAGGAAGCGACCGTTGCGCACTGGTTGCAGGAAAGATCTTTTTGAGATCATTTTTGAACGAGTCATGTTCTTGATCAACTTTACTTTTTGCTACATCTCTTGTTAATGATTTTCCATCCAGAGCAGCATCCAAGACCGCCACTTGTCCTGGTTTCGATTTGAACTGAACGATAACAGAAATCTCTTTATTCTCCTTTAATTCTTTCTCTTCAAACCCTTGAAGTCCATAGTTCTCCTTTGCCTCGGATTGGCTTAGGGCTGCTCGTTGTTCATCCGTTAAGGATGCTAAAATTTCTTCTGCATTACTTTGTGGTTCGGCTGAAGCAATCGTCATACCCGACTGCATGGACGGAAGAATTAGTCCTACCGATAGGGCAAGCGCAGTTGTATTTTTGACCGCTTTGCTAACCCATCTTCTTTTTACATTTTTCATAGTTTCCCTCTTTTCATAGTCTAGTTGAAAATTCTCGAAAATTATTCCCGCTCTTAATTTTCAAAAAATTAACACAATAATAGATTAATAACTTTTCTACTAGGTGACAAACGGGGTTTCAGGCAAGACTTTCAACCTACTTTTCATAATCTATATAAGGAATAAAGTGGAAGTTAGTATACGAATGGCTTTGAATACAATTAGTTGAGTTGGGGTTTTCAATCATCCAAAAGAGGAAATAAGCAATTTGATAGATTACTATTATCCATATCATAAAAAAAAACAAAGGACTAACGATAAACATCGCTAGTCCTTTGTACTTAATTCAATCCCAATTTCGTAAGGATATCTTCCAAAGTCTTCCCCTCATAGATTTCCTTTGGCTCAGGTGTTGTACTTGCAGTTTGATTTTTCATCAAGTAATGGTCTTGTATATATTTCATATCTTTTGCATCTACCATTTTATCAAAATTAATATCAGCTCTACGTTCATTTTTTTCCCAATTTTGTTCTAAATAGATGGCATCTAGTACATCGATTACGTCATCTTTATTTACATCACCTGGAATGGCAGCTTCTATATCTAATTCAGGATTCCAATGAGCTGTAATGTTACCATTGTCATCTAAATACCCTACATGGAAGGGCTTATAGACAGTAAAATGACCAGGAATATCAACAGTTAATTCCATTTCTTCAAGTGTAGGTGATAATCCCCCCACCTCTATTTGGGCATATCTGTTGATGGTTCCCGCATACTCTTTGCCTTTTTGATCCTTAACAGTAATAAAAGCACCTAGTTGAGATGGATCAACCTGTAAGTTCCATGAATTACTATTTACTCTTTGAAAAGGCTTGGGAGCAGCCATGGTTCCCGAAATTTTCGAATAGGCCGGGACGATAAGAATCGGAGCAACAGCTGAAACCATGCTGGTTGTTTCATTATTTTCATTTATAAAAGAAGCAGTTGGACTGTTAAAATAAGTGATGATTTCGTGCGAATCATTTTTTACATTTAGAATGACTTCAGCAAATGGAATATCTCCCGAAACTTTTCCGTCCGTTAACGCCACATTTACATTCAATTTTGTCTCATAACCGTCAGAGACCGATTCTGATAGGATTTCGGCATTGCCGTATTGTTTGAGATCTGGATGGATCTTCACGTCTACAACTTCTAGTAGATTTTTATCAAATGTAAAACTAGCAGCTAGATTTTTAGCCTCTGAAATATTATTCGCCGTTAAAGTGATCTTTACTTCATCACCCATTTTTCTATATTTGTTTTTTAAGCTTCCATACACATATGGCGATCCTTCCTTAACAAAAGTAAAGGATTTGATTTCTTTTCCGATCCCTGCTGTGTTGAATCCTTGAAGTTCAACATTTACACTTTTAGCAGTTGGATCAATCGGAATATTATAGGCAAATTTTCCTTCTGCATCAACGAAAATTTGATTGGTAAACATGAAACTATTACTCTTTTCCATGACAAAATGGCCTGACTGATCAATCGCGATTCCTTGATTTTTATAGTCTGAATAATTTTTGTCAATGAGTGTTCCTTTAATTGGATATGATGTCGTACCAGGCTTATATTCAATAACACCTTCCTCGATATCTGTCTGGAATTCAGGACCTGTTATATCCATCATGACATGGTCTGACATTGGGAATGTTTTTCCTTCTTTATTTGTACCAATCATTTTCACCTTATAGTGTCCTGGTCCATACGGTACTTTTACCCTACTTTCTGAAATCGGTTGGTCTGGATCCCCTGTATATGGGAAATACGACCCCTGAAACACACTAGTAACATAGTACTCTATATCTTCCATAAGAGCAGAAGCCTCAAGCCGTCCTAAAAAGCCAAGTTCTTTATCTGTTTCACCATCTAGTAATACAAAATCAATGGTTTCCATTACTGACTTTGAAGTAAACCTAACTCCTGCTTGATAGGCTACATACGGATAAAAAAACGTATAGCTCGATGTCATGACCTTTGGATCTGTCTTCATTTCACGAAACCCCTCTTCTGTGACAGCAAAAGCAAAAGGTATTCGATATACTTCATTTTTGTCATGTTTGTTCTGATAAGTAACAAATCCTTCGTACGTACCAGCTTCTGCGGTTGGAGGTACAACGATGGAGATATTCGATCCTTTTTCTTTACTACCTGGTACAGTCATGATTTTTCTGTCTACTTGTAAGGATACCCCATTTTTATTAGCATCCCTTGAACCACCCATCCCAACTTGGAAATCTGCTGTTACTTCAAACGTTTTTGGTTTTTTATCTTGATTTTTAAGGGTGATAGCTCTGCTTTTGTTTATGGTCTTTCCGGTATGCAGGGATGCACCAAAGTTTAAAGCACCTGATTTTGACATAATTTCTTGTTCTTCTCCATTCGTAATCGTTACGGATGGATTTTCTACCATGATTTCGATTTGTGAATGCAGTGCTTCATTCGCATCTACTTGACCACTTCCCGCTTCAAATACACTGTAATTCTTGCTCAGTGGATCAGCCGTATTCATTAAAATGGTCCTTACATCATCTGGTGTTAATGCTGGATCTTGCTGCAATAGTAAAGCGGCTATCCCCGCAACATACGGTGAAGCCATAGACGTACCAGAAAGTTGTTGATAGGCAGAGTCATAGTTTCCTATATAAGCTGCTCCATTCGCATAGGATGGAACAGTTGATAGCACTTGTACTCCTGGAGCGGTTACTTCTGGCTTAATCTCGTATTGAACTCTAGAAGGACCACGTGAACTAAAGTCAGCAAGATTGCCTCCCTCCAAAGTAAAGTTCCCTAATCCCGTGAATGTCACGAATGCTTCACCTAATGCTAATTGCTCCTTCACAGATACCCCATCCTCGAAGTTTAAGGAAAATGCCGGGATATAGTTGACGGTTTCACCTACATAATAAGGGATATGCCCTTCACTTTCATTGTTATTGTAAAGAAGAACAGCTGCAGCTCCCTTATCTTTCGCCAATTTTATTTTTTCGTCAAATGACGTTTCGCCACGCGAGATCAGTACTGCCTTCCCTTTTACATCTTTTCCTACATAATTTGAAGGTTGTCCTAAACCAACATCCACAATGGAAAGAGTGTTTCCTTCAAGCAGGGAAATGTTATCACTTACATTTCTGCCTAACAAACGTAAATCTACATCTGTACCGCTGCCGTTTCCTGCTATCCCACCAGTAAATGTCGGAAGCGTAACAGCCATATCATTTGCCCCTACCGTAAGTGCTAGTGTTGATGTTCCTGGCGCCCCTAGCGTTTTCATTTCACTTCCGCTGTTTCCGGCTGCGACAACAGCTGTTACACCTGCCAAAACGGCATTGTTAATCGCAATGGAGGTTGGATAAAACGGATCATTGATATTGGCTCCAAGTGATAAATTCATGATGTCCATTCCCTCACTTACTGCCTTATCAATAGCGGCAATAATGTGACTCGACATCCCACTTCCGTACTGACCAAGAACACGATAGGCATAAAGGTCTACTCCTGGTGAAACTCCCTTAACACCGTAGTCGTGATCATTTATTCCTTGACCCGCAATAATTCCTGCTACATGTGTTCCATGGGAAGTGTAATAGGAGCTTCCATTATTTACCTCAGGCCAACCTGATTTTTTCCAATCATCGTAGGTGGTTTCCATCGAATCAGCATCGTTATCTACAAAATCATAACCACCTTTATAGGCATCTTTTAAGTCTGGATGGTTGTAATCGATTCCTGTATCAATCACAGCAACTTTAATTCCCTCACCAGTATATCCCTCTGTATGAAGTTGTTCTGTCCCATGTGAAGGATTTATTGCTATTCCTGCTTTCTCATTTTCTTTTTCAATAGGTGGAGCAGCGTTAATGTTCACATCGCTCCATATAGCTTTGACTGTCTGTGAATCTAGTAACTTCTCTATTTCATTTGCTGGCAGTGACATAGAAACCCCGTTAAAGGCTTCCTTAAATGAATGTTTGATGGTAATAGGGCTACTTGTGCTTTTTTTAGTTTTACTACTGAGTGCATCTAAATCCTTTTTAAACTGATGGTGTGAAGCATTTACTTTCTCTTTTGCTTCCGATAGAGAGATCGTTTTCCCACTCTTTTCACTTGAGGCAACGGCCGTTTTTGCTGGTAATGCATGAAACTGCACAATGACATTGACTGGCTCACTGCCTTCGAGATTTACATTTGGGTCTAAATGCAGCCCCGATTGCTCTGATGTCTGTAATTTATGGAGTGCAGCCAACTGCTTGTCCGATAAACTCTTAAGAATCGTTTCTGCCGAAAGATTTTCATTTGCATGTACCGTCGATAGTGGAATGATGCTAGTAGCAGTCACTCCCATTCCACCGGACAATAGCGCAAGAGCTGCGATTCCATTTAAAAATCTTTTCCTAGTTTGTCTTTTTGTCATGATTTGATCTCCTATTCAACGAATTTCCTAAGACAAGAAAAAGGGAGATGCTTATTAAAACATCTCTCTTCTTTGCTTCCTAGATCTTACTTTAATTGATAAGCCTTGATAATCTCTTGGTCAATGCGGTTGCCAGCATCGTCCCATGCACTTGCCCGAAGTGAGACAAAGTGTCCATTCTTACTTGGATTTTTAATATCGGCTATCCAGCCACTTCCATCACGAACCAATTTCACCTTTTCCCACGACTTGCCTTCGTTAAAAGAGACTTCAAGTGAAGCACCTGCTATTTTTCCATTTCCTGGTGCACCAGCTATCTGTGCGGCAGTCATTCCTAGCTTTGTCGTGTGTCCTGCTAATGCATGACCACTTATATCTGTATCCACTTTGTAATCAAGTGAGATCAACGGCAAATCTGTATTAAATTCTTCTTGCTGTTTTGACCAAAACGTCCATTCTGTATGCGTTCTAACGGATGTAGCCCATCGCTCCCCATCACGAGTAGCATCACTCACTAAACGATACTCCGTATTTTCAACTGGAAGTTGATTGAATACATAAAGATCCTGTGCATTTTGCTGCTCTTTAATGAGCGTAGATCCTTGATAAAGCTTCAGTGTTTGCTCTGGTGGATAATTCCCTGCCCCTGTGTGCCCAATTCCTGAATCAGCCAAGGATGGAACATTGAATTGAAAGAAATTTCCTACGCGTACAGGCGTCCAGTAGCCCTCACCAAAACGAGGACGTACAACTGGGGCAAACCATTCCTCCTCCAGGCGCTGACCCGGCTTGTACGTCACGACTGGTTGTCGTACTTCCCAGATGCTATCGAGCACGTTAGCTTGATGGTACCAGGATGTACCCTCCTGAGCTGACACCCACTCGGTGCGGACAGAAGGAAGAGACATATTATAAAGAAAACCAGCTCCATATGTGCTATATGGTCGAATATCCCAGCGGAATTCTGCTCCTGGTGCCGAACGGTCTGATTTATATTGAGAATTAATTTGGACAAGCTCATTCGTTTTAGGCGAATAATTTAAATCCTTTGGTACAAAGTTTTGATGGCCATCGACAAGATCATAGACATATGTCGTATCAGGCGTACCTTCAACCTTCAATTTTAAATTTCCAGAACGAGCAGCTTTAATAAGCTCAGCACCCTCTGTTCCACTAACGGAAGCAACCGCTATTGGAGAATCGGAAAGGCTAAAATCTTCATTTTCAATCCCAACAAATTCGCTAAGCTCTTTAGGTCCATCATTAACCGTAATTAGTAATTTTGCACCTGCTTTATTTGCGGCTGCAGCACGCTCGGATCCCGTGACTTCATCACTGCGTTCAACCACAACGACCTTACCCTTAGCATCGAGGTTTTTGTAGTCTTCAGCTGCCCCTTTTCCTGCATAAACAGCATCCAAATGATACTTACCTTTTAACAGCGTGCTTCCTGCTTGAGGGATATTATCCAACTCATTTCCTTTAAAGCCAATCGTCAATAAAGGCTCGATAAGGCGCCAGCGTGTGGACACGTCGAGTTCTCCAGTAGCAACGGCAGTAGTCGGCTGCGCGTACATTTTATCCACCCATACCGGAAGAATGTACATGGCATTCATCGTGTTGTCTCCGCCAAAGGTGCGATAATATTCCATTCTTCTAAAACTCGCCTCGTTCTTTTTCGGAACGTCTACGGTATATTCGACTGCCTTACGAGCGTCAAGTTCAACCGTTTTTGAACCATTTAGATTCACTTCCGGGTTACCGACGAGAGCAACTCCTGCGTGATCCGTATTCACATCAACATCCATCAATGACATAACGGAATAAGTTCCGGCCGGAAGTCGTAATTCCTTTGTGCCCTCTACTAGCAGGAACTCCGGATTCTTATTCGGTCCAACAAGAGAAACAATGGCTCTGTTGGGAGATCCGTCACGATCAGTTGCATGAATGGTAAGAGAATATCTTTCATCTTCCTTTATCATACCCATTGCCGTATGAGCAACCGTTTGGCCGTCGACATTGGCAGAAAGCTGGCCTTGATATCTGCTCCCAAGAGCACCAAATTGCGGGTCAAGTGTAACAATAACTTCAGCTGTACCTTGAGCAGGAACAGTAACCTGATTAGCTGAAAGTGTTAATAAACCTTCAGGGGCCTCAGAACCGTTTGTTTCTGTAAAAGTTGCTGAGAGATCCAGTGTAACCGGTTTGTCGCCATCATTCGTATACGTAACAGTCTTCTCCACCGGAACGTTTCCTTCATGCGGCCAGTCGAAGAAGCCAAAGTCCAAGGAGCCTGTCGCACGCACAGTACCAAATGTTGCAGCTGCAACGTCAAGACGACCAGTTCCCCCCTCAAATGGTTTAATGTGATCTAGCTTCTTCGTCGTACTCATCAAGGCATCCTTTAATTGAGCCCCTGTCCAATCAGGATGACGCTGTGCAAGAATCGCTGCCGCTCCAGCCACATGAGGTGTGGCCATGGACGTACCGTCTAAAGTGAGATAAGAGCCGCTTCCCTGACTTGTTAAATGGGAGCGTGCTGCTACAATTCCTACACCTGGAGCGACGAGATCAGGTTTTAAACCAGAATTTCCAAATCGTGGTCCTTTGGAGGAGAACCAAGCTAGATTATCAGATTTGTCAACAGCACCAACTGTAAGGGCTGCATCTGCTGCTCCCGGTGACCCAATGCCTTCAGCACCAGTGTTGCCGGCAGCGATAACAAAAAGTGCACCTGTCGATTCACTAAGCGTGTTCACGGCTTGAGCCATCGGGTCTGTTCCATCACTTGGCTCAGCTCCTCCCAAACTCATGCTGACAATCTTGGCATTGTTTGCAGCCCATTCCATCCCGTCAATGATCCAGGAATCCTGACCATACCCTTCATTACTAAGTACTTTACCGACAAGTAGACGAGCTCCTGGGGCTACCCCTTTATTGAGTCCTTCAGATGCTGATCCTGTCCCAAGTACAGTAGATGCTACATGTGTACCATGGGCATGGTGGTCAAGTACATCTTCTCCGGGAACGAAGCTCAGAGCCTCATCGAGTTGACCAGCAACATCCGGATGTTCCGTATCAATACCGGTGTCAAGTACGGCCACCTTAACGCCACTTCCATCGTAACCAGAAGCCCAGGCCGTTGGTGCCCCAACCTGTGGAACACTTTGTTCAAGGGTGGCATTTACTCGTCCATCCAGCCAGATTTTCTCAATCCCATCATTTAATTGCACTGTTTCATCTTGCAGTGAACCTGCCATTGGTGAGATGCCTGTTGCAGTTGTTGCATGTTGCGTAATATCATTCCAGAAGGTTTTCGCCTGTTTCTTATCTGCAGATACGGCAGCACCGCCAATACTTTCTAAAACATGAGTGCGTTTGGAGCCATCAGGTGCAGCAGGCAAAGCTGGTATGGAACGACCCTTTGTTTGTGCATACTGTACGATCACTGGCAAAGTGGATTGCTTTGTGTCATCATAGCCGTTGGCAATGAGCTCTGTAATATTGAACAGATCCTTATCCAGAAGATCAGAAGCTATATAGGCAATAGCCTGATCAGGAATGACATATGTATCCTTCCCAACCGTCATAATTCGTGCTCCGCCGCCGGCTCGATCAGCAGGTTCAACACTTATGACACTCTTTCCTTCTGCCAGGTCTGTCACAGTTACCACATCACCTGTAATAAGTGTAATGACATGTTTACCTGTACTAGATTTAGAGAGTTCACTAATTGGTATACCTGCTGTTTTTATATTGAATGCTTTTTGATTATTGGAAGTTGGGCCTTGTGCAATAGCTTGATAGGTAGGAATGGTTAACATAACCGAGGTTAGCATCGTTGCCATAAGCTTCTTTGACTTTGAATTTCTCATCCCTTTTTCTCCTCTTCTAAAATCTATTAGGTTAATTTCTAAAAATTATAGTAAAATTGTAATTTTTCCTCCTTCCTTCGATTACTACTTTTTAAATATTCATAATAAATATATAATTATTATGATAATCTAATAGTATATTTCTCCTTCCTTTCTATCAAATGGGGTTTTAACTCCGCAAGCAGGACTACTAAATACAGGTAAAATGCTATAGAATGAAAGCTTTTGCAGATAAGAATAGTAGAAAAGACCCGAATAAGTAATACCTGAGTTGGGGTCACAGAGTGCAATAAGAGCAAAAATAGATTCTATTGAGTATAAAACAAAAAGGGGGCCAACATGATTCAAGGAAAAATCATCAAATTTCACCGGGAACTTCAAGTCTTGAAGCAATTAGACCTAGGAGAAGGCATATGTTCAAAGACTCACATTAGTAAGATTGAACGGGGGCTTACAGAAGTATCAGAGGAAACCATAGAGCTGTTGGCCAAGAGACTTCGTATAGACATGCAGTCAGAGATGAATACCTACGTAAGCTTGGATTCATTATTAAAAGAATGGCATGAATCGATCATCCTGAAACTAAACTCAAAAGCAGAAAGCATAAAGAAGCAATTGGAGTCTGTCGCTCTCTTGCAGCTGCCTGATTTCTATTGTTCCTATAAATTGATACTCACCAGGTATTATTTATTGATTGGCGAAGGTAAACTTGCTCTGTCCCTTATTAAAGAAATGGACAGTTATCAAGATTTTACTTCATACAATCAAAACATGTTTTTACACATTAAAGGGAAGTTTTGCTTAGATTACGAAAAAGAATACAATAAAGCCATTTCACATTTAAAAAAAATTGATATCACTTATTACAATAATCCTGAATATTATTATGATTTAGCTATTGCCTATCATTGCATGGAATCCCATGTATTAGCTTATTATTACGCGAATAAGGCCCTGCAATTTTTTACAGCTGCACGCAGTTTTACTCGAATGATTGAAGCAGAGATGATGATGCTGATCCAAGTTGAGCAAGCAGACTATTTTGACCCGAAAGATTCAGGGTTTCCTAGATTAATTGAGATGGCCGAAAGTTTGGGATTACACGATCACAAAGCCAAACTGCTTCACAATTATGCCTATCAGCAATTTCGCTTCGGAAACTATGAAAAAGCCATTGAATACTATGAGCAAGCCTTGAAAATAAGAGAGACAACAAATTCACTCTATCTAGTGTCGTTGGAAGGATATTTAAATGCCTCTACAAAGCTGGGTTTAAAGTCTGATTCAGATTTGATGCGTTTAGCCAAGGAGGGTTTCTCTCTAGCAAATAAATTAAAGGATACCATGTACAAACACTATTTTCAGTTACATTTATACAAGCTTCAATACCAACAAGAACAGTATTATGATTATCTCGAAAGAGTGGCCTATCCGTATTTTAAAGAGATGGGTTACGGCCTTGCATCGGAGCACTATGAAATGAAATTATTGGATTATTATATGGAAAAAGGAAAAGTAAACTTAGCCAATAAATATGCATTGTCGATTGTGGAAAAATACCAAAAAAACAGCGAACTCGTTTGAGGGACCAAGGGACCATAGGGACGGTTCTGGTGGCAACTTCAAATCCTAGTTTTTTAATAGAGTTAGGTGCCCAACAATTTCTTTCACTTCAAATTTTCCCATCGGTGGAAGTACTATAACGGTCAAAGAACCTGATTTAATCTCAGTTATATTTTTTGAAAAGATAAATTGTACTTATCATGTATAATATAAATATCAATCGAACCAATGAGGTGCATCGGCTTGGAATATAAAAAAATTAAACCGAAAAAAATATATGAGGAAGTTACCGAGGCGCTGCATGAGATGATTCGGACCGGACAATTGCCGCCTAGAAGTAAACTTGAATCTGTGCAGCAGCTGGCAGAAAACTTTCAAGTAAGCAGGTCAGCTATACGTGAAGCACTATCCGCTTTGAAAGCAATGGGATTAGTCGAAATGAAGCAAGGAGAAGGAACGTTTATTAAAGAATTCGATGCAAAGCAAATGACCTTTCCTCTATCAACCGCCATCCTTATGAATAAAAAGGATGTAGCCCATCTTTTAGAAGTCAGAAAAATCATTGAAACGGGCGCAGCCGCTTTAGCAGCAAAAAATCGAAGTAAAGAAAATTTAGAAGCGATGGCCGAGGCTCTTGAAGAAATGAAGCGGGTTCAAGGCGATGAAGAGCTAGGTGAGAAAGCAGACTTTCGCTTTCACTTAGCGGTATCTGCTGCAGCCGGCAATCCCCTATTATCCACATTACTCGATCAAGTTTCAGAGCTTATGATCGAAACGATGAAAGAAACAAGGCGGTTATGGTTGTTCTCCAAACAAACGTCAACGGAAAACTTAGTAAAAGAACATGCTAAAATCTATCATGCCATTTTAGAAAGGAACGAAGAAAACGCCCGGATGGCAATGATTGAACATCTCGAAAATGTCGACAATGTATTAAAAATGTATTTTTTTGAAAGTGCGGAAAAGTAATTCAAACAAATCAATCGATGAAAGCCTTCATACGATTTGAAGGCTCTGTATTTTTTTCCGAAAAGTCCTGAAGTTAACATTTTTTTTAAAAAAACAAATGCAAACACTTTCAACTATCTGAATATTTGTTATAGTATTAAATATTAGATATGATTTATTATATTCAGGTCATCAGATGACCTGTTGATTAAAGACATTATGAGAATATAAGTTTAAGTATAAGGGAGCGAGGAAAATGAAGGTCACCCTTTTTGCTACTTGTTTAGTAGATATGTTTCAAGGTGATGTTGGTAAAGCAACAGTGGAAGTACTAGAAAGACTCGGATGTGAAATTGACTTTCCGGAATCACAAATTTGCTGCGGCCAGCCTGCCTATAACAGCGGCTACGTAAAAGAATCAAAAGAAGCAATGAAAAGTATGATAACTACCTTTGAACATGCGGAGTATGTCGTTTCTCCAGCAGGTTCCTGTGCTTATATGTTTAAAGAATACCCTCACATCTTTAAGGGCGATCCTTTTTGGGAGCCAAAAGCGCAAGCGCTGGCGGATAAAACCTATGAATTCACGGAATTTATCGTCGATGTGTTAAAAGTCGAAGATGTGGGTGCAACATTAGAAGGAAAAGCAACCTTCCACACCTCCTGTCATATGACAAGATTATTGGGAGTCAAACAAGCACCGATGACATTATTAACTCATGTAAAGGGATTAAACTTTACCGAGCTGCCAGGTAAAGAGAGATGCTGTGGATTCGGAGGGACCTTCTCCGTTAAAATGGGGAATATTTCAGAGCAAATGGTCGATGAAAAGGCTTGTACCGTTGAAGAAACCGGAGCAGATATTTTAATTGGCGCAGATGCCGGATGCTTAATGAATATTGGCGGTCGCATTGATCGAAAAGGCATGCCAGTTAAAGTCATGCATATTGCTGAGGTCCTAAATAGCCGATGAAAAATAGATAACACGATAAAAAGGGGGATGACCAATGTCGATGAAAACAAGCGAAGATAAGTTTACGGACCGCGTTGATAAAGGGCTACACGATTCCTTCATGCGTGGAGCTGTTTCGAGTGCCCAAGGACGTTTTCAATCACGTCGTTTAAGTGCTGCAGAAGAGTTAGGAAACTGGGAGGATTGGCGTTCACACGGGGAAGAAATCCGCCAGCATGTACTAGAAAACCTAGACTATTATTTATTTCAGCTAAGTGAGAATGTCGCGAAGCGTGGAGGACATGTCTTCTTTGCGCAAACTGCTGATGAGGCAACCGAGTATATTAAGAGTGTCGCAGAAAAGAAAAACGCTAAAAAGATCGTAAAATCAAAGTCGATGGTGACGGAAGAAATCAATTTAAATGCGGGTCTTGAGCAATTAGGTTGTGAAGTGATTGAAACCGATCTAGGAGAATACATTTTGCAAGTGGATGACCATGAGCCCCCTTCTCACATTGTTGTTCCTGCGCTCCACAAAAATAAGGAGCAAATCCGCGATGTTTTTAAAGAGAAGCATGGATATCAACAGACAGAAAAACCAGAAGAGCTCGCTTTACATGCCCGTGAAAAACTGCGTCAAGAATATTTGACAGCTGATATCGGAATCACAGGATGTAATTTTGCTATTGCTGACACCGGCTCGATTACCCTCGTGACAAATGAAGGAAATGCCGATTTGGTATGCGCCTTACCGAAAACACAAATCACCGTTATGGGAATGGAAAGACTGGTTCCATCCTTTGAAGAGATGGAAGTTCTTGTTAGCTTATTAACGAGAAGTGCCGTAGGACAGAAACTGACGAGCTATATCACCACGTTAACAGGACCAAAAGAGGAAGGCGATGTCGACGGACCAGAAGAGGAAGGCGATGTCGACGGACCAGAAGAGTTTCATCTTGTTATTGTCGATAACGGCAGATCGGACATTCTTGGCGGAGAATTCCAATCGATTCTCCAATGTATCCGATGTGCAGCCTGTGTAAATGTATGTCCCGTTTATCGGCATGTCGGCGGACATTCATACGGCTCCATCTATTCTGGTCCTGTCGGTGCGGTGCTTTCACCGTTACTAGGCGGATATGATGATTATAAAGAGTTACCCTATGCTTCGACTTTATGCGGGGCCTGTACAGAGGCATGTCCGGTGAAAATTCCGCTGCATCAGCTTCTTCATAAACATCGCCAAGTCATCGTGGAAAAAGAAGGACGAGCTCCGATATCTGAAAAGCTTTTGATGAAGGCATTCGGGTTTGGTGCATCCTCCCCTGCTCTTTATAAATTTGGTTCAAAACTGGCTGGACCGGTAATGTCACCATTTACGAAAGATGATAAAATCTCAAAAGGTCCGGGACCATTAAAAGCATGGACAGATTCAAGAGATTTCCCGGCACCAAACAAAGAAAGATTCCGTGATTGGTTTAAAAATCGTCCACAAGGAGGGAATCCATCATGACCGGTATCATACAGAATCGCGATGCTTTTTTAGGAAAAATCGCCAGCTCACTTGGCCGTGAACAGAAAACAGAAATAGAAAGACCGGTCTGGAAATTTCATCCCCAAGATGAAGTTCTAAAAGGCGCCACACAAGATGAGCTTGTTGATGTGTTACGGGAACAATGTAAAAATATTCATACGAATTTTGTTATGACCTCAACGGCCAAGCTATCGGACTCATTAAAAGAAGTGGTAAACCACTATGGCGGCGGACCAATTGTCACATGGAAAGATGAGCGCTTTTCTCAATTTGGCCTCGAAAAAGTAATGAAGGAAGAATGGCCTCAAGAGGGGATTGATCTTCATATTTGGGATCATACAAAAGGCGAAGAAAATATCGCGAAGGCCGAGGCAGCAAATGTCGGAATTACGATTAGTGATGTGACACTGGCAGAATCAGGCACAGCGGTTCTCTTTAGCAGCAAGGATAAAGGTAGAACCGTCAGCTTTTTACCGGCGACTTCCATCATTATTATCCCGAAAAGCAGCATCGTTCCCCGCATGACACAAGCGGCCCGTATCATAAATGAAAAAGTAAAAAACGGCGAACAAATCGCCTCCTGCATCAACTTCATCACAGGACCAAGCAACTCAGCAGACATCGAAATGATCCTAGTCGTTGGCGTGCATGGACCCATAAAAGCAACCTACATCATAGTAGATGAAATGTGACCATGGGGACGGTTCTGACCATGGGGACGGTTCTGACCATGGGGACGGTTCTGACCATGGGGACGGTTCTGACCATGGGGACGGTTCTGACCATGGGGACGGTTCTGACCATGGGGACGGTTCTGACCATGGGGACGGTTCTGCTGGCAAAAAAGCCGGCAGAACCGTCCCCATGGTCCTCAGTTTTTTAGAAGAGTTAGGTGCCCAACCATTTCTTTCGCTTCAAATTTTTCCATCGGCGGAAGTGCTATAACGGTCAAAGAACCTGATTTAATCTCGGTTAATCCACTATCACGTATACTGAAAAATCCTCTTTTTTCTAACTTTTCAAGCTCGGCCTGATTACCCTTCAAAATAATTTTCTTCATTCCCGTCTGTACCCATTCAACAAAGTCATCATATCTTTCAGAAAAAGCTGATTGTGACGACATCATGTTTATCGTACTGAGAGTTGCAGCATGTGCCACTTGCGCTGCTGTTTTCCCCTTCGACATGACTAAATCTTGATTTACAATAAAATATTGAACGAGATCTCGTTTATCCATTTTCATTATCAGCCCTTCATTAAAAATCTTTCCATAACACAATCTATCCTTCTTTGTAAAATTCTCCGTTACATTATGTATATCCCTCTCCTACTAGCTTATAACATACACCAAGATGTAAAAACTCCTTCCTTTACTTTAAGCCTGTTCTAAAACTTCCCCTAAACATAAAACTTCATGGAAGACCAGCAGAACCGTCCCCACGGTTTTGGTTTACAATAAAGTTCGAAAGCCAAATGTTAGCGACAAATACAACCAAATAAACGAGAAAGGATAAATACAATTTCCAACCCATATAGGTGAAAACATGAAATTTCACTGAAATCCATTCTAGAGCGGTAGCTGCCCCTGCCCAAAAAATAATATAAAATAAAAGCTTTACACCCTTGGTTTTATAATGTTGATAGAAGTTCACTACAAAGTAAGAAAGAGTAGGGTAAGTTGCAAAGTGCAATAATACATCAAATAATTCATGTGTGGTATGATCGATCGTAAAGTAAAAGTCATTTGGTTTTACACTAATGGTAATATCGGCCATCAAAGCAAGAAAGACATTAAATGTCCAAATAATAGTGATGGTAACGGCAGATAAGTGTCTAGGTAATTTAAACATGAGGGCCCAAGATAAAACTGTGGAAATAATAATAAATATTTCATTTGCATCAAATTGCTTAGGAAGAGGTAAAATCATCTAGTCTTCACCTCTTTGTCTCTATTAATAAGTTTTTCTAAATAAAAGGAGTAAATAGCCAATAATAAAATAATTAGACTGTATCTCAAATATCCATAAAATACATTCCAATTTACCCATTCCAAATATCCAATTTGAACGAAATATATTTCGATAGAAATTAGTGCAGTTAAGAATATGAAGAGATGAATAAGTTTACTAAAAATTGAACTAGTAGAGAACAAAATATAAATTAACCATAAAAGTAAGGCTGGCTTGAGTGTCAACTCAGGAATTTTTTGTGTCCAAAAAATCAGTTGGCTTGTAGGATCTTGCTTTGTTAATTTTAAATTTATGTTAATGATTACACCTGAATTTGTAATAAGAATATTGGATAAAAAATAACAACCTAAGACGTTAGTGACGTTCATTTTCTTCATCAAAAAATACAAAGAAATGATAGAAAAAATTGCTAATAGTAGAAAAATCCACAGTGTTTTAATGTTAGTCACCTTCTTTAGTTATCTGTACAGTATTTTATACTTAAAGTTATTTTTTATTAGTGGCTATAGAGCATTTCTTTGTAATGAGGAATGCCAAATAACTCTTTTTATCAAAAATGTATGGAATATTTTGAACTTGCAAAATCCGTTTTGGAACTTTCGGTCAGCCTTATACCAAAATAAATTGTGGCATCTAAACAGAAGACTGGGCATTTTCGCTAAGAATTGTAACGGAAATGTCCAGTCTTCTGTTTATGTGGGTTCTTAAAATTAAAAACCTGCCGCAAAGGGGTAGTCTCAAAAGGTCTTTTCAGAAGCGCCTATTAATGTAAAACCTCATTTACTTATGATAAGGTTCACCGTAACAAATATAGTGTAACTAGCACTGCTTATGGGCAGAATAATCCTAACCTCTTTTGTATACCTTCGTAAACTTCTATTGGCATTTCCTTAATCTTGATATCTTCACCAAGGAAAAGCAGCCAATTTGTTATCTCAGTCAATTCTTCGAGATTATTTACATTGATAAAAGTCTTTAGAATGGCTGTGGCTTGGTAAGGATTCGTATAGGAAATGGATAATTTTAAAGGGTGGTATTTTTTAAACTGGGCAATCGCTTTTGGACCAAGTACAAGGTAAAGGTTGATTACTTCATTCTGCTTACTTAGTTTTTCTAGAATTTTTTTCTTACTCCATCTTTTGTTCGTTGGGCAGGGTTTGACATTGGTGAGATTGTCGACTTGAAAAATCTGCCTCTTTTCTTCCTTTATGTCAAAGCCTTCAATCAGCCAAAGGCTTTTTTCACGATAAAGGTTCAAGAGATAAATAGGATAGGATTTTATTACATTCTCCTCTTTACTGGTAATTATTAAATATCGATCCAAAAGAAGGAGTTGAATGAGTTTTTCTAACATCGGATGTGGGAGGTCTGAAAGATCAAGCAGGTCAGGATTATTCGGGTTGGTCCCTTCGAATAGCAAGATTTGATTTAATAGAACAAGGTCATCTTGCTGGTTTGCGGAGATGAGGCCTAGTAATTTTTCAGCTAAAGATTGACGACTCTTTAAAAAGGGAAGTTGCTGGTTTCTTGTGGCCATAAAGGCAATAAAAAGAGCTTTGACCTCATTATCGGTAAAGCGGACATCGGGCAGGACAGAGTTGTGCATGACAAAATAGCCCCCATCCCTTCCAACTTCAGCAACAAGCGGCATCCCCATGGCTTCAATTTCTCTGATATCTCGAATAGCAGTCGAACGAGAGGTATTAAATTCTTGCATGATTTCAGAAATGGTAAAGTGGGAGCGGTTGTTGATATACCGCATAATGGTATTAATCCGTTCAACTTTTTTCATTCAGCTACGCACCTCCTAAACAGTATCACTTTTTGACATGATTTAAGGTTATTATAAATCCATCGAGTGAAAAGACAAATCATTTGATTAAAATTTTAAAAAAGGAAGGTTTTGAATATGGCAGATTATATTTTAGAAGAAAAAGATAGCTTTACCGTTTTAGGTTTTGGAACCGAGCTTAAAAGTGATTACACAGATTATGCTGGCATTATTAAGGAAAAGTCAGACTTTTGGCATTCCGTCAAACAAGATGGAACGCTTGACACTTTAAAAGCGGTAGCCACAAACGACTACATTTTTGCCGTGAACGAAGCGGTGAATAACAAGATGATGCATTATGCTGGGGTCATGACAGAAAAATCCTTACCAGAAGCAACAAGAGTGATCCAATTTCCAAAAGGGGAATACCTCGTTGTCAAAGGGGAAGCGGGAGGTTCTGAAGAGTTGAGTAATATTCTAACTGGCATTGCCTTTGGCCAAGCCTTGCCAGAAGCAACGGATGTTGCCTATGTTGGCGGGCCAAATGCATCGGTTGAGATGGGGCAGCGCGATGGCTTAGTTTTTGGTGAAATGTGGATTCCGGTTGTTAGGAAATAATGAAATATAAGGAGGGTGGAAATGTCCTATACCGTTGATTTTAAAAATGTTTCTACGGTTGGTTTAGAGTCTTCACCAATAGCAGATGCACTTGCTGGTTTACGTGCGAATGAAGCCCGTTACTTTATGAACAAATATAAGCATGAATTTACCGTTGTACCAGCAAGCGAAAGCCAGGAAATGATTATGTGAACCAAATTTTGAAAAAAGAACGGGATATTGAGTTTGCGGCCAAGCCTTTAGAAACGTCGCGCTTCCAAGTGGAGAATATCAATTGGACCTACGTCTTTTATGAGGATGGTCTTGAGGTTAACGTCCTTTATACGATTGATGGCCCTAAGCCGAAGCGTGCCGTCGGTTTTAAGCTTTCTGAGGGTATGGAGGTACCAAAGGAGTTAGAAGGGAAGTTTAAGTTTGCTAGGCAGAAATCTAAACTCGCTGGAACCATTCGGGGCTCGTATTTTGTCATTAAAGGAGAATATTAAAGGAAGCTAAAGTAATGTTTATTTAGGTATTCACATAACATAACAGCACTTCTCTACTAAAAAAGAGTGAGTGCTGTTAGTTTTATTTGCAAAGACCTCATTTACTTATGGTACAGTTCACCGCACCTATTGAAGCGGCAGTTTCATTTAATTTGCAGCATACTTCTTTTTGGCAGAAATGTGCTTTTTTACATAGGGGATAACGAATCTATCGAAGCCGTAGTAATACCTTCCTTTTCCAATAAATAATAGGATCATTGCTACTGTGAAAAGCTTTGAATCTGGGCTGGATAACCCAACCCCCGCCATAATAAAGTTAAAATTCATAAAGGCACCAGCCATTAAGGCCGGAATGGTCACTAACCCTAAAATTAATCCTAAGCCAACAAGGAATTCTCCCCAAGGAATAAGGATGTTAAAAAACTCTATATTGGGTAACGCAAATCCTTCGAGGAATCCGGCATACCAACCTGGAACGGTAGGATGATCTCCTCTTGCATTCGCGATTGCACCTTGTAAAAATCCACTTACCTCAAATCCAGATCTTATTTTATAAAAACCTGCTTCAATCCATTGAAGTCCTAACCAAATTCGTAATACAGGCCAAATGTATGCCATTTTTGTTCCATTTATATGTTTTCTCATAATGAGTTTCTCCCTTTGTTTGTGAATCACTTCACAAAAGTGATTATAAATTTTTGAATACTGTGGCTTTTTATGTAGTATTTCACTTAGACTTTTGCCACTCAACCACTGATATCTTAAACATCACCTCCGCAAGCTAACAGTCATAATGTTGGTGCCCCCCTAATAAAAATAATCCGAATTTCATCATGACATTCTGTCTCCTTTAATTTTTATACGCTTATTTTAACGAGCCAAATCATTTATTACCTTGATTTAGGTCAATATTAGGACGTTGGTTTAACTTAAAAATAAATGTCCTTCATCCACTGGATGAAGGACAATTTATTGGTTTATTATAATCCGTTAGCCTATACTACTTACAATCCGACGTTAATTTATCGTTGCTGAAGAAGCAGCGGCCTGATCGGCCTTCACACAATCAATGGCAACAACGAGTGCAATCATAATGGTTTCCATCGCTTCATCCAATATTTGAACCTTGTAGCTATCTCCCCAAGTGAACCATTCCTTGCTCACTTGACCTACGACTTCACCTTGCTGTAATACCTGGAAATCCATATCCCACCAATTACCCTGTACTTCAATGCCTGCACCATCAATCGTATAGCGTGCCTTTAAAAAAGAAAACTCCTTCTTAATCGTGAATACCTCTCGACCATTCACCTCGACAAAAAACTTCGGTAAAAAACTGAACGCCTTTTTCGTGACGAGTGCTACTTCATCTCTTGTTGTATTCATAATGGAGAATGTCTTGGGAATTTGCATAAAACTGCCCTCCACGTAATAGACATCCTTCTCCTGCTGATCCTTTACTGTGAATTTGCCACTAAGACTGAATACCTTCTGCTTTATATAAAGTTGCTTCATATTACGCCTCCCTCTTATGTAGCATATTACTAATAAACAGACTATTTCAACATTATCATCGCTTTATCAATGGTATCATATATAATGATAAAAAGTGTGACATGATTTCTATCCGAAAGGGCGTATAAATTTGCTGATTATCATTAGTTTTTTGGTGTTGGCTTTTCTCGGTGGATTCATCATTATAAAAGCAAGTGGGATAATTATTTTTATTGGTTTTCTCTTTGGATTGGCTGTCATACATTTGGGGATATGGAAAAAGAATGTCCTGGTGACAATACTGGGAGTAGTAATTTTGGTAGTTACTTTCCTATTACCTGGTCTAATGTTTTTCAACTATTAATATTGGGTAAAACCTTACAGTCATGATGGAGGAAAAACGTAAAATTCTAGGACATAAAAAATGAAGCACGAGAACCTTCCTCGTGCTTCATTTCATTAGGCTGTTTTTGCAACAATTACTGTTAAAATCTTAAAGCCGATTTTAACGTGGAAATAGTTATTTTGCGCCTTTGAAGTTAGATTGCAAGCTCTTTTCTTATTAAATTTATGCTGTTTTCTTCTAAAACACAGCACAACCATTAATTTTTGTTACAAAAAGCATCAAAGTTTAAGAAAAGAGCTCTAATTAAAAACCAACACGCATTGTGTCTGGATGTGATCCTGCACGACTGTCTTGATTTAATCCATCGATTTTTTCCATATCCTCTGAGGATAATTCAAAATCAAAAACGTTTGAGTTATCAATAATTCTTTGTTCTTTGACAGACTTTGGAATCGTAATGACCCCATGTTGAAGATCCCAGCGCAAGATAACCTGTGCAACAGATTTATTATATTTATGAGCGATTTCTTCAAGAATAGGATGATTTAGAAGTTGTCCTTGTTTCAACGGGGACCACGCTTCCAGTTGAATCCCTTCGTTTTTACAAAATGCCAGCAGCTCTTTTTGTGTTAAATGTGGATGAAACTCTACCTGGTTGACCATCGGTTTAATTTCGGCAGAAGCGATTAAATCCTCTAAATGGTGAATCTGGAAGTTACAGACGCCAATGGCACGCACACGCCCCTGTTTGTAAAGCTCCTCAAAAGCCTTCCAAGTCTCTTTATATTTATCTTTCCCAGGCCAGTGAATTAAATAAAGATCCAAGTAATCGAGCCCAAGCTTGTCAAGACTGGTTTCGAAGGCTTGTAAGGTAGATTCATAGCCTTGATCGGCATTCCAAAGCTTTGTCGTAATAAACAAGTCTTCACGGGGAACACCCGATTCTCGAATGGCTTGTCCCACACCTTCTTCATTCTTATAAAAAGAGGCGGTGTCGATACTCGTGTATCCATTCCTTAGTCCAGCCTTTACAGCCTGGATAACCTCTTCCCCGTCGGTTACTTTAAAAACGCCTAATCCCATCCATGGCATCTTCACACCATTATGTAAGGTCGTCGTGTCCTTTAAATTCTTTGGCATCATATTTTTCCTCCTTAATATTACTTGCATCCCAAGTTTTTTACTAAAAGCGGGCCATGAGAACCGTCCCCATGGTCCTTTTTTTTCCTCCTTATTATTACTTGCTTCCAAAAGTGACCAGGAGAACCGTCCCCTAGTCCCTCGCAGCTCTAACTTTAGCAACATACTGCTTCGCATATTCGGTGATTTTTTCGTATTCGCCTGTTTTTGCTGGTGCTACTAGATTGCCGCCAACTCCAACTGCGACACATCCATTTTTGATCCATTGTTCAACGTTATCTAAGTCCACGCCGCCAGTTGGCATGATGTTTACTTGTGGAAGCGGTGCTTTAACGGCCTTCACAAATTCAGGACCAAATGCATTTCCAGGGAACAATTTAACGATATCCACTCCAGCTTCTAGTGCACGTTTGATTTCAGTGATTGTCATGCAGCCTGGCATATAAGGAACTTGATAGAGATTACATAGCTTTGCCGTTTCCTCATCAAATGTTGGACTCACAACGAACTCCGCTCCTGCTAGAATCGCAATTCTAGCTGTGGTAGAATCAAGAACCGTTCCTGCCCCAATCACTACATTACTATGATCCTTATACATAGAAGCTAATTCTTTAATTACTTCATCAGCGCCTTGCACGGTAAAAGTAACCTCAATTCCTTGAATACCGCCTCTAACACAGGCTTCGGAAATCTTAACGGCCTCTTCCTTTGAATCTGCCCTGACAACCGCAACAACACCACATTCTGTCACTTTCGATAAAATAGTTAATTTTTTCATCATGTCCATCCTTTCTGCTAATCCATTTTTTATAAAATTAATAGTAAAATAATTGGCTGTGTTCCATTATTGATTTTACAAATCGCCTCTATTTAACGTATCATATAGTAGAATGATGTTCCATAATAAAGAACATATGAAAAGAATATCATTTAACTATTCCCAATAAAAGAGGTAGATGTAATGTCTAATGTTCAGTCAATTGAACGTGCCCTAACCATATTAAACAAGCTTTCTGAATACCCAGATGGCATTCAAATTGCGCGTCTGACAGAGCAGGTTGGTCTAACAAAAAGTACAATTCATCGTCTATTAGCTACTTTAGTAAGTATGAATTATGTTGTAAAAGATGAAGAAACAGACAAATATAAACTCGGATTACAAGTCCTCTTTCTTTCTAGAAACCTATTAAATAACTCGAGTATTGTAACGATAGCAAAACCATATCTCGAGAAACTATCACAAGAAGTCAATGAAACCGTTCATTTATGCATAGAGGATCACGGAGAAGTGATTTATATTGATAAAATTGAAAGTAATCAAACCATCCGAATGTATTCTCGCATTGGAAGCAGAGCTCCCATGTATTGTACGGGTGTAGGAAAAGTATTACTTTCAGATGCGACTCCAGACCATCTTAATAAAGTGATTTCAAACACCGAGTTTATTCCAAAGACCCCGTACACAATCACCTCAAAAGAAGCCTTTTTAAAGGAAATTGAAATGGTTAAGATCCAAGGTTATGCCTTAGATAATTCTGAGAATGAAGAAGTTCTAAGATGTATTGCTGCACCAATCTATGACCACAAAGGAAAAATCATAGCAAGCTTTAGTATTTCAGGACCAAGTAATCGCGTGACAATGGAAGTAATCAACAGTACATTAATTGAAAAAATGAAACAGTATAGTCTAGCAATCTCAAGGAACCTAGGATACTCTGGTTCTTGATTAAGGTGGTATTCTCATTCCATGAGAATACCCTTTTTTTTGTGATTGAATACTAAAAGCAAAAGTAAGGAAACCGCTAAAAAAGGGTTATCTTTACTTTTGCAATCAACTAAAGCTCTACTTTCGAGCCTTTCATATAACCTTCTAAACCCTCTCTATCAGGTAATCCGTCATTATCTCCTGGTGACATGACCGCAAGAGCCCCAATGGCTGCCCCGCGTTTAACAGCTTCCTCGATAGGAAGACCTTCCAGTATTCCGCTGACCACACCAACAGCAAAGCCATCACCTGCTCCTACTGTGTCGACTACTTTCTCTACAGGGAAACCCTCCGTATTAAATTGTTTTCCTTCAGAGCTGGTAAATGCACCTTTTGCCCCGAGCTTGATGACAACGGTTTTCACACCTGCAGCATGATAGTAAGCCGCAATCTCCTGAACTTCTTCGCTGCCCGTTAACAGCTTACCTTCTTCAATACCAGGAAGAACGATGTCTGCACGACAGGCTAGATCATTAATAACTTGAGCCATTTCCTGTTTATCAGCCCAAAGACCGGGACGCAGGTTAGGATCATAAGAAATTTGCACGCCCCTTGCTCGAGCCTCTTTCATCAATTCGTAGACCATCTCCCGGCAGCCAGCAGACAATGCTGGTGGGATGCCTGTCAAATGAATATGGTCGAAGCCATCCCAGTTTATGTTTTTGATGGTTTCAAGATCCATATGTGAAGCGGCAGAATTCTTGCGAGCGGAGAACACTTCCGGGTCACCGCTTGCCACCTTTTGTTTCCACTGCATTCCCGTCAAAAGATGAGGATCATAGGTTACATAACTAGTATCAATTGCGTTCATCTGAAGAAATTTTTCGATGTTTTTTCCAAAGGGATCGCTTCCCAATTGGGTAATATACGTAACCTGATGTCCTAAACGAGACATACCGATGGAGAAGTTCACTTCTGCACCTGCAACAAATCGATCAAAACGATTAACATTTTCCAATGGACCCTCTTGCTCTGCAACAAAAAGTGCCATAGGTTCCCCCACAGTGATAATTCGACTCATGATATTTCCTCCCTGAATTTAAAGAGAGACATAGATATGTCTCTCTAGGTTATTAAGCCGTAAGTTTTTCCCCTTTTTTACTACCTAACTCACCATTTTTCTTTTTCATATAATTAGAATAATATGCTGTCAAAATAGGTACTAATATTGAAGTAACAATGACGGACGTTGCCACCATCGCAGTAGCTGATTGTGCTGCTGTAAGAAATTCCGGTTTCATTTCGGCAATAAGCATTGGGTTGGCTACTGCAGCCCCTGCTGTACTAGAAGCAGCAAGTCCTGCTGTACCATTACCTTTTCCGATAAATTTATCAGCAAGGATTAATGGAACACCTGTAATGATGATGACGAGAACACCTAATAAAATACCGCTAAGACCTGTTTTTCCAATTACCGCTAAGTCAATCGTGTTACCTAAGGCAAAACCAAAGAATGGAATCATTGTTTCTGTTGCTCTACTGAAGAATTCACGTAAATCTTTATCAAGGTTTCCAAGAACAAAACCAATTAGGAATGGTAATACTGCACCAACAAAAGCTTGTGGTTCAAATACAGCTACACCTGTACTGCCTAAAATCAACATGGTTACTAACGGACCTGATTCAAGGGACATTAAGACAAATGCACCGGCATCTTCTTTTGATCCGTATTGCTGCATAATAGAGGCATAAAGACCACCATTCGTCATATCCATTGCAGCTACTAGCGCAAGAACGGTAAATCCAGCAAATATACCTGTCTGTATTCCATCAACTGGCAGGAATTGCATAGCAATAACAGCAACGATCCATGCAACCGCTATCTTTGTTATCACAAGTGTTCCTGACTTTAGTAAAACCTTACCTGATGCTTTAATATTGATACTTGCACCCATACAGAAAAACCATACTGCTAGAATTGGAACCGTACCTGATATCAATCCATTCGTAAATCCTCCGAAATACTCGCCCGCTCCAGGTGTAAACGTATGGACAAGCGCTCCTAATACTAATGGCACTAACATTAATCCACCAGGGATTTTTTTAATCGACTTCATAATATTCATTTTGAATACCTACCTCTCAAGTCTGCATAAGGATAATTAATCTGCTGAAATGCACCGATGGTCCTTTAGAAACCGTTTCCTATTTACCTGTAGGTCGAAACAGTTTTCCTTTTGTCTCCGCTTACAATTTAACTTTAAGAACTACTTTTCTAACCTTTTGCTTTTCGCCGGCAATAATCCCTGTCATATGAGAATCCTCTGGGAGACAGATCATAACGTCTCCCGGATTCATCGTGATAATGGAATGGACATCCCCTTCAAAAAAGGCTGCATCCTTCTCTTCGTTGTATGCTTCTTTTACCTGCTGATGTTCAATATGGTCGACTGCTATGTTTTCTTTGCCTTCTAAAATGTAATGAAAGTCTAGATAGACTTGGTGAGCTTCCCAAAAGCAAGCTTCTGCTTCTTTCGTTTCATATTCGTTCAAAAAGAAGAACAAATCCTCACCAAGCTCATGACGTCCAGCACCATAGGCTGAAAAGTCATGTTCTTTTAATAGTAGTAAAGTAGATTGTATTTTTTCAGAAAGAGTTTGGCTTTCTACTAAGTCATTTAATTTACCTTTTAGCACGTTATCAGCCCTTCCGATGTGTGTACCTGAGTGTTAGCGGACTAACCAACCGCCGTCAACGGCAAGAACATGTCCGTTCATATAATCAGATGCCTGACTAGCTAGGAATACAACTACTCCCATGTAGTCTGCCGGTGTAGCCCAACGGCCAGCTGGAATACGAGAAAGAATATCTGCACTTCGCTCTTCATCTGCACGAATGGGAGCTGTATTGGCTGTTGCAACATAGCCTGGTGCAATCGCATTAATTTGGACATTGTATTGTGCTAACTCATTTGCAAAGGATTTGGTAATACCAGCAACGGCATGTTTACTTGCTGTGTATGGCGGAACAAACTTACCACCTTGGAAAGATAACATGGAACAGATATTAATGATTTTTCCGCTTTTTTGCTCGACCATTACTTTGGCAACAGCTTGGCTTAGAAGATAGACTGCGTTCAGGTTAATCTCCATGACAGCATCCCAATCTTCTTCTTTGTATTCAAGTAACGGACTACGTCTGATGGTCCCTGCATTATTAACAAGAACATCAATTCTTCCATATACACTTAGGCAAGTATCAACAATTGTTTGTAAAGTTTCTCTAGCTGTTAAATCTGCTTGATGAAAATATACTTTTCTTCCTGTTTCTTCAATAAGCTCTCTTGTTTCATCCCAGTTCGTATCATAAGAGACAATAAATAGATCTGCACCTGCTTTCGCTAGTGCGACAGCATACCCTTGGCCAAGACCAGTATTTCCTCCTGTCACGATAGCAACCTTACCTGTTAAATTAAAAAAATCTAGTGAAAAATCTCTTAAACTCATGATATAGCACCTCTATATTTCTATTTTAGTAGTCTGGCAGTTGTAAGATGAATGGCGCAAACCAAATTATCTCAATTCATCCATTGTTACTTGATCCATATCGTTGTAGGTTTTATTATCGCCTGCCATTGCCCAGATAAAAGTATAATTGCTTGTAGCAGCCCCACAATGAATCGACCATGGAGGAGAAATCACCGCTTGTTCGTTTTTCATCACAATATGACGCGTTTGTGTTGGTTCGCCCATCATATGGAACATTCTTGCATTTTCATCTAAATCAATATAAAGGTAAACTTCACTTCTACGGTCATGTGTATGTGTTGGCATTGAATTCCACACACTTCCCGTACTTAACTGAGTCATTCCCATAACAACCTGACAGCTCTGAATTCCTTCTTTGTGAATCATTCTGCGAATAACCCGATCATTTGCTGTTTCTAATGCTCCTAATCGATCACCTTCAATATCTTTAAAGGCAACATGCTGAGTCGGATATTCTTTGTGAGCTGGTGCAGAGTACAAGTAAAATTTCGCAGGACTTTCTGCTGATTCACTTGAGAAAAGCAACTCTCTTTTACCTAATCCGATATACAAGCAATCTTTATTTTCCATATCAAACGTTTCCCCATCAACAGTGATTGTTCCGGTGCCGCCAACATTGAAAATCCCAACTTCTCTTCTCTCTAGGAAATACTCAGCTTTCATCTGATCATTGCCCTTTAGAGAAATCGTTTCTTCAATAGGAGTGATTCCACCAGTAATCGCACGTTCTTCCATCGAATAAACCAGTTTAATTTCGCCTGGTACAAATAATTCTTCTATTAAATAGTGTTTCCGAATTTCTTCCGTAGTAAATGTTTTGGCATGATCTGGGTGTGTTGAATACCTGATTTCCAAAGTGTACATCTCCTTTTATACTAGCAAATTAGTCGTTCCATATTGTGGAACGATGTTTCATAATTTAATTATAACGCTTTCTTTTCCAAAAATCAAAGCATAATGTGAAGAAATAGTGAACCTTTTCTCAGGACATGGGGACGGTTCTCCCGGTCTTTCCTAAACGAAAAAAGGCACAGCTAGCTACTTCCGCTAGTTGTGCCTTTTTGAGCGCAATACTTCCTATTTTCCTCTCGCTTATACCTTGCTACTACGAAAGAAGAGTCGACTTTTCTAATAAAATACTTTTCACTAATTCTTTCTTTTCCGGACTGATTGAACGGACTGGTGCTAAGACATCTGTTGAAATTTCAATTCCCCGCAGACGAATCGCTTCCTTCACTACATTCATAAAAGGTGAATCGAGTTTATATAAAGGGAGTAAGTCAGCCAATTTACGATGCTGTTCGATGGCTTCACCGTAGTTTCCTTGATTAAAAGCTTCGTATATTCCGACTGACAATTCTGGTGCAAAAGTTGCAGTCAAAGGAATGGATCCATCTCCGCCAAGGGCCAGCGTATTAAATAGGTGCTCATCATAGCCGCAGAACACAGCAAAACTTGGTATTTCGGACTTTACAACTTGAATTAATTCTCTCGTATGCCCAACAGCTAAAACAGTATCTTTAATACCCACAATATGTGAATATTTTTTAGCCAGTTTAAGTACTAAGTCAGCTGACAGGTCTTGTTTTGTTAATTCTGGGTAGTTATATAAAATAATCGGCAGGTCAACATTTTCTGCAATCTCCGCATAATGGTGGAAAAGGCTTTCCTCCGTTAGCTTATAATAATTATAAGTTTAAAAACTGTATCTGATAATAGATACAGTTTTTGTATTTAAACAAAAAGAGAGTTTTTAATGTCATAATTAGAAAATATAGAAAATAGAAGGCCTTAAAGGTCTTTGGGCCAATGTACATTTCCATCCAGTTTTACAATCTAAAACTCTTAGTCTAACAAAATACACATTAATTAAATAGAAGAAAAACTTACTTATTTTTCAGTGATTTAAGATACTTTTTTATATTGTTTATATTCATAATATTGTGATAAATTAAAGCGATATACAGGCTCCCTGTGTAAGAAAACTGAGAGATGAATAAATAAAAGTTTTATCAATTGACCTTTATAGGGTTAACAAGGAGGAATGTATTAAATGAAAAAAAGGGCATTAGCACTAACCGTATTAATCATGCTCTCCCTTATTACTGTTACAGTCGTTGGAGCAAAGTCGTTATATGTAACAAAACCAGTGCCAAAAGGGGAAAGACATTCCATTTCAGAAATTGTCCATCCTAGTAGTAAATGGGAAAAGGTAGCTGCCGGAAGCGGATTTATGGAGGGCATTAATTTCGACCGCAGCGGAAATATTTGGATGGTTAGTCCGCCTACAGGCGAAATTATTAAGGTCGAGGACGATAAGCTTTCAATCGTAGAAACATATGTAGGGGACCTCCCTGTAGGGACAAAGTTTCACAAGGATGGACGCCTTTTTATCACAGATGTTACTGGAAAACTTTATGCCTATGATCCTGTTACTAAAAAGCGCACGACCATTGTTGATTCCTACAATGGCAAACCTTTAAATGGACTAAATGACCTCGTATTTGACCAAGCTGGCGGACTTTACTTTACAGAGCCAATGGGATCCAGTGCAACGAAACCAATAGGCCGTGTCTTCTACCTGCCGCCAAATAGTGAAGAACCAGTACTCTTTCAAGAAGGTATTGCTTATCCTAATGGGATTGCGATTTCAGCGAACGGTCAACGTGTTTATATCTCTGAATTCGCTACAAATCGAATTATCTCTGTACCTTCAAAGAATGCTAAAGACGCGCGTGAAACACCGTTTGTCTTCGGTCAATTTGAAGGCGGAATCGGTCCAGATGGTTTAGCCGTCGATACGGAGGGCAATCTTTATGTAGCCCATTTCCAGGCTGGTGAAATTGTCATACTTGATGCTAGTGGATTTAAATACGGTACCATTCGCCTGCCTAAGGATGCGGGGACTTTTACCACCAATCTGACTTTTCATAATGGATACCTTTATGTAACAGAGTCATCGAAAAATGAAGTCTGGCGTATTGAGGTCAAAAAGGAAGGTTTGCAGCCTTACGGATTACAATAGAATTAACAATGATAGAGGTTTTTATGGATAATTTATAGACAAAAAATAATAGTTTCTCCCTTCTACAAAAATCTCTCGGGTTTCCTAGGGCTGCCACAAAACTTTTTTTTGTGACAGCCCCTTTTTTTGTTGTATCAAGAAAAGAAACGTAATCATGTACATTGGGGTCAGTCACCCGCTTTGATACCGCTTTAACGCAGCGGAGGACTGACCCCAAATCTCACGCTCTGTCATATAAGGAGAGATATGTACCATTCTGTATAAACTATTTTCGCCTCCACTATTCAATTGAATTTTTAAAAACATCTTTTCATTCGACAAAAATATTGGTAATTCGACAAAAAATATTGACCTTTAAGAATTAAACATATAGAATTTTTACATATTTCAAAAAAAAATGAGGGTTTAGTATGAAAAATGTATTATTCAGGAGAAAAAATCTCGGCGAGTTACTGGAAAAAAAGGGAGATATCCAACTACAGCAATCGTTAGGAGCCTTTGATTTAATGCTGCTTGGGGTAGGTGCCATTGTTGGAACAGGTATATTCATTCTTCCTGGGACAGTAGCTGCGGTGCACGCTGGACCAGCTATATTTTTTTCCTTTATTATAGCTGCTATTGTCTGTGCATTGGCAGCTATGTGTTATTCAGAATTTTCTTCATCCATACCAGTAACGGGCAGTGCATATACGTATGTATACATTGTATTTGGAGAATTAGTCGCTTGGTTAGTTGGATGGGCTTTGCTGTTAGAATATGGCTTAGCAGTTGCAGCAGTTGCAACAGGTTGGTCTGCTTATTTAAGTGCTTTGTTAGAAGGTTTAAATATTACCATTCCAAAGGCCATCTCTGGTTCTTTTAATCCAGCAGATGGAACATATGTAAATGTACCGGCTATAGCCATTATATTTGCCACTGCTTTTTTATTAACGCTCGGAATAAGAGAATCTACGAAGTTTAATACGATCATGGTAGCTATTAAAGTAGGTGTTATTCTCTTATTTATTGGAGTAGGTATTTTTTATGTTGAGCCAGCTAATTGGCAGCCATTTATGCCCTTCGGAATCAATGGCGTTATAAGTGGGGCAGCCCTTGTTTTCTTTGCTTATCTTGGGTTCGATGCTGTTTCGTCAGCTGCTGAAGAGGTAAAGAACCCACAACGTAATATGCCAATTGGAATTATTGGATCATTATTAATTTGTACAATACTTTATGTAGCTGTTTCGCTTGTTTTGACTGGGATGGTTTCATATACAAAGCTAAATGTAAGTGATCCAGTTAGCTTTGTTATGCAGATAGTTAATCAAGATTGGGTGGCTGGCATTATTTCACTTGGTGCTGTCGTTGGGATGATGACAGTTATACTTGTTATGTCATATGGCGGAACTAGACTTCTTTACGCGTTTGGCCGTGATGGATTGCTGCCGAAAAGTATGTATGAGCTTAGTAAAAAATATAAAACACCCGTTAAAAATACATGGGTATTTGCCACACTTGTAGCTTTTTGCGCCGGCTTCATTCCGTTATCTAAGCTAGCAGAACTAGTAAACATGGGAACATTACTTGCATTTACAATCGTTTCAATCGGAGTTATTTACTTAAGAAAAAATAAGAGTATACCATCAAGTGGTTTTAAAGTACCATTCTTTCCAATCTTACCGATTTGTTCATTCCTATTATGTTTATTTTTAATTACTCAGCTCTCTGTCTATACATGGATTGCATCCAGTATTTGGTTTGTATTTGGATTACTTTTCTATTTTGCTTATGGTAAAAGGCATAGCGTAATGAATAAAGAATAAGAAATGCAAAAAGTGAGCTTACGTTGTCATACAGAGACAATGTAAGCTCACTTTTTTAGATGAAGATAAAGAGAACAGTATGTCCCATCGCTTTCGTTTCAATTAATGATCTTTTTATTAAAAGTGACCTAGAGATCACATCATCAAACCATGTAATCCCATTAAGAGTGTAAAGATGATAACATGATCTCAAAATTGCAATCATAAATGATTTTTTACTTATTAGGCCAATCAATGTATTTTTTAAATTAATTAGTCCAACGATGAAACCTACTGTTAAACCTTCTAAAATAACATCTGATCCAATTGCTTGAACAAGTCTGGCCATTATAAATGAGTTAATAAATGTGACAATAACAGCATCATCATACTTTAGTGACCCACTGTTTTGATTTCTAACTGTATGCCAATACGGTTCGTTCCCTTTTTCTCTGATAGCAAAATCGAATAATAGTTCGCTCCAAGTATCATGTACAATAATCCGCCACGATAATAGCTATGTAATTTAATGTACTCCGATCAATAACATGTAGTACCTTCCAAAAAATTATGTAATCGTCTGGCATTTATTTCAATGGTTGGACGACTACATATATCATTTGCAATTAAATATACATCGTGGAGATTGCTAGAATTAGTATTAGTAAAGATGTTAACATTCCAACGCCTACTACCTGAATTCCTCCCCTAGTAACGTTAATCAGTTTATAACCTCATTTACTTATGATACGGTTCCCCGTAGCGCATCTAAATGAGGTATTTTCCTGATTTTGGGGCGGAATAGAGGAGGAGGAGACAAAAAAAAGAGAAGGGGTGTCCCTCTCTTTGTCAAAACTTCACTGGGTCTTTAAGTAATTTAAGCAGACATGCCTCAAGTGTATTACCTTCTACCATCTTAGAAATATCTTCTCGTATGTTTTCAGACCATGGTGTTCCAAAACATGCTTTCCATTTTCCTGAAAACTTCATTATAGTTAGTTGTCCATTATGACGAGTATTTGCATAATCTTGAGCCAACTGAAAAAGATCAATTTCTGTGTTCAACTTCAATCCACTCCTTTTCTAATATGGTATTACTATTTAGATATAGTTCATCTATATTAGAAAGGGGGGATTTTTAGACCCAGAGTTATATTGAAAATAAATGAATGGATGCATATAATTTAGACAATTGATTATGAAGGAGCAACAGATATGTATGAATTGACACATACTCAGGCTCAAACCATTGTTAATAAAATGATGAATGATATTCCTTTTAATATTAATATCATGGATAAAACAGGCGTAATTATCGGGAGTGGAAATAAAGAAAGGATTGGTACACTGCACCATGGAGCGGTGGCTGCCATAAAACAAAAGAAAATTATAGAAATTAAAAAGGATGAAGAATTCGTAAAAAAGGGCATTAACTTGCCAATTGAATTAAATGAAGCCATTATCGGAGTGGTAGGTATCAGCGGCGAGGTTGTGGAAACAAGGCCATTTGCAAACCTTGTTAAGTCAGCAGTTATTTTATTAATTGAACAAAGCGTTTCATTGAAAAAAGAGAATCTGGAAAAGAACTTAAAACAGGAGTTTTTTAACTTAATTACAGACCCAGATACAACATATACGAAGGAACTAACTGACCAGGCATTAGCTTATGGTATCATGATAAATAAATCTTCCCAAATTTTATATGTGGAATTTCCTTATAATATTGACAATGAAATCATTAATAATTTCCCTTCCTTTAAAATATCCAATCATTCATATTGTATTGTAGTTCAGGAAGCAAATGAGATTGAATTACTGCAAGAACAGATGGAAAACCAGTTTCCAGATGCTTTCATTTCCATTAGCAAAATGAATGATAAAATTTTTGAGGGATTCTTGCAGGCCAAATCAGCCATGCGCGTATTAAAGGGTATTTTTTTTAATGAAAAAGTCATTTCCTATTCGAGATGTGAATTTATCGCTGATATGGCCGAACTGCAAAAGAACGATTCAAAAGCAGAAATGCCTGCCCATTTACTTGATAAAAATGATGAATTGATAAAAACTTTGCAGGTTTATCTCAGCTGTAACCTGAACGCCAATGAAACTGCAACCCGGCTTATTATCCACAGAAATACATTGAACTACAGATTAAACAGGATTAATAAAATTACCGGCAAAGATCCCAAAAATATATTGGACCTCGTTGAACTAATCTTTATACTGATTAATCGGGTGAAATGAAAAATAACACACCAATATCTGATGTGTTATTTTTCATTTTTATTTTAATAAGCGGGCGATGCTTTCAGATGTGCGGCTAACATTTTCCTTCCCCTTTATCAGCAAGGTATCAATATCTGCTGCTCCTGGAACGATACCAAAAATGGCGTCAAAACCTTCATCGTATAAAGTTTCAACATCCTGACCAACATAACCTGCCAGGGCGATTACTTTAATGCCTCTGCTAACACTTTTGGCTGCCTGGGCAACTCCATACGGGGCCTTACCGAATTTTGTTTGGAAATCGATGCCGCCCTCTCCTGTAAAACAGTAATCCACATTATGAAGCTTTTCTTTTAAATTTGTATACTCGATAACAATTTCAATTCCTTTTTTCATTGTGGCATTAGTAAATGCAAGCAATCCTCCACCAAGACCGCCAGCAGCACCAGCACCAGGTATATCGATCATGTCGATTCCAATCTGCTCTGTTACAACTTTACTGTAGTGCCTCAAATTCTTATCCAAAATTTCAACCATTTCAGGAGTCGCTCCCTTTTGCGGACCGAAGACAGCCGAAGCACCGCGCTCACCGCACAATGGATTTGTTACATCCGATGCTACTAAAATGTTTATTTTTTTTAATTGTGGATTAACATCAGACGTATCGATTGTATCGAGTTCACCTAAATATCCACCGCCAAGTAGCAACTCCTTCCCTTCTTTATCCAGGAATTTATATCCCAGTGCTGCAGCCATGCCGGTGCCGCCATCATTCGTAGCGCTCCCGCCAATACCCAGAATGATGTCTGTTATTCCTTTTTCTAAACAATCCCTAATTAATTCACCTGTTCCAAAGGTAGTTGTAATGAAAGGATTTTTTGTTTCTTTCGTAACATAATGAATCCCGCTTGCTGATGCCATCTCAATAACACCTGTCTTGCCATCTCCCAGAATTCCATACTGTGCCATAACTGGTGTACCAAGGGGCCCTGTAACTTCTTTTTGTATTAATGTACCACCGGTTGCATCTACCAACGACTGGACGGTGCCTTCACCGCCATCTGCCATTGGTACATGAATGCATTCAGCATCCGGAATCGCTCTCTTTATACCAATTTCCATTGCTTCGCAAACTTCTTTTGCCGTCATGCTTTCTTTAAAGGAATCAGGTGCCAATAAAAATGTTTTCCCCATCACTTACACTCCATTCTTTTATAAAATAAATCCGAACAAGATTATTGCTACAATGGTCATCGTTAAACCAACAATACTTTCATATCCGACAACTTTCATTCTGTCTTTCATGGTCATGTTCATAGCATTACGCGTAACGTGGAAGTAAGTTCCGTGTGGCAGATGGTCAATCACCGTAGCACCGGCATGCGTCATAACTGCAGCTGCCAGTGGTGCTACACCTGTATTCAAAATAGCATCTGAGAATGAACCAGTAGCCAAAATGACACCTGTTGACGTTGATGCTGTTGCTGCTGCCATCAATACACCTGCAATTGGTGCAAGGAATGTACCAGAAATACCAGAGACCTCTACCAGGGCAACAACCTGTTCAGGAAGGTCTGAGGCGGTAATTAGTCCGCCAATTGCACCTGCACCAATAATGATCAAAATCGTTGGTGTCATCCTATTTAAACCGGCTGTACAATATTCTAATATTTGTTTTCTCTTGCCTAACGCCAGGGAACCTACTACACCTGCAAACGGCAGGATATACAAGGAATCAATTTTCAGTTTCGCTAATGTCTCAACCCCTATCATTGAGCCAATAGGGCTAATCATCAATAGAACAATAGCGATAACAGGGGTTACTAGGGCTTTTGACAAAACTGGAAGATTAGTAGAGCTTGCCTTTTCTAATTCTGCTGCTTCCGCATCTGTTACTTTTGTGCCTTTATACTTAATGATTGATGCAATAATAACGGTTACAATTACTCCGAAAATTGCAGGGACAAGTCCGCCAATCATTACTTGGTTAACGTCAAGCTTGAAGCCGCCTGCTGCTGCAATGGTATTCGGGTTTGGAGAAATAATGTTACCTGCTTTACCGCCGCCTGACAAAGCAACGAGGATAGCAACTTTGGAATAACCCATTTTGTTTCCAACAGACAATGCAATTGGTGCAACAATAAGTACGGCAACAGGAATAAATACACCTACTGCTGTGATAATCATGGTCGCTAATGCCAGTGACAGCATCGCCTTTGTTCCACCGAGTTTATCTACAATTACTTTTGCGATGGTTTCCGCTGCTCCAGATTCCATCATTACACCCGCAAAAACGCCTGCAGCGATAATACGAATGACCGTTCCTTGAACACTTTGTGTTCCTGTAACCAAGATTGAAACTGAATCTGCAAAGTTGGCTCCACCGATGAAAGCGCCAACAATCGCTCCCAAAATCAACGCATAAGTTGGTGCTAATCTAAACAAAATCAAAATGATTGCCAACGCAAGCCCACTTAATGCGCCAATCCAGCTAATATCTAATGCTGCTGTCATATTACATCCTCCTAATTGTTTTATGAACTCTTTTACTATGAAAGGTGCTTTTATCTACCTTGAATTTAAAATTTATTTAGCTTGTAAATCTAATGGTCTATTAAGAGTTTGCACAATAATTCATTTTAGGTTTTTGCAGACTCTTCGTTTTCTATCTACTGGTGACCCCTTTCTAGAACGCTTTCATAAAAGCCCTTTCATTTACTACACCTTCATTTTAGTTACATAATGCTCCTCAAACAATTGATAATACAACAAATAATATTGTGCATATGCACTAAAAGAGAATTTTCAATTGGAGTTAACTATAAAAAAGCAGTAATATCAAGCACTGGACGTAAAACTACCCCAAATCAATTAATAGATTCGGGTTAGTTATAAATATGTATATTTTGTTACCAGCACAGAATAGAAAAACTGGAATTTCATCAAATATTAAAAGTCTATCCATTGTATACGATTGATGGGTCTAGGCCGAAACGAGCTGTTGGTTTTAAGCTTTCTGAGGGGATGGAGGTACCAAAAGAGTTAGAAGGTAAGTTTAAGTTTGCCAGGCAGAAGTCAAAACTAGCTGGAACCATTCGGGGCTCATTTTTTGTCTTTAAAGGAGAATAGTAAAGTAAGTAAAAACACTAAATAACAAAACAGCACCTCTCCATCAAATTAGAGGGTGCTGTTAACTTTTTTCGCAAAAACCTCATTTACTTATGGTACGGTTCAATCCGATTAAATCCCAACCCACTAAAGTGTAAGTATAGATATAGGTCCCATTCCCCTAACATTTCCACAGAACAAAATCGCTTACTCGACTTAAATCACTTAGCTATTCTAAAAGCTTCGATAGTTTTCTGCTTATCCTTTTATTAACCAAACTAAATAGTTTCTTTAATAAATAAATGGCGATTAGAAAAATAAAGGCAAAGTATTCAGGAATTTCCATTACTCTAAAAGGGCTTATTGCATTACGCCAAGCGGTTTTCATTTCAAATCCCAACAAGAGGTCCATTCCTAATGAACAACTCATTAATATTGCTAACATGGCTATTGTAATAAAGATTATTTTCATTTTCATATCACCTATTTATATAGAATTCCGCATTCCTTATGGAATTGTACTGGTACTTTCTAGAAAATGAGGAATACCTTTTCAATATTAGTGGAAAATAAGAAAAAAGCAGGAAAGGTTTAGTGACAATGTCTTTATTTTCCCTATCCAAAAAAGTAAAAAAACTAAAACTGCAAAAGAAACATGCTCAATATAGCGAAATGTCATCCAAAGCAATTCATAGTTCTTTACAGGATCAAATAAATTACATTAAAGAAAAAACAGGGAATAGCATTGATGTTGTCATCCGAAAATTACAGCTTGGAGATGGCAAAGGACCTAATGCAGCTGTTGTCTTTGTAGAAGGAATTGCAGATAGTAAGGCCATTAACGACTTTTTGATTGAATCGATTATGAATAATAGTTCCATTCACAACAGCCGATCAATTTTTGAATTCCTTTTTGAAGAGGTAGTAGCGCTGGGTGATGTTAAAGAAATCACTGATTGGGACAACCTGTTCCTGTCTTTAATGTCTGGTGAGAGTATTATCCTGGTTGATGGTGCACAAAAAGCACTAAGTGCCAGTACTAGAGGTGGAGAGCAGCGTTCCATTCAAGAACCTGGCAGCCAAGTAACGGTTCGGGGGCCGAGAGATGGGTTTACCGAATCCATTCGTACCAATACCGCTTTAATTCGCAGACGTATTCAAAACCCCAATTTATGGCTGGAAAATATGAAGATTGGCAGCGTCACGAAAACAGATGTTTCCATTATGTATATAAAAGGCATAGCAAAGGATGAAATTGTCGGGGAAGTCCGGAATCGATTAAAAAGAATTGAAATTGACAGTATTCTTGAATCAGGTTATATTGAGCAGCTTATCGAAGACCAGGCATTTACTACTTTTCCAACTCTCTATCATACTGAAAGGCCAGATATGGTTGCCGGTAATCTCCTAGAAGGCAGGGTTGCGATCATTGTGAATGGAACGCCATTTGTCCTGATCGCACCGGCTGTTTTTATCCAATTTTTCCAGTCGGTAGAAGATTATTATGGCCGTGCTGATATTGCCACTGCACTAAGATTCTTAAGGATTTTAATATTCTTTATCTCTATTATTGCACCAGCTGCTTATATTGCCGTGACAACCTTTCACCAGGAGATGATACCAACACAGCTGTTAGTTGCAATCGCTGCCCAGAGGGAAGCAGTCCCTTTTCCCGCATTGGTCGAAGCACTGATTATGGAAGTTGCTTTTGAAATCCTCCGTGAAGCAGGAATAAGGATGCCTAGAGCGGTAGGCTCAGCGATTTCAATTGTTGGTGCACTGGTTATCGGTCAAGCAGCCGTACAAGCAGGAATTGTTTCCCCTGCTATGGTCATAGTTGTAGCTATTACTGCCATTGCCAACTTTGCAACTCCTGCTTTTGCAGTGGCCATCTCTGCACGTCTCATTCGCTTTGGATTTATGTTCGCAGCTGCATCTTTTGGTTTTTACGGGATCATATTGGGTGTCATCATTCTAGCCATACATTTATGCAGCCTTCGGTCTTTTGGGGTACCTTATTTAACGCCAATGGCCCCCCTTATCCTGGCTAACATGGGCGATACAATTATCCGTTTGCCACTTTGGGCACAAAAAAAACGACCAGCACTTATTAGCAGTGATAACGAGAATCGGGTAGGCGATCATCAGAAACCCAAACCTCCTGAAGGCAGGGGGATGGTCAACTCTGTACTAGAAAAAGGTGACCAGGATGAAAATTAAAAAATTTTTGTTTTTCTTAGTAATTTTAGGTAATACCCTCCTTTTATCAGGTTGTTGGAGCAAAAAGGAATTAACCGACTTGGCTATTGTTGCTGCCATTGGAATAGACAAGAACGAAGAAGGCAGATATGTTGGCACTATGCAAATTATCAATCCGGGTAACGTCGCAGGCGGTTTGCAAGGCGGCGGCGGGAGTCAAGGACCTCCCGTTTCCATAGTTACCGGAACAGGAAATAGTATTGTTGAGTTAAGCAGAAGGACATCCCGTAAATTATCAAGAAGACTTTATTATGCTCATACAAATTTAATTGTCATCAGTGAGGATCTTGCAAAAGAAAAATCCATCAGTCATATTCTCGATCCCCTTGAACGTGATGCGCAATTCCGGAGTACTGCAATCATTGTGATTGCCCAGGGATCGAAAGCTTCCGACATTGTTAAAGTGTTAACACCCATAGATAAAATCCCATCAAATAAAGTAATCAAAACGTTAAAATTCACTGAAAAGCAATGGGGAGAAAATATCACTGTTAATATGCAAGATGCGATAAAGACACTTGTCTCGCCTGGTAAGGAACTGGTTGTTTCGGGTTTTCGTGTAAGCGGAGATGTAGATAAAGGGCAAAAGATGGAGAATACTCAGGAAACAGAACCCTCTTCATTACTTTACGCAGGGAGTCTTGCGATATTTAAAAATGGGAAGTTAACCGAATGGATTGATGGTGAGACAGCAAGAGGGTCTGTAATCCTCCTCGACAAATTAAATGCATCTGCATTTGGTGTAAAGTGGGAAGGAAAAGACGAAGCTATATTATATGAATTAACCAGACAAAAAACAAATGTAATGGTAAAAATGGAAAAAGGAAAGCCCCGCGTTTCAATCGAGGTGCAGGCGGAGGGAAATATTGGTGAGGCAAGTGTGCCCACTGACCTTAATAATCCCGATGTTCTTTTAAAAATAGAAAAAGAAATAGAAAAGGAAATAAAAAAAGAAATGACTATGGCTTTAAAGCAGGCCCAAAAAAATAAGTCAGATATTTTTGGTTTTGGAGACACTCTTCATCGCTCAAATCCTGAAGCTTGGAAAAAAATGAAGTCTGAATGGAATGATGTTTATTTTCCAGAAGTTAAAGCAGATATAGTAGTGGATGCCTTTATTCGTCGAACAGGATTACGTAACAACCCCCACCAAGTTAATAAGTAATAATTAAAACGGATGAAAAGGATGTGACAAAAGCGTGGAAAAGGCAAAAATAAGCTTATACCAGCTTTTTGTCCTGATCTTGTTATTTGAGCTCGGCAGTGCGATTTTGGTACCTTTGGCAAGTGATGCCAAACAAGACGCCTGGCTGGCCATACTGTTTGGAATGTTAGGAGGTCTATTCTTATTCTGGGTAAATTACCGTTTATTTCTTTATTATCCAGAGTTAGCCCCCCCGGAATATATGCAAAAGCTGCTTGGAAAAATACTAGGTACAATCCTTGCCTTTTGTTATATTATTTTGTTTATGTATTCGGCATCCAGGGTACTTCGCGATTTTGGAGAAATGCTCCTGACCTTTGCCTATCTTGAAACTCCCTTATTTATTGTAAATGCCTTATTGATGCTGGTTATTATTTATGCTGTTAGCAAAGGTATTGAGGTTGTGGCAAGGACGGGAGAATTATTTTTCTTTTTTATCTATTTCCTTGCTATTACTGGTTTTATTCTAATTCTATTCTCTGGGCTCATTGATATAAATAATTTAAAACCTATACTAGAGCAAGGCATTTCACCTATTGTGGGACTAGTTTTAACTCAAACCCTATATTTTCCATTCGGGGAAGCAATCGTTTTTTCAATGATTTTCCCCTATATAACAAACAGAAAAAAAGCGAAAAAAATAGGTCTTTTTGCAATAGGGCTAAGCGGAATTAATCTTGCCATTACCATGGCGATTAACATTGGTGTATTGGGGGTTGACCTTACTGTCCGCTCGCAATTTCCGCTTTTAAGTACTATTCAAAGCATACAAGTAGCAGATTTTCTCGAACGTCTTGATGTTTTTTTTATGATATCTACCGTCATCTGTATTTATTTTAAAGTAAGCATATATTTTTATGCAGCCGTTGCAAGCACTGCGGTCATATTTAAGATAAAAGAACCTTCAAGGTTAACATATCCCATGGGGATGGTTATTTTGTTCATGTCTGTTACAATCGCAAGCAGCTATGCTGAGCATTTAAAGGAAGGGTTGAAATTTGTTACACGCTATTTGCTCCCTTTCTTCTTTATCATTTTTCCCTTACTGCTCTTAGGAATTGCCTTTTTAAAAAACCGAAATAAGTAGTAGTCATGAATAAATGATAAAGGACAAGGGGCTGCCTCAAAAATACCCTTGTCAAGTATGGCGAATGATTGCTTCAATAACCTATGGGGTTAAACTAACGGTTATTACTGTTCCTTTTCCAAGTTCACTTAGGACCTGAATTTCACCTTGGTGCAAATCTATTATTTTTTTGACAATAGACAGTCCAAGACCACTGCCTCCCGAATTCGAATTTCTAGATGGATCGGCTTTATAAAATCGCTCAAAAATATGCATAAGTGTATCATTATTCATGCCTATTCCGGTGTCTTTTATTTTTACCTTCCATTGGCTATCGTCTGTTTTGTATGACTCAACCTTGATGGTACCTCCGTTTGGTGTGAATTTAATACAGTTATGAAGTAAATTAATCCACACTTGATCCATCAGGTCTTCATCTGCTAAGATCGTTATATTTTCAAGGGAGATATCCATGTGGATAGCTTTCTCTGCCCATAGTGGTTCAAAAGCAAGAATGATTCGGCGAAGCTGATGATCTAAACGATAGTTTTTTAGTTCAAGGGATAAATGATCAGACTCCAAAGAAGTGAGTTTTAACAGATTTTCACTCAATTTTGACAGCCTGATACTTTCTGTTTCGATAATTTGCAGATAATGGCTGCGCTCCTCAGGGCTTAAATCATCGTTCTTTAGCGCATAAGCAAACCCACTAATAGAGGTCAGCGGAGACTGAATTTCATGTGAGACATTCGAGATAAATTCCTGGCGCATTTCCTCCATTTCTCCCAGTTTATCGGCCATATGGTTAATGCTTTCAATAATCTTATAATAAGGATGGTCATCTCGGCCGCCCATTTGATTCCGATAATAAGAAAGATCAATATTAAAGTTTCCTTCAGCTATCATTCTCAATGCTTGAATGATTGGATGAAGAAATTTATCCTGTTTTGATTTGACCCATCGGATTCTTGTTATTAAATACATAACGATTCCAAACAGAAAAAATCCAAGAAACGAGTTGATTAACTGTCTGGGAAATTCATGAGGAAGATAATGGATTGCACCATAAAGCATGGATGTAAACCAATAGGCAGCGGACCATCCTATTAGAAGAGCGATTGTAATGGCTGAAAACCCTAAGAATCGTTTCATGATTTCAGGCAGATTCAATGTGACACCTCCAGTCGATAGCCAAGTCCGCGAATTGTAGTGATTTTAAAGGGACAATCATCCTGGGAAAACCGCTGCCGCAGCCGTTTAATGTGAACATCAACGGTCCGTTCATCGCCCTCATAATCAAATCCCCAAATATCCTCAATTAATTGTTCCCTAGAAAAAGTTTTCTGCTGATGTGTTGCCAGCTTAAATAAAAGTTCAAATTCTTTAAGGGGCAAAGTAATGTCCTGATTACCTACTGATACTTTGTAGGAAGCACGGTCAATCACGACATTACCGATTTTAATTCGATTAGATATCGTAATTTGATAGCGCTTGAGCAATGCTTTTACCCGAGCGATCAGTTCAGCTGCAGCAAACGGTTTAACCATATAATCATCTGCTCCAAGACCAAAGCCTTTTACTTTTTGAGCTGTTTCCCCTTTAGCCGTCAGCATTAAAATCGGTAGTGTATCGGAATAATAGGAACGGACTTCTCGGCAAAATGCCCAGCCGTCCATGTTCGGCATCATAATATCAAGAATAATCAAATCAATTTTTTCCGTTTCGAGTAAGGATAATGCAGCTTTTCCGTCTGCCGCCTCTGTAGTCGATAGTCCTTCTTTGGAAAGAATGACATGAATTAACTCCCGAATGTGGAGATCATCATCTACAATTAATATTTTTGCCATATTGTTCATTCCTTTATAAAAAATAAAGGGAACCGCCAGTCAGTATGCGATCCCTTATAGGTGCTAACTTTTATTGTATACGAACAAGAGCTTTTCACAACTATGTCTGACGCATATAGGCACGGACAGTGATGGGTGCAAAGATTGCCACAATAAGAGCAGCACCAATTAGAGAGATTGTAAGGTCCCCGCCCATTGTGCCAGTGTTGGTCAACTCTCTCACAGCTGTAACAAGATGCGAGATGGGATTGATTTTCACAAACCATTGGAGCCAGTCGGGCATGGTATCTGCTGGAACAAAAGCATTTGAGAGAAACGTGAGCGGAAAAAGAACAATCATCGAGATCCCCTGTACACTCGATGCCGTACGCGAAATGACACCGAAGAAAGCAAAAATCCAGCTAATCGCCCATGAACAGACTACCACGAGAAGCCCAGCAATGGCGACATGGCCCAAACCTCCCTCTGGACGATAACCCATGATATAGCCCATGGTAAAAGTAAGAACGGTCGCAATCGTATAACGAATAGTGTCTGCTAACAGGGCTCCTGCCAACGGAGCAATGCGAGCAATTGGCAGTGACTTAAATCGGTCGAACACGCCTTTATCCATGTCCTCCCGCAATTGGACACCCGTGACAATGGAAGTGGTGATGACCGTCTGAACGAGGATCCCAGGTATAATAACCGGCAAATAGTTTTGCACATTTCCCGAGATAGCCCCGCCAAAAATATAGGTAAACATCAAGGTAAAAATTATTGGCTGCAGGGTGACGTCGAATAATTGCTCAGGCGTACGCCGTATCTTTAACAAGCCACGATAGGCCATGGTTAATGATTGTTGTACCGTTTGGAAGAAGCTCGTTTTATTAAGCAGCTGGCGTTCAGCGGCCGGCACGATTGAATGACGTTTCATATTCTTACCTCTCTTCCTTGCTCTGGATTATTTGAAAGTTTAGATCTATCATTTTCGATATCTTGGCCGGTAATGGTCAGAAAAACCTCATCTAGGGTTGGCTTTTGAACACTGAACTCAGCGAGTTGAATTCCCGCCTCACGCAAGGCGATCAACAGGTCTGTTACCCGGTCGGCATCTGCCATCGGGGCAGTAATCCTCCCGCCTTCTGAAGAAACTGCTGTCTGGACCCTGAGCACCCGTTCAACCATGATACGAGCATTTGAGATGTCCTGTGAATGTTGAATGTTCAAATGCAAAGATGAATGACCAACAGACTCCTTCAATTCATTCACCGTACCCTCTGCAATTACTCGACCGTGATCAATCACCGCGATCCGGTCGGCGAGTTCATCTGCTTCTTGAAGATACTGCGTAGTTAATAGAACCGTGGACCCTGACTTTACCAGGGTGCGGATGGTATCCCACATTTGATTGCGAGTCCGCGGGTCGAGTCCGGTAGTCGGTTCATCCAAGAAGATGAGCGGCGGCTGGGCAATGAGGCTTGCGGCCAAATCCAGCCGGCGGCGCATACCCCCGGAGAAATTTTTCAATGGACGCTTCGCGGCTTCCGTTAAACCAAACTCCTCAAGTAATTCTGCTGCCTTACTCCGTGCCTCTTTACGACTCAACCCTAGCAGGGTGGAAAAAATGATTAAGTTCTCCGTAGCACTGAGTGACTCATCGACCGAGGCATATTGACCTGTCACTCCGATTAATTGTCGGACAATTTGTGGCTCCTTGACTACGTCGTATCCGAAAATGCGCGCTGACCCTGAATCCGGCCTCAGTAAGGTAGCCAGCATTCTGATTGTGGTCGTTTTTCCTGCCCCATTCGGACCGAGTACCCCATAGATTGCACCGGCACGCACGTTTAGATCTACACCATCAACAGCACGATTATCACCGAACGTTTTAGCAAGTCCGTGTGCCTCAACAGCCCAATCTCCATTTTTTATATCTAATTTTTTATACTCTCTACTCATGGGTATCCTCCCTTTTCATCTGATTGAAACCTAGACTTTTTAGATGAATAATGAACGCTTGTAATGTATTCCCTCCATCTGTTACAGAAGTATAAATGACATTTATGAACTGAATATGAACGGAACGATTGAGAAGATTTTTTCAAAAGGGGCTTTTAACCAACAGGCTGTGTTAAAGGTAAATGTTGCTTTTAGAACCTTGTTGATTTGTGCGGAAGGCGCGAGACTCCTCCAGGAGGACGGGACAGGGGAGACCCCGCTTATCTCTTAGCGCCGAGGAGGCTTCCCGAACCGCCTGCGGAAAGCGAAGCGCCTCGGAACAGGCAAAGACCGCCTGTCCCTGCGGTAATTATTCGATGAAGCATTCCTTAGTGGAGCACAAATCAACAGCCCAATTTAACACAGCCAACCAATAAAAAAATGGAGCCAAATTCTATCATTACGATAGAACTTAGCTCCATTTTTCTTTTCTCCTAAATTAAAAATCTGCATTGTATTTATGTAAGGTTTATTTTGCATCCAGCAATCGCAAGCGTTTTCATTATAAACTATTGGCTCTGTTAAAACTGAATGTTGATTTCACTGTGTTTGGAAAATAAGCGGAGTTTTTCCGTTTATTTTAGGAAATACAATTAATTCCTTAAAAATAAGCGGAGTTTTTCCGCTTATTGTATCCAAATCCTTGGATTTTGTCTTATTTAAAGTATTTAACCGGAATATCTCCGCGTATATCTGCTTTCTAAGCTTCCTCTATATACAATAGCTGGAAATTATCCGCCTATGAATTCTCAACCCTACACGAAAATCAACGATGAATAATAACAGAGCCAAACTATTAAATAAGATGACCCGTATCCTTTTTCTATCCTCGTTCATATGATGTTTAGTGTTGAAAAACATAGAAAGATATCGAAAGGATGCTTCTATTGAAGGTAGTCATTTTATGTGGTGGAAAAGGAATGAGGATGAAAGGGTTAACCGAAGTTGTTCCAAAAGCGTTAGCAAATGTTATATTAGGAAATTAAAAATGATTATCCAAACTATTTGTTAATATTAAGTGCAAAAACTGGGGTTGAAATCAACATTGATTCTTTAGATATTCGACAAAATCAAAAATAGTATCTAATAATTTTGTTTTGAAATTTAAAAAATCTTAATTGGAAAAACAAAAAGATTTTATACTTGTTAAATTTTTAGAATTACTATTTATTCTTCCGGAACTAAGGACTTGTGACCTGCAATGACAAACGTAACGGTACTCTTTTATTTGAATGCCTGTGCTAATAATCGTTACCTGAATGAAAAGCCCTATCCTCGTAGCTGAGGACAGGGCTTCTGTTCAATTTAAGATAATGTTCACCCACCTAATTAACCGTTCTCTTCACAATTACGATTAGATTAGCAATAAAACTGTAATATTTCTCTTTTTACTATAGTCATAAAAATGGAATGAATTTTTACTAGTTTCCCCCAGTTTTTCTACTTCTAAAAAAAACGATCGACAATACCCTTCGACAAATAAATGATAGTTCTACTTTAATCTAGTCTTTGCGACATTTTATTTAATAAACAAATATAAAAATTAAGTAATTGAATGAACGATTCCTTTTAAGATTCCCCCAATTTACATTATTATTAAGCCGCTTTATTATTTGAATTAGTCATAAATTAACTCCCTATTTATAGAATTTTTCACATCCATCCCAAAACCTACTAACATCAATGACCGTTATCCTACCAAACAGTTTATATTTACCAAAATTATAAACTACTAATCTCTCAATCATTTTAGTAAAAAAAAATAAAGCTTATAGATTCTAGGATCACAAGTTTTATATTTAAAAATAGAAAAGGAGCTACGTTTATGAAGAAAAGTAAAAAGAATCTATTTAAGGTGATGTCCACTGCAGCTTTAACATCATTAATTTTTTCATCATCATTTACTGTTTTTGCAGAAAGCAATGACACAACACCACAATCTCATACGATTGGAAAAACGGCGGAGCAAGGAAGGCCATTATTTTTTAATAAAGATAATGAAGAAACTAGCAAGGATGATTTGTATTCTAAAGACTCTAAAAAGGAAGGTTTGGCTAAACCATATAGCCCAAATGATGTGGTTCGTTTAATCGTAGAAGTTGAACAACCAACAGAAATTGATAAAAACGCCAAGAACAAAAAAACATTATATAAGCAAAAGCAAGACAAGGTAATTGATGAATTCTCAAAGAAAAATAAATCTAAATCAAAATCTCCTACAAAAGTGAAGCATCGTTTTTTTGAAGGGTTTAATGGATTTAGTTTAGAAACAGAGTTTCAGAATATTAAAGATATCCAGTCTATTCCAGGGGTTACGAATGTACATATTGCAAACACATTCCAGCCGACTATGGGAGCCAGTAAGGAATTAGTACAGGCCCAAAAAGTTTGGAACCAATATGGTTATAAAGGCGAAGGCTTACTAGTAGCGATCGTTGATTCTGGGATTGATTATACGCACAAAGATATGAAACTATCTGATAAAGCAAAAGATAAAGAAAAATGGACTCAAGCAAGCATCAATTCTAAATTTCAAGAGACAGAAGTTAACGAAGTTTGGTATAGCGATAAAGTACCTACAGGTTATGATTGGGCAGACAACGATACAAATGTCATTCCTGGGCCAGAAGGAAGTTCTCATGGTATGCATGTTGCTGGTACAGTTGGCGCAAGCGGAGATGAAACAAATGGCGGTGTAGAAGGGATTGCACCAGGCGTTCAGATCTTAGCTGAGAAGGTATTTTCAGATAATGGCGGCGGAGCCTTTGAGGATGATATCATCGCAGGAATCGAACATGCGGTTACAATGGGTGCAGATGTTATCAACATGAGTTTAGGTGTTGATGCAGGCTTTGTAAGTGAAGAGGATGACCCTATTCAAAAAGCTATTCGTGTGGCAACAAAAAATGGTACCCTTGTTGTCGTAGCAGCTGGTAATGCATCATACAGTACTAAAAATAATTTAATATTATCTTCTTTAAAACCATATGCAGATAATCCCGATATTGGAGTAGTAGGTGCACCATCTATAAGTCCATATGCTGTATCTGTTGCTTCCTATGAAAATTCAAAAATTCATTATAATACTCTAGCTGATGCAAACGGTTATCAGCTTCCTTACCAAGATCAAACGCAATATAACTTTAAACTATCTAAAGCTTTATCACCAAATCAAAGTTATGACCTTGTATATGTAGGTAACGGACTTAAAAAAGCTGATTATTTAGATCAAAGTGGTCAACCAAAAGTAAAAGATAAAATTGCTGTGGTAAAATTACAGGATCAATATTCTTACTATTCTAATTTTCAATTTGATGCGGAACGTTATGGAGAAGCTTTAGCCGTTATTATTATTCCACCAGATGATATGGCTGACTACACATACCTAGGCTTAAGTCCTTATTCCATTCCAGCAGCTACAACCGGCAAAGCGGTTGGTCAAGAATTGATCAAAAAACTGACAAGTGGTCAAACGGTTCAGATGAAAGTATCAGGTGGTACTTGGGTAGAAAACGCAAAGAAAGACTCGATGTCCGATTTTTCATCCATTGGTTCACCGCATACTTTAGATTTTAAGCCAGAGATTTCTGCTCCTGGTGGAAATATCTATTCCACTGTACCAGGAAATGACTATGAAGTAATGAGCGGAACATCCATGGCAGCTCCTCAGGTTGCAGGCGGTTCAGCATTGTTATTGCAGGCACTTTATGAAAAAGGAATGCCACATTCAGAAAGCACGGTTTTAAAAGCAAAATTAGCATTAATGAATACTGCAAAGGTTGTTATGGATCCAAGAACAAATGGAGCCGTACCGTATTCACCAAGAGTACAAGGATCTGGATTAATGCAAATTCAAAATGCCATTAATACACCGGTCATTGTCACAAGTAAAAACGCACCTTTAGAACAAACGGGGGCCGTTGCTCTGAAAGAAATTGGTCAAAATACTAGTTTTAAATTGAACGTTGAAGCATTTGACACTCCTAAAGGAAATAAAGATGATATTGAATACCAGGTTTATGTTGATGTGCTAATAGATAACACTGAAATGAAAGAATTTGATTTAGACAATGATGGTACTTTGGACTCCAAGGAGTATCTAACCTTAACAAGTGACCGTATTAATGGTGTAGATATTACTGTGAATGATAAAAAAGTAACACAAACAGAAGGAGCATCTATTAAAATTAAACCCGGTCAAACAAAAATGCTAACAGTTAATATATCTTTACCGGATTCATTAAAGAAAAATAGTTTTGTAGAAGGGTTTGTCCGTTTGGTTCCAGTAGCAAAGGACCAAAATAAAGCTGTACCTTTATCCATTCCTTATATGGGCTTCTATGGAAAATGGGATAAGCCACAAAATATTGACCCTGCAGCATGGGAGCAAGATGCATTTTTAGGCTATACCGCCCTTTGGGATGATACATCAGAACGTTATCCAATGGGATATGATCCAGCTACGGGAAGATTTAATCTTAATCATATTGCTTTCTCGCCAAACTTCTTTACTAATGGTGTCTATTCTACCTTTACCACTTTACGTAATGTACAAAAAACCGAGATGTATATTGAAGATCAATCAGGAAACAACATTCAATATTTAGGTGACTTTAGCGAATATACAGGAAAGCCATGGAAATTCGGAAAGAATATTATGGCATATGGTGATTATTTAATTGGCGGATATTTATGGGATATGAAAGATAAGTCTGGACAATTTGTACCTGATGGAGTTTATCAATATGTGATAAAAACGACATTAGATTACACAAATGCCAAACCTCAGGTAGTGAAAATGCCAATTAAAGTAGACTCGATTGCTCCAACGGTTTCTGATATCCAAGTAACGCCAAAGGATGGAAGATTTGAAATTTCCTTTAAGGCAAAAGATAATGAAAATGGAAGTGACTTTTTAGGAGCTGTTCTTTGGGTTGATGGACAATATAAGGATATTGCCCCAGGGGAAACCTCTTTAATTGTAAATAATGAACCAAAAAGTGTTGTCGTCTTAGCGGCCGACTATGCCTATAATCAATCATACGCAGTTTGGGGAGATCCAAGCTATGTTAATCAAGAAATGATCATTTCTTTTTTCTATGTAAGTCCGACGGAAAATGTTAACAAAAATAATCCAGCACAAATTATTAGTTACGCTTCAAACAGAATAGACTGGACAATTAATATTAAAGATAGAAATGGAAAGATAGTCGATTCTTTTGAAGTGAAAAATGAACACACACTTCGAACCCAATGGGCACCTAAATCTGATCTGCCAGATGGTACGTATTACATGTCGGCTGATCTAGTTACAAAAAGTGGACTTAAAGCGACAACACAACCTGAACAAATAACAGTTGGCCAACAACCATAAAACCTTCATTTGATTTAAGAAAAAGCTATCGCTCCTATTTATTTTAGGAATTTGATAGCTTTTTCTTTTGCTCAAAAAAAGCGTATTCTTTTTTAAAAGAGATCCCGCTCCGTCAATATAGATTTCGCTGCCCGAAATGTATTTGTCTTGGTTGGAAACATGGAATAGGACCAGATTGGCGACCTTTTTCTGGTATTCGTACTCTATGTGGGACGTTTCGAGAAAATTGTATGTAAAAAACCGCCTGAATTTTGGGTACCTACTGACAATCATATATTTACCCTTCCCATCTTACCTGCAGACAATCACTTCACGAATAAATACCCCTTTTTTCGCAACTGCTCGATCAACAATCACAAATCCCGCTTCAAGTAGAATCTCATCAATCGGTTCAACCGTTACAACTACAACTTTATCCGCAAACCTGCGGGCACTTTGAAGCATCTCAAGCTGCACTTCAGGTGAAATAACCGAACACAAATTATAGGGTAAATCGATAATCGCAACGTCGTAATGCTTCGTGATGTTTCGCATATCTTCAAACTTCACTTCACATGAAAAACCAAAGTGTGCGATGTTCTCTCGTGTTCCCGCTAAAATAACAGGGTTATTGTCACTCCCTGCGATATCAATCCCCATTGAAAGAGCTTCTACCAGGACCGTTCCGATTCCGCAACAAGGATCAATCGCCTTTATCCCGTTTGGATTCGGAATAGCAATATTCACAACTGCTCTTGCTACACGGGTGCTGAGTGCAGTGGAATAATGATGGGGCTTCTGCTGATGTTCATACCACACAGACTGACTTTCCACATAATCTCCGAATACCCATCTTCCGTTGATATTCATGACCCCAAACAATCGCTTCGGCTGCCGAATATCAGCCATACCTTTGATTTGTAAACCGACTTCCCTCTCAATGGAGCGCCGTTTCTCGAAGGTTTCCTCAACACTGCCAATTTTGACATACACCACTTTAAAGGTTTCCCTTATTTGCAAGGCTGCGACTTTTTCAAGAAGCTCGTGATAACTCTCCTCTTCAAAAATAAAGGCTATTCTTTCTTTCATAAACGGACTCCGACTCGGATCAACTTTTACCGAACTCTCCAAAATACTCGTTTGAGACTCATTCCCAAATAATGAACGCATCTCCAAAGCACGCAATGAATGTTCATCTTCGTAGCTGGCGTAAGTATAGATATAGATACCCATTCCCCTCACCTTTCCATATAAAAAAGACAATAGGATCTCCCCATTGCCTCATTCATTATCTAAAAAACACCTTGTCGACGTTGTACTTCGACTTGGATTCATTAATGATAAACGTCTCATAAATTTCTCTATGTACGGGATCTTCAATGACACAAACTTCAATTTTTGTGACCTCATCACGATGGTTTTTGATGGGAGACACCGTATCCTCAAAATGCTTTTTGATTCTTGGGCGCAGCTTCCTTGCTTTCCCTACAAACAGCAGCTCATCGTTTTTGTTATAAAACATGTAAATGCCGCCTTTTTCACGAGTGATGAGGTGAAAATCGGTAAAGCCATAAATATTACTTAGCTCTGGATTGTCCTGTTTAGTAATCGTAACGTCTGGTTTTGGAACAGTTATTTGAATCACGCAAGCTCACTTCCTTTTCTATATCGCTGTATATGCTAACACAAATCATCTATTATTACTATTTCCTGATATCATCTTTTTAAAACGCTGACTTACGCTTCCAGTGATGACATGCTTCCCTTCAAGGAATCCATTGCTACTAAAATATTCAACTGTCTAACCTCCCGTTTTACCTATAAAAAATGCCTGTAAACATCTAAAAAAATAGAATTTGTCTACAGGCATATTTAGATAGCTACTATTATTGTAAGAAATATTTTTCCTTTATTTTCTCCCAATTAAGCTGGGATGTGGCTTCAACCTTGTAATTCGCATCAGTAAGATAATTCCCGACACCCACTGCAAACATACCGCTAGCGTTTATCGCTTCAATCCCCGCTTGCGCGTCTTCAATGCCAATCGCATAGGCAGGATTAGCCCCGAGTCCTTTGCAGGCTGTGAGGAAAATCTCTGGATCTGGCTTTGATTTGCTGATTTTCGCTGCATCTGCACAGTAATCAAATGCCGCTTCTAACTGTAGCGCCTTTAACACCGTCTCCGCATTTTTTGAAACAGAAGCAAGTCCGATTGAAATCCCCTCTGCTTTGATGGCAGCAAGTAATTCGAGGATTCCCGGTAAAACAGCCTCTGGTGTTAATTCCTTTAAGAACTCACAGTAGTGCAGATTCTTTTTCGTCGCCATTTCTTCTTTTTCTGCTAAGCTGAAATCATTCTGGCGATTTCCTTCTATTAAAATTAACTCAAGGGAATCCATACGGCTGATTCCTTTCAGTCTTTCATTAAATACTTCATCAATCGTGATTCCCACTTCTTCTGCAAGCTGCTTCCATGCAAGAAAGTGATAATGTGCCGTGTCGGTAATCACTCCATCTAGGTCAAAAACAACAGCTTCTATCCGTTTATTATCCATATCTCATTCCCCTAATTCTTAATTTCAACTTCAACGGTGTCACTCAAAAGATAGTCCCTGCCGTTAATCTCGATGGCTAGGTCCGGCCCTAAAAGCTTCGTGATTTCGAAATGCTGGTGAGTCAGCTTCACTTTAAGCTTCCGCCCCTGATAGGTAAGTGGAAAGACCAGTTCTGACCAATTTTCAGGTAACTTAGGATTAAAATTGAGACGGCCCGTTCTTTGCGACATATTCGCAAACCCAAACATAGTCGTCAGCCAAATGGCTCCTAAAGAAGCGGCATGTATTCCTTCATCAGAGGAATGCGGATTTGGTCCTAAATCGATTAAGCATGCTTCCTTAAAGAAACGGTAGGCTGCTTCCTCATCCTCGCAGCGCGCTGCAACAATCGCATGAATAGCCTTGCTGAGCGAAGAGTCATGAATGGTATGTGCTTCGTAATAATGGAGGTTTTTCGCGACTACCTCTTTTGGAAACAAATCTGGGAACAGATACAACAGCATCACGGTATCTGCTTGTTTCAGAATCTGCATTTCATTGACTTCAGCACGCGAATAATCCAGCAAAATCGCCTGACTTCCCTGTGTTTGTTTATACGGGGTCAAGTCAATTTCAGGCTTCGATAAGAACGTATCATCCTGTGGAATAATCTTGTCTTTATTAGGCTTCGGAAGATACAAAGTGTTCAAGAAGTCCTTTCCTCTGTTGAAAAGCTGTTCATCGGTATGCTGGAATTGATCCATAAAATAAAGGGCTTGTTCTACATTGTAGTACGCCATGTAATTCGTATAGGCATTGTTGTCAATGTGCTCTGTGTATTCATCCGGCCCGATTACATCTTTGATGGAAAGCTTGCCACCTTCTTCTACTGTACGGCTCATCCAAAACTGTGCCGTTTCTTTAAGCAGTGCAAGGCCTTCATTTCTCATGAACTCTTCATCCAATGTGTTTTGGAAATACTGGACAACGGCAAAGGCAATATCCGCAACGATATGGTGCTCACTTATTGCTGAAGCCACCTTTTGCCGGGTTCCCGTCCGGATGTTGATTGCTGCAAACTCAGGTGTCTCCTCTTTTCCGGTCATGGCACTTTCCCATGGGAATAACGCACCTTCATAACCGTTTTGGGCTGCCTTTTCCTTTGCCTGCTGCAAATGAAGGTAACGGTAACGCAAAAGCTTTTTCGCCGTTTCAGGCTCTGTGAACAGATGAAAAGGAGCAATAAAGATTTCCGTATCCCAGAAGACATGTCCTTTATAGCCTTCACCCGTTAGCCCTTTTGCACCGACACTGAAACGCTCGTCATGAGCAGGCGTCATGATCTCCATATGATAGAGAGCAAAATCCATGGCGGTTTGGTCGAATTCATCAGTAGAGGTGATTTCAATTCGCTTTGCCTGCCAAAACTCCTGCCATTTAGAGGCCGATCTTTCAAGCAGAGCCTCATAGCCTAGTAAACTGTTAGATTTAAGATTTTCTAAACTATCACGATCAGGATTCGTACTCTCAAGTGAGGTGTAAACGGTTCCGATTTTTTCAAATACAAACGGCTCATCTTTTACAAGATCTCCATCAATCGATGCATTCAACTGGCGGTTTTTTGCAGAGAAAGAAATCCGGCTTGCCCCAGGGGCATGTATGCTGGCTGCAATCGAAATTATAATTCCTGTTTCAGTTGTTTGATAGATTCCTTGGAGGATTTCCTCGTTAAAAACTCTAACACTTTCTTCGATTAAATGCTGTCTGCCGAAGTTTGTCTGCTGGGCATTGATTCCGGTGATCATCTTGATTCTCGCGGGTTTGTCCAAACTAGCGACGGTAACCTTTGAGGCAAGCAAATGTAGATGGTCCTTGGCAGCAAAACGTTGGAAAACAAACTTAAAGCGGGCACCCGTTTTATTTTTCCAGATGAACTCCCGCCTTAACTCACCAGTCTCAAGTGATAAACCTCGTTCATAAGAAAGCACTTCGCCTTCAAGCATGGAAAAATTAATGCCATCAATCTCAATCAACATACCGGCAATATCCGGTAAATTGACGAGATCAGACGTTTCATTGGCCGTTGCTTTATTATAGACACCCGCCACATACATCCCGCGAATTTGACCGGTATAGTCCTCCTCATGGGCAGCCCGGACACCTAAATAGCCATTTCCTAAAGCCATAACACTCGAAAATTTATTAAGTGAGTGCAAATCAAAATTATTATCGTAAATTACTTGTTTCGTTTTCATAATGATACACTTTCACCCTTTTCAGCTGATTGGTATAATGCCTCGATCATTTGTTGGATGACGTATCCTTGCTTTCCATCTGCCACCATAACATCCTTACCTAAGCACCTATCGACAAAGGCTCCCATGCTTTTCGTATGTCGATCAGGGTCAGCGGTTTCTCTATTTAAAAGAGTAACAAGTTCCCCGCCTTCATCTGTATAAATTTGAGCAGGAAAGAGTGTCGCACCAGCTTCTGTACCAAAGAACTCAACGTTCATGACAGAGTCTTCTTTCATGTTCAGTGCAAAGGATGTTTCGATTTGTAACAAGCGGCCGCCTTCAAGCTCAATAAATCCGAACAGTGAATCCTCGACATCAAATTTAGTCGGATCCCATTCACCGAGGGTACCTTTTGATTTCTTCGTTCCAATCTTTTGATACATTTTTGCTGTGACTTTTTCAATTTTCGGGAATCCGAGTACATATAATGCTGCGTCAAGCATATGTGCCCCCAAATCAATCAGTGGTCCTCCGCCCTGTACTTCCTTATTTGTGAAGGTTCCCCATCCTGGGATGCCGCAACGCCTTAATGCCTTTGCTTTCGTCACATAGACATTTCCAAGGACACCCTCCTTCACTTTTTCGCGAAGAATGGTGACATCCTCTGCGAACCGGTGATGGAAATCATAAGCGAGCAGGCAGTGGTTACGTTCGGCTGCTTCCTTCATTTCCTTCGCTTCAGCAGCAGAAATAGCTGGGGGTTTTTCACACATCACATCGCAGCCATTTGCAATCGCCTGCAGGACATTCTCACAATGGAACCTGTTTGGGGTACAGATACTCACAATATCCGGCTTCTCAGCTGCATACATTTCTTCTGCATCCGTATAAAAACGCGGAATATGGTTTCTCTCAGCGAATTCCTTCACCTTATCAGGATTTGTACCGACAACTGCGACGATTTCTAGTTCTTCTCGTGTTTGATAGTAAGCAACGTGGACTTTTTCAGCTACTTGTCCTGCTCCAATAATCGCAACTTTCTTTTTCACAGTGGTCATCTTCCTTTCAACGTAAGGATTCTCTCAGGTGTTTTACGGCTTGTCTGTATTCCCCATCAAGGTCATTGCCTCTTACACGACATTCAATGGTAAGAAAACCTTCATAGCCATCTTCTTTTAATGTGTGAAAATGTTTCTTGAAATCGAGTGAACCGCTGCCCGGTTGGAAACGGTGGTTATCAGCAAGGTGAATATGGCCGACTAGGTCACGGTTTTTACGTAGTGCTTCAGAAATATTATCTTCTTCGATGTTCATATGATAGAAATCGGCAATGATTTTTACATTCTTAAATCCGTTTTCTTCAATATAACTGCGCGCATCTGCCAGGGTGTTAATCATGTGGTCCTGATAGCGATTCAATGGCTCAAGGTAAATCGTTGTCCCTGTTTCTTCCGCTACCTTGTCAAGATAAACAAGAGATTCCGTTACAGCTTTTCGATCACCATTCTGGCTTCTTGGTGAAGCCATTGGCGGCAGTCGATACGTAAACATTCCCCAAGCAGCCGGAACAACAATTCCTTTTCCGCCCACTTCTTTGAGTGCTTCAAGAATTTGTTTGATTTCTTCCAGCCCGTTTAGCCTGCGCTCTTCGATAAAATCCCCAATCCATCCACTGTAACCGCCACATGCGGTGGTAACGGGGATGCCCGTTTCCGCAATGGCTTCTTTCACTTCATCGAGATGGTCTACTAACAGTTTCCCGTCAATTTCAAAGCCTTCAAATCCAATTTCTTTTATATAATGGAACTTTTCCTTAATATTCTCTGGAAAAAATGCTTGATTTTGTGTTCCGAGTTTCATCGTCTATTCCTCCATGAAAGAGATTTGATGTTCATTCTATGGATAGGCCGCCTATTGAAAGGCGGCACACATGATTACTTGTTATATCTGATTCCCATTTTGATGCTTAACTCCGGACGTTGATCGACAAATTCCATATACGCTTCTGCACTTTCTTCAAAGCGGACAATCGGATCAATAATATCCTCACAATTTAGATAACCGTTCATTAACAATTCCCAGCACGTATCTTCAATCCGTTTTCTGTTCCAACGCGGATAATCCGGATTCGGCTCGCTGGCAGCACGAGAGAAGACAATCTTCGCATTGTTAAAATGCGCTTCACGTCCAAAATTCAATCCTGCCGGAAGCGGTTTACCAAATGCTACATAGGAAATCGTTCCACCATAGGCAATTCCCTTTAATGCTGCTTGAAGGGCAGCTGCCACTCCACTTGTTTCAATGATGGAATCAGCACCCATTTTATTGGTGAGCTTCTTGACTTCATAGCCAACATCACAAGCCGTTGGATCAAGACAGAAGTCAGCACCATTGCGTAGAGCAATATCACAGCGATTTGCCAATGGGTCAACCCCAATCACAATCCTCGCTCCTGCTCTTTTTGCAAGCTGTACCGCGATTTGGCCAATCGCACCTAATCCGACAACCACCACATAATCTCCAGCACGAACATTCGCATCACGAACGCCAGCCATCGCATATTGAGCTGGATCGTAGCAAACAGCATTTTGCCATTTTCCGCCCTCTGGCATTTTGCGCAGGCGGTGATTATCAACGGCATTCGCAATCAAGGTTTCCATGATAGGGCCATACGTACAAACCGTTTCCCCTAATTTGTAATCCGTTACTTCACTTCCAACTTCCACGATTTTACCCACGATCATGTTTCCTAGCTGAAATTCACCAAACACAATCCCTGGTTTAGAGCCTTCTTCACGGGGCATAAACATACGCCATTCTTCATTGAAATCCTCATCCATAAACGGAGTGATTCCGCGGAAGTCAACTACTTCCGTCCCGTGCTTTGGTGAAGCGAATTCTACACTAATTTTGACTTCATTCGGTTTAATTTCACGATCTTCATATTCCACCAATGCAGCTTCTCTAGGTGCTGCAGCAATTAGCTTTTTCATATCAATATAACCTCTTTCATTATTATTAAAATATTATCCTTTTACTCCGCCCTCAGTGGCGCCGCCTTTAATAAAGTAATCTGAAATGGAGTACATAATCACGACTGGCAGTGCTGTGATCAGTGACGCTGCCATCATTCGGCCCCAAACATAATCCGGTGTGCTGAATAATGTGTTTAATCCGATTGGCAAGGTGAAATTCAACGAGTCTGACAAGAAAATCGAAGCAAACAAGTAATCATTCCAGGCAACCATAAAGGAGTATACAAATACTGAGATAATCCCGGATAACGATAATGGAATTATGATATAGAAAATAATTTGAATACGATTTAAGCCGTCAATCATGGCTGCCTCTTCTAGGTCATCTGGAATCGTATCGAAATAACTTTTTAACATAAAAATCGCTGTCGGCAGCGTCTGCACAATCATCGTAATGATCAACGCTGTTTTTGTATCATACAAACCAAGTCCGGAAATAATTTTGAACAATGGAACAACAAGCAGGATACCCGAAAACATATATACCGTATAAAAACTTGCATTGATTGTCGTTCTTCCCATAAACTTCAGCCTAGACAGTGCGTAAGCGCCAAAAATAGCAATGAGAACGGCTAATCCAGACGCCGTTAGCGAGACGACCAAACTATTTTTAAAATAGGATATAAATGGAAAAATATCCGGATTGAAAATATCAACAAAATGCTTAAATGTCCACTCTTTTGGAAAAAGAGTTGGGTTCGTTGAAACGGCTTCCTTTGTAGACTTAAAAGATGTCATCAGCATAATGAAAAAAGGAAAAAGGGTTACCGTTAACAGGGCGATGAGCCCCGTATAAAATCCAGCTTTCTTAAGTGCACGATTCTTTTTACTGCTAGCCATTGCCATTAGTATTTCACCCGCTTTCGTGTTGCAATAATTACAAGAGATAGAATAATAAACAGAATGACAGAAATAGATGCTGCTTTGCCTAGATCATTGAAGGCAAATGCTGTCTTGTACAAGTAAATCCCAAGGATGTCCACTTTGTTTGTGAGTAGGAAAACATCGGTGAACATATAGAATAACCAAATAGAACGCAGTGTTACCACCGTAATCAGCACTGGCATAATCGCCGGGAGGGTAACAATTTTAAACTTATTCCACGCAGAAGCTCCGTCGATTTCTGCTGCTTCATATAAGGTTGAATCAATCGTTTGCAAGATAGCCAAAAAGGAAATAAACGCATAAGGAAAATATCTCCAAATTGCAAAGAGAACAACTAGGAAAAAGCTGCTGACCGGATTATCAAACCAAAGCGGAGCCTTGTCAGCTAGGTGTAAAACGTCTACCACTAAGAAGTTCACCACACCATAGCCATTATTGAACATGTATTTCCATGCAAAAACCAATGAAATCGAAGGTGTAACATAGGACAAAATAATTAAAGACCGGGAAAGCTTGCGGAATTTAAATGGCCGATTAAAGAAAATCGCTACACCCAATCCCATCGCCGTACTGCCTAAAACGGCAAGAATCATATACAAAAACGTAATCCCTAGTGATTTAAAAAACTCTCCATCCGACAGAATCGACATGTAATTTTCGAACCCAACAAAGACTGCGTCTAGTCTCGGGTTTATTGGCTGGTCAAAGAAGCTAATTTGGATATTGGAGAACATCGGGTACGCAACAAGCAATAGCACCAAGAAGATACTTGGAAAAAGCAGGACCATTGCTAATTTTAAATCTGATTTCTCCCTTTTAATGGTTTTCATGGTACCCCCCTAAGTAGTTGTTGAAATGTTTGTGAACCACTAAACAATCTCACTGAATCAATAAAGTTGTTTAAAAGCCGGCATCGTATCCACCTTCTTAAACAACTTTATTTTTTCAATATTTCCTTCACTAATGGCTGTAAATAAACGATTTCATGTTAGTTTATAATTGAGGGACCGCCTATCAGGGGATCCCCCTTATTTCAAATTACTTTTCTAAAACGTCCGAAATCGCTTGTTCAGCCGTTTTCAGTTCACTGTCAACGCCCTTTTCACCCACCGTGATTGCATTTACTAATTTAGGAATAGCTCCCGAGCTTGTTACATCACCCATTTTCAGGAAGTTCTTTCCATCCACTAACCCAAACACTTGAATATCATTAAAAGATGCAGCGATTTCAGTTGAAAGCTCACCAAATGAATTTACAACTTCGTTTGCCTGATAGGTTTCATTTTCCACAACAAGTTTGCTAACTGGCTGAGCACCGCCTGGTGACATTAATACCCAGCTCGTCATATTTTCTGGCTGTGCCATGAATTCAATAAATTTCTTCGCTGCTGCATTTTGATTCTCTTCTAAACCAGAGGAAACAGTCAGAGCAGAAACAGTTCCAAATACCGCTTTTGTTTCTTCCGTTGGGATTGCAAAACCAATATTCGCCGCATTCCCTTGTTCATATACAGCTGGAAGAATATAAGTTGAATAAACTGCCATCGGTGCTGATCCGTTCATGAAAGCATCCTTTACTTCAGTAACATCATTCGAACCAGGCATCGTGTACTTTGCTAATTCTTGATAGAAATTCAATGCCTCTTTCATTTCAGTAGAATTGATATTCAATTTACCTTTAGCATCTAGAACATTTGCATGGTTTGATAGGGCAAATTGAGAAAATGCCTGCTCAGAAAATCCGCCTTCAACCGTTGGTAACGCAATTCCGTATTTTTTGTTACTGCTGTCTGTAAATGCTTTTGCAATCGCTAATACATCATCCCAGCTTTTCGGTTCTTCAAATCCTTTGGATGCTAATGCTTCTTTGTTGTACCAAATTCCTTGTACCCAGCCGCTGACAGGTACGCCAGTGAAGCTTTTTCCATCTTCTGTTTTCATTAATTTCAATGCACCATCATAAAAATTTTCATTGCCAACTTTATCAAGGACACCTTTAACGGCATCTTTATCAATCAACTCGTCCTTATCCATTACTTTTGCATATTCTTGTCCTACTTCAACGACTGCAGGAAGCTTACCTGCACTAGCTAACGTTACAATTTTCGTATTATAGGAATCTTCTTCAACCGGAACTTGCTTGATTTTAACATCTGGATTTTCTTCCTCAAACTTTGCAACCAAGTCATTGATAACAGCCAATCGCTCCTGTTCAACTTGTGAATGCATAAACTCGATGGTTGTCTTTTCGCTGCCGTTTTGCTTTTCTCCGCTACAAGCCGTTAACACAGCCGCTACTAGTAACATCATGAAAACGTAAAATCCTTTTTTCATCATTGTACTTTCCTCCTATTGAATTGGCTTAAGCCAAACAAATTGATATGGTTCTAATGAAATAGATGGATCACAATCGATATTCTTACCTGAAATACTGTCAAAGAAGCTTCCAGTTAACGCACATTCTACTGATTCATTTGTTAGATTAATGATTGCTAAAAGGCTTTCTTCGTTGTCATTCACCCGTTTAAAAGCGAACACTTTCTCTCCAAAATCAAGGACTTCCATTCTAGTATTCGGATGGAAAAGTGTTTCTTCTTTCCTGACTGCGATGATTTTGGTTAATTCCGTGAAGACCTTATTCCGTAATGAGTCTGGATTATCCAGCTCATTTTCGATATCGACCATATTGTATTTTTGGCGATTGATGGAACGGTTCATTCCTGTCCTCGAAACACCTTCCCCGTCATTGCGAGACCCTAGTATGCTTTGGACATAAATAGCAGGTACGCCTGGAAGGGCAAGCAGAATTGAATGAGCCGCTAAGAACCTTTTCACACGAAGATCATCATCGTCAGATTGTAAATTTAGTGCATCAAGATAGGTAACATTAATTTCATAAGGGCTCTGGGTCCCATCTGGATTTTTCTTATAGTTGACTAAAGCGCCTTCTTTTTGCAAATCTTCAATCATCGATAAGATTTCTTCTTCCGGTATGATTCCGCGAATCGGATTTACCCCAATCCCGTCATGGGAGGCGAGGAAATTGAAAAAGGTTGTATCAAGCCCGGTTGGCGGAAGCTCCCTTGCCCACTTCGAAAGTGCTGTTCCATTTCCATTATGGATCGAATACAGAACGAGCGGCGGCAGTGGGAACTGGTAAACCATATGTGCCTCATCATTACCATTTCCAAAATAAGAAACATTATCTTTATGCGGTACGTTTGTTTCCGTAATGATCACGGTCCCTTTCGCCACCTCATCCGCAATCGCACGGAATATCTTCACGATTTCATGAGTCTTTTCAAGATGGATACTTGTTGTACCAGCCTCTTTCCATAAAAAGCCGATCGCATCCAGTCGGATAAATTCCGCCCCTTGCTCAATGTAATAGAGCAAGACATCGATCATCTCGAACAATACCTGAGGATTAGCAAAATTCAAGTCAATCTGATCTTCACTGAAGGTTGTCCAAATATTCTTTTCCTTGCCATTTTCCAAAATAAATTTGGTTAACAGCGGATGGGCCCGCGGCCTTGTGACAGCACTTAAATCAATCGATGGATCCATGTCAATGAAATAGTCTTCGAATTCTGGATTTCCTTTTAAGAACTCCTGAAACCATTCACTCTTTGCCGAGATATGGTTACATACATCATCAAACATAATCCGGGCTGACCCTGAAAGCTCGCTAATATGCTCCCAATCGCCTAAGGCTGGATTTACTTTCTTGTAATCAATAACGGAAAAACCATCATCCGAAGAATACGGATAAAAAGGAAGTAAATGAACAATCTCAAACTTGTCCGCCAAGTACTTTTCAAACATTTTTTTAAAAGTGTTTAGAGTAGGTTGGTTCGCTTCCTGAAATTGGTCGCCATATGTAATCAGGAATACATCTCGTTGATCCCAGTTTTGTTTTCTTGCCTTAAGGGGCATTGCCTTTGTTTTCGCCATACGCTCCTCAATACGTGTCCAGAGTGACTCAACATTAGAATCCCCATAAATAAATGAAAGTCTTTCTTTAATCGTTTTCATAGACTCCTCCTTGATGGTACCGCTCCCATTTTTTGCGAAAAGTCAGTACCAAGTCGATAAATTCATAGAAAGATAGTTTTTCAACCATTGTACAGCTAAAAAGCGAACTTGTATATACAAGTTTTGATACCGCTTACCGAAAACGCTAAAAAAATAGAATAAGTTATTAAATTCCCGTACTAGAAATTGAATGTGGTACCGCTCCCAGTAATACTAAAAAATAAAATAGAATATCCGTGGTACCGCTCCCAAATCTACTAAAAAAATAGATCAAAAAAATTTGGTACCGCTCCCACATGCTAAATATATTACAGATAACCCTATATGTCAACTCATAACTTTAAGGATTTATCTTGAAAAATTTCATAAAAAATTCTTGTTGATTGTTTGAGTTTTCAACCATATAATTTGTATACTGACTATATTAATAAATTTAATATACGAAATTGTAATCGGATTCATTTTTAAATTTGTATATCCATCTATGAGAGGAGGAGCTTGATTGGGCTACACGATCTATGATATTGCCCGGGCTGCGAACGTTTCAAAATCGACCGTATCCCGCGTATTGAATAATCAGAACAATATTTCTGAAGATGCTAGAAATCGAGTCATCAAAGCAATTGAAGAATTGAATTACCAGCCTAGCAAATTGGCCAGGGCTCTTTCCTCCAGTTTTGATGCCATCATGGTTGTCTCACGGTCTGCAAAGACGACAACAAACAATCCATTTTTCTCAGAAATCCTTCAGACGGTAGCAGAAAAGGCAGAAGAAGAAAATTTTGATGTTATCCTGCAAACGGCCAAAAATAGCAGGGATGAGCTTGAGAAGTGCATAACCAAAATAAAAGGAAAAATGATCAAAGGAATCATTATGTTAAGTTCGCCTGCCAATGAAGAATTGTTCAAGCAGCTGGACGTTTTTAATATACCCATTGTCGTCATTGGTAAAGTCGAAGGAAGTTATACGAATATATTTTCAGTAGATACCGATAACTTTCATGATAGTTATGAGCTAACCAAATATTTAATCGAACAAGGCCATAAAAGGATTGCATGTGTACACTCGCCACTTGAATACCATGTTTCCATGGATCGTCTAAATGGCTATAAAGCCTGTATGGAGGATCATCAATTGTCAGTAAGAGAAGAATGGATGATTGACGGCGGCTACAATGTCGAAACAGGCAGCCTCGCAGCCAGAAAGCTGCTTTTGGGAAGTAACCGCCCTTCAGCTGTGTTGGCTACGGATGACTTAAAAGTGATGAGTATCTATAAAACCGCAACAGAACTAGGCGTATCCATTCCACAAGATCTATCCGTTGTCGGTTACAGTAACTCTAGTTTCATTCCCTTCATGACCCCTTCTCTGACTAGTATCGAAATTCCAGTCAGAAAACTAGGAGAAACGGGTGCAAATCTACTTTTTTCTATTATTAGAAATAAGCCTGAGGGTACAGCACGCAACATCATTAAGACAGAAAAAGTGATTCGAGATTCCGTTATAAAAAAATACATCTATAATAGTTAGCATGATAAAAAAAGCCAATGGAATCCTATTAAAGGGTTCCGTTTTCGGGTGCTTTGTTATTAAAAGACACAAGAATTGACGTATGAATTCGCATAGTCTTTTTCTTTATTTAACAAGGTTTCTACGAAATTCCATTAACTTAGACATAGCAATTGACATCATATTATGACGGACAATAAGTATTGTACATTTAAAAAAGAGGTTCAAAACTTCTGTCATTTGCAGTACCGTTTTTAGTACCATTTTTTATTGATTTTTATAAGCTGGTCGATAAAAAGCTGCTGATTCCTGCATCCAGAATCAAGATGATCCTCTTTTATCGGTTAGGGGATGAGGGTAAACATCCGATCTGATAAATAGACGGAAAAATTCCGCTTATTTAGTAAATAGCTTCGAAATTAGCTTAAATAGACGGAGAGATTCCGCCTATTGACTCGAAATAAATTATAATGGGGGATATTGCTTTGAATAACCGGAAAACCTCCCCTTATTTACCCCGAAACGGGCTCCATTCTGCATCTAACCGGAAAATCTCCGCTTATTTTATTTTGCTGGTTACTGATTAAGGACAAGACATCTTAAAAGGGAGTGAGTTTTATCTCAAAAATCCAAGAGAACCTCATGTTGATGCATTACGGTGAACCGTATCACAAGTAAGTGAGGTTATATTTATATAAATAAGGTTTTTGTATACCGAATAAAGAAACTCGCCAATTATGGCGAGTTTTACTTTTTTATATACCAGTAACGATTCCAATAAGACTGTCATTTCGGCACGTATTCTAAGAAAAGCACCTCAAAACGGAACCCTTTAGGAATCCTATCCATTGGCTTTTTAGATTTATGTGCCGATATTATTGGGTTACGTGCCGAATTTCAATTTTACGTGCCAAAACCTGGGAGCTAATCTCAATCAAAAGAACCCATCGTTTGAAATAATTCACTGGATTGGGGAGATACGTAAATGGTTCGGCTTGGAAAGGCGACTTCTACTCCCTCTTCCTCTAATATCCCCATGATTTCAATGTTAATTTCATGTTTGATTTTAACATGTTCTGCCCAAACGGTCGTATTCGTGAAAAAATACAACAGAATATCAAGACTGCTATCATTGTAATGATCGAATGCTACCATAATCGTATCCGGATGAATCTCTTCATGGGTTCTCAACATTTGTTCAATCCGATGAACCACTCTTTGAATTTGTTCTTTAGAGGTTTGATAGTTAAGTCCCAAATGAAAATTGATGCGACGTTTCCCCATACGACTCCAGTTGGTAATCGGTTCGTTCGCAAGTGTAGAATTTGGAACGGTTACAAGCGCTTGACTAAATGTTCGAATTTTTGTGCTTCGAAAATTAATATCCTCGACTGTCCCCTCCACGCTAGGTGTTAAAATCCACTCGCCGATGGAAAAAGGCTTTTCAGTCACGATAACAATTCCGCCGATTAGATTTCCTACCGCTTCTTTTGCAGCTAATGCAAACGCCAGCCCCCCTAATCCAAGACCTGCGACCAACCCATTCACGTCATAATCAAATTCCTGGCCAATAATACTGATACTGATGGCAATAAGGATGACCCGAACCGTTCTTGATATAAACGGCAGAAGAATTAAATCAATCTTATTGTTCATTTTTTGATTCACACTGACTAAAATTCCCGAAGTAGGAGACGATAAATTAAACAATCCCCATGTAATCAAAACAATGACCATCGAGCGCAAAAATTTTAAAAATAACGCATTATGCTGTTCGATAAAAGGAAAATAATCCATGGCGAGATACAAGCCTAAAATAATGAACCCCCAGCCTAATGGACGCTCAAAACTCAAACATATTTGTGTGAAAAAATCAGTTGGTGTTTTTCTAGACAATTTTAAAATCAGCTGAAAAACATACTTCGTAAAAAGGTTTCGAAAAAGAATAAATAAAACCAAAATCCCGATAGAAATTCCTACATTTTTTAACATGTCATAGTCAATCTCCACGGGCAAAAAAGCCATGACAAACATATTCAAAGACATTCTAAAAATACCTTCTCTCATTTATTGAATTCGAACCATTCCATCCACATATAATAACTTCTTAGAGCAGATAATTGAATACAACAAAAGTCTTAGATTCATATATTTTTTTCAGCGTCGCCAGCCTTAATAAATAGCTCTGACATATAGTAGATAAAAGCCATTTTAAGGTGGTGTTCATCATGACCAGTATCCAGGATGTAAGTGATGTCCTCTCCAGTCTGCCTCATACCCTGGCCAAAAATTGGCTGGGCAACGACCTCATCAAAAAGACGATCGCGGTAAGTTATGATTATTGGTTAGAAGATACCAACATCCCCATGACCTTAGAGGAATTTGTGTTGCAGTATCTTGACCACTCAGAGTATCTGGGTGAATTGTTTGCGGATGATTAGGTAAAATTGAAGGGGGGAAATCCTGTGATTTCCCCCCTCAACTCGATATTAACATTCATAAAGCTCTATAGGTAACCCGTCCGGATCAGCAAAGAAGGTGAATTTCTTTTGGGTCCAGGGGTCTATCCGAATACCTTCCACTTCCACTTGCATGGTGGTTAAATGAAGAACAGCCTCTTCGATATCGTCTACTTCAAAGGCCAAATGCCTTAAACCTGAAGCTTCCGGATAACTCGGCCGTGCTGGCGGGTTCGGAAACGAAAACAGCTCTATTTGGTACTGTCCATTCACCTTGAGATCAAGTTTATAGGAATCCCGGTCCTCCCGATACACTTCTTGTAAAGGAGTAAGTCCTAAAATTCTTACATAAAAATCCTTTGATACTTCATAGTTAGAACAAATAATTGCAATATGGTGGATTTTCTTCAATTTCATAGCTTACACTTCTTTCATTTTGTTATAAAATGCTTCTTAACTTCTATCGATTCGTTTAATATTCGACTTGTTTCTACGAACCTCCTCCTAATCAAACGTTTGATTAGTTCTGATATATTGACTTGTATATAACGTATTTTCTCATTTCCAAGGAAATTTTTTTGTCGAATCCCCCGCTGGCTTTCCTCCGAAAATTCCCCAGGATCCCTAGAAAAAAATTTAATATTCCCTTACTTAACATTCTTCTAGCATTTTCCCTATACCGTTATCCTAATCAAACGATTGATTAAATGTGAAACGAGGCCTTATGTAAAAAGGACTTATCCTCTTTATTAGAAAAAGTTTTTGTCGAGGATAGGTAATCATCTATAACCATTTCACTCTTCTCACTTAATAAAATCTAAGTAACTTCATATTCTAACAGATTTATTCAAATTTACTTTTAACCAAACGTTTGATTCGTTTTCGCTAAAATCCCTCTACATCAGTTTTTCCCGCTGCTTTGAAGTAAATAAGTTGTCGATTATTTATAACTAAAAGCAACCTTTCTGGCAACCTCAATGCCATGCACTATCACCGCACAAAATCAGATAATCTCTCTTTTTAAAAATATATTTTCAATGACCCTGTCCTTTTTGCCTACTTTTCCATATATAAAGGGGTGAAAGGAGGTGATTACGATGGCACGAGCAATTATAGCAACGTCTAAGTTACGTTTGGTGTTCCAGGTGGGAATGGATGATGATGGCAAACCGCTTCTAAAGGCGAAGACTTTCAACAATATCCAAAAGTTAGCGACAGCCGATCAACTTCTACAAGCAGCACAAGCGGTTATCAATTTGTCCAATGAAACTCTCAGCAGCATTGAGAGAGTCGACAGTTCTGAATTACTAGCGTAATTGGAAAATAAATGATAGAAGGAGGTGAATGAAATGGCTAAAACATTAGAATTGGAGTTTGTTACGGAGTATGGGAAACCGGCTCGTTTATCAATAGAAAATCCGAAAGAACCGATTGAGGAAGCCGTGGTAAAGGCAGCAATGGAGGAAATGATTGCTTCAGGCGTCTTCACATCTACGAATGGTAATTTCGCTTCTGTTAAAGGAGCACGAGTGATTGATCGCAATGTAACCGAATATGAAATAGTTTAATAGAGTAAGGCCGGTTTCCAATGGAAGCCGGTCTTCCTTGTATTAAAAAAAGGAGGTTTCTACGTTAATAGAACCCCTCCCAATCAAAGTTACCAGCATCTACATCTGAATAAACAATTAATATTTCTGCATTGTTTGCGTTCACTGTAATCATTATCATGCTTTTGGTTTTCACAAGGATTACAAGAATCTTTTTTCATTTGATTATACTTGTTGTTTTGTTTATACGTACGGGTATAATCATTTTTTCTGCATTGATTGTGTTGGTCGTTTTGGTCATGTTTTTTGCATCCGCAATCATCGTGCTTGTCATTTCTGTCTTGCTTTTTGCAATCATCATGCCTGTCGTTTTTGTCTTGTTTTTTGCATCCGCAATCATCGTGCTTGTCATTTCTGTCTTGCTTTTTGCAATCATCATGCCTGTCGTTTTTGTCTTGTTTTTTGCATCCGCAATCATCGTACTTGTCATTTCTGTCTTGCTTTTTGCAATCATCATGCCTGTGGTTTTTGTCTTGTTTTTTGCATCCGCAATCTTCGTGCTTGTCATCCTTGTCCTGTTTTTTGCAATCATCATGTCTGTCGTTTTTGTCTTGTTTCTTGCATCCACAATCTTCGTGCTTGTCATCCTTGTCCTGTTTTTTGCAATCATCATGTCTGTCGTTTTTGTCTTGTTTCTTGCATCCGCAATCTTCGTGCTTGTCATCCTTGTCCTGTTTTTTGCAATCATCATGCTTGTCGTTTTTGTCTTGTTTTTTGCATCCGCAATCTTCGTGCTTGTCATCCTTGTCCTGTTTTTTGCAATCATCATGCTTGTCGTTTTTGTCTTGTTTCTTGCATCCGCAATCTTCGTGCTTGTCATCCTTTTCCCGTTTTTTGCAATCATCATGCTTGTCGTTTTTGTCTTGTTTCTTGCATCCGCAATCTTCGTGCTTGTCATTCTTGTCTTGTTTTTTGCAATCATCATGCTTGTTGTTTTTGTCTTGCTTGTTACAACCACAGCCATCATGTTGGTCATTTTTGTCTTGTTTATCATCATGCTTGTCGTTTTGATCATGTTTTTTCTTATTGTCATGCTTGCCTTTCCCATGATGATGCTTATGATGGTGTTTTTTCTTACCTTTCATTTCCATACTCCCTTTCTTAACAAACATTTTTATATTGTTAGTTTATTAAGAATATGGAAAATGGTTTGGACGAACTCCCCTCATTCACAAGTCGTTTTTTTGATGGCGTCTATAAAGGACCACTGGGATTTCAAGAAAACGGTAAAGTGAAACTATTAGTGCCCTTTGTTCGTAAGAATTAGTTGAGGTGAAGGGGATGTATATACATATTGAGGAACCAACAGAAACAATTTCGAAGGATGCCGTTAAAGTTTGGAGAATTTCAAATACCATAGGTCACCTAGCAGCCATACTTATTATTGCTGTTCTGGTTGTATGTACAGAAATGTTTGGATGGTATGGATGGATTGGCATTGTCCTTTATATTCTTGGCGGGATATTCGTTTTATCCTCTATTTTTTCCATACTCATTGAACCAACGTACCTGCAAAACACCTGGAGATATAGAATTGACCAACAGTTCGTTCAGATGAAACATGGGAAATGGCAAGTACAGCACACTTTAATACCGATGGAAAAAGTAGAATATGTGCGAACCGAACAAGGTCCTATTATGCGGCGCTACGGATTGTACAACCTTGAAATTGGTACAACTGCTTCCAACCATATCATTCCGGCCATTCCGGCAGAGGAAGCAAAACAACTAAAGGGTCAAATCGCTGTTTATGCAAAAATTCAAGATGAAGATGCAGTGGAAGGAGCATCAGACGCATGACTGAAGGTGTAAAACGGTACCACGCCGCATTCATTGCGGTTGAGCTAGTATCTTTCCTAAAAAGCTCAATTGGATTTTTTCTCTTTTTATTTATTTTAAAAGGATCGTCCACAGCAACCTGGGTTATTTGGGGACGATATATATTCTTAATCGCCTCCGTCTGGACCATTTTTTCGATTATCTTAAAATGGTACTTCCACTGCTATGAAATCGTTGGGGATTCCATTGTTGTTCATGAGGGTGTAGTTGTAAAAAAACAACGCAGCGTAGCGCTAGACCGGATCCATAATCAAGTCTCGAACACTACTTTTGTTCACCGCTGGTTCGGACTAACTTCTCTTACTCTTGAAACTGGTACAAGTGGAGAAAATGCTACATTCACTTTTCCTGTGATAACAGAAGAAGAGAGACAACGAATTCTTCTTTCCTTGGAACGAGGGGAAGCTTCGATCGAGGCAGTAGCAAAAGGGAAATCCTCAAACACGACAATCCATTTCCGTTCAACAAAAAAGGATTTAGTTAGGGCATCCTTTACATCACTTAGCTTCCTAGCCATCTTCCCTTTATTATCTGCCATTTATTTCAATCTGGCAGATTTCTTTCAAATCGAAGAAACAGCAGAAAATGCTCTGGACTACTTATTGATCCATTGGTGGATGTTGATTGTTCTCTTTGTTCTAGCACTGGCTATATCTGTTGGGATTGGCTTTATAAAAACTTCGATGAAGTATGGTAATTATGTGATTAGCGATGATAGCGAGCGAATTTATATTGAAAAGGGGATTGGCAATTTCACCAGTTTTTCGATTCAAAAACACAGGGTACAAGCGGTTATCGTGGAACAGACCATTCTTAAACGTCTACTAGGATTAGCCTCTATCAAACTGCTAAGCGCAGGTGCCTTTGGGGATGAAAAAGGTCAGGAAAAGAGTTCCTTGTATCCGTTTATGCCCAAGCATGAGGCTTACCGAATTTTACAAATCATGCTGCCTCACTATCATATTGAAGAAAAGATGAATCGATTTCCGATTAAAGTCCTTTGGCTTAAACTTCTACAACCCTATTATCTAACGATCCTAGCGATAATCGGGCTGATGATTTTTAAAAGAGAGTGGCTTTGGGTGGCTGCCATTGTCTTTGGACTTACGATTCTCTCTCGTATCCTCGATTACTGGTTTACAAGCTATATCCGCCATGGAAAAACTGTACAAATAAGAAAAGGCGGATTTACCAATGAAACCTTCGTTACCCACCGTGAGCGAATACAACAAATTACCGTCAAGCACTCCTGGCTGCAACGGAAATTTGGCGTTGCGACACTAACCTTTACAAATAAGGCAAAACCACTGCATGAGAGTGAATTATATGGAGTTTCAAATAAAGAAGCAGGTACTTTCTATAACTGGTACCATAAGAAATAGGGTCCTTGGGACCTTGGGGACGGTTCTCATGGTCATATGTGGTTAGTTCCGACCACAAGAACCGTCCCCATGGTCACATTATACAGTCAGGACACTATTATGCTGCTTCTCTACCGAAAACACTAACGAATTGAGCACAATCCCAAAGGCAAATCATTTCGCTGTATAAACATGTACTTGATTACGTCCTTCACGTTTCGCTGAATACAAAGCTTTATCCGCCTTATTCAAAAGCTGATATAGTGTTTCAGGTGTCTCTTTCGTTGCCTGAGCCACTCCACTGCTTAAAGTTACAGAAATAACTCCCTCACTTGTAAGTAGCGGTTGTTTTTCTACATACCTACGCAACTGGTTAGCTAAAGCTTCCCCCGCTACCGCTGTACTTTCTTTCAGTGCAACTACAAACTCCTCTCCACCATATCGAGCAAAGAGCATACCTGGCTTCAATTGTGATTGGATAATCTTTACGATATGCATAAGCATTTGATCCCCAACATTATGCCCATAGGTATCATTTACCTTTTTAAAAAAATCAACATCAATCAAAATAACTGTGAAGGGAGAGAAATCCATCTTGGCTGTAGAATATTCTTGCTCACATTTTTGAAAAAATGCTCGGCGATTGTAAATACCTGTAAGTTCATCATAAAATGCCTGATGCTCTAATTTCATTTGCAGCCTTTTTAGCTCTGTAATATCAGTAAAAATAATTAATAGACCTTTACTATTACTAGCATATTTTAAAGTTGAGGTACGAACCTGATAGAAACGCTCCCAAAAATCGGTCACTAATTGGATTTCATGTGCAGTAGCAGCCCTCCCCAATTGAGAGGGAAATGAGACTCCTGATAGAGCAAACCAAACTTCATCATATTCCATTCCAAGCATCGTTTCATTTAATGAAGGAAACATCCTCTTGCAAGCTTGGTTAAACTCTATTAATTGTGAGGATTCATCCAATACCATTACACCATCATTAATACTGTTAAATATCGCTTCTTTTGCTATCGGTATTAACGTAAACAAACGCGATGAATGAATAGACCATAAATATAAAAGCGATGAAAGCCATAAAACCATTGGTACTGGATCGATACCAGGAGGAGTGAAACCAATTAGATAGAGAAAAGCGGTTAGCATAGGTACCAGCTGACCGAACAGTAACGAGATTAATTGCGGACGATACACTTTTGCTGTTTCCTTCCAACGGGAAAGGACTAGAAAAAAAGCTGCAAACATGCAGGAAAAGATGAAAACGCCGTGTATCAAATACCATATACCGATCTCCTGGTGAACGTAGGGAGCACCTAAAATGGGGTCCGCTTCAAATACTCGATAATGCAAATGATGAAAATCATTTGTAGCAACCATTACTAAACTAATGAAGGGAATAGTAAGAAGAGCCAAGTACCCTGTTTTCGTGATCTTCTTTCCTACATATTTCATTATAAACAATAACCCCAAAGGGGAAGAAATAGGCATACCAATATATTGAACGATTGTCCAAAACTTTATTTGCTCAAATGTCGTAGCCATTAAACCAAAAGCAGAAGCAAAACAATAAATGGTGATGGCCGCAGTATAAAGAATAAAATAATGAGCGATATTCTTATAATCATTCCGTTTAATAAATACGTTTAAGCACAAATACAAATTAAGTACACCTGATGTACAAATAAGAGTAATATAAGCTGTTAGTTCCGAATTCACAATTAGATACCCCATCTTAGATAGCACTTTTTACCTATAATGTAGCATATATAAAAAGAGATTTGGAAGTTTATTGTTAAATATATTGTTAACTTAAACAGTAAAGGCACTATTACACTCTATTAGTTACCGCTGACACTACCTTTTCGCATTGACGGGTATTAATTCGCTCTATTAGTTACCGTTGACGCTACCTTTTCGCGTTGATGGGCACTAATACGCTCTATTGGTTACCGCTGGCCCTCCTTTTTCACAATGATGGGCACTAATATCATCTACTCATGTTTTAAAAGATGATTACTGAAAAAGAATCCTAATCTGGTAGAATCAGAATTCGACTTCAACTTTTTGTAATTTTACGCTTTTATATTCCGTTAAAAAATAGCGTAATTTTTTATTTTTAATATACGACTCATCAAATTTTATACAATGATTTCAAATTCCGCTTACACTCCTAAGCTGTTTAGTTGAATAACAAAAAGCTCTACTCCCTGAGAAGTAAAGCCTTTTAATCGAAGTAATGGTCGTTAGTGATATTTAGCTATCAAAATAAACCAAAAAATGGTATTATGAAAAAGCTATATGAATCTGTTAAAGGCAAACTTACTGAAAAGTAAGGACGCAAAGTCCCAGGTCTAATGTAAAGCACAATGATGGCTGGACTGCCGGATTTTTATTCAAAGGGAGTTGTTCAATTTGAATCTTAAATCCATCGTTTGTTTTTTTCGCAAGAGACACAAGTACAGTTATTACACTAGTAAATGCATCAGGTGCGGCAAAAGAAGTCAATCTATTTAAAATCTTCTAAAAAGGGCCCTTTGGCTTTTTTTGCGTTTGTTACAAGAACTGCTATTAGAGAGCACGGCATTTAACGTTCTATTAGTTACCTCTTCCTCTCCCTTTCCTTGATGACGGGCACTATTATGCTCTATTAGTTACCACTAACTCTACCTTTCCACGTTAACGGGCACTAATACTACTACTAATACGATCTATTAAAAAACGCAGCTTGATAATTCAGTAATGAAGCCATGAGTACCCAAGATTACTCTAAGCATATCAACCATACTTAGTAGAACAGCCTAAAATCCTCAAACACAAATACCCTCGAATACTGTTTTTTTCAAGGGTATATGGTCGGCATCATTTTTTATTTGCTGCGGTTTCCACTAGTATAAAACCGGTCCCTCACACGCTTAAGTCTTGCATGGTAGTTAAGAAGATCCAGCCGCGCCTTTTCTGCTTCAGGAGCTATCGGTCGAAGATTCTCGATGTCCCAATAGTCAACAATGACATCCAGCACTTGATCAAAATACTCAAGCGGTCCGTAGTTAGCTTCCTTTGCAATAATGGACATCCGGTCTTCAAAATCAGGCATGACCGTACCCGGCATCTTAAAGTTTTTAATGACATGACCGAGGTAGTAGCAGTAATTTGGTTCCAATTGCAAGTGTAACTTGATGACGTCGCGATAAAATGCATAATGAAGCGTTTCATCCTTTGCGAGTCTTCTAAGGAGCGTAGCCAATTCTTTATCATGACTTCCAGCTACTTTGGCCACATTATAATAAAAAACCATGGTGGCAAGTTCCTGAAGTGAAGTATAGACCATCGTCTCGAATGGGGTATCAAAATCCGGCTCAAATCCTCCTTCAACTGTCATCTTGTGCAATTGACGAATGCGTTTCGGATCTGCGTTTCTGGTAATCAAAAGGTAGGTCTCCAAAAGATTTGAATGTTGATCTTCTTCCGCTGTCCAGGTGTGGACAAAATCCTTGATGACAGTTAGCGATCCTTTAAAAGTTTGATCTAAATGGGATGTAAACCAAGGCAGATTCACCTCTGTCAAAAGTGCGGTCTCTACCGCCGTTACCACACCTGACGGCAGTGTTACCTGCTCCGGGTTCCAGGGTACTCTCTTGAAATCCTGCGCTTTATCCCAAGGCAAGAAATCATGATAGCCCCAATCTATTTTTTCAGCCCTTCTCTTATGTTCCTCATAAAGCTCTTTTAATTGCGGTTCAAGTCTGAAATCTAAATGGTTCGTTAACAACTTTTCCCTCTCCTTTTCACTACTTTACCGTATCACTCTATTAAAACATATAATTTAAAACATTCCGAACATACGGCTTCGATTTTTGAGGTTTTTCCGATATTTACTTCGTATTCGACAAAATCATCTAACAATATATCCAATTAATCGTTTGATTAAAACAGCCTTAACCCCTTTTTAAAAACGAACTTTGGGCAGGATTCCAGAAATTTTTTTGTCGAGGAACAAAAATAACCCTAATCAAGTTTATCTTCAAGATTAGGGTAATTTTTTTAAGATATATTTTTTCAACAATTGTTGAAATTCATTCCCTTTAAGTAAGAGTACCTTCCTTCTTACCTTTCTCCTTTTTCACCACATAAAGCAAATATAGTCCCATCAATAAATACGTTATGATCATGCTTGTAATTAACCGTGTTTCCTCGTTGAAGGTAGTAAAGGAAAGCAGAAGGGTTGGAAGGTGAAGGGCAATTAACGTTACAATCAGCACCGCCGTCTTCGCCCAAAGGGAAAAGAAAATAATAAACAAAAGAAAAATAAATCCAATGAGGTAACTGCCTATAAAGCCAAAATGAATAATCGGCGTTTGATAAATAGAATCAACAATCAATATAGCTCCGATAAAAAGCATACTAATCATAATCGGTAACATAAAAATCAAAAACTCTTTTATTTTCGAAACCTGATTCCTAGCTACATAGCGAAAGGCAAACATAACTCCCCCAAGGAACAAGATACTATTGACAATCGATCCGATAATTTTTAATAAACTATAGCTTAATGGACCTTGTATCAGATCACCCAAAATCGAAAACGACATGGCACCAATGATAATGAGTGGAACGTATTTGGCCCAAGCTCGATAATCATTCTTCATTTCACTTGAAATACTCATCATATATTCCTTCGGGGATGCACCGACAATTTGGTCTATGGATTTTCCATTTTGTTCGGCTTCATATAAATGAACCTCAAGTTCATCGGTAATTTCTTTCGTCTCTTGTTCATTTTTCCCGCTTGAAAACAAGTAAAGCTTTAAATCATCAATAAATTTTTCGCTTTTTTTAGATAGTTGATATTCCACCACTTCTCCACCTCTCCCTTTAATTCCCTTCTTTAATAACGGCGTTCACACATTTCTCAAGCTGAAACCATCTCGTTTGAAAATCATTTAATTCCTGCTGCCCCTTGCTGGTTAGCGAATAGTATTTTCGCTTTGGGCCGGCTGTTGAGTTCCTAAGGACAGAAGTAACAAGCCCTTCCCGCTGCATTCTCATTAATAATGGATAGATGGTCCCTTCACTGATCGTATCAAAACCATACTCACTTAAACTTTCAGCCATCTCATATCCATAACACTCCTTCTTAGCGATGATGGCCAAGAGACAGCCATCTAATATTCCCTTCATCATCTGTGTTTGTGACATTTCTTCACCGCTCTCACTATCTTGTATTACAAGGTATGCAATCAGCATATAATAATATATCTTGCATTACAAGAGTAATGTTGGATAATTTATACATTTCTACTTATACAACAGAACTTTCAGACAAATAGAAAGGGGGCAGCTGCCTGAGCTCCCCCCTTTAAATATTATTTCAAACCCGGAGCTTTTGTAATATCACTAAGCTTAGGGTTAATGGCCATGATTTTCGCGTTGACACCTGTAATTTCAAATCCAGCCAATCTTTTGGTATGCATATCTAAATATTTTTCAGCTGTTTCTTTTGTTTCGAAAATATAAATGCCGCCGGCTTCGTTTGTTTCAGGACTCTCTGTCCATATTTTCCACATGAAGCCTTCTTCCTCATTTATGCTTTGTGCTAAACCAGAAAACGCTGCCGCCATTTCATCTCCGAAAGGTCCATTCATTGTAAAATCAACTTGTAATACGTATGCCATAAATCATTCTCCTTTTATTTTGTAAAATAGGATTCCCCTAGAACTTCTTTCTTTTGATAACTGCCTTGTGGTAGTTCTTTTTCAACAAAAGCGTTAATTTCGGTTTGTTCAAGATCGTACATGACTTCAATTTCTTTTGAAAATAAAAGCTTTTCTTTTTCAAGTAAGCTAGATAGAGGAGGTTGTGGGTTTGGCTGCAATTCTTCCCTGTTTAAAACCTGCTTTAGTCCATCGACATAGGATTCAAACGGACGCCCCCCAACAATTTTCACACCTTTGTTTTCTTCATTGATCATAATTATCGTTGGAAATCCTCTAGCACCCAGACTTCTTGCAAGAGCAAAATCTTCATTTAATAATTGCTGTCCTGCTGGCTGTTCGGCTTCACTTACAATCACTTCTCCATCAAGGCCGAGTTTATTGACGATTTCGATTAGAACAGATAGATCCGAAATATTTTGATTAAATGCGAAAAGCTCTTCTCTAGCACGTCGTAAATACTCATAAGCCAATGCATCATTATAATTTTTTTGAATCACTTTATAGACGCGTGAAGGCGGGAAGGATGATTGAACAGGATTGTCAATCATGAGTGATCCATCAATAGGCATGCGAGAATGCTCACCCACTTCCCTCCAATGAGGGGCAACGTCCGCAGGTTTGTAAATTCCGTTTGCAGGATCGATGGGCCCATCATGCCATTTTTCCAATAATCCACCCATCACCGGATGAAAGTTGAAATAGTGTCCATATTGTTCTTTGAAACGACGAAGGACCGGTTCAATCGCCCAGCAATGAGAGCAAATGGGATCCGTGACATAATAAACTTCAATGGATTTTTTTGGCTGACTAAAATTAATCAGCCCCATTTCTTCCTCTCCAGCTACTCCACATACACCTGTTTCTAAATCACAAATCATATTATTGTTCTTCATGTTCAATCCTCCTACAATGGTTTGTATTTGCTTTATGCAACTATCTTAGTAAATAATGATAGTAATCCATACCAATAGTTCCTTCGATATGTCGGTTATACAACACATTGAAGAAATTGTTGAAAAAGTAGGAGTGACCACAAAATGACCCAATCAAAGACGGATCCCCGAGTGCTGCGGACTCGCAGATTAATTATGGATTCTTTCATTGAACTTTCCGCTAAAAAAGAATTTAAGGATATTACCGTAAAAGATATTACAACAGAAGCAATGATCAATCGCGCCACTTTTTATTATCATTTTGAAGACATATATGACTTGTTAGAGAAGGCATTATCTGAAGTATTATTAGTGAATCTGAACGGTGATTTTTATAAAAATGACAAACTAAACGATGAGGCGTTCGTTAGTATTTTCATAGCAATCACCAATTTTCAAAAGTCATTATCTAATCGTTGTCATAGAGGGTACGAAGATACCATTGCCCGTATTATTAGAGAACAGCTCGAAATTATTTTTTACAAAATGCTAGTCAAACAAAATGCAGCCGAAGAAGATGAAGCACTTAAACTTAATGCGATTATCTTAAGCTGGGGGATTTACGGAGCTTCTGTGGAATGGAAACGAAAGGGTATGAACGTACAGCCGGAAGATTTCATTAAGCCAGCCCTCCCGTATTTAATGTCTGGGATTAAGTAATGTTTAAAGCCTGGCTTCGCATCCGTAAAAAATCACTTTCGACAAAAGACGATTGAATTCCTCTTAATTAATCGTTTGATTTAAACTTCCCTAAACCCTTATGAAAACGAACCTTATCCTCCTTTCAAAAGAATTTCTTGTCGAGGAGGAGGTTTGTTTTTCCCCCAAAATCCTTCAATTTTATCCAATAAAAACGACTTTCAACAATCTTTGACGGGTTCTTCCACAATGGCATGGTAATCAAACGATTGTGTAAAAGTGGGATAAACCACGTTATGAAAAGCTTTTTCTATTAAATCAAATAAATTTATTGTCGGTCGGTGGGTAAAATTTAATGATTATCTTGGTAAAACCCTCTAAAACGAGTGATTTCCCCTTTAAAATGCATTCTTTGGCAAAAATCTTGTTTTTCCCCTATTACACAAACGATTGATTAAATATGACCCAAACCCCTTCAAACACTTGGTCGTCACCCAAATTCTTATGAAAAATAGATCGAATTCTGCATTCCTAAACGAGGATATCGGCGATGCCTTTCAGAATAGGCATTAACACAAATGTAAAAGAGGTTGAATAATGTGTTAAAAAGCTTTTTAGGAGTGATGACTCATGGATATCCCTGTTTCTGGCTTTATGTACGCTTCAGATGATTCAGACCCAATGCATTCCCATCGACTTTATATAACTTCCTGGGATGGAAGGCCCGTTCATGTTCACGGTTTTAGCGGCATTACATCTTTTGACGACGGCCACAGCCATCAATACGCTGGACAGACCGAACCGGCACCTACTGGGGTCCCGCATACCCATAGATATTTCACGTTTACTTCAGTTAATGACAGACATAGACACCAAATACAAGGAGTAACAGGACCTGCCATTCCTTATGGAAATGGTGGACATTATCATGAATTTAACGGTTTTACCTCTGTAGAAGAAGCCCATAGACACCAATATGGCGGAAGTACAGGCCTCTAAAATCAAACCTATCCAAGTGAATTTTTTCATTAATAAAAAAAGGGAGGATTCTAAGAAAATAGAAATCCTCCCTTTTTGCATTACCAGCATCTACATTTAAATAAACAATTAATATTCCGGCATTGTTTGCGTTCATTATTATCATTCTTTTTATTTTCATTATGATGACAAGAATCCTTTTTCATTTGACCATACCTGTCGTTTTGTTTATCCCTACAACCACAATCATTCTTTTTGTGTTGATCTTGTTTATCTTTTTGATCTTGTTTTTTACAATCATCATGCTTGTCATTTTTGTCCTGCTTTTTACAATTGTCATGCTTGTCATTCTTGTCTTGCTTTTTACAATCGTCATGCTTGTCATTCTTGTCTTGCTTTTTGCAATCATCATGCTTGTCATTCTTGTTCTGATTTTTGTTGCAATCATCATGCTTGTCATTTTGATTCTGTTTTTCCTTATCCTCATGCTTGTCTTTACCTTGATGATGCTTATGATGGTGTTTCTTATTACCTTTCATTCCCCTTACTCCCCTTCTTAACAAACTCTTATATAACTAGTTTATTAAAATATTTGAAAAGGGTTTGGACGAACTGCCATCAATTTTACTTTAATTATGTAAGTGGGAACCAACAGGGACGGTTCTCATGGTTTTTATTTGACTAGTACGACCACAAGAACCGTCCCCACGCCCCCATTGTTTTAATCGCAGAAAGCAAAGGCACCTATAATGATTAATAAAATAAACAACACGATTATTATGATAAAACTCTCGCAACCACGCGTTTGAACACATGGAGCAGCATAGCCGTAATGCATTTGAGGCTGAGGAAGTACATTTGCCCCCATAGTATTTGACGGAATCATATTATCCATTGTAACACTTCCTTTCATGTGCGTAGAGAGCTGGTATGCCAATACACTATATAATACACATGAAAAGGAAATTGGAGCCCGTCTAGATTAAAAATATGATTTCATTACGTTATGAACGAATTAGAAGGCTGATTTTCAGGGACAAAGGAGGGACAAAGGGACGGTTCTCATGGTTATTAATTTTGCTAATACCGGCCACAAGAACCGTCCCCACGGGCAGTGTATTGGCGAAAAACAGTAGATAGAATAGGGCTTTGCTTGTATTCCTTGGGGACGGTTCTCATGGTTTTATGTGGTTATAGCGGGACGCAAGAACCGTCCCCATGGAAAACGATTCTACTCTATTGCTGCTTTCACTTCTTCTATCATGGATTGCGTTGAAGTAATCCCATTTCCTGCAATGTACCAGTTCACTGCATCTAGGTAGATAATCTTTCCATTTTTATACGCATTTGTTTTCTTTACTAACTCATTTTCAATGGTATCCTTTGCTGCTATTTCTCCACCAACTGCAGCAGAGCGGTCGATAACGAATAGAACATCTGGATTTTTTTCTAAAATATATTCAAACGTGACACTTTGACCGTGCTGTGCAACTTCAATATTTTGATCTACTGCTTTGAAACCAAACACATCATGTACAAATCCATAGCGTGATGCTGGACCAAAGGCACTTATCTTTCCTTCATTTGCCAGTAGAATTAATGCTTTGCTATCAGACGCGGATGCTTCTTTATTTAACTCATCAATACTTGCCTTTAGCTCATCCATTTTTGTAACAAGTGCGTCTTCCTTTTCAAAAATTTCAGCTAAGAGATTGAAATTCTTTTCAAGTGAGGGCATGTAGTTAGCATAATCTACATCTACAAACACCGTTGGAGCAATTTCTGCAAATTGATCATATAACTCTGCTTGTCTTCCTGAGATGAAAATAACATCTGGCTGTAATTCGTGCAGCGCTTCAAAATCAGGTTCTTTCAAGCTACCAACGTTGGTATATTCTGAACCTGCATACTTCTCCAACGTCTTAGGAACGATTGCTTGTGGAAGACCAGTTATTTCTACACCCAATGTGTCTAATGTATCAAGTACTCCAAAATCAAATACAACTACTTTCTTAGGGTTCTTTTCAATGGTAACTTCCCCGTATTTATGGGTAATCGTGACTTCTTTTGCTTTCTCTTCTGTTTTTTCTCCTTCAGAACCTGAAGATTTGCTCGTTTCCTCTGTGCTGCCGCATGCAGCTAATAAGAAAATCAGTGTGAACATAATTGATATAAAACGTAATTTCTTCATGTTTATAGTCTCCTTTTAATTAAATTTAACCAAAATACTTATGTACAGTCGTTTGTATCGACTACTTCTGGATAGTTATAAAAATCTATCTGTCTATCAATTAAATCTAAATCAGCTCCTCTTATTTTTGTTCCAGTTGAAAATGATTATCATTATCATGATTAATATCATATATTGTCAGATAACTAGTGTCAATAGGTAATTGAGAACTATTTTCATTTGAATCTTTGGGGACGGTTCTCATGGTCTTTTTTGGTTAGTTCCGTCCACTAGAACCGTCCCCTTGTCTCCCACCCATGCCAACATAAAAAAGGGAGTGCATTAGCACATCCCTTTACTGACTTTTCAATTATTGATATGAATTTTGGACGGTTCTCATGGTTTTTAATTTTGCCAACGATGTCCACTAGAACCGTCCCCATGTTTCATGGTTCAGGACCGTCCCTACGGCCTTCCTCCAAATTCAACCCCGAGTTCTGCCAGTTGTGCCTGCGCGTCTTCCCTGGTTATCGTTCCTGCTCGTTCTTTTTCCATGATTTCCTGTACCTTTGTTCTTGTTTCTTCGTCTAGATTTGAGAGCATGTCGCCACGGTTCCCACCGTCCATAGGGGCTTGCCCTCCACGGCCGCCACCGCCTGGCCCGCCGCTTTGAGCTGTTGTAATCCCAGATTCGTTCAGCCATGTTACGGAATCCGCAATCGTAAATTCGACTACTTTCGTACCTCCGGAATAGTCTCCATCCTTATAAAACCCATCCGCTTCACTACCGGTCGCTTTTCCATCAGAGTAAAGGGTGTATGTTCCATCCTTCTCAAGCTTTGGAGAACTGATGAATACAGCTTGGTAGTCTTTTTCAGGTGCAAAGGTTGCTACTGTATTTCCTTTACTGTCCTCCAAATGAAGAATCGTTCCTGCTGCCTGTGTTTCAGGATAGGTCATCAGCACGGAATGCTGCTTGGAATCCTCTGATGCAGCCTGTACCATTCCGGAACTGCCTGCAGCAATCAGCAAGCCGCCAGAAATATCTAAGGTTTGGTCATAATCAAGTGAACCATTGCCATTATTGGTCGGGCCGCTGACAATCACATTACCGTCCGTCATCGAAATCGATCCATTCGAATCCAAACCATCTCCCTGTGCATTCACATAAACATTCCCGCCGTTAATGGAAAGAAGATTGTTTTCCGAAGTGGTTGATTGCATATCTGGGTTTGACCCGTCAACACCGCCCCCAACATTGATACCATCGTCACTTGCATTGACCTCGATGTCACCGGCTGCAATAGTGATGACCAAGCTCTCGATTCCCTCATAACTTTTACTAATTGTGATATCCCCGCCATTAGCAAAGACCGCGGAATCTCCATGAATCCCGTCATCACCGGTAGCAATGGCCATTTTCCCACCCGTTATCGTTACGCTGTTATTACTGTGAACAGCATCATCTAAGGAATCAATTTCAAATGTACCGCCGCCAATACCAACCTCCGTTCCAGCTTTCAAGCCTTTTGCACTATCCGATTCTGACTCAGCTGCAGCAGCTGTTGTAGTGATGGTTGTTTGTCCTGGCCTTTGTCCCCCACCTTCTTTGGTTCCAACCGTTTCAGGACTTCCTCCACCGGTTGAGATTTTAAAGTCTCCATCTACAATCAATAACGAGGTTACTGCCTGGAAGCCATCATTAGCAGCAACAAGATCGAAAGCTCCGCCTTCAATGGCAATTACTCCTTTTGAAGCATCTTTATCGTTTGTTGATTTCACCGCATCTCCTCCTGCTTTAATGGTGAAATCTCCATCTTTCACAGCCAATAAGTCACGGCCCATCAGTCCATCATCCGCCGCCTCAATTTCAATGGTTCCGCCTGTAACCTTTAAATCATCTTTGCTGGTAATCCCATTATTGTAATTTCCTTTGACAACCAATTTCCCTGTACCATTAATCGTGAGGTTGCCTTTGCTGAAGACCGCTGCATTCGGTTCATCGTCCGAGCCTTCCAGGTTGTAGGTTTCACCATCCGAGATCGAATTTTCCGTCCCATCCTCAAGAGAAATGACCGTTTTTTCCGCCTTCTTCACATAAATCGGCGAATTTGCAGCGGAATTGATTTCCGCTCCATTCAGTACAAGCCGGACGGTCGCTTTATCCTCTGCGTCGACAATAATTTGCCCATCGTTCAGCTTTCCGCTAATTACATAGGTTCCGGAAGTTTTAATGGTGATGATATTTCCATCAACCATTGCCCCGCCGGAATCCTCAACAGTAGCTCCCGTACCCGTTAATTGAATGGAAGTCGTGTCATCACTTTTCCAGTCCGTATAAAGATCATCTTTGTCATACGTAACGATCCCACTAATGACGTCGGCAATATTTTTATCACCAATGGTACTCAAACTTTCTGCATTCACTGTGGCAACACTGTTATTGGCAGTATCACTCTCGCTGCTGTTATTGCTGCAGCCAAACAAGAGTGCCGTACACATAAGCGATGTGGCCAATTTTGTATATCTTGATTTTTTTATCAACATGATTAGCTCCTTTATGAAAATTTTGCTGAAAGTAATGGGTTTGTTTTCCCTATGAGCCATATTATTAAGGACGAACCTTAAACCAACCTTAAAAAATAAAACCATTTGCAATTTTGGAGTTTGCCTCTATAATCGGACTTATCAAAAGCTCAATGAGAGAAAAGGATGACGGTCAATGAAGCTATTAATCATAGAAGATGATAAGCATCTTTCAGATACGATTCGCGAAACAACCCAGGACCTGTTCGAAACAGCTCAGGCCTTCGATGGCGAGGAAGGACTTTTTCTGGCAGAGCAAAATATATTTGACGTCATCATATTGGACATTATGATGCCGGGAATGAATGGTTATGAGGTTTTAAAAGAGCTGCGGAAAAGCAATATTGATACTCCTGTCATCATGCTGACAGCGAAAGATGGGATCGATGATAAGATTCAGGGTTTCAAGGTTGGCGCCGATGATTATATGGTCAAGCCTTTCCACCGTGAGGAACTGCTTTTACGCCTGGAGGCAATGGTTAGGAGAGCCGGTGGCCGGTTTAAGGAAAACATCCTCTCCTTTAAAGAGCTAAAGCTTAATCTAAAAAATAAAACTGCTGAAATAAATGGAGAATTACTAGGAAAGCTGAACGGCAAGCAGTTCGACCTGCTCGAGTATTTGATTAACAATAAAAATACCATATTAACAAAAGAACAGATTTTTGACCGCATTTGGGGATTCGAGTCCGATACCTCAACAACAGTGGTCGAAGTGTATGCAAGCAATTTGCGGAAAAACCTGAAGAAGTATGGGTATGACCACTATATCAAGACCTTCCGCGGACTTGGCTATATGCTGAGCGAAGATGGTGAAAGCTAATGTTCAAAAAGAAGATTTTCCGACAGCAGCAGTTTAAGTTCATGATTCTTAATCTGCTGGCGTTTACCATTATTTTTGCGATATTCGGCATAATTATTTTTAGCCAGGTCCAAAACACTTTATATTCAAAAACAGATGAAGAGCTTTCATCGTTTAAAAATAAAATTGCCGACCATTTTTCAGGAGAAATAAAGTCTCCCATGCCGAATAATGGTGTAGATCCTACCGGTCCGCCAAATCGCCGGCAGAAAAATCCCAATCCTCGGATCATGGTCGTCGAGTGGAGTGAAGAAGGCCAAATCTTGAATAAAGATGAAATCGGGACCCTGCTCTACGAAAATTATTTGTATGATTACCAACTTGATAAGACAAATATTGATCAAGTTACGATGACACGAATTCATGACTTGTATGATTTCCGATATATCCTAATTGAAGATACAAATGAAGGCGATGAGATTGCCTACACACAGCTGATGATCAATGTTGATCCAGAACAGTTAATCCTCAACAACTTCGGAAAGCTCATCATCATCTGCTCTGTGATTTTCATCGTCCTGTCGATATCTGCAAGCTATTTCTTGTCGAAAAAAATGATGACCCCAATCATTCATTCCTGGAATAAGCAAGCTGAATTTGTTGAAAATGCCTCTCACGAACTCAGGACACCATTGACCATTATCCAGAACAAGTTGGAGCTCTTGCTTACCGCACCGCAAGAGAAAATAGCGAGCAAATTTGAGAACATTGCGTTAAGCTTGGCAGAAACAAGGCGTCTGTCTAAGCTAACATCTGATTTGCTAACATTGGCACGAGCGGATTCTGCCGAGACACAGTTGGTGAAACAGAAGATTCATGTTGATTCATTCATTCGTAATGTCTGCGTCCCCTACAGTGAAATTGCGGAATCGCAGGACAAGCACTTTTGGCTGAACCTAAATAGTGATATTCAAATTGAAGCCGATGAAGTCCGGCTCCACCAGCTTTTGGTCATTTTATTGGATAACGCCTTAAAATACACAGGTGAAAACGATAGTATTGGTGTAAAGACATATTTGGAGGAGCAAAGAATTGTACTAGAGGTAAGTGACACCGGAATCGGGATCAAAGAAGAAAACCGCAAGCAAATTTTTGAACGATTTTACCGTGAGGATAAAGCACGTACGCGAGAATCAGGAGGAGTTGGTTTGGGACTATCCATTGCTCAATGGATCGTTGAACAACATAACGGAACCATCAAAGCCATTCCAAACCACTCAAAAGGGACCACCTTTAAAGTAAAGCTGCCAAAGTAGTAGATCATTATTAAGATAAAGCAAAAAACACCGATGTTCGGTGTTTTTTTTGCTGGTTATTTTAAACGGTTTTTATCTTTGTTAGGTATTCATCTAATTGACGATAGGTGCCGCTATATCCTTCCTGAGCCATCTCTTTGGAATCCTCGAAGGTTTTGACCTCTTCCTCAGTTGGGGATCCGGGAGCCACAATCATTGTAAGGGTTGTTTTTCCTTCTTCCTCGTTGAACGTAATGGTATTCAGGGTTTCCATTGGCCAATTTTCGTGAAAGGGTGCTCGTACAGTGTTACCTTCTTCATCGGAAAAGAAACTGGAGTAAACGATTTTCTCGGGTGCAATAATTTCACTGTATACAAATTTAACCCACATTACGTCGCCATCAGCAGGTTTCTGGCTGTAATGAAAAACACCACCCGGACGGAAATCTGATTTAGAAACCTCAAACATCCATCCTTTTGGCCCCCACCAGTTCTTTAGATGATCTGAATCAGTGAAAGCCTTAAACACAAGATCACGTGGAGCATTAAAAGTATGCATGACTTTGATTTGAGTTGACATAGTAATTCCTCCAATAGTTTTAGTGGTCCAAGTGTCCAAGGAGTGTCCAAGGGGACGGTTCTCATGGTCCCTTATTTTAATAGTAATGGCCAATGGACCTGTTAAATGACTCCTTACACACGCAGATATCCTCCTCATTGTCCCCAAAAAATGGCCACGAGAACCGTCCCCCTGGCCCCACCCCCGGCTCCTTTTAAGGTTTGTTTAAGGTTCGTCTTTAATAATGTCAATCATAGAGCAACACATGAGAGGAGAATGATGACATGAAGACGATGACCTTGAATGGCGTGAGAGGCAGATACGAGTTGAAGCATGAAATTTCCAAAATGGATTGCTTCCTCCTGAGAAATAGATTGAAGCATTTGATGCAGTCAGACCCCCATGCAAAGAATGATGGAAAATATTTAATCCGAAGTGTCTATTTCGACAACTTTGATAATAAAGTCTTGAACCAGAAAAAAGAAGGATTTATTGAGAGGGATAAGTTCCGGGTCAGGCTGTACGACCATAATACAAATCTCATTAACCTTGAAAAAAAGAGCAAGCGCAACAACATGACCTATAAACAAAAATGCAAGATTAGTGCGGAAGAATATGAACAAATCCGACTCGGCGATATTGCATGGATGGAAAACGACGCGAGATTACTTATCCAGGACTTATTTATACAAATGAATCTGTTTCAAATAAAGCCTTTCACCGTAGTCGACTATGAGAGGGAGGTATTCATTTATGAATATGGGAACGTCCGAGTCACCTTCGACAGCTCTATTAAAACAAGCTTCCGCAACAATGAAGTCTTGAATCCCGATATACCGATGGTTGAAACCAACCCGGATATTGTCATTCTTGAAGTGAAATATGACGAATTCCTGCCAGATACTATCAAATATCTCCTGCAGCTAGGCGACAGGCGCAGAGGAACTTACTCAAAATATCAAATCAGCCGGATGTTTGGCTAAACACTAGAAAAACTTTGGAGGAAAAAGAAAATGGAAATTACAAATTTTAAAGATATCTTCAAATCTAGCATTTTGGAAAAGACGAGCAGCATTTCGATTGTCGATGCCCTTATTGGTATGTTGGTGGCATTGGTTTTGGGATTGTTCATTTACATGATTTACAAGAAAACATTCACCGGGGTGATTTATTCCCACACCTTTAATATATCGCTCATCATTATGGCCTTGGCCACCGCCCTGATTATCATTGGAATTTCGTCCAACGTTCTCTTGTCGCTTGGTATGGTTGGTGCTTTATCGATTGTGCGTTTTAGGACCCCTATTAAAGATCCGATGGATATTGTTTATATCTTTTGGGCAATCGTTGTCGGCATTTTATGCGGGGCGGGCTTCATCGCGCTCGCAGTTACAGGCTCCCTTTTAATTGGACTAGTCTTATTTTTCTTTGTAAATAAAATCAAAATCGAGAACCCTTACCTTTTGGTAATAAGATACAATGAAAATTCGATTGAAAACTCATTAGAGCACGTCATTTCAGGACACGCCAAAAAGCATTCCCTTAAATCAAAATCCGTCATGCCTGGCAATGACTTTGAAGTAACCTATGAAATCCGTGTCAAAGAAAATGATATGAGCTTCATCAACAATATCTCCGCCATCGAAGGAGTAAAATCAGCCATTATGCTAAGCTATGACGGTAACTTTACAGCTTAAGCGGGTCCATGAGGTCCGTGGGGACGGTTCTTGTGGTCTTTATGACCACAAGAACCGTCCCCATTGTCATGCTTTAGAAATAAGTGTTTTAGAAACCCCAAGGATTCTAGCGGTTTGGCGTTGGGAAAGGCCTTTTATTTTTTTTGTTTTTTTGAGGATTTCATTTCTTTGGAGTCTAGGTAAACTTTTAACTTGGGCGATTTCAATTTCATATTCATTTAGCAATTTCTTAATCACGTCCCTGGCTTCCTCATCTGTTAATCTTCTTTCATCCACGTGGTGATCTAGACATTCATCCTGATTGGCCATTTCATTAAATTCTATAAATCTCTCTCTCGCCAGAATGTTATCCCTCGAAAACATTTCAAAAATGTAATCAGAGTCTAGCAATTTCCTTCTCTCATCGTGAGTACCGTAGTATTGCCGGCAACTGCTCCACCTCCATTCATCCACCCGCTTGACCATTCCTGCTTTAACTGGATTTTGATGGATATACCGTACCACGGTTAATAAGTACCGTATATTTTCTATATTCTCACTCTTAAACCTATCTTGAAAAAGATGCCCAGTTGTTCTGTATTTCCAGTTATAGTAGGAGACATAACTTACACCTATCCATTTAATTGTAGCGGACACATCTTCATTGCCCTCTTTTAATAGCAGGTGTACATGATTACTCATCAAACACCAACTGAAAATCCCCACCTCGGTTTTCAGCTTATATAAATGTATTAAATCAAGAAACTTCAAGCAGTCCTCATCATCATGGAAAACTTCCTGTCGATTGGCGCCTCGTAGCATAATATGATAGATTCCGCTCTTACTTTTAACTCTAGCTCCCCGTGGCATCTTAAACACCACAGGAAAACATCGGTCTATTCTTTTGCACTATTCCCCCCAAAAAACAACAAATTACAACGATAAGATAAACTTTCATTGATAGTTCCATTTACACTTCTCCCTTTTTTCCATAGGGACGGTTCTCATAGTTCTAGTGAGGTTAGGCCAAAAGAACCGTCACCATGATCTTCTATTTTTTAAAATGAGAATATTACTAGTTACTGGTAGACAATGGAGATTGATTCAAGAGTGGTTTGATTATAGAGGCAAGCCGTTAACAATTTGAATAATGAGTTACAAGAGGTAGTGCCATTGAATTGGGCAAAAAGGAAAATGATAGGTTAATAAGGTGGGTAAACAAAAGTGGAAACATTAATAGAATGAATGGAGGAAACACTATTACTATCAAAATTATCATACACCAATTTTCAAAATACTTCATTCATTTTTTGCTTACCCTGCTACTAAAATATATGAATAAAACTAATAGAACCTTCCAAACAAATATGGGCATTACCGTTGTTCCAGTAATGCCCCCGTTTAAGGCCAAGAGAACCGTCCCCATGTCCCGTCTCAGTAATATTGCGGCCAAGTAGAATAATGATAATTTGGTGGATAATACGCTGGTGCAGCGTACCCATTGTTATAGTAGTTATTTGAATATCGTGCATCTATTCTTCCATTTCGTCTTTCGCAGGATTTAGTTGGACCAATGAATGTAGATGGTTCAACTGGTTTAATTGCTTCTTTCCACTGATTTTCATCGAGGCAATAGGTATGGGCCATAATACTAGAGGGTGTCAACTTTAAGATATCTGATCCTAGGATGACTTCAGGCGTAGGTGCATTAAAAATGGCTAATAGGTGTGTGTTATCAACTGTCGCCACTTCATAATGCCACCAACCATGTGGAACGTTCGCTACTTGGCCAGGGGTAATCGGATAATTTTGGATTTGCTTGGTATATGGATTCAGGATAGATACAACTGCAGCACCAGAAATGCAGTAAACGAGTTCTGCAGCATTCTGGTGATAATGTGGTTCAATCACGTTATTATTGCTTAAAAATATATCAAGTAAAGACACATTTTCAAGTGTATTAAGCTGTTTAATCCCTAAAACATTAATGTAGTTTTGATTATCCTTTTTCATTACAGGGCTTGTATTTATATCAAAAGTGAATTGTGCCGAGGATGAGGAATAGTCCAAATTAGTAACCATATAAATTTCCTTCCTTCATCTATTAGTTTTTACTACAAACTAATTTATGCAACTTCCTTGGGGACGGTTCTCCTGGTCTTATGTTTTAGTGCGGACCACAAGAACCGTCCCCACGGTCACCCCTGATATCAGCCTCAACCCTGCTCATAAACTCTTCTACTGCGCTATACCCTTGTTGCTTTAAGTACCAGTTATTTGCGGCTGCCTCAATTAGCCCTGCCACGTCACGTCCAGGCTGAAGCTGGATTTCCATTGTGGGGATTTTTACTCCCATATAGTCGGTATAATGATATTCCTGTTCTAAGTCGTTATATAAGGCATCCTTTTCCCACTTCGTTAAATGGATATCAAGGGAAATTCGTGTTTCATCTTGGAACGCCTTACGACCGTACAAGCGGACCACATTTAACAACCCAATACTACGGAGAGCCAAAAATTCCCTCGTCTTTCCATCATGTGTCCCCAGTATGGTTTGCGTACTCAGTTTCTTTAGGACAACGACATCATCCGATACCAGCCGGTGTCCGCGGCGAATTAAGGTGTGGGCCGTCTCGCTTTTTCCTACCCCAGAACTGCCACGCAGTAAGATTCCAATGCCAGACACATTCATACAAACCCCATGAACAGCCATTTCTGGTGCTAGTTCTTTCACCAAAAACGCATCCAATTTGGGAATGAACTCCGAAGTGGTCTCAGGCTGATTTGTAACTAGCAAGGGGATCCCCTGCTCTGTACAATGGTGAATTAAATAGGTAAGTCCTTCCTCACCAGCCGTTACGATAAAACAAGGCGGATGATAGTGAACAATATTCCCGATTCGAATTTTACGTTCCTCTCTACTTAACTTATGTAAATAGGTAATTTCCTTTTTTCCTAAAATTTGAACTTGTTCAGTTGGAAAAAAGTCAAAATGACCAACAAATTCGAGTCCGGGCCGATGCACCCTTGATTGTGTAATGACCTTCTGCAGGTGGCTTTCTCCAGCCAGTACCTTCAATGAAAACCTTCGAACCAAGCTTTCTACTGTTACTTTTTTCAACCTATACTCACGTCCTATTTGTGCTTTATTATAAGATTATAACTTAATTACACTGGAAACGTCATCCATTTAGGAAAAGGTTATTTCTAAGCAAGACGCTGGGAATCCTCCTATGCAATACATGAATTTAAAGAAGGAAAAATGCAAATAAATATAACGGAGTTTACCAATCACAGGCAAAATCGGGAGGCATCAAAATGGATACATGTGAGCTTTGTGAGCGTGACGAGGTTGAGACAACGGTTCACCACCTGCTGCCTAAAGAGATGGGTGGTACATTTGGGGCTACGGCAAATATATGTATCCCCTGCCACAAGCAGATCCACGCTCTTTATACAAACGCCGATATCGCCGCACGTTTAACAACGATTCCAGAGCTAAAAGAAGATGCCCAACTATCTCGGTTTATTAAATGGATACGAAAGCAACCTCCAACAAAACTTATGAAAATCAAAAAGTCTAACGACCGGAAACGGAAGCGTTAGACCCACGATTAATGAAAATAGCTGCGGGGTTTGCGAGGAAATAAATGTTTTTACAGATACTTCGCCCAATAATATATAACATACACCCAGCTCAACAGTCCGTGAAAGATCGCCCAAGGAATAGACTTCCAAGCCGTATAAGATATAACGATAGCCAAACATGTTCCGAATGAGATTCCTTTTTTAATAGAAGATTGTACTGCACGATTCCGCTCACTTACACCTTTTTTCTCTGAACCCACTTCATTCATGACAATCACCCCTCCCTATGATCAACTGAATAAAATTTTTTTAGACATTTATACGTTCCGTTCAGAACAATCACCTTTTAATAGATGAATGCAAAAATAGTTTTGGAGACTTAAATATATTCAAGAAAAAACTTAATTAACCTACAAACAAATCCAAATCTATTGTTGTTCGATGTGGAAGGTACCAAAATAATTAGAGATTTTTAACATACTAGCCGAATAACATATGAAATAACGAAAATTCTAAAACAAGAATTTCCTTCTAGGAGGGGAATAACGATGAAAAGGTACATGTATGGAATTAGCGCTATTTTAGGAGGAATTTTCTGGGTAGTCGTTAAATATCTAATAAACCACCTGCCGCCAACATTATCTTATGATGACTACAATCGCATCTTTACAATACCGCTCATTCTAATGTTAGTTGGTTTTATTGGAGTTCATACCCTTCTTCTAAAACCTTTGTCAAAAGTAATTGTTATCTCAAGCACAGTAACCATTATTGGTTTGTCCTTCTTACTAATCGGGAATATTCTTGAATTTTGAATGGTTCTATATCAGTCTCACCCTAATGCATATGAAGCATTTAATAGCGGCAGTACCACTGTTTGGATGGGATCCTATATCGGCTGGTTGATTTTTTGTATAGGACTGCTACTAAATGCGATAACCTCTTTGATCATCGGTATCGTTTTGATAAAACGTAAAATCGCCAACTATTGGAACATCTTTCTACTCTTTTTTGGGATAGTCGGTCTGCTTTCGTTTGGGTTTGAATTCCTTTTAATTCCGTTTGGCCTTGGGTGGATGATAATGGGTTATTACCTGATTCTTACTAGCAAAAAAGGATTCAATTAAATGAAGCCAGGCGGGCAGCCTGGCTCAGGTATATTGATTACTTCAATATAAAAAACAACACCATCAACAAAACCGATACACCCTGTCCAACACCCAGCCCAATCAGCCATTTCTTTAACAGGCGCTCTCTCCTCAAACCACTCTCAACACTTCGCTTCCACTTTTCTTCCCATTTATCCTGAGCGTCTTTTTGGACTTGCACCACCTGCTCGTTCAACTGCGCGATTTCCACCTGACGCCTGTCTTCAACCGCAGTAAGCTCATTTAATATCAGACTTAAGCGGTCGCTCACCACTTCATATTTCACATTCAAAACGCCAGCCTGCTCACTCAAGGATTCCGTCAGCTGCCGAATTTCAGCTAACATCTTTTCCGTTTCCCCGACGATAAAATCTCGATCCTCCTGCTGAAACCCTTTAGCATCGGCTAACAGCTTTTCCGTCCTCTCGAGATACTCTTGATATTGCATGTGCCAAAAGGCAATCTTCTTTTCCAGCACCAGAATATTCTCATCAAACCGTTCCATCCCGCGGCCAAATAACTCAGTCTGAGGGTGAATGAGCTCTTCCTTTAGCTTCTCGCTAACCTGCACGGGGAAACTGTCCATCGACTTCTTCATGTTTTCAATCGATTCATAGACTTCTCCATTCAGCTCCGAGATTGTTTCTTCCCGGTCCTTCATTAGCTTCTTCAGGTCATCATAGAAAAGTTCGTTATTGATTTTCTTCAGTGATTGAATCGCCTCGTTATATTTCTCATCCATTGTATTAGAAGTATTCATTTCCAATAATCCTCTCCGCTTGCTTTAAAATAATTTGGCAGTACTGGTGATAGGCCCATCGTTCCTCATCAGTAGCATCCTCAGCGAGCAACTTCTCCTGCCAGCCAGAAACAACTCTCACAAACTCTTCTTTTAAAATTTTATCCAGCAGCTTGGGCCGCAGCAAACCCTGTTCCCATTCCGGCTTTGCTCTACCCAACTGTTCCTTAAGCTCTACCATCCGCTCTTCCAATTGCCGATTCTTTTCCTGCAACTCTAGCACCTTTTCATCCGCTAAATGGTTCTGCTCGTTCTTACGATCCCATAACTGCAGCAATTCTTCTTTAGCATTCCTCTGAAACTGGTTGATCTGGTTAATATAATACTCATAAACAATTTTGTTATTCCATTCTAACGTTCCAAGCGCAATCCAATAATCCTCTTCAAAATTCCCTGGTTTTAAATATTGATCAAGGCCCCGGCCATGCTTCAAACTTACATCCACGATAGGCGGATTGGTCTCAAAATCAAACTTCGCGGTGGACGCGATGTTCTGCATACTCCGTGTCAACAACAGCCAAAGCTCAGATAGCTGCCTTTGATAAAACTCAAGCATTTCCGTCTCGACCAAATGATAGTTTTCCATCAACTTAGAGATCTTCCGCTCCTTAAAAACCACTTGATCCTTTTTATCAAAAGTAAACTTGTCATCAAACAAGAACTGGAACTTTTCTAACTGAATCCCATCCAGGCCCTTCGTTCCACTCTCGTAAATCGCAAGCTCCTTTTGCAATACATCAAGCTCTGCCTCTAAATTCTTGAAACTTTGCAGATTTTCTATCAGGGATTCTTCCAGCGTTTTCAGCTCCATCTCCATACGTTTGAGATTGAGCCCCTTCTGTTTGCACATACTATGCTCGATGACTTTAATCTCTATAATCTGATCTTCAGGTGATCTTAGCTCCTGATACTCCGCATACTTTTCACCATCAAATCGCTCAATCGCATCGTAAATCCACTGGTCCTTTTCTTCCTCAAGCTTCCTTAACAAATCGGTGACCAAACTTGCACTCACCATCCATTCCACTCCTATAAAACTATTTATTTCCATTTTACTACACTTCGCAACAGACTTCGACACATTTCCATGGTTTCCATGGGGTTTCCATGGGGACGGTTCTCGTGGTCCAAGTGAGAGATTAGACCACGAGAACCGTCCCCACGGTCTTTCTTCAAAAAAGGGTATTTGCACCAAATGGAGAATATTTAAGGAGTATTAAAATTGGGATTAGAGGGAAATGAAATGATTATATTAAAGGAAGTAAATAAACAAAACTGGTTAGACATTATAAGACTTAGCAGTGCAGAAGACCAACAAAACAGAGTATTTGAAAAGACCATTGCCTCAAACTGTTTATCCCTAGCACAAGCTAGTATAGAAGAGAATTGGACAGTTAGAGCCATTTATCAAAATGATACGCCCATAGGCTTTACCATGTATGGATATTCGGACGAACTTTCTGGCTATGAAATTTGTAGAATCATGATTGATTACAAGTTTCAAGGAAATGGGTATGGTAAGCAAGCCTTACTCTTAGTCATAAAAGAAATGGTTACTCAATTCAATTGCGACGAAATATTTATTACCTTTGTTCCTGAAAATGAAATAGCAAAACAACTATATTTAACAGTAGGTTTTAAAGATACCGGCAAAGTAATAACGGCTGTTGAAGATGAAATAATCTTTTCCATTAATACTAAGAACCAATTATAGCAAAATAGACCTGCAAAAAAAGGGAACAAAGTGTCCAAGGGGACGGTTCACCACGGCCATTGCCGAAAAAACCCATCCTATAGAAACGAGAATGGGTTGGAAGCAATCTTTTTAATGAAATTATTAACGATTATGCAAGTCGTTTGGATGTGCGCCTTTACGTCGATTGCGATTAAGTTTATTTATTTGGTCCATTTCATTCGCGGAAAGTTCGAAATCAAATACGTTAATGTTTTCTTTGATTCTTGATGATGTTACTGATTTCGGAATGACGATGGTGTTGTTTTGTAAATGCCAGCGCAACACCACTTGTGCTGAGGTTTTGCTATGTGACGCAGCAATTCTTTGAATGACTTCGTCCTGTAGCACCTCTCCTCCCTGGTCTAGAGGGCTCCAGGCTTCTACAAAGATATTATGTTTTGCACAAAACTCTTTTAACTCATTTTGAGCAAGGTATGGGTGACATTCAACCTGATTCAATACCGGCACGACTTCACATTCTTTTAATATGCGCTCTAAGTGTTCAATTTCAAAGTTACAAACCCCAATTGCCTTCACTCGGCCATCATGATAAAGCTTTTCTAGAGCCTTATAGGTATCAACATATTGATCAAAGTTAGGGGTTGGCCAGTGAATCAAATATAAATCAACATAATCCAGTCCTAATCTGTCCAAGCTTTCATCAAAGGCACGTAAGGTTTTGTCAAAACCTTGGTCAGCATTCCAGACTTTGGTTGTAATAAACAACTCTTCACGAGGAACGGAAGATTCAGCAATCGCCCTCCCCACGCCCTTTTCATTTTTATAAATCATCGCCGTATCAATAGAGGTGTAACCAACTTTTAATGCTATCTCTACTGCCTCTGTCGCTTGGTCATCCGGAACCTGCCAAACACCAAATCCTAGCTGTGGCATTTTCAAGCCATTATTTAAAGTGACAAAATTCATGCTACATTCTCCTTTTTACAATCCATATGTATTTACCATTCAAGTCGTAATCGTATCATACCTGTTAATTTATGCTCCATTATTAGGTTTTCTATTCATCATACATCTTTCTCTTAACCATGAAATGATTTTGAAAAATAGGGAGAGAATACATATGTTGGATTGATGACTACTAACTCATTAAACATAGGGAGTGTACAAATGATCTCTTTAAAAGGAAAAAACGCGATTATTACGGGAGCAGGAAGAGGAATTGGCCGAGCTACGGCCATTGCTTTAGCCAAAGAAGGCGTTAATCTTGGCTTAATTGGCTTAAATATGTCCAATCAGTGCATCCAAATTCGCGGTCCTCGGGCTGACAGAATCGCTCATGCTAGAAGTAAGAAAACACAATATCCGTGTAACAGCATTAACACCAAGTACAGTAGCAACGGACCTAGCCTATGATACAAATCTAATCACTGGAGATCCAGAAAAAGTAATGCACCCAGAAGATCTAGCCGACCTAATCGTCTCTGGATTAAAGCTCCACCCAAGAGTTGTCCTAAAAACAGCCGGACTTTGGTCAACGAATCCATAACCGAGGGACCATAGGGACGGTTCTCATGGTTTTTTATATGTTTAGTACAGACCACAAGAACCGTCCCCTCGGTCTTTCCCACGGTCTTTTAAGCCGCTACATCTCTACGTGTAAATAGAAGCCAGGAAATCAAATTGAACACGAGGAAATAGACAACGAGCACGACGATGGAAAAGGACAATGTCATTTCCTCTTGGAAAGGATGTCCGTTCAGATACTGGGTAAGATCGGTGTTGGCGAACAACAGATACTTACTCCAATCAAACCGCTGTAGTGCCTCCAGAACAATATTACCAGCAAACAAGGCGCCGATGGAAAACCCGATTGCCATTGCGCTGCTTCGGAAAGCGGACGAAATCATAAAGGCCATGGTTACGTACATAACCGTGGATACACCGCCCAGCATATACGTTTTCCACAGATTGAGGACCATATTTCTTTCGACGATTTGCCCTTCCGCAGTCATGCTGATCAACGGTAGATCCATGTTACCAAAGCCGTATAAGATTCCGTTGACCGCGACGGATATGACAAACAGAGTGAGTAACAACAGCATGCTGAACAATAGAAAAGAGATATACTTGGAGACCAGGATCTTGACCCTGCTAGCAGGCCGGATGAGCAGCAGCTTGATCGTGCCGGATGAAAATTCACCCGCTAGACTGTCTCCCGCAATGATGATGGTGAAAATTGTAATCACGATCATCATGCCTGCCGAACCGTTCACGCCATCCCACATTGTGCCATCCGTTGAACGAATATTCTGCTCCAAGTGATAATCGTTAATGGCAATCTGCTCCTGGTAGAAGGTCCGATCATCTTCACCCAGCTCGGGCTGCTTCAGAATTTCGCTATATTGCTGATTCTCCTGCAGCAGTGCTGACCGCCAGCCTTCGCCTTCCGCCTTTTTTCCATCGGAATGCCATTCAATAAAATTGACAAAAAGCACAAAAGCGGCCATAAGTCCGACCAGGATCCATGTCCGCACCCGTCGGTAAATCTTCATATTTTCATTGAGTACTAGATTAACCAATTTGTCTTCCCCCCGTAATTTCCAAGAATCGTTCTTCCAGAGTCTGGTTAATAATCTGGACGCCGTAGATACGAATACGGTTCTCCATTAGCCCGGCTAGAATTTCCGGGATGCATTCCCTCTCGGTGGTAACCTCGACGAGCCCATCCTGAATTAGTTTGGCTTCTACGACACCATCCATCTTTCTTATTGTCACCAAGGCCTGTTCCGGCGGCTGTGCTTGGATATGATACGTTTGAATTTGATCGTTCCCACGAGTAAATTCCTGAATCGGCATTACCTCGACCAGCTTGCCGCGTTGGAGAATAGCGACCCGATCACACATGAGTTCCATCTCAGACAACAGATGGCTAGAGACGACAACGCTGATTCCTTCCGTACGGGTCAAATGCCGCAAATAATCGCGCAGTTCGCGAATCCCCGCCGGGTCAAGACCGTTCGTCGGTTCGTCGAGAATGAGCAGAGATGGCCGGTGCAGCAGTGCTTGGGCGACTCCTAAACGCTGGCGCATGCCGAGCGAATACTTTTTAACTTTGTCATGGATACGATTTTCTAGCTTGACCAGTGACACCACTTCGTCAATCCGTTCCTTGGTTACCCCCGGCACCATACGAGCGTAATGAACAAGATTCTGGTATCCGCTCAGATATTTGTACATCTCCGGACTTTCTACGATGGCGCCGACGTGGCGGATCGCTTGCTCGAATTCGGTTTTGATATTTTTCCCCTTAATCAGTATCTGACCCTTGGTGATTGACATCAGCCCAACGATCATGCGGATAGTAGTGGTTTTTCCAGCCCCATTTGGACCAAGGAAGCCGAAAATTTCACCTTGTGGTACATCAAACGTAAGATTATCAATAATGGTAGTCCGGCCAATTACTTTGGTCACATTACTCAAGCTGATGATAGGTTCGTTGCTCATACACGTACTCCTTTTTAATGGATTTAATCATTTATTCTTTTATTACTTATTCGAATTTAACACATATTTTATCGTTTAACAATAAAATATTATTGAAATTTGTTACATTATTATTGTTTATATAATGTATTAAGCATCAAAACCTATTCCCCAACGTCCGTCAAAAAGGCATTTTTGCTTTAAAAACATGATACCCATGAAATCTTAAAAAACGTTCTATGAAAATCTTAAGATTTCCTTAGTATTAAAAAAGACAAAAAAAAAACCGCTGCCAAATAGATTTGACAACGGCATTTCTGACCATGGGGACGGTTCTAGTGGTCTTTATTTGGTTAATAAAGACCACTAGAACCGTCCCCATGGTAACAATCACCATGAAACGACAATCCACTCATCCTGCTTTTCGATTGAATAGTCATCACCAAGCTCTTGCGGGCCTACCAGTTGAACACTTTCTCCCGTTTGAGCCACTTGTTTGATACCTTCTATAATTTTTTCTGCAGACTCACCTTTATCTACCATCAAATCACATAGAATCCCTATATGGTTTGGCGTTGCACTCGCAACCCCAGTACTCATACCGACGAGCACCTCTTCATCCTTCACAATGGCAAAAACATCAGAATACGGAATAGCATAAAGGCTTGCCCCATATTTCACCGCAACGTTTATCCAATCCTGAAACTTTTCTTCTTTCATCAAATTAATATACTTCGTATCTCCGATCATAATAGAATCCTCGGCAGGTTTTTCTTCCTTTTCCTCCACTAAGGGTTCCATAGGTTCTTGTGATAGGGTTTGAATTTCATTTTCCCCTTCCTCTACCGTCTGAGAAGAAAGTAAACTTTTCGTTTCAACATTGCTGTTATTTTTACTGTTTATCAGTTGAATATCTTGATTGCTCTCCATCATTTCTTTTTCAGTTATCAATTGGGTTGGCTCTAAGGTCATTGTTTCTGGAGATAATTCATCGGTAGTATCAACCTTTCTCTGAGAAACATCTTCAGAAGAACATCCAGCCATTAACATCAAAAAAGTGATTAAAATTAAACCATGCCTCATCTTTTTATTCCTCCCCAAAAAGTCTCTCTATCTATTAAACGTTTTAAAATTGGAAATGTTCCCTATTTTCTTAAAAATAGTCCAAAAGTTACAATATCAAATTTCAACCATTCCAACACGACTATCTACTAAATAATAGAGTAGAGATGTACGTTAAACACGTTAAAAAAGGATATTTCTAATCTCTTTTTTAAATACCCGCTTCTACATTGAATGAAACCACGGTTTTAGTAGAAATTCCGGCAGTAGTTTTAAGTGGAAGTTTGTATTTCTATTAAAAATTGGTGAAACAGAGGAGTTTGGTCCATTTACCTGCTCAAAATATAATCTAGAAAACTTCTTACATATTAAAGAACTTTTAGCTGAAAAAAATATTTCAATCACTACCGATCAATTATTAGCGAAAGAATGGGACTTTATAGAAGTGGACATGGAATTTGAAGAAGAGGCAAATCCTGAAGATTTTTATTCTGTGTTTCAATACAACCCCGAAACGAAAGGATACTATAATGTCTCGTATAATTGAATACAGTTCGTTTGAATAAAGTCGGTTGTGAAACACTTTACTTTCAGAATAATCAAATAAATATTACTATTAAAACATTAAAATCGCTATAGTCACAAAGTCACAGTTCTAACGAACAACTATACAATGGCTGAACTACTGGTTTCATCATTCAAAGGGAGTGTTCTATTTGAATTTTAAATCCATCCTTTGTTTCTTTCGCAGAAGACATAAGTACAATTATTACACTAGTAAATGCATCAGATGTGGAAAAAGCAGTAAGTCTATGTAAAACGAGCCTCAGGCTCTTTTTTTCCGTCTCTTCATGCAGACTTCGACATTCCCCTGCCATCCTTCCTTGTAATCAATCGAAAAAGGCATTACTGTTTTTCCAGTAATGCCCTCAATAGAAAGGTAGTCATCAAAAAAATTCAGGATAAAGCCAGGAGAACCGTCCCCATGGTCCCACGGTTCTCCTGGTCTCTCTTTAAGGAGTAGTTGTTACTTTTTGAATTCGTCCCTCAACTTCGTAACTGAAAGGTTTTGGAAGTGTTTTAACATAATCTACTGTTGCTTGTAGGTCTTCTCGACCTACTTCTAGATTCGTTGAAAGTTCACCAATACCATATTTGAGATTTCCGTACATATAGTTGTTCACAACAACTGAGTATTCTTTGTTTGGATCGATTTTATTACCATTTGGTAAAACGATATCTACCACTTTGTTCGTTGCAGAATCCCACGTATATTTAAATCCAGCAATATGGAAATCAAGACCTTTATCCGTAATTTGATTATTTAATACGGTCTCGATATCTGCACCACTAAGTAATACTTTATTTAGGACATTTCCAAATGGTTGAATGGCAAATAAGTCGCCAAACGTAACTTCACCAGCATCAAGTTGTGCTCGAACTCCACCACCGTTCATCATGGCAAAGTCAGCATTCATGGAAGCTTTCATTCCGTCAGCTATTAAGTTTCCAAGTGCAAAATCGCCGAAAGTATCTGTAGATGGATAACCTTTTGGTAAAGTTGCCATCGAATCACCAACGATCTCTGCTTTAATTGGAGCAATTAAATCTTCATATTTCTTCATAATCGCAGAAACGGTAGGATCTGGTGTATAGTCTTTTTGATATACAGTTACGACTTCAGCTTCCTTTTTAACGATTTCGCCTGTCACTGCATCCAGCTCTAAATCAACATCTGAAAAGGCAGAGCCATAAGAATACGCTTGAACGATTAATTTATTATCTACTTCTTTATCCACATATACGTGATTATGCGCTGCAAAAATGACGTCTACCTCATCATCTACTTTTTCTGCCATCTCAGATGCATCAAATAGATCTGCTTTGCCTGTTTGAAGTGTAGGATTATGCGCGAGAACGACAATCGCTTCAATTCCTTGTTTTTTAAGAATATCCGTATACTGATTAATGGCTTCAGCCTCATCACGGATTTCAAGTGTTTCATTCCCTTTTCGGACAATCATGGTTGGTGTTTCTTGTGTTACAACACCGATGAAACCAATCTTTTTACCGCCTACTTCTTTAATGGCATATGGTTGTGTGATTAATTGACCAGTTGAAGTATCATAGGCATTGGCCGCAATAACGGGAAAGTTCATCCCATCATATCCTTTTGTACCCTTCGGATGTTCACCGCCATGAATCATACGCTTTAATTCTGTAATACCTTCATCAAACTCATGGTTTCCAACAGTTCCCACATCAAAACCCATTGCTTCCATTACTTCAACAGTTGGTTCGTCTTGGAATAACGCTGAGATTAAAGGACTGCCACCAATCATATCTCCCGCGTGAACAAGTAAAGTATTTGGATTTGATGCTTCATGTTGTTTCATAGCAGCAGCTGTGTATTCCATGCTGCCAGCTAATACATCCTGACCATCAAGTTTTACTTTTGTATCTGTATCAAGTTGTCCATGAAAATCATTTAAGCCTAGTAATTGAACCTTAATGTTTTCTTTAGGAGCTGCGCTTAAATCATATTTAAAAATACCAAAGCCTGCTTGATCTGTATTATTTGTAAATGAGATTTTACTATTTGTGTTAATATATTCTTCTGCTTTTGGTGAAGTGGTGAAAGTTACGTTAACATTACCGTTAATCGGTGCAATCGACCAGTTATTATCGGCAGTTGGCGTAATGGTTTTCATTTCAGAAATGTAATCCATTAAGATTTGACGATTTTCATCAGCAGAGTCAACAACAAGTTCACTTCCTTTAACACCTGGGAAGTTCCCCCCGCCACCAGCACGATAGTTGTTTGTAACAACGATGAATTCCTGATTTAAATCTAATGCTTGGCCATTATAAGTTAAATTCAGTACACGACTTGATGCACTATTCACTAAATTTCCGTTCCCATCATATCTTGCCGGTTTTGTTACATCGATTTGATAGTTTACACCATCAATCACATCGAAGTTATAAACAGGGAAAGATGGATTTAATAAAGCTTGCTCTTCTGATTTATTTGGATCGATTTGATTAAATTTACCAGCAGACATTTCAATCCATTCTTTGACAACTGAACCTTTGACTTTCACTGCTTTAAGCGTATTATCATAAAGATATAAATCGCCTGCACTTCGAATCGTTAAATCACCTTTTTTAATCTCTGTGTATTCAGCAACACCATTACGGCCAGCTTTAAATGGCGCTCCAACTGATAAAATCGGTAAGTTTTTATATTCTGGTTTCTTTTCAGCTACATATTTCTCCACAAACCATTTTTGTGCATTTGTAACAGCTTGAATGGAAGGATCATCTTGTACCAATGAAAAATAACTATGAATATCATCTGTAGTCGATCCAATTGGTGTATTTACATAGTTAACAGTGGCATCATGATTTTGTTTAATCGCATTAACTATTTCTTGATCAGGTGCTACTGTACTTTCTGTTTTTGTTTTACCTGTAACAGGGTCTTTCACATCAACCCAGATTTCACGAGTTGAAGATTGTGAGTTTAAAACAGTCCATTTCCCTTTTTCTTTTTTAAGCGTTAGGTCAATTAAACCTAAAGATCCACCACCGTAACCTGCTTGTACAGCTGGTACACCATTGATTGTCCCTTTTGCATTATCAATACCAGGTAAAGGCTTTTTATCTGAACCTAAAAATAATCCATCAAGCATAGATTCTGATTTAGCTGGGAATACTTTATGTGTATGAGAGAAAGTAATGGCGTCAATACCAGGAACTTCACTTAACGAATAGATAACATCTTCTGTATTTCCTTTATTCGCACTAAAGCCTGAATGCGTCATGGCAACAATTAGATCTGCACCGTCTTTTTTCATTTTCGGAATAAATTTTTCAGCCGTTTCAACGATGTTTTTAGTGATAACCTTTCCTTCAAGATTAGCCTTATCCCACTCATTAATTTGAGGTGGAGCGAAGCCAATGAAACCGATTTTTATTTCATGTTTCTTACCTTGTTCATCAACCATTGTTTTCTTTAGAATCTTATACGGATTAAATTTATTTTTATCATTATTAGGATTACTATCATGATCATCCGCGTATACGTTTGCATTTACATATGGAAAATTAGCATCATCATACGCTTCGTCCAAAAAGTCTAATCCATAGTTAAATTCATGGTTTCCTAGTGTTGCTATATCATAGTCCATTTGATTCATGGCTTTAAACACGGGATGAACTTCACCGTTCTTTAAAGGATCAATTTTTGCTTCATACGTTCCTAATGGAGTTCCTTGAATTAAATCCCCATTATCAACCAGAACATTATTTTTTATTTCATTACGTGCTTCTTTTACTAATGTAGCTGTCTTTGCTAGTCCTACTTTCTCATATGAAGCATCTTTGTAATAATCGTAGTTTAAAAGGTTCGCATGAACATCTGTTGTTTCCATAATACGAAATTTCACTAAGTCTTTCTTATCTGAATCTAGTACATTTACCGGTGCAATCTCCTTTGATGCTGCAATGACCTGTGTATTAAGCAGAGGCATACTGAATAGAGATACTGCTAGTGTCGCTGATAAGGCTTTCATGGTTGTGCGATTCTGTCTACTCATCTTTATTCCCCTTTAATTAATTTAGTAGGATCTTACAAAAATCGGTTCTTTCATTTGCTAAATGCTGTTGTGCTGCTTATTTCGCACTCCTCTTCGAAAACAGCACATAAATTAATATACTTGCACATCAAGTAAATATAAAGTGCAAATAAGTGCGGTATAATTGAGTTTTTTTCACTTAATAGAAAAAGGAGTGAAGATATGAATATATTACAACTGGAGTATGTAATTGAGGTTGCAAAAACAAAATCATTAATTAAGGCTGCAGAGAATCTACATATATCTCCTTCCGGTATTAGTAAAGCCATATCCAATCTAGAATCAGAACTTCAAATGAAGATTTTTAATCGTTCAAGAATGGGTGCTGAGCTTACAGAAGAAGGCAAATTCATTGTCAGTAAAGCACAAGAAATTATGTTAAAAGTAGAGGATATCACCACTTATGTGAATCAAAATCTTAATCCAGAGCATGTAAAAATATCAATATCTGCTAATCCATATGCTATGTTTATTGTCCCTAGTGCGCTTACAACATTTAAAAAAAATTATCCAAATAGTCAAATAGAGATTTTTGAAAAAAACCGCCATGATATCATATCTGACGTTTTAACGGATAAGAGTGTTTTTGGTATTACTATGTTTAATGACGAGCATGTAGCTTCTTATCCGGAGTTAGAATTTGAGACCATTCTCGAAGGGGGTACAGTTATATGTGCAAGTAAAAATTCTCCACTAGCCCATTTGGAGAATGTGCAAGTTGAGGACCTTGCGAATCAATCCATCATTCTTTTTGAAGATCCTATGTGGTCGGGATTTGTAAATGAACTATTAAACTATGTTCCTAATATGGATATTTTATTTACTACAAACAATGTGAACGTTATTTCCGAAGCAGTATCAGAAGGATTAGGTATTGTTTTCTCGATGAATATACTTTTACACAAGGTCACTGCTATTCAAAATGGAAGTGTTATTACAATACCATTCAAGCATCCCAGTCAACAGCACTTCTACTTTGGAATCGTTCGATTAAAACGCAAGAAATTATCTGAACATAGCAAACTCTTTATTAAAGCTTTTAAACAAAATATCACAAACTTGGAATGATCATCACTGGACTCATCAAATGCCGCTACCGGTTATGCAGGAGTCACAACGGTTGGATGTCTCTACCACGAAAAAGCCATTAGAACCGTCCCCTTGGTCCTGACTTTCATTAAAAAAATCTCCCAAGTTAATACCCGGGAGATTGTCCATATTATAGACCTAATTCACTTAGAATGCTTTCTAATGTCTTACCATCATGAGTTTCTTTTGCTGCTGGTGGATTTTCAACATATTTGTTTTGCAATAAGTAATTCTGTTGAACAAAGCCGATGTCCAACTGATCGACGATGCCATCAAAGTTAATATCAGCTGAACGGTTGTTTGTCTTCCAAGCGTTTTGAATGTCAATGGCGTCTAACACATCAATGACGTGATCCTGGTTGACATCACCAGCAGTAATATAAATGGGATTGACATAATGGTTCATACCATAAAGCTCTCCTTTATATTCAAACCCAATATGTTGTTTGCTGTGAACCTCAAAGTGACCAGGTACTTTGATTTCTAATGTGTATGGGTCGTTGCTTAACGGAAGCTTTTCCACCCGATAGTCTGCTCTATCCTTGATTAATGAAGTAGCGTCAAAAACAAAGCCGCCAGCTTCTTTGAACTTTAGCGTTGCCCCAACCTTTGTCCAATCCTTTTTAAGTTGAAGGCCATTTGCAGGATTGATGAATCCGTCCGGCAAGACATAGCCATATGCGGCATTATACTTTGGCGAAACCTCCAACGTGTAGCCTGCATTTAATAGGTTGCTCGATTGACTTTGACTATTTACGATAGTGGCTGTAGGATTAATCTGAGTTCCAGTAAGGAAGGTTTCATCGGTAATCTTTAATGTAAGATCTACGACAGCTTTGTGATCGAATGTCACATTAGAATCGTTAAAGGCAACCTTCACTAGGTCTCCATCTACAGTAACTGTTCCTGAAACGCCATCAGTAAGTTTGGCACTTACTACTTGAAAACTCTTGCCAAATCGCTCTTTCATATTCCAAATGACTTCTTTCGCATCACTTACATTATCCAAGAACAGCTGCGCATCAATCGTTTCACCTGTTTGTGCTTTTTTAACCGCGCTTTTTGCATACGTAACTGGTGTCCCTTCCTTAACAAAGAAATATTCTTTTGTCAGCGGTGAATTACCGGCAGAATCAACGGCAGACAAGGTGAATTTCAATGCTGGCATAGACTCTTCCATGGCGATTTCCTCTACCCATTTTCCATCCTTATCCATTGGAATCGGACTTGAAGGGAAACCAAAATCTCCCCACGTATAAATGACTGCATTCGAAGATTGATCGATGTCCACTCCTGCAGTTTGCATTTCTTCTACGAGTGCGTCCTGAATTTGAATATCAAATGGATAGGTTGCTTGACCCGGCTTGTATTCAAGGAATGGAGATTGTCCATCTAACGAACTTGTAAAGGTTGGATCGTCAATATCGATGAAAAGATCACGTGTTTCTTGATATACTTTTCCAGCTTGACTGGTTGTAATAAATTTCAACTTATAGTGACCAGGCTTCGCATAGCTCTCTTCTTTTGCAATTGGCTGTTTCGAATCCCCTGTAAATGAATAATACACTCCTCTAAAGGCAAACAAAGCTAGACTCTTATCCAGTGGGAGATTGGTTAAATTCAGTGTTCCAATGAATCCTAAATCTTCCCCTGTTTTACCATCTTGAAGGACCACATCCATTCTTTCGCCAGGAGCGCTTAAGCTATAGGAGACTAAAGCACCTAAACGATTATCGAGATGGGTTCTTCCTTGATTTAAATATGGCGGTGTAATCGATGGAGTTAGAAGATCTAAATAGCCTAATCCATCCTTTGTAATTCTAAAATTAAATGGAAGGCGGTAGCGATCCGACGAATCTGCTTTATTCGTAAGGACAATGAAACCTTCGTATAGCCCGGCTTTTGCAGTCTTAGGAGCCTGCAAGGATACTTTTTCCTTCACTTCTTGATTCGCGTTTACTTTAATCTTTTTGCTTATCTTAATGTCCACGCCATTTTCACGTAAACTGTTTGTACCCGCTACGAGATTTTCTTCGACAGAAACAGTAAATTCTTTTGTTCTATCACTGTTATTTGTGATTTCAATACTATGTTTCTCTTTAACTTTCGTACCTTCCGCACCAAAGTGAAGGCCAAAGTTGATATCACCAGATGGATTTTTAACCTCTACAAGCTCTTCTCCATTTGGTACGAGGGTTTCATCGATCACTTGCATTTTCATTTCTCCAAGGACGGCTTGATAAGGGTCTACTCGTCCAGCCCCCACTTCATACAAACTATACTCACCATTTAATGGATCAGCTGTATTCATCAGAATGGTTTTAATATCATCTGGATCGAGATCCGGATTAGCCTCAAGTAATAAGGCTGCAATTCCCGCAGTGTGCGGCGCGGCCATAGAAGTTCCATTTAGGCGTGCATAGGCATATTTATAGTCTTCTTCATGTTCAGGGTCAATCATATAAGAAGGGAATGTAGACAGCACACTCACTCCTGGCGCCACCACTTCTGGTTTAATATCATAGTTGGTATTTACTGGTCCTCTTGAACTGAAGTCAGCAAGTTTATCACCTTCAGATACGATCTCTTTAAAATTGGAGAAGGTAAACGTCGAGTTTCCTTGTGCGATTTTCGCTTTTAATTGCTCACCTGCTTCTTTTGTCATTGAAAAAGCAGGAACATATACGGTTGATTCCCCAAGATTAACTCCAAGCTGTCCGTCTACATTGTTATATAGAATAACCGCTTTCGCACCATGTTCTTTTGCAAATTTTATTTTGTCATTAAGGGCAAAATTCCCACGTTGAATGAAGGCTATTTTCCCTTCAACGTTCTTGCCTGCATATTCTGCTTGAGTTCCTAATCCGACATCTACAAGCTCAAGAGATGCTCCATTTAATGTCGAGAAATCATCTGCGAAGCTTCTTCCCATGCTGATGAGCTCCGTAGTCCAATTCCCTGAAGTGCTGCCTGTAAAAGATGTGAGTTCAACCGGAACATCACTCGCTCCAACCGTAAGTGCCAATGCCGCTGTACCAGGAGAACCTACTGTTTGAGCTCCTGGACCTGAATTTCCAGCAGAAACAACCGCCGTTACACCATTTAACACCGCATAGTTAATGGCTGTACTCGTTGGATAATACGGATCGTTTATCGTTGCTCCTAACGATAGATTCATTACATCCATTCCTTGTTCCACCGCTTTTTCAATCCCTGCGATGACCGCTTCAGATGTTCCGCTGCCATATGGTCCTAACACACGGTACACATAAAGATCAGAATCCGGTGCCACCCCCACTACTGACACTTCACTATCATTTTTATTTTGACCCGCAATCGTTCCAGAAACATGGGTACCATGGGAGGTATAATAAGCGCTTCCATTTGGAGAATACTCAGGTCGAGTTGTTTTATTCCAATCTGCGTAGGTCGTTTCCATAGGATCATTGTCATTATCGACGAAATCATATCCACCCTTATAAGCATCCTTTAAATCAGGGTGGTTATAATCAATTCCCGTATCGAGAACGGCTACTTTCACACCCTCCCCTGTAATTCCTTTCTCATGTAACTTGTCAATCTTCAAATAAGGAATACTTTCAACAGAAGTCGTAACTTCTTTCTTGACGTCCGAAGGGAGCTCTTGTTGTACAGGGTCCACAGTAAAAGTCACATTTTTGTATACAGCTTGTACAACATCAGATTCCAATAGCTGTTTTACTTGATCGGAAGGCAACGTCATGGCTACACCGTTATAGGCATTTTTGAAGGTCTTGGTGATAGAATTCGATTTTTTCTTAGAGATTTCTTGGATGTCTTCTTTAAATTTTTTATGCTCTTTTTCAACTTGTGCTGACGCTTCTTCAGGTTTTAATGTTTTGCCTTTTACAGCCGCTTCTAAAACCGCCACTTTACTAGGCTTCGATTTGAATTGGACAATGACGGATATTTCTTCGGTCGATTCTAGATCTGCCTCACTAAACCCTTGAAGTCCTGTATGATTGTTCAATTGCAATTGATGTAAGGCTAGTCGTTGTTCGCTAGTTAAGGACGACAGAATATCCTCCGCCTTAAACTCCTGCGCTGCTGCTTCAGTAGATAATACCGAATGGATCGGTGACAGTAATAAACTAGCAGAAAACGCCATCATTGCTGTCTTTTTAAACATTGAATGAACTCCCATAAAATCCCCGCTTTCTACTTATGATCTTCTTTTTAAAATTTTGAATATTACAATTAAATAGTAATCACTTTCTCAATTAGTAGCTATCGGGTTATTTTTCTACGACTTTTAGACTATAAACCTAGTAAATTGAACAATAATCCATACTTTTTTAGTAAAAAAGTATGGATTATCTATAAAAAATTAGGGTTAATTTTTGTAGCCGTGGGGACGGTTCTACTGGTCAATTAGGTTTCCACAGGGACGGTTCTCCTGGCTACATTTTGTTGATAAAGTTTTTTATAAATAGAAAAATAGAAATAAATGTAAAAATATCATTTAGAGGTCTGCACCAATCCCCTTATAGTGACCATGGCTCGACAAAAAAGGATATAATCCTTCTCAACTAATCGTTTGATTAAAAGTGCAACAAACCCTCTTGAAAAACGAACCTTATCCTCATTTCAAGAATTTTTCTTGTCGATGAAATGTTTTACTTTCTTCTAAAATATCTCAAAAAACCCCCATAAAAATGGCTCTCTACAATTAACAACGGGTTCTTCCAAAATGACGTGTTAATCAAACGTTTGTGTAAAAATGGTATAGACTCCGTTATTAAAAGCTTTCTCTCTTGATTCTGGCATAATATTTGTCGGTAATTAGTATAGAATCTAATGATTATCTTGAAAAATTCCCTAAAATAAGCCGTTTCCCTTTAAAACTGCATTCTTTGGCAAATACCCTGTTTTTTCCCTATTACACAATCGATTGATTAAATCGGGCTTAACTCCTTTAAAGACAAGCTTCTAGATCAATATTACAAGATAAAGAAGTCGAAGTTTGAAAGCAAAATTTTGAGAATTTCCTGTTAGTCATCAAAATTGATAACCCTCCCCGTACCAACCGATCGGACCATTCACCAAGTCAGCCCTTATTTTAGTATTTAATTCGTATCATACAAAATAATTGAAGGGAGACAGTTCCATTCGTCTCCCCCTTTTTTTCGTATCCTGAATGAGCTTATTTAAGGAGACCGTAATAGGTCCGCCCTTTTAATCGCAGAAAGCAAATGCACCAATAATGATTAATAAAATAAACAACACGATTATAATGATAAAACTTTCGCAACCACGTGTTTGAACACATGGAGCCGCATAGCCGTAATGCATTGGAGGCTGGGGAAGTACATTAGCCCCCATAGTATGTGACGGAATCATATTATCCATTGTAACACTTCCTTTCTTTTGCTTAGAGAGCTAGTATGCCAATACACTATATAATACACACGGAAAGGAAATTGGAGCCCATCTAGATAAAAAAATATGGGTTCATTATGCTATGAGCTCAAAGAATTACTTTTAATATCTGGAGCAATGGACTAACCAAATGGCTGAACCAATATAAACAAAAGCATAAATCAGTAATTCATTTACGCTTTTAAAATATTCGTTTTATTTCAGCACTTTGGAAAGCTACTGCAACAGTAGAATTCTCCTCTTTTCCCTGTTTTCAAAATCAATGGGCTGCCACATTTACTATATGTTTCTGTATTTCTGCTTGATCAAAAATGCCACGGCACATAAGAATTCCTCATTTCATGGAAATTTATTGTCGAGGATTAGACTCGTTTCTTATGTTAGGTTTCAGAACCTTTTATAAAGGGTTAGATTAATACAATTGTAGACTGGTTATGACAAAAATGGATTCAATCAATCGTTTGATTAGTTTTGGGATGAATACATTAGCAGCATGGATTTACTTCGAAAAAGAAGTGCGAACTATTTATCTATCTAACAACCTATCAATCTTCGACAAAACTAGAGGAGTGACAGACACGGATATTAAAGCGATTCAAGATTGGAACGAAAAAAATTAAGATAGGATAGTTAGGTAGCAGAGAGAGAAATTCCCTCTGCTTTTTTCTATCGTTTTTTTTTTAATGTTTTGCCGTAGAGAACTCCGTTTATCCAAGTGAATGAACGAGAAAAAGCCATCTTCTTAAAGAAGATGACTATGGTTCTACCATGTGCGATACCCTGGTGACCCTGGAGGTGGATGCTGAATCATATCCCACACAGGGACGCCCTCCAAAATAAGTGATTTTTAACATAATAGTTGAATAGGCTTTGTTAGACGATTAAATAAGCATTAACTTATCTAACTCAATTAAGGGGGCAAAAATGTTTGGGATAAATGCAGTTTTTTGGGGAATTCTTTGGGGTGTCATTAAATATCTGATAAATCGCGAAGCACAACCATTTTCTTATGATGACTATAATCGTATGTTAACATTGCCACTCATTTTAATGTTTGTTGGTTTTATTGGGATCCATACCTTAATTCTCAAACGGTTAACAAAAGTTGTTGTTATCGCAAGTTTTTGTAATCATTATTGGTTTGGGCTTATTACAGATAGGAAACATGTTAGAATTTTGGATTTATTTATTGATGTCTCTAGATATTCCATACGCCTCATATAGAAACGGTAATAATGAGTTTGTTTGGATTGGATCAATTATCGGCTGGAGTATTTTTTGTTTGGCACTGCTGCTCAATGCAATGACTTCTTTGATCATCGGCATTGTTTTTATAAAACGTAAAATAGCAAACTACTGGAATGTATTTCTACTCTTTTTCGGGACCGTTGGATTATTTTCGTTTGGTTATGAAATCTTTCTAGTTCCTTATGGGATTGGTTGGGTAATAATGGGTTGTTACTTGATTCTAAACAGCAGGGAAACACCTTATTGGAAATGATATTGGGGCTGCTACAAAAAATGTAATGGGTATAGGTAGGGTATGCCCCCTTTTTAAAACCGAAGATCAGTTTTCCAAACGAACTCAAATCTTCCATTACTTTAATATATCTCTTTCCTTAAGTGCTACAAACACTTTTGAAAAACGAACTTTAGCCTTGTTTCAAGAGAATTTCTTGTCGAGGAAAATCTTTGGTTTTTCTCAAACACTTCAAATCTATTCAGTAAAAATGGTTTTCTATAATCATCGACAGTGTTTACTATCACTTGTGATACGGTTCACCGTGATGTAACAAAGTGAGGTTTAAAATTGAATGGTTATATTAATTCTGAAAATTTTTCCTTTGTGATTAGGTTAATTTATGCGGATTTTTTAAAATAGTTTTTTTACAATATTACAATTTCTGTCGAACCGAATTGGGCAATACTTCGTTACCTTTAACGAAAGACCATTCGGGAAAAAAGGAGATGTAGTGAATGAAAAATCGTTTTACCTTTGTAACAATTATGTCATTAATTTCTATGTTTTTGTTTGGTGTGTCTGTACTTGCAGCAACTGATTTTACGCAATTCGGATTTGCTAAAGTTGTGGCTGAAAAGAAAATTGAAGCAGGTGAAGCTGCAAAAATTAGTCGTAGTGGGATAAAAATTGATATTCCAGAGGGGACATTTACGACTGATGTTATATTTCAAGTACTTGAGGGGGATAACGATCACTTCCAGGCTCATGCTCCTGCCGGAGAAACTGTTATCATGAATTTTGCCTTTAGAATATTAGATGCAAAGACAAATGAGATTATTGCCAAATTTAATAAACCAGTTATGTTTAGCTTTAAAGATAAGGATGTTAACCAAGGAAGCATTTACAATAATGTAAGTACGAACGGAAGTATTGTTCCAAATACAGTACCTGCTGTGATAGAAGGAAGGACATTGACACATCCTATTGGCGGTGCACCTGTTGGCTGGGTGATTACATCACCTACAAATAGCATCAAAAAATAATCCAAGACGATCATACTAAAAAAATGCCCATGACTCATTTTCGTGAATCATGGGTATTTCCGTTTATGAACCTAGCACCTTTTTTCCGCGAGGCTGGGTACCATTGGCATCTGGTTCGAGCGAAACTCCGATTGCCTCAATAGCTGGGTCATGTTCATTTAACACATAGGCCAGGAAGCCGTTTCCATTTTTATCAACATGGAATGTTCCCGCACTCTTTCGTTGTCCACCATGGATTAGCCATACCTGGTAAGCCTCAGAACCTTTAGTAGCGGAAAGGCCTTGAAGCTTAAAAACGATCTGTTTTTGATCACCATGCATGTAAACCAAAGCATTTCCTTTGGCTGAATCTACGTTTGGGTCGGCTGATTTTAATGAATAAACTTGAACCACATCAGTCGGGGACAATGTATTTTCTTTTACTTCCATCAACTCTTGCCTAAGCTGGAGATTATTCCAAATGACCCCTCCAAAAGATAAAAGAAAGGCAGCTGCTGCGACCCCATATAGGGATTTACGAATACGCCCGATAGGTTTAATCTGAGCCTTTTGGGTTTTCTCCATCTGATTGATAGTAAGAGAATTGTCGGCTTCAAAAATAAAATTCATCACTTCTTCCTTTAAATCTGACGGTACCTCCACATCATTCATTTTAAAAGGGATCAATTTCCACGCCTCCTGCATCTCTTGGACTTCCAAACGACATGACGAACAGTGTAAAAGGTGTTCCTCGAATAGAATCTTTTCTTCTTCCGTTATTTCTCCAAGTAAATAAGAGACTATTTCATTGGAAAATGAACAGCTGTAATCGATCGTCATTTATTCATTCCTCCCATCTCCGTTACCATGTGATTTCTTAAGATTTTAAGAGTCTGATGCAGCCGGCTTTTAATCGTGCCAAGTGGTTCCTGTTTCATTTCAGCTATTTCGCGAAGAGTATAGCCCTCCCAATACAGCCATTGAATAAGCTCGATTTGATTGTTTGAAAGATATTGATAAGTTTTTTGTATTTGTTCTCTAAGCAGCTTTCTTGAGACGATTTCAGCAGGATTATTGGATGGATTTCCTGGTATTTGCTCCAATTGCTCCTGTTCGATTGCGACGAAGACATTTTCCCTTTTTTCCTTTCGATGATGGTCAATAGTGATATTTCTTGTAATCGTTAGCAGCCAATTCACAAACTGACCTTTCTCGGGGTTGTAGCCATTCTCAGTGGTCCATATCCGCATAAAGACAGCTTGTACGATGACTTTGGCTTTATCGGGATCCTTCGTCGAATTTAAACTAAAGGAATATACAAGTTTAATATAACGATCATATAATTCTTCTAATGCAGGTCGGTATTTTTCTTTAATTAACTGCATCAATTCTGCATCACTCTTTTTTTGCATAAAAAAGCAAACCCTCCTCGTTTTTTCTCTGATTCCTTTATATTTAAGAGCAACGAACAGAAAAGAAAATCAGTTTTGTATATTATAAACTTTTTAGGATAATGAATGGTGTAAGGTATATGACGGAACAACTCAAAAAGTTCAAATTGGTCTAAAATAGTATAAATTAAAAAAAGCAATTAATCTTTATTGGTTAATTCCTTTTTTTCCAATAAAAGTTCATCATATTGTCCCTTCGTAATAATCTAACAAACATTAATGTTCATAAAGCAGGGGAGTATCGCCTGTGTATATTTAATTAAATAATAACTGCTTCACGGATTCCTGATTTTTTTCACTTTTAAGAAGAATTTTTTTGTATATATTGGACATATAATAAATAAGAGAAGTGCTCCTAACACTTCTCCCCTCAACCTATACCATCAGGGTGATGGTTGGTAAAGTAGGTTATTTGTGCGAACCACCCTTTTGCTAACTGCGTAGGGTGGTTTTCTCGTTTTCTAGTATTTTTTTCCGAAAGAAATGAGCGCTTTTTCTAGTAAAATAATGCCCTATCAATCTTCGACTAATATCGTGCGGTGTGAAGGCACCGGAATTAAAAAAAGGAGCGAAAGTATGCGAGATTATCAATATTATAAAAGTGCATTACAAGGGATTCCTTTGCCGTATGCCTTTTTAGATAGGGATGTCTTGAATGAAAATATTCATGATATTCTTTCCCGCAGTAAAGGAAAATCGATTCGGCTTGCTAGCAAATCGATTCGAAGTATAGGTATTTTGCGTTATATCTTTCAAGCAAGTCCTCAATTTCAAGGCATTATGTGTTATTCACCTTGGGAAGCTATCTACCTCGCAAAGCAAGGGTTTCAGGATTTGCTGCTGGGCTATCCGGTATGGGATACTACTGCAATCGTTGCTGTAACTAGTAAGCTCAAGGAAGATTCCCCTATTACATTCATGGTAGATTGTCTTGATCATGTTAAGCATATTGAAGGAATTGCTGAAAAAGAGGACGTTCTAATCCCTCTTTGTGTTGATCTTGATATGTCTTCTACTATGTTTGGGCTGCACTTTGGAGTACACCGCTCTCCCCTTCGTACAACGGTTCAAGCCTTAGAGGTTTTCAAATACATTGCTTCTTCACGCTATGTGTACCTTGATGGCATTATGGGATACGAGGCTCAAATTGCTGGTCTTGGCGATCGATATCCTTCTCAAACTTTAAAAAATAAGATTGTCCGTTTTTTAAAAGAGCGTTCGATCCATGAGGTTGTGCAAAGACGATCAGACATTGTTAGAGAAGTCCGTTCATTAGGAATTCCTTACCGCTTTATCAATGGAGGTGGAACAGGAAGCCTTCGCACTACAACTTCTGAGGAAGCCGTTACGGAGGTTACCGTTGGTTCAGGATTTTATGCACCAGGCTTGTTTGACAACTATCAGGATTTCCGTTATCAGCCTGCATTAGGATTTGCGATTGAAATTGTACGAATCCCTGCACCTTCCATCTATACTTGCTTAGGAGGAGGCTATGTGGCATCGGGCGCCACAGGAAACGATAAGCTGCCAAAACCCTATCTTCCGCAAGAGGCTACCCTATTAAAAAACGAAGGAGCTGGAGAAGTACAAACTCCTATTATGTATAAAGGGGAGGAATCATTACAACTTGGGGATCCCATATTTATGCGTCACAGTAAAGCAGGAGAATTATGCGAACGGTTTACTCATCTTTTGATCGTTTCAGAGGGCAAGGTTATGGATAAAGTAACCACATATCGGGGGGATGGAGCATGCTTTCTGTAACGGAAGAAAAAGCGAAAGAATGGACCAATTGGTCAGGTTCCGTAAAAAGTTACCCTGCTTCCATTTTGTTTCCAAGCAGTATCCAAGAAGTAGTTGAGATTGTAAAAGCAGCCTCTCAACAAAACAAAAAAATTCGTGTCGTCGGCGCAGGGCATTCCTTTACAAGGCTAGTACAAACAAATGAAATCCTTATTTCATTAGAAAATCTGCATGGAGTAGAAAAGCTAGATAAAGAAAAGGGCCTTGCTGAAGTATGGGCAGGAACGAACCTTAAGGAACTCGGGGAAGCCCTATATGAGCTCGGTGTATCACAAGAAAACCTTGGAGACATCAATTCACAATCTATCGCAGGGGCCATTAGTACAGGAACGCATGGCACGGGTATCGCATTTGGCAGCATTTCTACACAAGTCGCAGCCATTACTGCAGTCAACGCTTCAGGAGAAGTTCTAGATTGTTCAGATGAAGAAAACCCCAACCTATTTAAGGCATTTCAAGTATCCTTAGGGACGCTTGGAATTATCGTTAAAGTAACATTACGAGTCGTTCCAAAGCTCCACCTTTCCTACAAATGCTACCGCACGAAACTAACAGATTGCTTAGAACGTCTTGTTCCATTAAAGCAAGAAAACCGCCACTTTGAATTTTATTGGTTCCCCTATACCGATACAGTACAAGTTAAGCTAATGAATAAAACAAACGAAGCATCATTTAAGAATAATAAGTGGAGTGAATGGAAAAAGCTAGCTCTTGAGAATGGGATATACTGGTTGCTGTCAGAAGTATGCCGCTTACTGCCATCAATGAGTAAAACGATTAGCCGAATCTCGGCAATTGGTGTGCCAAGTATCGAAGAAAGCGGTCCAAGTCATTTGTTATTTGCCACTCCACGTCTCGTTCGTTTCAACGAGATGGAATACAGCATACCTGCAGAACATTTAAGGGCCGCATTGGAAGAAATGAAAAAATGTATCGAAACACATCAATTTGCTGTCCATTTCCCAATTGAATGTCGTTACGTAAAACGAGATGATATTTGGCTAAGTCCAGCAAATGAACGAGACTCTGCTTACATTGCTGTCCATATGTATAAGGGAATGTCTCATGAAGAATATTTTTACCATATCGAAAAAATTCTACAAAAATACGAAGGCCGTCCACACTGGGGAAAAATCCACACAATGACACCTGAACAATTACAAAAAATATACCCAAAATGGAATACCTTCCTTCATATACGAGAAGAACTTGATCCTGCTGGCTTGTTCTTAAATGACTACTTGTGCAGCTTATTGGCGTAATAATGAGCAATGAAAAGAAAAGCTACAATATGTCTCCATTCTTGTTACTTTGGTGTAATTTTTCAAAAATGACACCCATGATAGTGCTTTCATGGACGAACAATATAGAAATCGAAGATAGGAGGCAGTAAATATGTCATTAAAATCTAAGATTCTATACAGTTGGCATGAATTAAGAAAGAACTATCATTTGGAGTTACTTAATAGTTGTCTCGATCATAAAACAAAAGATAAGTTAAAAAGTAAATATGAATATCATAAGAAGAAAGTTAACCAATTAATATCTATTAAAGCATCTTCATAGGTGCTTTTTTGATTTCGTCTTAGGAGAAATGCACGTCCTTTTTGGCGGAAAGTCCTTAGAAATCACTACCTATTAGGAATAGTATTCTCCCAAAACAGACTTCGAAACCCCAGTAACCATCTCGCAAGGCCTGCTATGAAGCAACAAGCTATGGAAAGACCACTCCAAAGCTTCACTTCTACTATATAAAAAATGGTAGTGCTAACCAATGCCTTGGTCCGCACTACCAATCTTAGTATGTTTTTATTATTTGAACCTATTTACTATACTAGGCACCAGAACTCTAAAACAAGTTATCTTGCTGTAACATCCTTTACGGCATTGGAAATACGGTCAACTGCTGCTTTTCCAACAACTTCAACAGTATCAATAACATTTTTTGCTGCATCGCCTGTTGCTTCAACCCCACGTTTTGTCATGTTGCGTCCCCGATCAATGGCATTTTGGTCAGTCATTCGTTAATCCTCCTTAAGAAAGTATCGATTCTAGTTTTAGAAATTGTTATTTTTTTATTCATGCTGAACTTGATAAATTGAAGGATTTCTGACAACGCCTCTTGAATATAAGGAGTAAATTACTATTTTTAAATCTATATGAAAAAAACAATTTTGAGAGGAGCAAGAAATTGAATAACATAGATCAACGTTTACAAGATTTAGGTATCGAATTACAGGAAGCAACTGGACCAATTTACCATTATGTACCAGTAATGATTCATCAAGGTGTAGCTTACATTAGTGGACAAGTACCTAGAATAAATGGAGAAGTTCCTTTTCAAGGTAAAGTAGGTAGAGAGGTTACGATTGAACAAGCTCAGGAACTAGCAGAGATGTGTGTGCTAAAAGGGCTTAGCAGTTTAAAAGCTGCAATTGGCAGCCTTGACAAGGTTGAACAAGTATTAAAAGTAACAGGCTATGTTCAGACTGCACCTGGTTTTTTTGAACCATCAAAAGTTCTTGATGCTGCTTCTGAATTATTATATAAGATTTTTGGCAAGAAAGGACATCATGCTCGTACAGCTGTTGGAGTAGCGGAACTCCCTAGTAATACTCCGATTGAGATTGATTTTATCATTGCAGTAAAACACGAGGATAGAACCAGATGATTTCTTAGAGAGAAGCATGGGGACGGATCTTAATTCTAACTCAACCTTTTCCTATGTAAAAATTTAGGGGTAATATTTCAGTGAGATTGAACTAGGAATAAGTAACTATTTTTCTTTTTATGGTAATGTTAACTTTGAGTTAAAGTGTGTTAAGTGCTTGTTAACACTGAAGATAAACGATCGGGGGATATTAATCTTTCTACTATAAGTGAAAGGGTTCGTTGTCTTTCATTAAGGATGACTCCATACAAAAAGGCGCCTTTTCAAAGAATAGCGCCCGCTTGTTAAATAATATTACTATAGCTTTTTAGCTGGTTTCCACAGTGGTTTCCACAGGGACGGTTCTCATGGTCTTCGGTCTTCGGTCTTTTTAATTATATTTGGGTAAAGTGATCATCGACTTAAACAAGTCTCCATCCACTTGGATGGTGAATTTCCCTTTTTGGATATCGATGAGGCTTTCTGCAATGGACAGTCCTAATCCGCTGCCTTGACTTGTTCTGGATTCGTCGCCTCTTTTAAAGCGCTCCATTAATTCGTCTGCTGAAATATTTAACTCGTACGCTGAAATGTTCTTGAAGGTAAGAAGCACTTCGCTGCCTAAATCCTCGACATCGATGTAGACCCTTGACCCTTTAAGCGCATATTTGAAGATATTGGATAAGACGTTCTCGATGGATCTCCATAGTAATTTCCCATCAGCTGCAACGTATACCTTTTCCTTAGGATAATTGAACTTAAAAGCTAAATCGTAATCTTCTATTTTATCACTGACTTCCCCAAGTCCCTGGGTGATTAAAGAGACAATATCGATACGCTCCAATTGAACCGGAATACTTCCGCTGGAAGCCTTAGCCGCTTCAAATAAATCATCGGTCAGGATTTTTAACCTTTTGGACTTTTGATCCAGTACTTCGACATATTCCTCTGCCTTTAATGGGAGCTTTTCCTTCTTCAATAAATCCACATAGGTGATAATCGAGGTTAAAGGCGTTCTGATATCATGAGATACATTGGTGATGAGCTCCGTTTTTAACCGCTCACTCTTCAGTTCGCTATCAACGGCCTTATTCAACCCATCGGTGATGCTATTGATATTAGCCGCAAGTCTCGCGAACTCTCCTTTCCCCCCCACATCGATGGTATGATGAATATCTCCATCTTTTATCTTCTCTACCCCTTCTTTAATGGCCTGAAATGACTTAACTCTCCTAAAAGCAATCCATGCTGCCAAACCCAAGGTAATCGGGAATATAAAAAACGTTGCCGCAACCACTATTGGATATCCGATCACAATCAATACCGTCTTTACCCCAACACTACCGCTGTCATAAACATTTTTTACAAATTGAAACAGCCTATAGAATATTCGATAAATCAACGTATGCCTGAAAAACGTTCCATTCTTGAAATGCCTCACTAATGATAGAATCAGCACAAACACTGCCACGGAAACCGGAATCGTGATGGGGATGACCAATATATCGATATTTGGAGAAGATACATCCTCCAAAAGTGCAACCCAACTGAATATGAGTCCCATACCAAGCAAGAAATTCAGATCAACATATAATTTATCGACTGCATGCATGCGCAGCTCTTCATCCTTAAATGAATTTCTTCCAATCACAAGCAGCAGATAAACAAACGAAAGGATAAATCCTGCTAAGAACGCTAATAATCTATAAAAAATACCCTTAATAATGACTTTATTTTCTTTCCATTCTTCTATTTGTTCATCTAAAAATCCCTTTGTAAAAGCAATCGCTACAACATCGCTTTCCGGATTCAACTCATCTATTCTATCTGTAATCCAATTGAACCGTTCATTCTCTCTTATTTCTTTTGGATATATGTCTCTCTTATATTCCTCAAACATCATATAGGTAGGAAACGTTTTAAACCTTTCTCGTTCTGTCGTTGTATTTGTATACTCGTTCACACCATCACTCGCATAATACATTGGCGCCTTAACCTCTTCTAGGTTCTGCACTAGTAAATGGTATTCCCTTAAATCAACTTTTATCAGCCTATCCCTTGCCCGCGCGATCTGATCGGCATATTCGGTTTTAAACTTTTCATAGTTTTCCGCTTCACTAATATTGGGATTATAACTTTTGGATTGAGACAAAAAATCTAAATAAAAGGGATCCACTTCGCCTCTTAATTCTTCCTCCGTTATACTCCCGCCCTTTAAAATATGTTCTTCACTCTTATACTCCCCAAGCAGTCTCGTTAGATTGCTAACAATACTCTCCGTTTCCCGCACATATGCCTGGCTTAAAAAGTAGTTTTCTTCAAAAACGATACCAAGATCGCCATCATTTACTTCCTCAACATCAACAAATGCTTTGACGATGCCTGCAAAACAAGTAATCATCACCATAAAAACGATAATTTTTGTTGTAATCGAGTGACTATATTTTTTCAACTTTATATCCAACTCCCCACACCACCTTCAAATATTTTGGCTCTTTCGGATTGATTTCTATTTTCTCTCTAATTTTTCTGATATGTACGGTCACCGTATTTTCCGGACTAAAAGCCGCTTCATTCCATACCTTCTCATAAATCTCCTCGATGGAGAAAACCCTTCCGGCGTTTGCAGTCAGTAGCTTTACAATCTTATATTGTACCGGCGTCAGATGGACAATCTCTCCATCGACAGTGATGGTTTTACTTTCATCATCGATGATGAGTCCCCCCGTTCGATAGACATTTGTCTTGGTTTCAAGCCCTCCAAAAGATGTATACCTTCTCAGCTGTGACTTAACTCTTGCGATGAGCTCTAATGGATTAAACGGCTTGGTGATATAGTCATCTGCTCCAATATTTAATCCTAAAATTTTATCGTAATCCTCGGATTTAGCAGAAAGCATGATCACTGGTATTTTATTATCTTCTCTAATCTTCATCGTCGCTCGAATTCCATCCATCCTTGGCATCATGATATCCATGATAATAAGATGAATCTCCTGATAATCGATGATTTCGATAGCCTCAATGCCATCAAACGCCTTAAATACTTGATAACCTTCATTTTCCAAGTAAATTCCAATCGCATCCACAATTGCCTTATCATCATCACAAACCAATATGTTCATGAATCATATCTCCCCTTTTTTGCTACTAAATTCATCATACCCATCAAATCTTAACAAACTCTATATGTAAATCTTAAGATTTTCTTAGCATTTACGCCAGGGGACGTGGGGACGGTTCTCATGGTCACTTGAAATCAAATGACGAACCGTCCCCAAGGTCTCCTAACCGGTCTCCATCATGGTCCAATTGAGACCAAAAGAACCGTCCCCACGGTCTCACCCAGTGGTATAATAGTTGTAAAAAGGAAAATCTTTGCAGGGTTTTGTGAGTTTTTTGTTGAATTTTATTACAGCAGGACAGCCAAGAAGGAGATTATGAGAAGTGAATGGACAAAGCATTTCTGATTTTAAAGTTTTAGTATCGAATCTATTAAAAGCACGGTTTCCCTATTTATATATTTCAACATGGGAAGAGGAACGAGCAGTTGACGTTATTCAGTCGGTGGTCACCGACGAAAGTCTGATAAAGACAACACGGAAAGTATTTACGTGGAGTGTAACAAAAGGGTTGTCCGAAAATGGGCAGAAAGGGAAAGAAGAAACAAAGGCCCCACTCAAAGCACTCGACTTTGTCGAAAATTATCATGAGCCTGCCATTTTCATCCTAAAGGATTTTCATGTGTACTTTGGTGCAAATGGACGGCCGGCGGATAATCAATTGATAAGAAAAATTCGGGACCTCTTACCGACATTAAAACAAAGCCCCAGCCCTAAGAATGTGATTTTTGTCAGCCCAAGTCTAGTACTGCCAGATGACCTGCAAAAAGATTTGACGATTGTAGATTTTGACCTCCCTACTTTTTCTGAAATCAAGTATGTATTAGATGAAATGATTTATGCGAATCAACGAAGCGGCCGAATCGTCATTGATCTAAAAAATGACGAAAAAGAACGTCTTGCAAAGGCAGCCTTAGGATTAACACTCCATGAAGCGGAAAATGCATTTGCGCGTGCGATGGTTGAGGACGGCCGGTTAGATATAAAAGATGTCGAGGTTATCATTGAAGAAAAACGGCAGATTATCAAGAAGTCGGGAATTTTAGAATTTATTAAAAGTGACCTAAAGATAGAAGATGTCGGAGGACTTGAAAATCTCAAGCGCTGGTTAAAGAAACGAGACAAATCCTGGCTTGATTCTGCACAGAAATATGGGCTACCTGCTCCTAAAGGCGTTCTGATTACAGGGGTTCCAGGCTGTGGAAAAAGCTTAATTGCCAAATCCATCAGTGCGATGTGGCAGCTTCCCCTCCTTCGTCTAGATATGGGGAAGATATTTAGCGGAATTGTCGGCAGCAGTGAAGAAAATATGCGCAAAGCCATTCAAACGGTCGAAGCCATCTCTCCTTCTATTCTTTGGATTGATGAAATTGAAAAAGGCTTTAGCGGTCTTTCCTCTAGTGGTGATAGCGGGACCTCAAGCCGAATCTTTGGTACTTTCCTTACGTGGATGCAGGAAAAAACCAAACCGGTATTTGTCGTGGCAACGGCCAATAATATTCATTCGTTACCAGCGGAGTTGCTGCGCAAAGGACGTTTTGATGAAATATTCTTTGTCGACCTTCCTACGATGAAGGAACGAATGGACATCTTCCGAGTACATATGCAAAAGCGGTTAATCGATCCACAAGTAATGGGACACTTTGAAATAAACGACGGGGTGCTAGAAAGATTAGCTCAGTTAACAGAAGGATATGTCGGAGCGGAAGTGGAACAAATCGTCATTTCTGCTTTGTTTGAAGCATTCTCTGAAGACCGCAGTATAGACCTCGGGGACTTTGAGAAGGCCATTAATAATACGGTCCCCCTTTCGATTACTCAAGCAGAGCAAATACATTCCATCCGAGAATGGGCCAATGTTCGCGCAGTGGCAGCTACGCCAAAAGAAGACCGTGCCGAATACAAAAGTAAAAAGGAAATCGTCCTATCTCCTCCTCCAAAAGACGAAGATGTCCGAATGGAACGAGGCGGCAGAGCGGTAGATTTTTAGATAATAAGGACGGGGTATAAAATGTCAAAGCAATTACGAATACAAATTTTTCAAGACGGTCAAATCCAAGCTGAAGTTCTAGGAGTGAAAGGGAAAAAGTGTACAGATTATATCTCCCTGCTCGAGGAATTATTGGAAGCAGAAATCATTGAATCTGAATATACTTCCGAGTATTACCAAACAGAAGAAGTTCATATAGACGAAATGCAATCCAACCCGATTACCGTGAACACAAAGGGGGTAAGGTAAATGTCTGTATCATTGGCTTTAATTCCAATAGCCCTTACCCTTCGCACATGTTTGGGCAAGGATCAATTCCATGAATGGGTTGATTCCATGCAGGTAAAGGTTGCAACGAGCTTTGAAAATGAACAGGATTTAATTCAAACACTTCAAAAAGCGGGTTATGATGCTGAGAAATGGGGTGGATCGATCAAGACCCACCTAAATGGGGAAAAGCAATTTTTCTTTTGGGAGTTTGTCGATGGCAAGTGGCAGGCAATTTTTGAAAAAGCCGATTCTCAGGCTGCCTTTCAGCAATTTATGAAGGATTTGGAACAAAAATCGATGAGAAAAATCTTCACTGGTGATTACATAGCAGAGAATCAACTTGAACAAGAACCTGTACATACCTTCCCTACCAATTTCCGGGATGGAAACATTTTAACTCGGACGTTAAAGGAATTCGGCGTCAACACAATTCAAGGGAATAATGGGGATATTTCCTGTACCGTGCAGGGAACTCATTTAACGTTTCGACAGAATGGAGACACTCCTTACTCGGTGGAAATTAAAAATGCACCAAGTTTGCAGGATATTTATATGTATATCTCCGATGTAGATGATGAATATAAACGATGTGTACAAGCATTGGTTTACGAAAAACTGAAACAAAGAGCAGCACAGAAAAATTTAACAGTTGAAACGGAAGAAGTGCTTGAAGATAACTCGATTGTCATTACGTTAAACATCCAAGGCTAAACAAAGCCTTTCTTTTACGATAAAAGGGTTTCAAGCGTACTTCAACCCCTAGTCCGATTTCACCTCTGTCTGCAATGGATAAATCATAGACTGAGAGATTTTAAGGGAGGACATCATAACATGACACCAACACCGAAGGGGAAGTTTTGGAGAGTAAGGAAATCTTGGTGGATTTTATTAACCTTTACGGTAATGTTTAATTGGGTCGCTTTTTTCATTATTGGCTCTAAAGTAAATCATAAAAAATGGAAAATGTATGGAGCTCTTTATGCCATACCATTTATCCTCCTTATGGCAATCGGAGACCGTTACGAATCAAATGACTGGCAATGGGATTTAATGGGTACTTCTCTGTTAGGGGGATGGATAGCCTCCATGATCCATGCCTTTCGTATTCGTAAGGAGTACTTGTATCGATTAGAAGCAATAGAATTAAGAGAACCTTATGAGGATTATAAATTAAGAGGAAAAATTCAATCCGAGTATGGAGTAAAGTTCAACCAAGCTCCCATCGAACAGTCGCTGGAGCAGCCAAACCCAGTATCGCAGCAGGCTCCAACACAGCCAGCGCATTCTCATCCACCTACCCGAACAGCAGAGGTTTCCCCGGTTCAAACAGAGCGGCATAAACCAGATCCTGTTGACTTGAATAAGGCTTCTGAGCTGGAACTTGCCATGCTGCCAGGTGTGGGTCCAATCTTGGCAAAAAGAGCAATGATGGAGCGGGATAAATTAGGCGGCTTCCGATCACTGGAGGATTTCTCCCAGCTGTTGGGCCTAAAACCGCATATCGTTGAAAAAATTCGTCCACTTGTGGTGGTAATCCCAACAGAAGATTCATCACAGAGATGGACTGGACGGATGGTTGATTTTTAATGAAACTTCGAATTCACCAATTCATTCCCTTTACCCGTGTGGAAGGTCCGGGTGAACGGGCTTGTCTTCAAGTTCAAGGCTGTCCGATTCGCTGTTCCGGCTGTGCTGTTCCATTTACCTGGTCCACAAAGGGTGGCTACGATGTAACCGTCGAAGAACTTGCCCAGAAGATAATAGCTGGACCTAAGGTGGAGGGTATCACCTTTTTAGGAGGCGAACCTTTTGAACAAGCGGAAGCACTCGCAGAATTGGGCGCACGTTTGAAGGAAACGGGGTTATCGGTCATGACCTTTTCAGGTTACGTTCTGGAAGATATCAAGAGTGCTAATCGTAAGGATTGGAATGACTTATTACGTGTAACGGACCTTTTGATTGATGGCCCTTTTCAAAAAGAAAAGCGGGACCTCAGCAGGCCCTGGGTAGGATCATCCAATCAAAGGTATCACTTTTTAACCGATCGCTATGCTTACTTGAAGGACGAGTTAACGAATACACCGAACCGAATGGAAATAACTTTAAAACCTGATGGACGTGTTTTTGCGAACGGTATGGCAACCATTGAGGATTTAGAAGGATTATTCAACGAGTTAATAAAATAAGATTTATGGATAAGTAGACATACTATGCGTGCCAATTTTTCCTTTTTCCATTTATCAACTAATGAAAAACGCAGACCCCTTGAAAGGTAAAGGGTTCACTTTAGAGGTGCATGACCTCGTTTTGACTAAGAAAATGTAAGAGAAATTGGCAACAAAAAAACATAGAAAAGAGTGCTCATTTGAATAGAAATGGCACTCTTTTTTTCTTTGGCTGTTTGGTAAACTTTGTGTTAGTTATTCCGCTTTAGTGATTGAGGACAGTTTTATCGATTTCATGGCAAGTTTTGTCCTCAAGAGCAGTCATTGAGGACAGTTTTACCGATTTCATGGCAAGTTTTGTCCTCAAGAGCAGTCATTGAGGACAGTTTTACCGATTTCATGGCAGGTTTTGTCCTCAAGAGCAGTCATTGAGGACAGTTTTACCGATTTCATGGCAGGTTTTGTCCTCAAGAGCAATCATTGAGGACAGTTTTACCGATTTCATGGCAAGTTTTGTCCTCAAGAGCAGTCATTGAGGACAGTTTTACCGATTTCATGGCAAGTTTTGTCCTCAAGAGCAGTCATTGAGGACAGTTTTACCGATTTCATGGCAGGTTTTGTCCTCAAGAGCAGTCATTGAGGACAGTTTTACCGATTTCATGGTAGGTTTTGTCCTTAAGAGCAGTCAATTGAGGACAGTTTTACTGATTTCAAAGCTGGTTTTGTCCTCAAGAGCGAGTATATTGACACCCGTTTTGGTAATAGAATGACACCAATTTTTCCTTATACAATAAGTATTGCCATTTGATATTGGACTTATATTTTATATTGTCAATTCTTCTATTAATCAATCTAAACCCTTGATACGATAACAAAAATGGCATACGCCAATGCGTATGCCATTTCGTGCGTCAATTTGACTTCGTGCACCCTTTAAGTGACCCCTTTACCTTGAAAGGTCTGCGTTTTTTTGCATACTATCTTGGTGCGTGGCAGCTTGGGCATGAGCTGCGACTAGAATCAAATTGATTCCCGCAGTTTCGGCAGAATACCACTCCAGATACTTCTGCTGGCTTCGTTTGTTTTGAAGCAGCTACTTGTGCGGAAGCCTGCTGCTCCACATGGATTGACCTTTTCTTCGTTAAAGAAACAATTACTAAAATCATGGTAATAAGGTTAACAACTAAACTAGCAATGGTAAGCCAATTCCATAGGGTAAAATCTTCAAACATCCGTATTAGCCTCCAACTACTTCATTTTCAGTTTCTATGCTGTGTTTCTTTTGTTTACGGAAAATGACCAATGCAGCAATGGCCACACCTAGACCGCCAATTCCACCAAGAGATCCCGCAAACAACGGCTTATTGTTGTACCAACGGACAATTGGGTTCGTAGATACAAGCAATTCTTTCACTTCTTTCGATAGTTCATTACCAGCTGCATCCACCGCTGTAATCTTTACATCCTGCAAATCATTAGAGCTTTGGATCGCAAAGGTAAAGTTCTCCCCTTCCGCCTTATGGTCAACGACCTTACCATTCAAATAAATGGTCGCACCGTTAAGGACCAGATTGTCCTTGATGGATACCGATACCGTTTTATTCTCAACGGGATACTGGCGGCCATTTTCTAAATCAATGGGTACAATCACAGGAGCGGTCTTGTCGATACCGAATGAAACCTCAGCTTTTTTCTTTTCATCGATGGTTTCATTAACGTTACCCGCTACATCCTCTGAGTAAATAGCAACGGTGTATTTACCGTCTGCAGCAAATAGATCTTTTTTCACCACATACGTGTACTGACTCCAAGTACCCTCACCACCTGTTTCCGTAACAGTATAATCTGTTCCTTCAACCAAATCACGAGGTGTACCATTTTTCGTCATCTTCACCTGAATGGTATCTTTCTTCAAGCTGTCGACATTTGTTTCTGTCAAGATAACGTCTTGTTCATCCTTCATATACTTACCATCTATCGCTTTCAAGGTTTCATCAAAGGTATAAACCGAACCAAAACGGTTCACAGAGAACATAATCGTTTGTGTTGATACATTTCCAGCAAAGTCAGTAAGAGTAGCTGTTAAGGTATAAAGATCGTCATTTTCCTTCGTTTTTTCAAAGTTTTTGAACGTATAGACTTGACCGTTCGGAGCCTCCGCAGAGCTTCCAGCCAATGATACGTTCCCTTTATTCCACCCTTTTAAGCTAATTGAAACGGCACTCTTATTGAAATTCGTATCTGAATAAGAGATGACTGGGGCAACATCGCCATTATTAGCAGACTTGTCTGCTACACCCGTAATGCTAAGCTTAGGCACAGTTTGGTCAACAATGAATGTATCCACGGAATAATCAGCAGCCACATTGCCTGCCATATCCGTATAGGCTACATCAAAGCTATAAGTCGCATCAGCAGAATACTGGATGGTAGCTGTGTGAACATCACCATTTGTAGACCATCCACTTGTTTTCGGGAATGCTACTGGGTTACCACCATCTGTTGCGGTGCCTGTCACCTGAATACGACTTGTTTCAAAATTATGCTCTTTAATAGAAATCGTCGCCGTTCTAGCATTTTTAAAATAATTACCATTTGCTGCTGAATTATTGTTATACGCTACGTTAATTACAGGAACCGTTTTATCGAGTGTAAATTTATGCTGGGCGAAAGGGGCAGCCACATTTCCTGCATTATCTTTGTATTTGATATCAAATGTGTAATCTCCATCTGCACTGTATTTAACGGTTGCAGTATAAGTGGTTTTATCTGGGTCCTGAGAATTTGCTCTAGTTGTCCAGCCAACTAATTTAGGAATAACACCATCTGTATTGGTAATCGCATGAACAACATCATTGGCCTTAAAGTTACGCTCGGTAATAACAATCGTCGCTGTGCGATCTGCCTTGAAGAAATCAGCATTTTGCGCATCAGCTGTGTTGTTATCATACGTAACCTCCATGGTAGGAGCAGTCTTGTCGATGCTAAAATTAATAAACTTTTCCGAGGTGTTTCCTACTCGGTCCGTTATTTTTACTTTGACAACAATACCATTACTATTATTCGTAACAGTTAGTTTTTTTGTCATTTCAGTGACAAGATTCTCATCAAACTTTGTTTTACTCCAGCCTTCAAGATTTCCAGCAAGTTTGCCCTCATTGTCGATTGCAACCTTACCAGCTTGATTATGAGCGGTATCATAAGGTGCAACAACAGACCATTCAACCTCTGCAAGACCTGAATACGTATCCGTTACGGTTACATTTACATCAACATTTTTGTTATAAAGATCTTTATTTTCATTGTCTTTAAAAGATGTTTTAACTACTGGGTCAATCTTGATAGCAGATGTCTCTTCGTGCTTCTTAGCATCTTCAATTACAGCACCATCTGGTGTGACAAAATCACTACTGTTCGTAACATGGTCTGTTGCTTTCGCATAAATCTGACCTTTAAATGATGCTGGAACAGTGAAAGTAACTTCACGATCAGTTGAAATGGCTGCAATATTGTTACTATCAGATTTCTCTAGTAAAGAACCATCTGATTGTAATGCATAGGTTTTACCATTCTCATAGTCTTGTAAATAAACAGTGATGGATTGGAGGCCACTCGCTGCCTTGCCCGTTTCGGTATTATCTTCTGCTGTTACCGTCACTTGCGTTGGCTTTTTGAAAAAGAATCCATACTTGGTTAACTCAACAGATTGATATGGACGATTCTGTTCCACTGCATTTTCGCCAGCAGCACTAAACGCGAACTGGGTGATTTCTGGCAGCTTATTATCGATATAAACGGTTTTTACTAATTTTGTAGGATCTACAGTGTTTTCAGGATTATCCAGTAGATTGCCGGCATTATCCGATACCTCTACTGAAAGTTCGTATGAACCATTTTCGTTAATTCCTACATCCTTTGTATGAATAGCCTCAAGAGACATACTCGATTCTAGTTGAGTCTCATACTTGTATTCTTTTTCGTATCCTTTTTCTTGTTCCTTGTTCACCTGAACTTTAGCATTCTTAATACCAGATTCAATATCTGATTTCGTATCTTGAACGTTAATTTCAAAGGTAACGTCATTGCTATAGAAAACTTTACCGGAATGATCCACATACGGAATTACTTTATCACCGTGGGTAACTTGAATATCGGCAGTAGGAGATGTATTCTCAATCATTAATTCATCATTGCCCTTTGCTTTGATATTCGAATTACCTGCATTAACCCGATAGGTTTCTTGATTGTCTACATTGTCTGTCACGACAACATCAAAAGTTCCTTTAAAACTTACAACATCTAGAGTAAATGTTGCTACGGCATTCAATCCATCTCTTATGATGTCTGCCTCTAACTTTTTAACTTCCTGATTCTTTGCTGAAGTAGCATTTACATAAAGATCTTTAATTCCAGCAATGTCATCCTTAGCCTTTACAGTAATTTCAATTTCCTCATTAAAGAAGGTTCCAAAGGTTAGGAAATTGATTGCTTTCGCAAGACCACTATCATACTTAGGTTCAAAGGTTACCGCTTCTTTGCCATCCATGAGTTCTGGAACCTTCGTATCTACGAAAATAGTTTTTTCTACTGGAGTACTATTTTTATTCCCGGCATTATCCGTAACTTCCGCTGATACCTTGTAAGAACCATCATCTTCAATGTTAACTCCAGCATGGCTTAAGTCAACAGTTGTGAAAGTATAAGGAACCTCATGGGTTTCCTTATCAGAATAATCTTCCTTTTTGAAGGTCTTATCATCATTTGAACTAATGGTTACCGTATCCACACCTGATTGCTGATCGCCCACTACTACATCAAACGTTACATCACCATTGTAAAATTCTTGACCAGCGTCATTCACATATTTTGTAACTTTACCTTCATCATGTGTCACGCCGATGCTTGCCTCTGGAGCAATGCTTTCAATCATCACTTTTCCATTTTCTGCAACCATATTTGAATGTATATTCGTGATTTTAACTGAATTTTCATTGTTAACATTGTCAGTCACTACTACAGTTAGTGTACCATTATGACCATCTTTAAGAGTGAACGTTTCTTTAGCAGTCAATTTTCCTTTTTCAAAGCTGCCTTCTACTCTTTCAGGAACATCTTCTTCATCCGTAGACTTTAATTCAATCCCTTTAACACCTGAAGCATCGTCTTTACCCTTAACGGTTACTTCCATTTCTTGATTAAAGAAAGTCCCAAATGTAAGGAAGTTTATGGCACTCGCAAAGAACCCATTATTTTTCGGAGTTAAGGTAACAGCTGTTTTTTCGCCATCTAGTTCAGGAGTAATTTTATCAATGTTGATGGTTACTCGCTTAACGTCTGATTCATTTCCGGCTTTATCAACACTCCAAATGCTGTAAATGCCTTGGTAATTTTTATCCTCTGTTAGAAACTCAAATTGATTCGTTTCAGAGTCAAATTTAGCCTCTTTGCGATTTTCTAGAGAGTACTCACCTTCACTATAGTAAACCTTATCAATCGCAGTGGAATAGGGAACGCTATTTCTATCAATTTTCTCTTCAATATTATCTATCGTACCTGAAACGGTAACAGCCCCACTAAACCAGAGTGAATCTCCAACTTTTTCTTTGTCCTCACCTGTCAGCAGCAAAGTATCGTTTACTTCAGGCTTTTGCTTATCGATTACAAGATATAAGTTTCCTGGTAATTGAATAGATTGCTCATTTTTCGAATAAAAGAAATTCTTTGTTTTAACGCTTAACGTTTTAATTTCAATCGAATGACCAATGTAATACTCTGGTGCCCAACCATAGTTAATTTTCAACCGATTAAAAGGGTCAACTGGTTTTAATCTCAATTTGGTATCTTTTGAAAAAATGTATAAATTATCAACATGATTTCCACTCGTACGTTTCTTTTCAATTAAAGATCCAGTTTCAGGTGTCATCTCCATATAATTGCCCCATGGTTCATCAGAAAGAGGGATCGGTTCAAATGAAACTTGAACGTTTGTTTCTTTTGTAATGTTTTTAAGACTGTAGGTAAAAGTTCCATCATCATTGTCAATAAAGTCTTCAGATTCAAGAGAGATACTTGAACCCTCTACAAATATTTCCTTAATTCGATAAGATTCATCAGGTGTTATGGTTACAGCAGTTTGACTGCCATGTTCCACTTCAGAATCTACGGATGAAATCGTACCATTTTCAACATATTCACCATTCTCATCTTTTTCACTCATTACAGAGGTAGTCACTTCATGAGTATTGATCGCAAAAGTGACAGTTACCTCCAAATTTTTCTTAACATTTGGTATGGTGTAGGAAAAGTTTTGTGTGCTTTCCTTCACATCTTCTGGAATGTCTACTTCTACATACTCGTCTTTATTTACATTTTTAATTTGAATACGATCAACATGATAATTAGGTAGTGGGATTGCCGTAAACGAAGCGTCTTTACCATGCTTTACTTCTACCTTTCCACCATCTGAAGTATAAATGGTTCCATACTCATTCGTAGTAAAAGTAATAAAATAGGTGTTGGTTTCAAATTCCACGTCTATACGTTGATTTTCTGTCACGTTAGCGAGAGAGAAAGTATGATTCTTAGTAGAATTTGTAACATCAGTTGGAAGTGGAAGTTCTAATATTTCTTCGCCTTTCGTGATTTTAATACTCTTAATATGATTACTAGTACTCGGAACCACCGTATAGGATACATCTGATCCATGTAGGACAGAATCAGTTTTTATTTGAAGATTATCCTTTTTGACAATACCGTCGCCCTCAGCATAGTTCAATTCAATCTCATAGGTTTTCAAGACAAATTCAACTACAACAGTTGTTTCATCAGAAATAGCAGGAATTTTTGTACTGTACCCTAGCTTTTCTTTCTCTGAAACCTCTACTACATCGTTATGACCAATTTTCACAGACTTAATTTCGGAATTTGTATCCGGAGTAACGACTAATTCAACTTCTGTACCTTCTAAAACAGGAACGGGACTTGTGGTATATTCTGTTCCGTCAATTTCAACTTTACCTGTTCCATTACCAGCCGATTCAACTTTTACATTATAGGTAACTGGTTCCGTTACTGGATTTGATTCAGATACCGGTTCAGTTTCAGGTCCAGGTCCAGGTTCAGTTTCCAATTCAGGTACCGTTTCTGAATCTTGAGCAGCCAAGTCATCCGTATTTTGGGTTATTGTATCTGTTGTCTCTATCGTGTCTTCCCCATTTTCTGCATATACCGGCAGGCCTGTACCAACTGGTATCTGATAGGTAACGAGCAAGATGGCAAGTACTAAAGCCAAAATGCGAGTGACCCTTGATTTCTTCCTTGTATGCATTTGTTTTCTCTCTCCTTAAGAAATTAAAATCATGTAGTTGTTTAAAAAACTTAAATCACTTCATTTGTATGGGTGATTTTTATATCCTTCACGATTTTAAATTCAATCGCTAACACCTTTGTAACATTCTTGCTATCTAATTCCGTAGTTCCATTTAATACGGTGGTCCCAATATCCTCTGCCAAGACCACGGTACCGTTATCAAGTACTTCCGTTTCATTCATCAACACTTCGGTCCCTTTTTCGAGTACCTCTGTTTCATTCATCAGTACTTCTGTAGAATCAGAATAAATTCCCGTTAACACTTGGGTTTCTTCAGTCAGAACCGTTGTAGCCTCATCCATAATTGAAAGGTTCTCCTGCTCGGAAATTACTTCTGTCGGCAGGTTCTCCACCACAGTCGGACGAGAGGATTGAGCAGTAATCCCTTTTATCTCTAAGTACTTTGACTCTTCAGAGATGGCAGCTTGAGTGCTGCCAGCCTTTCCTGTTCTCCCGAATCGAGAACTTACAGGGGCAGTTAACGTTCCTCTTTCCACATTAAAAGTGCTGGGCCTGTGCTGCTTATTACCCGTAAGTTTGTTCTTTTCTCGGATTTCTTGTATCTGTCTTGCTGCCGTTTTACCATTCAAATCACCAATAATCGCGGGAATGTTCATCTTGAAAAACATAAAAACAACGACTATCAACAGGATACCTGCAAGGGAATATCCGACAATTGAAATAATTAGCCACGTTGTTGCATCCATTCGAATTCCCCCTGTCAATTCCGATATGCTTTATCGATTTCTTGAGCGATTAAATCAAAACGATCCACTACCTCATTTTTTATAGCGGTCGTTTTGTCTGTTGATACATCTACATCATTTGTGCTTTTCTTCACAGATTCAACAACCGAACGAATATCACTTTCTGTTACCCCATCTGCTTTGAATTTCCTAGCATGCTGCTCGACAGAAAACATTGTCAATCGGTAGAGTTCCAATTTAACAATTTCACTTTCGTCATCAATCAGCTTCATCAGCTCTTTAATATTTTCCCAATACGGTTTATATTTCCCTTTATCAGAGGCTTCTTCTACTAAAATCGTAATATCTTGATTAAACCGGCCAATCTCCCGGTAGATAACAGCCATTTTGTAAAACTCACTATCCTTAGAGCCATAGCGGACCGCATCATCGAACCATTTAACCGAGCTAATCATTCTAGTAGTCTGATTATCACTGGTCTCACTTTTTCCATAGTCGTAGTAATACCAATAAGCTTTACCGATTTCAAATGCAAGATTGGCATAGGCAGGATTTTCATACAAGTCTATTAAATGGGGACTAATGATCTTCGTGAGTATTTCCTCTTCTTCGACTGAAAAGGAAGCATTATTTTTAAAAGTATTCACTAATTCCTCATAGGCCTTGGTCTCCGTGGGCTTAATATCAATGGCCTTTAAATAATAGTCTATCTTTTTGCTCTCCGCCGTTGCAGCCTCGGCATTTTCAATATTCGCATGGTAATCATCATTTGTTGTCGAAATGTTCATTACCTGACCCAAAATGCCAACCGCTAAGAAAAGAACCGCTGCCCCGCTTACTAGACTAAAGTTGCTAAGCTTTGCCTTTTGCTTGGCTCGATAAAGATCATCTATTTCTTCATAATGATTCAGTGCATATAACAACTCGGCACAAGATTGATAGCGATCATCAGGATTAAGCTGCGTACATTTTTGAATGATTCTTTCCAAACCACCAGATAATTGGGGATTCCAATGGCGAATGGGATATAACTCGTATGGCGGCTCACAAGGATTCTGCCCTGTAACCAAATGATAGAGCGTGACCCCAAGACAATAGACATCCGTTCGCGCATCACTTTGACCTTTGCCGCCGAACTGCTCAGGTGCTGCATATCCTTTTGTTCCCAAACTTACCGTATCTGCTAGATTTTGCTCCTTGTATTCCCTGGCGATACCAAAGTCGATGAGCTTTATGTTGCCATCCGGCTTTAACATCACGTTTGCAGGCTTCATATCACGATAAATGATGGGCGGATCACAGGTATGCAAGTAATCTAGCACCTCACAAAGCTGCTTGGCCCATTCAATGACTAAATCCTGCGGCTGCGCTCCATACTCCTCCAAAATTTTATTCAACGGTTCCCCTTCAATGTAGTCCATAATGACATAAATCATATTTACATGGTCGATGATGTCTACAATACGAGGTAATGAAGGATGGTCCAGCTTCTTAATCATGTTGGCTTCGTCAATGGCACTTTGAATGAAAACTTGGTTATTCTTATCTCTTCCGTTTTTTTCAATTTTTTTGACTGCCCACTGTTTGTTGAGCCGCTTGTCCATTGCCAGGTATACCTTTGACATACCGCCCTGTCCAATCAACTTCAGTATTTCATATTTACCCTCTACAACTGACCCAATTGCTGCCAAACGAAATCCCCATCCTTACAGAAGTTTAACAAGCACAACGGTGATATTATCGGTTTCTTGTCTTTGCTTATTAAGTTCAACCAATTCTTTTGCTTTTTGTTCCATGATGGCTTCATCCCTTAGTGACGCTGGTGAGAAGGCATGATAAATTTCAGCCTCCGAGAGCATATGACGGAACCCATCTGAACAGAGCATGTAAACTTCTCCCCGTTTAGGTGTTCCAGCCATAAACTGCGGCTCTACTAGTTTAGAAGCTCCGATACATTGCAAAAGAACATTTCGTCGTGGATCCAGCTTGGCTTGCTCTGGGGTTAGTGTTCCTCGTCTAACCTCTCTGCCGACAACCGTTTGATCTTCGGTCAGTATTTCAAGCTTTTGGTTCAGCCGATACACTCTCGAATCTCCGACATGGCCAATCAACATAAACGTCGAATCGATGATGAGCAAAGCGGTCACTGTGGTTCCCAACTGAATTCCTATTCTTCTTCCATACTCTGCGATTCTTTGATTTTGCTCTTTAATGATTCGATCCCAGCGATACCTGATCTCATCCCTATCACCATCACCAAGTTGTAGAGGAAGTTCCTGCTCGAACCATTCTGAAAAGGCATGGATGACACTTGCACTGGCAACTTCACCTTTAGAGAGGCCACCCATTCCGTCACAAATGACCGCTAGAAGAACTTTTCCAAGTGATGTATCAGCAACCTTTATACATAAGCTGTCTTGATTTGTTGCTTTTTTAATCCCGATATCGCTGTATGCCGCTGTTAATACTTCCATTTTGCGAACCTTCCTTGCTTATATGTAAAAAACGAAGTCTTCATTGGCTAGTCTTACCTTTGTTCCTGAGAAAATCTCAACCTCTTTTTCTACCGGAATAACTCGTCCTTCTACATACGTTTTATTTGTCGAGTTATGATCGATAATATAATAACGACTATCCTTTGTAAGAATATCCGCATGACTTCGGCTAATGGCATTATTATTGGAGATAAAATAATCACAATACTGACTTTCCTTGCCAATACGGAAAGAAGGCTTGTCAACACTGATTTTATCCTGCGTTTTTTCTCTGATTAAATAGGGGAAAGTTAGTTCTGCCCCACTATCTGCACCCAGCACTGTTGTCCCAAGGTCATAAGCATCTGCACCCAGAACGGTCGTTTCACTAAAACTTTGGGTATCAGCTTTTCTTGTTTCAGGTTTTCCACAGTTGGTACAATGCTTTGAAGCTTCTTCCTTTGCCTCAGAAGCGCTAAACGGATTATAGGCAATCGGAGCATTTTTTGACTTTCCATCACCCTGCTTCGCAGAATACCGGCTACTATCTCCAATATTCTTCGAATCAGAGGGAAGATAAGACTGGTTTTCTATCGGTTTTCCTATTATTTCAAAGAGGGTTTTTTCAAAGCCCTTAATTGAAAAAATAGAGTTACTCTTAAAATAGTTCAAATACGTACTCATATACTTGTGATCTTCATGTTTCGTAAAAACAACACGAAATGGCAAATCATTAAAAAAGTCAGCCAAACCATATGGATTTTGGTTATTCACAATCGGCCAGAAAATACATTTAATCTTTTTCGTTCTCGGATCAAGAAAAATAGAATGCCAATCCAACATAAGATTGTTTACATTCATTAAGTTCCTTTCACAATCCTTTACAACAGCTACAAGCTGTGTGATGACATCCAAAAACATCTTTTTGCTGACAACACTACTAAAATAGGATTGGAGCGTCATCATATCAACGATTGACCCCGTTAACGCTGTACCCTTTTTGTTCACTTCTGCATGCACAGGAATAAGATTCTCAAATAATCCCCCCGCAATGGCATTTAATTCGCGTTCATTGATGGCTTCGGGATGCAGTAGCTTATTCACAACATTATATTTATTCTTGTTCAGTTCAACGGTTGTTTTACCCATAAATATCTCCTGAATCCAAATTCTACTCTTATAACCAATTTGCTCTATTTACCGCTTTCGATTGAGCTTCCTTGTATTGGCTGGCTGCAAATCTCAAAAAGTTCGCATAATTCTCTAATGCCTTTGACATATTCTTTGAAGTAGATTCATTGTCTTCCACCTGATTCCACTGGAGCTGGAACTGTTTTGAATCCGTCCCCTGCCAGGTTGCTCCAAGGTTCTGTACTTCTCTCTCCGCGGCTGCCATGTTTCTTTTCTGACTTGATAGGTAGGTATCAATGGCATCTGCTGCATTCTCAAACTGACTATGGTTCACTTTTATAAACTGACCCATAAGACATCCCCCTTTGAAAATGGCTGATTTTTATTTAAACAAATCCGCCAAAAATGTGTTCACTGTTTCTGTCTGTGTGTAACCGGGATCCACCTGCTGCTGCAGGAATTTCACATAATTATCCATCACTGTATATCTTGGTTCATGAAACGTATTTTTTATTTTATAGAAGGAATCCATCGCTTGCTCAGCAGCCGTACTGTCCCAGGCACTATTTAACGCTCTCATTGCCGACTCCACAGGTGAAAAATCATCTCTGATTCTATTATTATAGTTAGCAATATTTTTGGCAGCCGCCGCCACACGCCCGGTATCTACTTTTATTATATCCGCCATTTTAATCCCTTCCTTCGGTCGAATATTGAATGTTTACTTTACTCTGTTTGAAAAATAAGCGGAGGAATTCCGGTTATTTTGGGAAAACCTTATAAAACCTTACAAATAAGCGGAGTTTTTCCGCTTATTTGATTCAAATCGTTGGATTTTGTCTTATTTTGAGCAGTTAACCGGAATATCTCCGTTTATATCTGCTTCTTAGGCTTCCACTTTATACATTAGACGGAAATTCTCCGCCTATTTTTTCATACCAACACAAAAATCAACCATTACGCTTCTTTCACTTTGGAAGTATCAATATTACTTAGTTTTCTTTTAACTCCCCTATAGTGGTCCGCAATCTGATTCAGTTTGGCGGCACATTTTTCATTTCCAATTCCTTCAAAGCTCCGATCGATTCCCGCTGCAATACTTTCAATCTCGTTTATGATATCTTGAAGCTCTTGTTTAATGTAATAAAGATCATGCTGCCCATTGGCACTCATGGACACTCCCCCCTATCCCAGCTTATTGATAATCTTCCGTTCAGCAGATTCAAAGTCTTCTAATGTTTCTTCTAAATACGAGATACAACGATTAATTCTCCAGCTTTCCCCTGTCATCAAATCTGCCTGCATCAAACTCCATAAATCCAACAGCCCTACCTTGGAGTAAAGGGCGTCCATTCTCCGGTCAAGATGGTTCAATCTTGTATTGACTGTGCTTAGGCGCTGAGAATATTCTCGAAGTCTTTGAGTATCGATCTTGATGAACGGATGGCTGCTCGCATATCGATAACCTGGGTTGAAAAGCTTTCTCGCCCACGAAGTAAATTCTGTGAACACTTCCACGACTTTGGCGATAACTTGATTGATGAACTCTTTCGCCATATTAGCAGCCTCAAGCACCGCAGCAATAACAGTCGTGACTCCATCGATCAGCTTTTGCACCATATCTGCCGTAAATGAAAGGGCGTCAAGGATAAACGGGATTAACACTTCGCCAAAAAACTCTGGATTGATCCAATAGATGACAGCAAGCGTTGCCCCGATAAGCACTGTCGCAATCAAGACAGTAGGGTGTGTGGCAAGAAAAATTGCAACATGTGCAATGAAAGCCCCGGCCAATAGTTTCTTTTGACCATCAGGAAGAGACATGAAGCCTTCCACCGCATGAATAAATGAGTTTGCTACTCCAGCTGGCAGTTCATCCAGTTCCCGTGTGAATCTGCCAATGCTTTCGGCAAAACGATCCATTTCCCCTCTAATGACACGGCCATGTTCGTCATACTCAACATACGTCATACTATGTTTGGCTGTTAAGGCGCCCAACCCATAGTCTCCATAAACATTATCTTTTGTTTTCAGTGACATGTAATGGGAACCGGGAACAGGATTTAAAATCGCACCTACTAATGACCACTGATAATGATTCATTTTCCCAGACATATCCCGAATTCCTTCTGCAAAAAGAGGATTAGTTAGAAATTCCTCAGCAAACCCTGGACCATCGCCATTTAATGCCTGGAGGATTTTCGCTCTCATTTCCGGCGGTGCTGTTATCGCCGCATAGAAAGATAAGTTCCCTCCGAGTGAGTGTCCTGCGGTGGCATAAGTATCATATGAGTATTTAGAATTTATTTCGGCCATATACTGTGCAGCAATCCTCTGCTGCTCGACACCGACACCCTCATTAATCATTTTAAAATCGGTATTTATCCAGTCTTTTTCAAACTGATTGCCATGAGATTCACTGCCTCTAAATCCAACAATGGCATTATTCGGACTCGTTTCAACTACCAAACCATAAAACCCGGATTGATTGTTGTCATCATTGACATCAACAACCTTCCACGTACTGTATTCCGAATTGGGCGAGACGAATTGATTGTATAAATCCAAATCTCCTTGAGCTCTGGTTTTATCAATAGAAGACTCTGCAGTAGCCAGGTTCGCTTCCAGGGTTGCCTTCACTTCGGGTTTGTATTTCAGAATATTGGCCAGGGTAGGTTCGATTCCTTGCTTTGTCAAATAGGAAATATCCTTATCACTGATTTCATAATAAGCAAGCTGCGAGGCGACAAAAAGATCTTGATCTGAATGTGGCATGGTTACTGCACCTGTCTTTGCTCAATAAATTGATCTAAAGGAATATTTATCTGTCCTTCCTTGACACCGAAACCATTTTCCTTGAACCCTTCTAGCATTTGATCAAAATCATCATAAGTCTCGGCATTTTTCTTAAAATATTCCTCGGACTTTTTGAGCGTATCTCCGTCCGTATAGTAGATTTCAAGCGCAGCATTTATTGGGAGTTTTTCAGCAAATAGGTCCTGCAACACTTGGTATTCCTTCTCTGCGTCAATGGTGGCCATGGCGTTTTTATCCAACAGCAAGGTAAGAACAATGGGAACATTCGTATATTTTTTAGAAAATTCTTCTAATGAAACCTTACTTTTATCTGTATAATCAGTATCGGCAAAACCGACATATACTTTGATGAAAAAGTCGTCCGTTAGTTCACGTATTTTGTCACTTGCCGTCTGCTTGATTTCATTTTCGACCAGTGCCTCAACGTATTCATCAATCATCCACTTACCTTCCTTTTCGACCTTTGCCTCAAACTTTAACTCTTCATTTCCTTCCGGCGAAGCTACTATTTTAAATGTGTTACCGGTCAAGGTTCCATATCCTTCACCAGACGTATAAATGCTAAAATCCTCATTATACTTTTCCTTCAAGAGTTTTTTAGCAATATCCGCCCGATCCGGACTGTTAGACATGAAGTTCATACATCCACTCACTCCCAATAAAGAAATAATGATTAACAATGACAATGCTGCAATTTTTACTTTTCTCATGAATACAACGCCTTTCCACGTTAAAATCGGTTTTACGATTTTAACAGCAATTGTTGCGAAAACAGTCAACCTATATAAACCCGTTACGAAGTTATTTTCATTTTTAAATGCTGCTAAAGACGATGGGACTCCATCGCCTTTAGCGCAAGCGTTGATACCTTATTTAAATGCGTCAGCTAAACTAATATTAGCTGTTTCTGTTTCGAAGTAACCTTGTTCTACGTTTGTTCTTAGAAATGTTACATAGCTATTAAGAATATCTTGATAGTTTTGGAAAAACTTTGCCGCAAACTCATCAAAAGAAGCAATGGTTGCTTGGGCTGCTTCCCCATCCCATGTATTCGATAAATTTTGGATTGTTTTCTGACTTGTTTTTAACTCTTCTGCAAGTCTTATGTTCAACCCTTCGATTGTTTTTGCAATATCGCCAACTTGTGCCGTACTTACTCTAATTTGTCCAGCCATTTCCCTCACTCCTTTTTTAATTCAATTAGTTTGTTAATCTTCTTACTTGAGCTGTATTACTATCTTGCATTTGTGCATAATTGGCTCTTTGTGTCTCAAGCGCTTGACTAGCGGTTAGGAGTTTATCTGCCATACTTTTTAAATCATCGTTAAATCCATTGATTTGATCAACAAAGGCAAGGTTATCTTCTCCCTCCCAAGCTGACCCCATTGTTTGTGCTGCCTGCATCAGTTGGGTATAGATACCTGTGTACGTTTCGGATAACTCTGCCATTTTTTTAGAAGCCGTTTCTAGTTCTTGAGGTGTTACTTTAATTACTTTTCCCATTTTTCATTCTCCTCTCTATCTTAATAATCTATATCAACATGAGCTTAGAACCGTTTTGTATCCCCAGTTCTGCAACTGCCATGTTAATATTGTAAATAATTCCAGTGGTTGCATCACATAGCACTGCATTGCCATTGGCTTTGTATTTTCCATCTGATATATCGCTTAGCAAAGAAGATACTAATAGCAGTACCTCGCTCATTTGACTTTCTAATGGTATGTAAACATCAAAGCTTTGGTCTGCAGCAGGAAGGAAGATTTCAACAAGTGCTTTATTCATCGTTGTCATCATTCTCCTTTACTGAGTTTAATAGCTTTACCTTTACACTCTTCCCTTTTTGTAAAGAGAAGCCAAATCCAGCAGTCATGTCTTCTCGCATTTCAGAAGTTGGTTTTGTAGCCTTTAGGTTAAATTGGTCGGTAATTCCAGCGCCCACCCAAATACCATCACCAGGATTCATATGCTGCTTATACCATTTATCAAAGGTGATTCCTGATAGATTCTTAGATTGCTCGGCAAATATGATGGTAATGTTGTACTTGGCATCTCCCTTTTCAAGAATGAGGCCAAGTTTCTCTGCTCCTTCTTTTGACAAAGCGTTTTTCAAAGCGGCAACGGAATTAATAATGATCACTTTTTGATCAAAATGTTCCGCTTCAACACCCTTTTCAATCGCCTCTTTGTGAGTGTTATTACGATAAAGCACCAATTCAAACAGTGCATTCACCGTATTTTCAAAGTCTTTAACGGTAGAATAATAAGCAATCGTACGATTATCTTTATGAATAAAACTTTGCTGTCCATCAATCACCGTCACATCAAAACCACAAGTATCTGCCATGAGTATAGATAAATCATGGGTAAAACCTAAATGTTCTGTGGATGAAGATAAAATCATATGGATATACGATTTTCCAAATGGATAATAATGAACATTTAGCGAGTTCTTTTCAACGCCAATTGGGATAGAAAGACTTCCCTGAGAAACAACATATTGTGATAAAAACTCCATATCCACTTGATCGGGTAAAATTGGAATCTTCCTTGCTGTATTCCCTTTCCATGAGGTCTGGAGTTTCGCACTTTCTTTTTGAATAAACGGGAATGGTACAGATTCCTCTGTGATCTGAGCAACCTGGAACTCGTAAATGGCGTCTCTCTTCACAAGACCTCTGCCTTTATATCTTGAAGGGAACAATCCATCTGTTTTACCAACAATGCCAGCATAATCGGTTTCATCATTTAATTGCAGGACAAGCATTTGCTTAAAGTTCTGCAGCAAGCGGAACCTTACAGCATTGGTCCCAAGAGCCGTTAAAACAAAATAAATACCATACTTGGTTCCTTCACGTGACAGGAAGGATACCGCTGTTTCTTTTTCCTCGTACATTTCAGTAAAAGCAGCAAAGTTATTGACCGCAACCACAATCGATGGCAGTTTCTCTCCTGTTGCACGAATATAAGAAGCATGGTCACCACCATAATCCGCAAATAATTTCTTCCTATTTTCCAATTCACTTTGAAGCATTTTAAACAAATTACTAATCTTCTCACTCTCATAGGAAAGAATGACATCTCCGATATGCGGTGCTTTGGCAAAAGCACGTAATGTTTCAGAGGCGAAGTCCAATAAGTAGATATTGACTTCATCTGGTGTGTGCTCCTGTATGAGCGAGTAGACCATTGTATTTAAGAAAGTGGTTTTTCCGCTTCCCGCTACACCATAAACAATGGTATTTCCTTCTTCCGTAAGCGGCAGGCGCAGCAAGCATTGCTGTTGTCTTGCCGGATCATCGTACTCACCGATTACCGGATTCAGCACAAAGGAATTCTCATTGGCTAGCGTATATTTTCCTTTTATATCATTTAATAGAATCATAGCTGGAATGGGCTCAAGCCATAATGGACGTATTTTAATCTGTTCTTCCTGTGCAATCGTACTTAAATAATCGGTGATAACATCCATTTGCTTTTTCGGATTGGCAAACAGGTTTTTCTTCTTATCGATTTTCGCCTCTTTCATCGGGCGGCCATTACGGTCAATGACCACAACACTATTATCCTTTTCCACAACCACTTTATCAGAAGGATAATAAGGTGCTCCTGCCCAAGCAGACTGACCCATTTCAAACAATTCGTTATAGCCGACCTGCAGATAAAAGCGTCCAGTATCGGTAAGTTCAGCAGCATCCGGACGTTTGAGCATATCCATACTGTCTGCTCGTTCTTGCACTTTCAAACTTACCCTAAATTTACTGTTACTCCAGATCTGGTCATCGACCACACCACTTGGTTTTTGTGTAGCCAAAATCAAGTGGACACCTAAGCTCCGTCCGATACGGGCCGCACTGACCAGCTGGGCCATAAATTCGGGCTGCTGTGTTTTTAATTCCGCAAACTCATCGGAAATGATGAACAAATGCTGAAGCGGTTCAGTTACCACACCTTCACGGTAGAGCTTTTGATAGTTGTAAATATCGATATTGCTCTCGCCAACCTGTTTGCTGGCTTGGGCAAAAATAGCCTGCCTGCGTTTCAATTCACTTTCAATCGATATCAACGAACGTTTAATCGCGGCCCCATCTAAGTTGGTGATAATACCAGCCGTGTGCGGCAGGTTTTCAAAGGATTTAGCCATACCGCCGCCTTTATAGTCAATCAAGATAAACGCGACTTCATTCGGATGATAGTTGACGGCGAGTGACAAGATATAGGCAATAATGAATTCAGACTTACCAGAACCCGTCATACCTGCAACCAATCCATGCGGTCCATGAAACTTTTCATGCAAATCCAGCTTAAACACTTCACCTAATGTATCCACACCCACCGCTGCTTCTAATGATTTTGTTGGATCATTGTCCTTCCAGCGAGTTAATGCATTTAGGTGTTCCACTTTTCCCACCCCAAATAACTCTAGGAACGTGACCATTTTCGGTAGATTGAAAGAATTCGCCAAAGTATCGAGCGGTACATTCGCTAACTTCACACTCAATTCCGTTGGATCAGCGGTTAAGGGCTGGTCTGGAACAAATGAGATCGATTTACCCGTGATATCGTTTTTATCAAACAGTTTACCGCTATTCTCATTCAGATCCACAACCATCGTACATTCCTTCGGCAAATTCTTAAGTTCATCGTAAAACGTAACGACAGAGATATGGATATTCTTTTTCTTTAGATACACCTGTTTTAGCATCTCAGCACGGATCGCTAACTGCTTACTCATCGCAAAAATAATATAATAAGGTTTGATATCTTCCATATTAATGTCGCTAACATTTGAACGAGCTTCAATTTCTTTTTCAAGATAAGCCGAAACTTCCTTTACCTCTATTGTTTTGGTGGCAATGAAGCGGAACTTATTATCATTACTCCAAACATGCGGCAGCCATTTGGTAAAACCGAAATCTTTTTCGTCCTCTTGGTCATAAACAAACACCATTTTCACTTCATCGTAGCTATACAGCGCTGCTAGTTGAAAAATCAAGCCCTTTGCAAATTCAATCGTTTGTTTCCGATCTCCAATGACACCAGATATGTAATTTTCAAACAATGATAATGTAATAGGTATGTTTTTTAAGATTTTCGGAGATTCCACTAAGGTGTACAATTCTTCTTCGAGATTGTCATCGTCAATCGAAAACTTCTTTTCGGAATACGAAATATCGGCAGCTAATAAACCGTTGCCTGTACCCACCCTTAATTTCAGAAAATCATTTTGCCCAGGTCCACGTTCCCATAGATTTCGGTCAACTTTATCAATTCGCTGAATAAGGTCCGTTACCGGGACATGGTTTTCACGCAGGATTTCTTCTTGCTTTTCAGCTTCCTCATTAAAGGAAATCGTAACTTTATCTAAATATTCTTTATATTTTTCTTGACGGACTTTTTCCTTTTTACGCCTTCGTCTCATATCATATTTTTTTGACAAAATCGGCCATAGTATCGTTCCAAGAAGCATGCTCGCGGACATGACTATCGAAGGCATTGCTCTTGAAAAGTCACCAGTAGCCATCGCATTATTGACCGCAAAAGTTGCAGTCGCCAGCGACGCCATCCCCATTGTCACAGACGGACCTAACACCAACATCAACGGCATCTCTTCCCCAATCGCATTAGGCGGTGGTGAATCAATTTTAATAACAGCCTTTTCTACATCTCTCTTAAAGCGAGGGGAGCGATAAAAATAGTCCGTTGCCGGTGCTTCATATTCTTCCTCTTCGTCGTCTGGGGCCACTGCTTTTTGATTAATAAATGGTTTTAGGAAATTGCTTTTTAACGAAAGGGTTCGATCCGGGTTATTTAATGCAACGAAGAAGCTTCCCACAATCATTTTGTAGCCCATTATGTAAATCATATCGCCAATCGTTAAATCCCTGCTTTTCACTCGATCGCCATCGACAAAGGTTCCGTTCGTACTGTTCAGGTCAGTAATACTCCATTTTCCGTTACGAAAGGATAGTTTTGCATGTGAGGCCGACACAAATTGATTGTTCAATATGACATCGTTCTTATCGGTTCTTCCAATGGTAATATCCGTATCCTTGTCTACCAAATATTTCGTGAAGGTTTGGCGATCATCCGTACTTGGTTCAATGAACACAATGGTTTTATTATCCTGTTCCTGCGTATCCAAATTGTAGATACTTAACGGACTTAGCACGGTATTACGAATGGGTTTCCCTGAATGGTTCATAACCTTAACATCTTTGTTAGACTTTAGAATCCATTCACCATTGATTCCTTCAATCCCGATTAACTTTTTGGAACGGTCATTAGAATCATAAATCCAATACTGACCTCTTATTTTCTCAGGAAGAGTAATCGAATTGATACTTGCTTTGTTTATTAACGTTACAATCATGTATTACTTCTCCTTGCTGACTTCTCCTTACTGCGTATGTTCGAAGCTAATCGGTGTTGTTATGTATAAAGAATGTCACCTCATGGTAGTAATATCCTACCTTCGACATATAAAAAATCCATTTGAATACCAATTTATAACAATTATAAAAAAAAGTGCCCCTTTTATTCAATTGTAAAAAAAATCACCAACACCTAGTGGAATCAAGACAAATTTTAACTTTTACATACTGATAATAGTGAATTTCACTGGTAAATGCCACCCAATTTTTAGCAATTCTTGATTTCAGTTCCTTTGCCCTACAATATGATTTATCCAAATGAAGCAAAAGACCTCTACCATTAATATGGTAAAGGTCTAAAGGGGGACAGGGGGACGGTTCTCCTGGCAATTACATTTAAACATGACCACAAGAACCGTCCCCCTGTCCCCTGTCCCCTGTCTCACTTATTATTAAGCAGCGTATCGATCCCAGCGTTGATTTTATTTATGCTTTTTAAAGGTGCAATGTCCACATGGATGTCTTTTTTATTTAAGGTGGGGAATTTCCTGCTGGTTTGAAGCGACTTCCAATCATCGTGCATAAATCGGTACATATAGTCCTCAAATTGATAAATATCCCCGCCGATTTTTTGACTTTTTAAATAGGCAGCATATACTTCTTTACGTATTTCTTCTTGAATCTGTCTCTTGATGCTTGGGGAGAGAATCTCTTTGCTAGATTCTCTGACAATGGCAGAGATTTTTATATCTAACCCGATCTGTATCCCATTTTGATCTTTCTTCACCTTTCTTTTCATCTTTGGGTTCAATAATTCGATTTGAACAAATGCTTCCTCGCCTGCACTTTTTTCACTAAAAATGACTGGTGACCGCACTGATTTGTTATTGACTCGAATAAAACCCTCAAGATCCTTTTCCGTTAAGTGACCCTTCAATTTTTCCCCTTTCATAAGATAAGCACCATTAAAAATAGTCACAGGCAATTTATCTTGATCCTTCAATATGATTGCATCATTCGTGGATATACTTGGCACCAGTATCGTTTTGGATGGTTCATGTAATTGATAAACAAGTCCCTGCAGCGACAAAGCTGGAATTGAGGAATCTTGCTGCTGCATGTATTCTGGCTGAACAACCCTAGCGTTGGTGTAGGCATAATTAAATGGAACCTTCGTGGTGAAAATCTTTTCAACCGGCTCCTCCGTACCGTAAACCCAGCCTGTTAGACGGATATTGAAATTCGTATCTAACGCCTCTACCGTTTTACTTAATCTGTTTTCTAATACGGACTTTCCAAAAACAAACACAGTTAGCTGATCGTAATTTACTGGAATTTGAATGCCATGGTAGATCTTAATAATCGCATCTTCCACCGTTTTTCCTTTTCCTTCGCCAAGCCAAACAGAGCTAGGTTGGTCACTTTTTCCCTGATCGGTTTTTGCAACGTTCGAAAAATCTAAGAACTGGAGTACCACGTGATATTCATCATTCACATAGTCAATTCCAATCCCAACTGCATAGGCCTGGGATTGAATCTCAGGAATTTTAACACACCCCGTTAAAACAGTAAGAATACAGATCATGTATAAAAATTTCCTCATTTATTCACCTGATCTCGTGCCATCTTTATTATGTAAAGCTGCAGTCCGTTTTTTCATAAAAGAAAAAGGAATGCGGAGAAAAGTATAGAGGATATCTCTACCATTCGGCGAAGAGATATCTGCTAATAAAGGAACCCCAAAGGACCTCAACCTTGTTAAATAAAGAAAAACGAACATGAGGCTGATGAAAAACCCATAAATCCCCATAAAGTAACTAAAGATGAGAACGAACACTCGTAAGAGAAAAATATTACCTGATAGAGACTGATTAACAAGAGTAAAGCTAGAAATGGCTGTGACCCCAATAACTACCAGCATGGTGGGTGATGTGATCCCCCCACGGATGGCTGCATCACCTATGATCAAGCCGCCAAGAACAGCAACGGTTTGTCCTATTCCCTTTGGCAAGCGTGCCCCACCTTCTTTAAATAACTCAAACATGACAAGCATGAGTAAGACCTCCATAAATGGTGAAAATGGCAATCCTAATCTTGAAACCGTAATCGTTGCAATGAGAGGAAGGGGCAATTGCCCTACATTATGTGTGATTAAGGCCGTATAAAAGCCAGGCAGAAACGTCGTCGTAAATAGACCTATAATACGCAGAGTTCTTTCCAAAGAAGCATAATAAAAACTCGTATTTTCATCTTCAGGGGTTTTAAAAAGAAAAGACAGATCGATCGGTGCAATCAACGCTGTCGGGGCCCCGTCCACAATAATCGCAAACCTCCCTTGATTGATGGCCCCTGCGACAAAATCAGCTCTGCCTGTATAGTCAATTAGGGGAACAAGCGTAAATTTATTATCCAAAATATGCTCCATCAGCATGGAGGAACTTGTTAGAATATCAATATCTAAAGCCGTAAGACGTGCTTGTATATCTCTTAGAATCTCACTATTGATAATATCCTTTATATAAAGGAGAGAAATTCTTGTATTCGTTCTTTTGCCGATCGTGTAATCTTCTACCACTAAAGATTTCGTCTTTAACCTTTTGCGGATTAGTCCAAGGTTTGTCGTAATGTCCTCAACAAATCCATCCTTCGGTCCACGAACGGAAACCTCTGCCACCGACTCATCCGGCTGTCTGGAGGGAGATTTACTAATATCATAAAAAATAATCTTATCTCCAGGTGATACCACCATTAGCTTCCCTGAAAAAATGGCTTCCTCTATTTTTTCAGCATCGACTTCCTTTTTACTCATAACCTCCATCTGTAAAGATTGATAAATGGAGCTGGAAGTTTCCATAGAGGGCAATACAAACGAGGGAATCAGACTCGTATCACTTAAGGGTTTACAATAGACAAAAATGGAAGATTTCCCCTTAGATTGTTCCTCTTTTATTTCGATATCAGAAGAATAGTTGAAAAGCTTCTGCAGGTTTTCAAAAGAGAAAAGATGTTCATTCATGATTCAATCCTGCCTCCTGACCACTTCTTTTTATTCTTCCCGATATATAACGCCAAGATTGAGATTTGGATGGTTAAAAAAAAGAACGACAGAGGTCTGAAATATCCATAGATAATAGTAGAGAATGGGCTTTGATCAAATGGATAAATACAAGCGATAAAAATGATACCGTATAGGATCCTTACTACTTTTACATTCTCCCTTCCTTTGGTAAGAATTCGGGATGCGATGAATACAAATAAACTGATTCTAATCACTCCACCTGAAAGCCATTGATAAATCGCAAAAAAATCCGCGTGGGAAAAATATCGTCCAATGGAAATTAAACGCCACTCTTCATAAGCGGGATAACGATAATGTGAAGCCTGCTCAGGTCCAAACTCAACAATCGCTGCCATAGTAGGTCCTAGCGTTAACCCTATGATTAACAAACCAACAACGAATAATTGCTTTCTTGAAACGGCCTTTTGTAATACCGGAGTTAAAAAAATGATGATAAATAACTCTAAGATGGGTAAAGAAGTATAGAGAAGCCCCTTCGTCATTGGTAAATAGCCATCCGTAAACAATGGGAATAACAGTTCATAATGCTTTTTCTTGATATTGGCAAATGAAATAAAAAATCCTAAGAATAGAACGATGGGACAGAGAATACTGCTTAAGAGCCCAATGGAAAACAAGCCAGACTCCGTACAGAGCAAACAGAAAATGAGTAAGACAAGAGCCAGTGTAAAACTGTTAAATCCTTGCATGTAGCTCAATTGTGACCAATAAATGATATCCTGCGCCGTCACAAAAGCATCAATCAGCATATAAATGGCTAATGGTAATAGCAGGAGGTAATAACTAAGCTTGCTCCCGTGATCCTTTAATAGCTGAATAATGGAATGCTTGTTTACGATCGCGACAATCTTGTATAGAACGTAAATCCATAAAGGCAGGATGATAATCGTTACGAGGATACTAATCCAAGAATCCCTTTTGGCTGTCGTTAACAGAAAAGGAATAATCTCCACATGTGCAAACAAGCCCACAGAAAGTAAAATGATGTACACGATAGAAATAAATCTTAACGTATTCTGCATGTATACAGTTCCTTTTTTCCATATTATTCATCTTAGGAGCAAAACCTATGCATGGGGGACATGGGGACGGTTCTTCTGGCTTTTTTTGTTTAATCTGGTCCACAAGAACCGTCCCCACGGACTCCACGGACTTCACTCAGATCAAAAAAGCACAAAAAAAAGAGAGCGGCGAACCACTCACTTACTCAGTTTAGTGATTGAAAATACCCCTCTTTTTTGTTCGCCTATTGCTCTATTCACTTATCTTTCTACTAGTTCTAGCTTCTCACCATTCGGACCTTGGAAAAAGGCGATTTTTACTGTACCATTTAAAATGCTTCGAGGTTCTTCATCTATTAATTTGACGCCTGCTTCTTTAAAGCGTACGAGCTCAGCTTCAATGTTTTCAACAGTAAAGGCCAAGTGGTTCACGATTCCTTCGTTTTCAACCGGGCCTCCGTAGACAAGTTCAACCTCTACACTCGGCTGCTCTGGAAAAAACAAAAAGGCAAGCTCAATCGTGTCATTTAACCACTCTCTATTTCTTAACTCTAAACCGAGAATGTTTTGATAGAACGCTAAAGACTCGTCCATGTCATTAACCATAATCCCCACATGTTCCATTTTCATAATACATTCCTCCTAAAGTAAAAGTGCCATAGGGACGGTTCCTACGGTTCTCCCCCAATTAACTGCCAAATGATAACCGCTGCCACACCTGGAAATTCTTATTTGCTAAGGAACCCGAAGAGGAAAAAAACCAGCAGAACCGTCCCCACGGTCACCCCAATACTAATTTTTCAATCGCATAAGCTACTCCATTTTCATTATTGGATAATGTATGGAACTGAGCTACTTCTTTTACAACAGATACGGCATTGCCCATTGCCACTCCACAGCCAGCATACTCAACCATACTAAGGTCATTCTCGCCATCCCCGATGCAGATGACTTCTTCCTGTTTAATCGAAAGTTTTTCGGCAAGTAGTCTTACTGCATTTCCTTTGCTGACACTAGGGTCAAGGATTTCCAAGAAGAACGGAGTACTTTTAACGAACGTATATTTATCCCAGAATGATTCAGGGATGTTTGCTATGATCGTGTTCAAACGTTCCGGTTCATCAATAAACATTACCTTTGGAATAAGCATGTCCTTTGGCACTTCATCAATCGGCAGGTAATGGAGAGGAATTTGATTGATATGGGCTTCATGAATAGTGTACTGGCTTATCTCTCGATTAGGTGTATATAGATTTTCTGTATCAAAGAAATGGAGCGGTGAATTGAGCTTTAGGCTTAATTCGTGTAGTTCTTCTAAGTTTTCGTATGCTAAGGTAATTTGGGATTCTACATCCTTAGAGTATGTATTTTGCACAAGAGCACCATTAAAGGTAATCACAAAGTCCTCTTCATCATTTAATTTCAATTCCTCAATAATCGATTGGACACCAACAATTGGCCTCCCCGTACAAATGACCACCTTCACTCCTTTAGCTTTAGCAGCTTGAATGGCGTCATTTACTTCCTTTGTAATTTCCTTTCGATCATTCATCAGCGTTCCATCAATATCAATTGCCACTAATTTATACAAATTATGTCCTCCTAAATCTTGGTTGTCAGTAAAGCCTATTCCTATACTACAAGAAGGACATTTAATAATCCAGGCTATTTCAAGAATGATTACCACCCATTTCCACAATACTCACTGCAAAACCATTCAATACGTTTTACCTATTACAAACCTCAATCTTCGAAAAAACTCGGGGAATAACAGGCACGGATATTAAATTAAATAAAAACTCTCTCATTAATTTCTAATGATTCTATCCTATTATTCTCATATTCGCTGGATATAGTGAAAGTATAGAAAAAATCAGAAACAAGGAGGAAATGGAAATGAAAAAGAAGATAGTTATTGGTGGTTTATCAGCATTATTGATTTTTGGCGGTGCAGCGGCCGTGGGAGCTTCAAAAAGCGGTACTCAGCCAGATGATTCTATTCATTCAGATGACAAAAATACTTCTAATACGGTGGATCTAAAAAACTTATCTGCCATTTTCGCAGGACAAGAGATTGAGTTAGAAACCGAGCATGGTAAAACTTTATATAAAGTAGAGACAGATGATGATAGCAACAATTCTTCTAATCAGCCGACCAACGGTTCAACTTTATCCGTTGAGGAGGCAGCAAAAATAGCACTTAACAAAGTTAGTGGAAAAATCACTGAAGTTGAAAAAGAATGGGAACATGGCAAACTCGAATTTGATTTTGAAATTCAGACTAATCGTGGTGAAGCAGACGTTCGGGTTGATGCCCAAACAGGTGATGTAACGAGAGTTGAGTTTGACGATGATGATGACCGTGATGCTGTTCTCTAAGTGCTATTAAATGATAAAAATCTCTTAGGTGAAAAACCGGGAGATTTTCTTATATACAAAACCTACTCTCCTACACACCAAGGGGAAACTCACCTTTCAGGAGGATTTAAGTAAACCTGTTTCCAGACGTAATAATCGTTATTTCGACCAATTCCTTAATAAAATAATCAAATCAAACGATTGATTAAAATTACCTTATCCCTTTTAATAGATGATTTTTGAATATTTTCTAGGAAATTTTTTGTCGAGGAATGGGTATTTTATTGTCCGCTAGGTCTCAACAATTTTCATCATGTGTTCATTCGGGACGGTTCTCCTGGCCTTTAGTTATAACGATGACCACAAGAACCGTCCCCCTGGACATGGACACCCCAAATCTCTTAGGGCTTCATGAATTTAAAGCTTTAGCCTTTCAAATGAACGAAATTTGTCAGTATCATGATGTCCCGTTTATCATCAATCAAAATATTTATGCAGCAGCTGAACTAGGACTAGCCAATATTCATTTATCCATGTCGAATTTAAGAAAATATCAACGTGATTTGTGTTCATTTAGCGTGATTGGTGCATCTGTCCATTCAGTAAAGGAAGCAAAAGAGGCTGTATCCTTAGGGGCTGACCGTTTAATTGCAGGTCATATTTATTCAACAGATAGTAAAAAGGGAGTACCTCCGAGAGGACTCTCCTTCCTGAAAGATGTATGCGATTCGGTCAGTATTCCGGTATATGCCATTGGCGGAATCAAAAGAACTCACGTTAAAGAAATACGAGCAGCAGGTGCGGCGGGTTTTTGTATTATGTCTGAAGCAATGACCAGTCCTCATCCCGTTGAACTGGCAAAGCACTTTAGCATTTGAATTATTGAAGTTTTTACGTGTGGAAAAAAGAAGCATTAATTAATGTAATAACAGATGTAAAAATGCCAGAAACAAAACACTATTAAAGTTGCTTGTTAAGCTGACAGGTTTGTTGAAGAAGAAATTCATATAAAAAAGAGGTTGAATTGTATCAAAGCACCTAATCCGCAGAAAAAAGAAAGCACTTGAATTCAAGTGCTTTCTTTGGAAACCCTAATACCCGATTAAATTGGATCTAGTGGAAGAATAGAAATCTTATTTACGAAGAATCCCAAAGAGAAAAAAGCCATCAGAACCGTCCCCCAGGTACATTTATCGATAGATTTTGGATCCATCCTTTACAAATTCCTTTGCTTTTTCCTTCATACCTTCATCAATTAAACGTTCCTCGGAATCACCCTTTTCATTAGCCATATTTCGAATGTCATGGGAAATTCTCATTGAGCAAAACTTCGGACCGCACATCGAACAGAAATGTGCTGTTTTAGCTCCTTCAGCTGGAAGTGTCTCATCGTGGTACTCTCGTGCCCTTTCTGGATCAAGTGATAAATTAAATTGGTCGTTCCAACGGAATTCAAAGCGTGCCTTCGATAAGGCATTATCACGGATCTGCGCCCCAGGATGACCCTTTGCTAAATCAGCAGCATGTGCAGCAATTTTATAGGTAATAACCCCTTCACGCACATCATCCTTGTTTGGTAATCCCAGATGCTCTTTCGGCGTTACGTAACACAGCATAGCTGTACCGAACCAACCAATCATGGCTGCACCAATTGCCGATGTAATATGATCGTACCCAGGGGCAATGTCTGTCGTTAATGGACCTAATGTATAAAATGGTGCTTCTTTACAAATTTCCATTTGCTTATCAACATTTTCTTTTATCATTTGCATAGGAACATGTCCTGGGCCTTCAATCATTACTTGCACATCATGCTTCCAAGCAATATCTGTTAATTCCCCTAATGTTTCAAGCTCAGCAAACTGCGCTTCGTCATTTGCATCCGCAATTGACCCAGGTCTTAGGCCGTCCCCAAGAGAGACAGATATATCATACTCTTTTAAAATCTCACATATTTCTTCAAAGTGTGTATACAAGAAGTTTTCCTTGTGGTGAGCTAAGCACCATTGAGCAAGAATAGAGCCACCACGTGAGACAATACCTGTAGTACGCTTTGCGGTCATTGGAATATAGCGTAATAATACCCCTGCGTGAATCGTAAAGTAATCAACACCTTGTTCTGCTTGCTCAATTAATGTATCGCGGTACACATCCCAAGTTAAGTCCTCTGCTACCCCATTTACCTTTTCAAGCGCTTGATAAATTGGCACTGTTCCAACTGGTACTGGTGAATTTCTAATAATCCATTCCCTTGTCGTATGAATATTTTTCCCTGTAGATAAATCCATTATCGTATCAGCACCCCAACGAGTTGCCCATGTCATTTTTTCAATCTCCTTCTCAATAGAAGAGGTTACTGCAGAATTCCCGATATTTGCATTTATTTTCACATGGAAATTCCGCCCGATAATCATTGGCTCACATTCTGGATGATTTATATTTGCTGGGATAATAGCTCTCCCTTTTGCCACTTCATCTCGTACAAAAGAAGGATCCATATTCTCACGTATGGCAATATACTCCATCTCCTGAGTGATCATACCCTTTCTCGCATAGTGCATTTGTGTTACATTGCGGCCTTTTTTTGCACGTAATGGGCTTTTGTTAACATTCGGGAAACATTCTATGTTTGCACGTGGATCTTCAGCACTTAAGCCATTATCCTCTGGCTTAATATCTCTACCCTCATATCTTTCTATATCTTTACGGTCTTCTATCCAAGTCTTACGGACTGCAGGCAATCCTTTTCTAATATCAACGGTGTATGTTGAGTCCGTATAAGGACCACTTGTGTCGTACACTCGTACAGGTTCATTTTCTTCCTGACCAAAGGTACTAACTGTAGAACCTAAGCAAATTTCTCGCATTGGCACCTGAATATCTAGCCTAGATCCTTGTACATATACCTTTTTACTTCCTGTAAACTGTGATTTTAAATCCATTTTCATTTCCTCTTGCTTTTGCATGTAACTTCCTCCTTTTTTGTGTGCCGGATGAAGAGTTACAACGTAGTTTTAGACAATAAAAAAGGCCCTGAATGAAATTCAGAACCTGGAACTGCCATAAAAAAGTAGTCAAAACCTGCACATTGAAGTGCATAACTTTGACACTACTTCCCTACGCTGGTATCACCCAGATCAGGTTCAAAGGGTCGAAGAAATTTGCCTTCTTCTCTCAGTCCAAGCCATTGGACACCCCTAGTAGACTACTAAAACACTATATTCAGCTTTCTTGTAAAGATTACCACATGTATCTAAATTATGGAAGGACATTTCCCTTATTCGAAATGACTTGCGAGAGGTAAAGGGATAAAGTATGAAAAAGACTATCATTTTCTACCTATCTAAAAGCCTATCAATCTTCGACAAAAAACGGGGAGTGACCACAGGCACAGGAATTTAGATTTTAATGTCAACTTCAGCTTTTTTCTTAAGCTCTTCTACTTTTTTAGTGAGTTGTTCTTGTTGTTTTTGTTGTTCAAGTTGTTGCTTGATTTGCGGTTTTACTTCTTCAAGCTTTGGAAGTTCTTGACCATCGGAACTTCCTTGCTGGACTGCTTGATCATAATAAGCTTGAATTTCTTCATCCGTTACTTCTCCTACTGGAATTTCTTTCTCCATGTACTTCATATATTGAATATTCTCAGCTGTTTTATTCTTTAGTGTCGTCATATCCAAACCAGCTTGTTTCATAGCATCTTCAAATTTGTTATCATCTTTATACGATTCTTTCATTTCGGCTATTTGTTTTTCAACTTCGTCATCTGATGCTTGATACCCTTTTTTATTAGCTTCTTGAAGAATCAACATTTGTCCCACTAAGTTATCGATGGTTTGTTCTTTCATTTGTTTTGCTGCTTCATCAGAAGTAGGATCTTGTCCCATTTGTTGCATCTGCATTTGTAGAGAAGATAATACCATATTATAGTCACTGCCTGAAACCTCTTCATCATTGATGATAGCAACGGTTTGCTTCTCCTCTATTTTTTGCTTATCTAGCTTCTTCTGCATTTCTTTCATCTGTTTCTCTTGATCTTGTGGCTGAGTTTGAGCAGTTTCAGTTTGCTCTTTACTATTATTGGATGGTTTACCTTCATCATTTGAACCACAAGCTGTTAAAGTGACAGCCATGATTCCTGTAATAAGAGTATAGATAATTTTCTTCATGATCCCTCTCCTTTCGTGGCCTAAAAATTCGATTCCCGATTCAAAAAGATAATCTAGTGGTCATTATATAAGACATATACATAAAAAGAAACCTAAAAGGGTCCACTTCTTTCATATACGATCCTTTTACCTATGGAGTTCATAATCTACCTTTCATATAGTCTTATTCTCCTTTCTTATAGTCTTATTTTCCTTTGTTTCTTCGTCCAACAGCTTCTAGAATCTGTTTTTTGGAAGCATATTCTCCTGGCGCCACGGATATTTTGGTCAAACTCAACAGTCGCCATAATAATGCAAAAAACGTCTGCAATACATGCAAACGTTCTTTAGGAGGTACACCCTTATGGAAGGGGTTGTGGATGGTGCTATGGTGGGTAATATAACTTATGCGTTCATAATAAATGTGAATGGACAAGTGCTGATTAAAAGTAAATAATTCAATAAAGATTTATCTTGATTCTGCGATATGCCAGCAGACACCAGCAGGATCAATTAAATGGATCTCACGTTTTCCCCAAGGATAGAGTGTTGGTTCTTTAAACTTTATAGGATAGCGTTTATCACGAATATTTTTCTGGATATGCGTCCACCAAGCATCAAGATCAGCGACAAGCAATTCAACCATATAATTACTCTGAAATTCCTCGTTGTGAAAGTTTTGCAGGAAAAATTCTTGTTCCCCCAACCGAAAGATACTTAATCCGCTGTCGGAATATACTTTTTCAAAACCTAGATCTTCAAAAAAACGCTGTGCAAGGGGATAATCTTCTCCTGATGGAATAAATGGACGTAATTTCATTAATTCCATAACGCTTCACCTCTTTTTTTAAAATAATTTATTGAATAAGCTAATGCATATCGTATTCGCACGAACTTTCTTTAAAGACAAATTAATTAGTATTTCTTAAATTCAAAGCCTGTTATTGTTTGATTTTTTTATGACCCTCGTAATTGAAAAGCTCTTCAAATATTTGTTGATGATCCTTATCACATCATCTTTTTTCGTAGTCTTGACTCCCCTTAAGAAATAGCCTCTTCTTATCATTCGCACCGGCTTAATTAGGACCTTTACGATAAATCCTGATAAAATTTTTTTGAGGTCCCTGCTTAAACTTACAAGTTTACTAAATGACCTTTTTTCTTTATTAGTTTCATTCATTACAGTTTGTAGTTTTTTCTTAAAAAAAGTGAATCTGGTCATCATACTTATCTTCAATTTTAGTTGTTTTCCATTTTTCGATCCGAATACATATTGATTCAAAATATAATGTCCTCCCTCCTCCAGCATGATCAATAATACGATCAATAGCGCAATAACAATAATCCAAATCGCCATTTACGAATCCCCCTTTTACCGATAATTGAAACCTAAACCTATTTAAAAAATATCAAAATTTGTAGAATCCAAGTGATTATTTATTCCATTATTTCAAAATAGCTTCTATTAATAGACTAGCAAAATTAAGAATATTAAGAAAGTTTATATGTAATTTTTAATTTGAATGTAATACACATGTAATTTCCAATTAAAAGGAGTTAGTGAAATTACATATTAATTTGTAGGAGGTTAAGTATGATTTAAAATTTTCATAAAATTAAGTTGACTCTGACTGTTTACCCTGATAATATTTGTATTAATTTAATAAGTCTTATCAAGAGTGGCAGAGGGAAAGGCCCTGTGAAGCCCGGCAACCTTCAAACAAATGTTTGAAAAGGTGCTAAGTCCTTCAAAGTATTTTACTTTGAGAGATAAGTGACGGAATTTTTTTATGGAGCCGCTCTATCTCAGTGATAGAGCGGCTTTTATTTTTCCACTTTTCTTAAAGACTTACATTTCTTTATTTTTGAAAGGAGTCAACCATGACAATAATTAGAGTGGCATTATTAGGATTAGGTACAGTAGGGTATGGGACTTATACCGCATTAATGAATCGAGAGGAACGATTATCTTCACTAGCGGGGAAATCATTTGAAATCATAGGTATCTTAATTAAAAATAAAGAAAAGCCTCGCTCCATTGATGAAAATGTTATGATTACGACAAGCTTCGATGAGATTGTAGAAAAGGGTAATCCAGATGTAGTTATAGAGGCTATGGGCGGAATTGAACCTGCTTTATCCTATATAAAACAAGCGCTTCAGAATGGCTGTCATGTCATCTCAGCAAATAAAGAATTAATTGCAAGTCATGGAAAAGAAATAATGGAAATAGCTCACACGAACGGGGTGCGATTTATTTACGAAGCAAGTGTTGGCGGTGGAATTCCTGTTTTAAGAACCATTAAAGAGCTGCTCGGTGGAAATCAAATTGAGAGTGTAGAAGCTATTTTAAATGGAACAACAAATTTCATTTTAAGTCATATGAGAACAACAGGTGATTCCTTTCCAAAATCTCTTGAACTTGCGCAGCAGAAAGGATATGCAGAACCTGATCCAACGAATGATATTGAAGGCTTAGATGCATTTTATAAAGCGATGGTATTAAGCGAGTGGGTCTTTGGAGAACAACCTGCTTGGGAACAAGTGACCGTACAAGGAATAAAAGGTATTTCGCATGAGGAAATCTTATTGGCAGATCAACTTGGACTTCGTCTTAAGCATTTAGTACTTATTGACAGTCATTTGAATGTAGAAGTAAAGCCTGTATTTGTTGACAAGGATCATCCTTTACACGGAGTAGAAAATGTTGATAATGCCCTTCGAATAAAGACAGATTTGCTTGGATACTTGACTTTACAAGGAGCAGGCGCTGGAGCAGAAGCTACAGCAAGTGCGGTTATTGAAGACTTATTATCAATCTATCTGACAAAGGAAAACAAAAATTATCAATATTCAAGAATTACAAAGAACACATACGAAAATGAAGCAGTAACTCAAAAAGTTTATTTATTATTCTATCAATCCACCAACCTACAAAAAGAAATAATTTCACAACTACATGCTCAAGGCGACATTATTAAAACAGATCAAAGCTCTATCTTAAAGAAAGCTTACATTCTTTTTAAAGGTGATCTGACACACTATGAACACCCTTTACTCATAAACAAATATGAGGTTAAAATCTATAATCATAGCACAAGTACTCTATTAATCCAGCCGGAGAAAGTGAATTGACTTCTCCCCATAGATAAATCTAGGGGATTCTTTTTTAAACCTTCATCAAAGTTGCTCTTCAGCTAGAGCATCCAGGTCTTATACCTTCTCCAGTTCATTACGATATGTGGTATTACCGCATACCGCAGCCCAATCATAGGCACTACGCCACTGCCCTTTCAACTCCATTTGTGTGGGAAACAATGGGCGTTAAAAGGACTCGGCGATACTTTGTATCTTCTATTTTTGGTAGTTCACGATTTTTAGTAAACTGTTTATTTACAGACTTATCCAAAATATTGATTGCGCCTACTACATCTAACACATTGGAATGAGTTTGAGCTTAGGATTAACTTTTAAATAAGGGTTTTTTTGTGTATAATGGACATATAATAAAAAAGAGAAGTGTTGTTGCAAACACTTCTCCATGCAGCCCCTACCGTCAGGGTGGTGGTTGTTAAAGTGGATTATTTGTGAGAACCACCCTTTTGCTTCCTACGGCGCGGGGTGGTTTTCCTGTTTTCTAGTACGTTTTTCCGAAAGAAATATGCACTAATTTCACGCACAATTCCCTTTAGAATTTCTCGTAAGATATCAAGAAAAGTTTCCAGTATTATCACCTCCTTCCCTAATGAAAGAAAAGAAGATTGACAACTCGGCCACCCCAACAATATTCAGCTGCCACTCTATTCTAACACGCTTTACCTAACTAACAACCTATCATTCTTCGACAAAACTTGGGTAGTGACCACAGGCTCCGAAATTTAGATAAAACTCTGTTCACCTTGTTCATTTAATAATCTGTCCATCTGCATCATAAACGGTTACCTTAACTGGCAATGTAACTTTATCTTTCTGAAAAGTGATATACCAAACCCACAAGTTGTCCCTGACAAAAAATCGGTTTGGCTGTATATTTCCTTCACTATTTATAACAATGGTCTTTGCATCGTCTTCGGCAAATCCGTAGATAATGGAAAAATCCTTTGATACCTTATTATTCGTTCGCCAGTCAATTGGTCCTCTCTCCACTTTCTCCTCGCTGAACTCTGGAAATCCATTTCGGGATAAATAAACTTTTTAAAATCAGTAAAACCTTTATTGGTCAACACAGGAATGATTCCCGAGCTATTCTCAGCGAAAACTAAATTTGATTTAGAATCATACAGAAGAATTTGTTTACAATCACCAAATTGTGCTGATATTCTTTCACAGATGCTTTTTTCCAACGATGTAGTAGGAATAATTGGACTAGTAGGAGTGGATGCAAAAAAGTAAATTACCACGATTACCCCTAAACAGAGTACAGCTATTAAAATGTTTTTCTTCAACTATATCCCCCCTATTGCTAGTAAACTTATATTCTTTAGACACTTAAATTATTAACCACATACTGTCTCTGTTTAAATAAACACAGATTGATCGAAGGTTGATAACCCCTTCCCTTCACCGTTAAGACCGTACAAAACATTATGCTATAATTATCCAAGTTATCATCGGTTTTATTGACTTTTTATATGGGAGCGGATGAAATATGATATCTGATTACAAACAAAATGTATTGTTGGAAGTAGATAGCATTAATGAAATGGAACTAGCACTAACTGCGTTCAACTCAAAAAGAGCACTTTCTCCCGTTGATAAAGAGCTACAGTTCAAAAAAATTGGGGATTGTAGATTACTTATTGACACCAAATCACCAAGTTCCATCTATTACAATCGTATTAAGGGTTTTGGAGTAAACGATATGAATAAAATAGATGAAATTTTGGCTAATTATGATTCTAAACAAATAACTCCATGCTTTGATATGACGCCTAATAATATAAATATGGAAGTCGCAAAAACATTAATGAGTAAAGGGTTCTATTGTGCTGAACAACTGGTATTTTTAGAAATAGCACCTCATTTTGATGAGTTTGAAAATAATAAAGAAATAAGAGTTGTAAAAGTAACGAAGGAAAATGTAGTGGAATTCCTTCATCTCATAGCACGTTCGAATGAAATGGAAATAGAGGATGAACTAATCAATAGAAAAGCAGAATATTTCGTTGAGCCTATCTTTCAAAATTACATAGCATATATCGGTCAGGAAGCTATAGGAATGGGCTCTCTCTTTATCCACGGAGAGAAAGGCTATATCGCAAATGATTTTACCTTCCCTTCACATAGGGGAAAAGGTGTTCAAAAAACATTGCTACACCACCGAATAAAGGCAGCTAATGATATGGGATTAACGAAGATTTATACAGATGTGGAGTTCGGTTCGGCAAGCCATAACAATATGTTGAAAGTTGGATTTCAGACTATATTTATTAATTCATTTTGGATAAAGGATTGAGAGTTGAGGAGTGGAAAAATGCCTAAGTTACTGACTATAGAAAAAAGCCTTCTTAGTATATACCCTGAGCAGGCAATGTAATTTTTGAATTCTCCATTAAACTAAAAAAGTCGTGCGATTCCCATTTGATTATGATAATATAAAATAAATTAAAAAGACCATGTGTAACTGGCGAAACGCGGATAACCGCGAGGGAGCACATGGTGTCGTAGCCGTTCGCCTGGGCAGAGGTAAGGGAAATATATCCCTTACCTCTTTCTGTTTATTAAGGCAAAAAATTAGGAGGAAAATCATGAGCACGATCACTTTAGAAGAAGTGAAATCTATTAAAACACTTAATAATATTGCAGAAACTGGACTAAAGGTATTCAATAAGGGCAATTTTCAGGTTGACAACGGCAGTGAAAATCCGGATGCCATCCTTGTTCGCAGCTTTAATATGCACTCAGTAGAAATTGGCAATAATTTAAAGGCAATCGCAAGAGCTGGAGCAGGTGTGAATAATATTCCGATAGAAAAATGTACAGAGCAAGGTATCGTTGTATTTAATACTCCTGGGGCGAATGCCAATGCCGTAAAAGAAATGGTGCTAACTTCATTAATATCTTCTTCCCGCAACCTTTTTGCTGGTATTACTTGGGTAAAAGCATTGGATGGTGAAGGTGACCAAATTCCAAAGCTAGTGGAAGCTGGAAAAAAACAGTTTGTTGGAAAAGAAATCAAAGGAAAAACGTTAGGTGTCATTGGTTTAGGAGCAATTGGTGCCCTTGTAGCGAATGATGCACTTGATTTAGACATGGATGTGATCGGGTTTGACCCGTTTATCTCAGTCGATACGGCTTGGAATTTGTCTCGCAATGTACAGCGCGCAATAACAATTGAACAGTTGTTCTCAGAATCTGATTATATTACTGTACACGTACCTTTTACCGAGAATACAAGAGAAATGTTTAACAAAGCAACATTCAGCATAATGAAGCCGGGTGTTCATATTTTAAACTTCTCACGTGGCGAGCTTGTGAATGAAAAAGACATGGCGGCAGCTCTCGAAAGTGGGATAGTTGGGATGTATATTACAGATTTCCCGAATGAAAATGTGCTGAAAATGAAAAATACAATTCCAATTCCGCACCTAGGTGCCTCTTCACAAGAATCAGAGGAAAATTGTGCAATAATGGCGGCTCGTCAGGTGAAGGAATTTTTAGAAACAGGAAACATCAAAAACTCAGTGAATTTCCCAAATACTTACCTTCCTTATACAGGAAAGCAGCGAGTATTGGCATTTCACCACAATGTTCCAAACATGGTCGGACAGATTACATCCGCTATATCTAGTTATCATTTAAACATTGCCGATATGGTCAACAGAAGCCGAGGGGAATATGCATATACGATGATTGACATTGATAATAAAGTGAATGGTGATGTTATTCCGACATTAGAGGAAAGAATCAAACAAATTTCTGGCATGGTAACCGCTCGTATTATTTAAAAAACAAAGAGGAAATAAGTTAAATTTCCATGAAAATGGAGCCAAGTTTCAATACTGGCTCCATTTCTTGTGCCTCTATTTATGACACGGTTCACCGCGGTTTATTCAAAAGGCTCTTAAAGCTGCAGTACCAAAATCAGTTCCATCTATTAATGGTGGAAGTTCATTTTTGAAAGACAGTTGCTCATTTGATTTTTTTACTTCTTTGTCATTCAAACCTAAATATCCGCTGATAATATAGCCATCTCTTGAGCATCTCGAAAAATAACGAATTAATTCTTCTCAACTAATCGTTTGATTAAAAGTGCATCAAACCTTCTTGAAAGACGAACTTTATCCCCATTTCAAGAATATTTCTTGTCGAGGAAATGTTTTACTTTCTTCTAGAATATCTCATAGACCCCCAATAAAAATGGTTTTCTACAAGTAACGACGGGTTCTTACAAAAAAGCCTCATATTCAAATGTTTGTGTAAAAGTGATAGAAACTCCGTTATTAATAGCCTTCTCTCTTGATTCTGGCAAAATATTTGTCGGTAATAGAGTAGAATTTAATGGGTATCTTGAAAAATCCCCTAAAATGAGCCACTTCCCCTTAAAAACACATTTTTTGGCAAATACCGTGTTTCTAGTCTATTCTTTTATATTTAAACATGACCACAAGAACCGTCCCCATGGAAAGTGAAACTTCCCTAACAGGGTGGCGGGTAAAGAGCATAGGTAAATAATCACGAAACTTGTCGAAATCTAGTGACTTTTTACTAATTCTATGTTTATAATATTAGGTATTTACTTAAAGGCAAACTCACTGAAAGGTGAGGACGCAAAGCTATAGGGGCTTCTGTCCTAGGACCCGCCAGCCAGCTACCATCAAATAATAAAAGGGGAATTTTTGATGTCTAAAAGTATGTGGACCACACCTGAAGAAGCAATGCGTAAGAAGAAAATGAGGAAGAATCTACTTTATATTGCAATTATGATTGGTACAGTCATTCTTAGTGCAGCTGTGACAGTACTCGCGAACTCAATATAGAATAATATTGCTTATATAAATCATTTCGTTTTTCTTTTTCTTTTTCCTTCAACTATTAACTACTAGAAACAAAACTAGCATTAGTTTTTTCAATCGGCGTTTAGCCGATTTTTTTTGACTCATTGCAAAAATCCATTCTATATTGGCTGCGATTCAATGGTGCCAGGCACCTTGAACTTTTACAAATACTTTGCCAAGTAATATATAACATACACCCAGCTTAACAGTCCGTGGAGGATTGCCCAAGTCGATGTTACACTTGTTAAATCCTAACCTTAATAAATAAAGGTGTAAGTGCCTGTAGAACTTTATCTACTTGTTTTGATTTATGTAATCCTGTTTTGCACCAAATGGCAAAATGCTCACAGTTATTAATGGCAAGATTGTATTTGTTTTCACCCAATTTAGATTTAGCCCTTTGTACGGTTTCTTCAGGTGAGTACGCTACTAACAAGTTTTTCGTAAAGATAGATTTATTCTCCTTGGCTTCACAATCAAACACAAAATATGATTTGCTTTGCAGGAGAAATCTTGTCATACTATCCTCACGAATCTCCATTTTACTAAAACTCTTAAAATCAAAATCTGAAGTTGGTCCCGCAAAGTGAATGACTCTATCATTCCCAATATAAATACCAAAGTGACGATAGAGACCTCTATCCACTCCTATAATATCCCCATATTCTGCTGAGGTTTTCTGTACAGTTTCTTTTTTAGCAAAAACAACCTTAGCTCTATCCTTAATAGGGGAACCTTTAAACTCCTCTAAACCAAGTAAGGCATTGAATTGGTCTTCTTTTTCTTCCAATTTCCTGAATCTTCTTTGCATTCTTCTATCCATTAGATCTACTTTATCTTCCAACTTCATAAGGAAATCTTCAACTATAACATCAGTCATTTTATCTTTTAGTTTCTCAAATATCGACATCTGAATATCCTCCAAAAATTTAACTTGTGGTAACTATTCTATTTTTTGTTATCCAACCAACAATTAGGAGATAACTCCAACTTACCCTTATTTTACCACATTCACAAATCTTGTCTTCTACTATTAAATACCCCATTGGAACAATAAAAAAGATCATCCTCTTAAGCTTCTTTTTATAGTACATTACTAAACCTAATCGCAAAATAGCTTTTCAAAGACACATAGAGGTGCTGGTACAACCATGCTAATCCCTAGGATTTCCCAACAAATAACGATAAAATTCTACCCAATCAAACGTTTGATTAAAAGTGTTGCAAACCCTTTTTAAAAACGAACTTTAGCCTCATTTCAAGAATATTTCTTGTCGAGGAAAAGCTCCATTTTCTATTAGAATACTTCAAAAATCACCAATAAAATTAGCTTTCTATTATTAACGACGGGTTCTTACAAAATGGCATGGTAATCAAACGGTTGTGTAAATATGCTATAAACTCACGTTATATAAGGTCTTGTCTCTAATTCCATGTAAAATATTTGTCAGTAAATAGCGTAGATTTCATGGATGATCTGACCAAATCCACTGAACGCAACTGTTTCCCCTTAAAACTGCATACTTTGACAACATCCTGTTTTTTCTATTCACACAAACGATTGATTAAATAGTGATTATCCCTTTTAAAGACAAGCATTCTGACTAATGCCCTAGGAAAAATAGTTCGAAATATGTTCTAACTATTAAATCCTTTGTGGTGCCTGGCACCTTGCTCTTCTTGTCTGGGTAAAAAAAAGAGACTAAAAGAAGTCTCTCTGTTCAATGGTGTTCAATGGGGACGGTTCTCCTGCATTTTATATTTTAAAAGATGACCGCAAGAACCGTCCCCATGGTCCTCCCAAAATTAATTTATCATGATCTCTTTAGACCATTTAAAAGCATCATTGTATGTAGTTAGTGCAAAGGTATCCTCAATTTTCAATCTCTCACACCAATCATCAAAGTCTTGCCAATCCCCTTTTTCAATCGATATAGACAAATTTAATATTTCGTTAAGCTGATTTGATTTCCCTTTAAGAGCCTCACAAATGTTTGCTGCCAGTGGCATTAGCTTCAAAATGTGATCCATGTCTATTTCGAGCAACATATCCATAAGGGAAAACATACCCGTTAAAAAATAGGAGGACGATTCCTTTTGTTGAAATTTATCTATAGCAATGGATTCACACATTTTTGCTCTAGTAAGACTTTTAATTAAAATTTCTCTCGTCCATTCGCTATTATCACTAACATTTCCCCTCATCGACAGTAGATATAACCATTTTTTTAGTTCCTTCAATCCTAGACGAACGACCGCTTGCTTGATGGAGTTTATTTTATGGATACCCCGAAATGCTGGGGAATTAACCAGTTTTAGTAGTTTATAGGATAACGATAAATCTTGTTTAATTAACCATGTTATTTCATTTAGATCCGGGTCATCACTAGAAAGAAGCTGGATAATTGGAAAATAGTTTTGAAGGTACTCTGGAACATCCCGAGTAGAAACGATAGCAGGCTTAGAAAAAAGGTAGCCTTGAAAATAGACATAACCCTTCCCTACCGCTGATTCAAACTCCTCAATCGTTTCGATTTTTTCTGCAAGTAATTTAATATTATATTTTAACGAAACATTCTCGATTAAACGTCGTATGTCATCGGTTGTATTTCTGAAATCAACTTTAATAATATCGATATACTTAATCAAGGAAAAGAAATGCTTGTTGTTTTTATTTAAAATAAAATCATCTAAAGCAATTTGATATCCCTTACTCTTTAACTCTTTACATATGTTTACTAATTCAATCCCGATTTCAACCGTTTCCAAAATCTCAACGACAATTTCATCTGGTTTAAAAAAGGTAGGGACCCCTGACTGTAATAATTTTTCTGTAAAGTTAATAAAACACGGCTTTCCATCCGATAATTCATTCATACCAATATTTAAATAACTGTTAATAATCAAATCTGTGGTAGCCATGTCACCATTAATATCTGGAAAACTATTGTTTTGGCTATTACGATACAGCAATTCATAGGCGATTATCTCTTTCTTTCTAGTAAGTATTGGTTGTCTTGCGACGAATACCTCCATCCTAATCCCCCTCTAAATTGTATATAAGACATGCGATACACTTGAAACTATCAATTTTAACTGTTAATCCCTATCGAATAAGTAAATCAAATTCGAACCTGATACCATATTCAAAACAACTATTGGTCAATTTGGTTTTTCTGATTATTTTCCCCAAACAAACAAGGTTATGATTGTTTATGTTCATATGTATCTTATAGATGGCCAGAAAATTAACTGAAAACTCATGCTTGGAAAAAAATCGAAGCCCTCCCGCACTAACATCAATAACATGTACATGAACAACACCGCTCAAATTTAAATCATTAGAAAATGATAGAGTGACTAGTTCTATCGATGCGATGATTGGTTCATTTAATTTAACTCTCCTAAATTCTCGACGATTAAGCATATGTTTATCCCGTTAAAAACCAAACCATAAATCTTTCGGCCTTCTTCCATTAAGTTAGGTTGAATAGTAGGTATTTAGTTTCGTTAATAAATACCTAAATTTCGCTATTATCTATTAATTATAAGTACCTCCTTATGAAAAATTTGTCAAAATTTGTTGCACGAGCAAATAAATTGTATTTTAATTGAAAATTTACCTTTTTTATTACATTTTTTTGATATCGTTAAAAAAGTCAGGTTGGTGAGAGAGTCGTATATTCTAGTGGGCCTTAATAAGTCTATCTAAAAAGTATAGAGGTGATAGGGGGATTAAGGTGGGAGGCACAGATTTAACCCATTTGGAATTTAATTGTAAAAAAGGTATTTATTGTTTATAATGACTATAAAATAAAAAGGAAATGTATTATAAGTACTCCTCTTCTACAGCCTTAGCTACTTTCTAATTTTATGATTTGTTTCCATGAATATCACCCGCTTAGCTAACAATTTAAAAGTAAATCAACAACAATGCCACCCCTACACCACTCAACTGCACTGCATTTTATCCTGTTTAGCTATCCAACAAACTACCATCTTCTACAAAAATCAAATAAGAACAGGCACATATAGTATAGTAATAGATCAGCAAGGACATACGTTCCATATACTATTAAGATAAGGAGTGTTTCAGAAATGGGATATATACTTATAACCATTAGTTGTTTTTTTATTTATTACTCATATAAGATATGGAATGAATACCAAACTGGTAAATCTTCATCTTCTTCATTAGAACGGAAAACAAGAAATGAAATGAATCGATATAAAGAAATACACAATATAAGATATGAAAGACGAGACTAATTCCCATATTTACATTACGAGAGTCGAATCTGCTTACCATTACAATCACAAACGAGTGAAGGCAAAATTAAAAGACCAGAGTCCGGTCGAATACAGAACTCAAGTCTTAAAAATTATACGTTACCATAAATCCTTACTAAAAAGAAAAGCCAAGGATTTCTCCTTGGCTTTAAAACTAGTTATTGAAACGAATATTTTGCCAATTCCGCTAGTTCATCATCAACACCAACAACGTCCGAACCCCCGAGAAGGGTAAAATTATAGATACTGCGTTGTTTAATGATATTTTCAATTGGGTCCAAAACATCATTTTCTAACACTAATAATAGCGAGGCGTTTTTCTTTGCCGCGAGTACAGCACCCGTTAATGCATCCGCATAGTTTTCACCTGTTGTAACCAGTGCTTGCTGATCCCCGAGATCAAAAGCCTTAATAATTTCTGCAGCCGTATGATAACGAGTAAGGCCTTGAATTTGTTGAACAGTTCCTGGGAGTTTGTCAAGTTTATCAATTACTGCTGCATTCAATGCACCCTCTCCACCAATTGCATAGATGGTTGATTTCCCATTTAGTGCTTGCATCGTAATATCTGGTATATCATCGGGTGGTGTTAACAGGATTGGAATTCCATTTCGAGCAGCATATGGTGCGACTGCAAGTGCATCCGGAAATTTAAAGCCCGTAGCGACAATTGCCTTCCCACTAGTAGAACCTAATTCCTTTGCAATTAATTGGGCTGTTTCAAACCGACTCACTCCACCAATTCTCTTCACTTCTTTGAGTTTCATTGAAACCAACTCATCTTTAACTTCTTTGCTTACCGCACCTTCACTTCCTAATATAATCACCCTGTTTGCACCAAGTCTTTGTATTTCTTTTTTCGTTGCAGGTGTTAGTTTTGTTGTTTCCGTTAATAGAATCGGTGCATTATATTTGTAAGCTAAGGGTGCACCTGCTAGTGCATCTGGAAAATCCCACCCCTTTGCAAGAACAACTGTATCAGCACCATCCTGCCAGCCTTCTTTTGAGATTTCAATAGCGGTCTCAATGCGAGTATCACCAAATACCCTCGATGTAATCGGCTCCAATGCACCAGATGATACATAGCCTGTTCTTCCATCTGCTAGTTGAACATGGTAACGAACCCAATGGCGGAAAGGTGATTGTAAAGATGTGTCATAAAAAACGGTCTCATCTAGAATCTCAGCTACATGTCTGTTGCTTAGAGAAGTATTTCCGCCTCCATCTTTGGTGGTTCTTAAATTAGTACCGGCAACCGTGTACACTTTATCGCCTTTTGAGAATAACTGCTTAGACTTGGTTAAAGGTCCTGGTACTTGATAGTGGAGTTTGTTAAAGATAAGCGCTGTATCCTCATCCTCAGGATCATATTTAAATTCTTCTCTATTAAATGGCAGGGTTTTTAAGGTTATATCATTATTGTCTTCAATAAATTTAAAAACCTCTTCCTGATAGGCACTTAAATTTCTGCTGCCATCAAGCTTCTTCGTAGGGCTATTCTTTTCCACTACGCCATTGTAGGCCAACACGGCAAAATACCAGTTTTCGATAACATCTCTTGAGTTATCATTGATCGTGGGGATGACTCCTCGTTTGCCCAGGTCCCACTTTTCATTTAAGATGTCTAAACCGATATTAATATTATATTGAATATCGTTCTTCAAATCTTTCTCAATATAGCGTCCACTCTTATCCGTCACTTGCATGATGCCAATCCCACCATCATTATTTTTATTGAATGTAGGGATAGTCTGCGCGTCATCTTCCCACTGCTGCCAATTCGATTCCCTAAAGGCCACTGCCTTAGCAACTTCCGGAGGTATTCCATGAGCAATTGCACTTTCCGTCAACATGACATTAATATCACTACATGTGACTCTAGCACCTGGTTGTGCACACGGATACGTCGAAATCTGTGACAGAGAAGAAACCTTTTCAGAATCTTCAGCCGCAAATGATGATTGCGGAAAAAATGAAACCACTAACAAAAATACTATTAAAATACTAAAAACTTTTCTCATAGTTGCCCCCTAAAAAATATATATTGTTATCTACTATTCTATCATCTTCTATCCTAGAATTTCTAGGATTTGGAACTTTCTTTGTTTTTAAACACAAAAGAGTATTCAGCAAGGGGAACGAATCGTCTTTTTGGTGCCGCCTTATGCAGCTGCTTTATGTTTTTCAGTAGCAAATAAGATATGGGATGAAAACCAAACTGGTAAATCTTCATCAAGATCCTCTTCTTCATTAGAACGGAAAACAAGAAATGAAATGAATCAATAAAATATGAAAGACGAGACTAATTCCCATATTTACATTACGAGAATCGAATCTGCAGACTATATTTACCATTACAATCACACGCAGAGACGTCCCTTTTCTTAATATCAAATTTTCTGTATCAATATAATTGTATAATGTATCGAAGCGATTCAGTTCCTCAAAGCCCATGCGACACAAAAAGCCCTTCTTCAACAGAAGGGCTCTCCTCAACCATATTCTTACTGCACTATCTAACTAACCTTTTTCGGCTGTCCTACTGTACATCCGCAAGACCTCTCAGATTAAGACAATTATCTTTCCTCTTTTACTCGTGATTTGCTTTACAAAGTTACGCACATCTTTTTTGGACTTTGACTTGTCATGGAGGCTTATCCCTTTATAAAGACTTAGTAACAGATTTCTGTAAGCTCTTTTATAAAATATTCCTACTGCACTACCTCTCTCACGGCTGCTGGATTAACCCCGCCGCCGATTTGGTGAACATATTTTGAATGTTTACCAGCCAGTACTTGTTTTTGTTCTGGCAACAATCCGACATAAGAGGAAATCAAGAGGACAGGTGAGCCGAGCTTTGCGGCTAATGGCCCGGCTGCGAGCGCATCTACTAGATTTGCTGTTTCAGACTTTGCCACAAGTATGCTAGATAGTTCTGCCTCTGGATAAAATTTGCTCATGACCTTTGCGTTCGTTTCATGGCGATCCAAGCCGTTTAGGCGATTAGCGAGAACATTTACAGACGTAATCTTATCAATTTCGCTCACTATCGCAGGTGCAACTACCCCTTCACCACCGATAAAATAAGCGTTAGATAAAGTTTCTGTTTTCAACCAAGCTAGAGTCTCGGCTGGCACGGAATTTTTATCTGCGAGAATGATCGGCTGCTTTTTCAAACCTGCCTGTGCCGCAATCGATAAAGCATCCGGTTCACCCCAGCCATAGGCCACATGAATCGTGCTGACGTCTATTAATTTATCTAGTTCTTTTGCAATCATTAGGGAGGTATCTTTTCGGCTTAAGCCACCAATTCGAGTGAACTTATAACCCTTTTCTTTAAGCACGCTTTCAACCTGATGAGAAATAACTCCTTCTCCACCAATTAGAATAATCTCTTTTGCCTTTAAGCGTGCGAGTTCATCCAGTGTTACTTGTGGGATTGAATCCGCTTCTGTTAAAAGAATAGGAGCATCCTTTGCCGTAGCCAATGGTGTAGCTGTTAATCCATCAACAATCGCAAAGCCATTGACTAACAGCACTGTATTGGACGTATTCCAACCTGTTTGAGACACCATTACAGCCGTTGAATATCTTGTTGGACCAATTAGGGTTTTCAATTTTTTTGTAACAGTTAAGGATGCAACATCACTTATATTATCCGATTTATCAACTGCTGTTACTTCAATTACTTTTCCTGCTGGCTGCGCGGGAATGGTAATGGAAAATGTACCACTAGCTCCTACAGTTGAGCGGCCAATTTCCTTACCAACTACTTTTGCGATCACAATAGCATTCGGCTCTGCTTTTCCTGTTAAAACTTTTTCATGATCCGTCACCACATCTACGGTCGGTTTTGTTGGAGGTGTCATGTCCTTTACAATGACAGTTATCGTTTCACTTACATTTCCTTCCCTGTCCGTTGCGGTAATTTCTAATTTAGTTCCTGCCTTTTGAACAGGGATCGTTGCAGAAAACTTGCCACTTTGATCAGCAGTTGCTTGTCCAATCTTAGTCGTTCCAACTTTCACAACCAACGTCGCAAGGGCATCTGCAGTTCCTGTCATTAGGTTTGAATTTTCGGCTACAGGGTTAACAATGGGGGTTTTTGCCTGTTTCTCACCAATCGCAGTTAGACCATTTTCACCATATACATATAATATTCTATTTTTACCAATCGCAACCTCACCAAAAAATCCATCTAATTTCCATTTCACACTGCCATCTTTATTGAAGGCATATAAAGCCTTGGTATCATCTTCACGATTTTCGGACGTTACATAAATCGTACCATCAGCACCGATAATAGCAGAATTATTCCATCCTCCTGTATTATAGCTCCATGATTTCATCCCGCTAGTGGGGTCGAGAACCTTCATTCCCTGCCCGCATTGTGGCCAATCATTCATTAGCTCAGCTTCTTCTGGGTTGACAGCGAAGAAATTCCCATCTTCCCCTCCAATATAAATGGTTCCATCGGCAGCGATGGCGGGAGTCGCAGATATCCTAGTTCCCTTTCCATAACACCAACTGCCGTTTAAACGCAAATAGGAAGGGTCTAACATTAATTCATACTTAAACGTTCCATTATACTGGGCAATTAAAGATCCAACGTACGTTGCATTATAAATCGTACCATCACGACCTATTGCAGCAGAACCGAATACAGCGCTGTACGCGGTAATAAACTTATTCTCTTTAAAGAGCAGGCCTTGTGCCCATAAATACCCATCCTTACTAAGGGTAGGGGTTGTATAAAAGCTGCTTTCATTATATAGATAAGAATCCGGTGCAAAATGTTCTTTTGGATCAAAGCTCCAAACAATTTCTCCCCTTGTATTAATCTTGTATAATTTTCCATCTGTCATGTAATTCCCTGTTCCTATGTATAGGTTTCCATCCTTATCCATAGATGGGGATGAGGTTGCTTCAAAGTCAAATAAGGTCCGCCATTTTTCTTTTCCATCTGGTTGAACGGCGATTAATGCCCCATAATAACATTTGCCTTCCTTGCAAAATTTCGGATCAGTTTCCGGGTCCCAGCTTAAAGCAGCGATGTAGATGGTCCCATCGCTTCCCAGTACAGGAGATGCCATAACTCTTGTATCTGGAGAATCACTGATAGGGTAGGTCCATTTTAAAGTACCATCAGGATAAATTGCTGAAATAATTCCCTTTGGACCTGCGTTATAAATAATTCCATCCTGATCGATTACAACACCTGCACTGCCTTCTGTGTCTCTGCTCCATTTTATTTCAGGAACAGATGGCCCCTGATATTTGGACTGCCTGCTCCAATTATAGGCAGTTGGATAAGGCGACAAGGTTTGATAAGCTCCTCTTTCATAGCCCTCGCCTTGTTCAAATGGCAGCGCCTCTCCTGACGCGTATGCAGGAATACCCATCCCTAATACAATAGACATAATCACAAGATAAACCACTAGTCTTTTTAGCATACTTTCCTCCTTAACGAAATGACCTTATGTAAGTTATAGACTATTACTATAGTAATATATTTACAAAAAAATGTCAGTTTAATATTTTGTTATCTTCCATTAAACGAACTTTGGGTAGGCCATTTTTCTCTCGAAAAAGAGCACCGCTTTTTCAAAAGCGGTGCTCCATTCTTCATTATTCTACTTTACTACCTCACTCACAGCTATTGGATTAACCCCGCCGCCGATTTGGTGAACAAATTTTGAGTGTTTACCAGCCAGTACTTGTTTTTGTTCTGGCAACAGTCCGACATAGGAGGAAATCAAGAGAACGGGTGAGCCGAGTTTTGCGGCTAAAGGCCCGGCTGCAAGCGCATCAACTAGATTGGCTGTTTCAGACTTTGCCACAAGTATGCTAGATAGTTCTGCCTCTGGATAAAATTTGCTGATGACCTTTGCGTTCGTTTCGTGACGATTCAAGCCGCTTAGTCGATTAGCAAGAACATTTCCAGATGTGATCTTATCAATGTCGCTTACAATTGCAGGTGCGACTACCCCTTCACCGCCGATAAAATAAGCGTCAGATAAAGCTTCTGTTTTCAGCCATCCAAGCGTTTCTGCCGGTACAGATGTTTTATCTGCTAGTATAATTGGCTGCTTTTTCAAACCTGCCTGAGCGGCAATCGATAAAGCATCCGGTTCACCCCAGCCATAGGCAACGTGAATCGTGCTGACGTCTATTAATTTATCTAGTTCTTTTGCAATCATAAGCGAAGTATCTTTTCTGTTTAAGCCACCAATTCGGGTGAACCTATAACCCTTTTCTTTAAGCAAGCTTTCAATCTTATGAGAAATAACTCCTTCCCCACCAATTAAAATAATCTCTTTTGCCTTTAAGCGTGCGAGTTCATCCAATGTTACTTGTGGGATTGAATCCGCTGCTGTTAAAAGAATCGGAGCATCCTTTGCTGTTGCTAATGGTGTAGCGGTTAATCCGTCAACAATGGCAAAGCCATTGACTAATAGTACAGTATCCGCTGTCTTCCAGCCTGTCTGCGAAACCTTAACAGCTGTTGCGTAACGAGTGTCACCAATTAAGGTTACTAGTTTCTTCTTAACAGTTACTTTCGCAGATAGGCTGAAATTTCCAGCTTTGTCCACTGCATACACTTCTACAATTTTTCCAGCTGGCTGCTTTGGAATCGTAATTGAAAACTTTCCGTTTCCATCCGACACCCCTCGGCCAATTTCCGTACCTGAAACCTTCGCAATTACTGTAGCACCTAGTTCCGCGGTGCCTGTCAACACGGTTTCACGATCCGTCAACTCATCCAAAGTGGCAGTCTCTGGCGCAGTGATGTCTTTTACGAAAATCTTTGCACCTTCACTCACATTACCAGCTTTGTCGATAACAGTTACCACTATTTCCGTTCCAGCCTTTTGTACAGGAATCGTAACTGTAAACTTCCCATCTGTTCCTGCTGTACCACTGCCAATTAGCGAGCCATTTACTTTTACTTCCACCTTAGAACCTGGTTCTGCTTGACCGTTAACAGCATTATCCTTGTCCGTTACTTCATTTAATTCCGGCTTTCCAGGTGCTGTCACATCTTTTACCACGACTGTCACCGCTTCGCTGACATTTCCGACCTTATCTGCAGCAGTTATCGTTAATTGTACCCCAGCCTCTTGCACAGGAATCACCACCGTAAACTTCCCATCCGTTCCAGGCGTACCGTTGCCAATTAATGCTCCACTTACTTTCACTTCTACTTTAGAACCTGCTTCTGCTTGACCGCTAACAGCAGTATCCTTGTCCGTCACTTCATTCACTGCCGGTTTTCCAGGTGCCGTCACATCTTTTACCACGACTGTACCCGCTTCACTAACATTTCCAGCTTTGTCCGCAGCTGTTACCGCCAACTGTACCCCAGCTTTTGGCACTGGGATTGTCACGGTAAACTTCCCATCCGTTCCAGCTGTACCGCTGCCAATTAGCGATCCATCAACCTTCACTTCCACCTTTGATCCCGCTTCTGCTTGACCACTAACAGTAGTATCCTTGTCCGTTACTTCATTTACTGCTGGCTTTCCAGGTCCTGTTACATCTTTTACTACTACTGCCGCCGCTTCACTTACATTCCCAGCTTTGTCCGCAGCTGTTACCGCCAACTGTACCCCAGCTTTTGGCACTGGGATTGTCACGGTAAACTTCCCATCCGTTCCAGCTGTACCACTGCCAATTAGCAATCCATCAACCTTCACTTCCACTTTAGAACCCGCTTCTGCTGTACCTGTAATCGAATGATCTTTATCAGATACTACATTTACCTTAGGCATATCTGGTGCAGTTATATCTTTAACGATCACGTCTTTTGAAGTTACGAGTTCATTTTGAGAATTATAAACTTCAAATGTTAACGTACTATTTTCTATAATAGTACCAACTTGAATCTCAAAATATCCTTGCTCATTTGTAGTGCTTGTTCCTAATAGATTATTATTTGCTATTATTTTAACAGTTGAGTTTGCTTGAGTTTTACCTGTAATGGTCTGAGAATACTTGTTAAAATCATCAATATAAATCTCTGCTACACTATACGATTTATAATAGGTATAACCAGATAAGTCAGTAATTTTAACATCCAAAGTATCACTGTTGCCTACATAAAAGTCGTTTAATCTAAATGTACCATTCTCTTTCAATTGTACCGGCTGGCCACTGACTTCCAAGACCAAAAATGGAAGAGTCGCCCCAGATAAATTCACTCTCCCCTTGTTGCTGATGAGCGGGGTGTCATAAAGATTAAATGGCACCTCATTCAGAATTCGATTACTAACTTCCATACTAGAAATAGTATTTGATCCTGTGAACACGGCTTGCCCGTTTGATGGGTAATAATAACCAAAATAAACTGAACTTGCCTTAAGAGTTCCAGATAGATATAGGCCGCCGTAGCTTCTTAAACCACCCAGAACATAGACATCTCCATAAATAGTTACATTTGAGTTAATTGTTAATACTGCTCCAGGTGCAATATAAACATCTGAATGAATCGTTTTATTTGACCAGGATTCATTTGAACTGACAATATAGCTATCTAACGGAGCAATGGGCTTAAGAACGGTAAAGTTTCCATTACTTAATTCCGTAGAATTTGCATCAATAACCTTTGAATTTCCGTCATTATCTAGCAATTCTACGGAATCAACTAACCATTTACCAACTTCCATAGATTCATCTACAAACGTCTCAGTAAAAAGATTCTGACCATCATACCAGATGGAAACTGGCCGGATATCCCCGCTAATTGGTGCGATATAATTAATAACCGCACTCTGTATATTGGCATTATCTGAAGTTTCTATATAGAAACTTAATTCATCCCCAGACTCAACAATCGTGTTACTTACTGATAAGGATAAGAAAGTAATTGACTCACTTTCTTTAGTAACAATTAAAGTGGTAGCTGCACTGACATTTCCAGACAGATCCGTGACAGTGACCACTAATTCAGTACCCAAAACTTGCATCAGAATAGATACCGAAAATTGACCATTCGTTCCAACTGTTGCTGTACCAATCACATTTCCATTAGCACTTACTTCCACTTTTGCTCCTGCTTCAGCGGTGCCTGTCACCAAAGTATCTTCATCTGAAACTTTGTTTACTATTGGTGAAGACGGGGCTGTTTTGTCTTCCACGGTTACGCTAGTTGGAATACTAACGTTTCCAGTAGCATCTTCTGCATAGACTTGGATAATGGTACCTGCTGGTTGTTTCGGTATCATTAGTGTAAATTCTCCCAGATTGCTGGTTGTTCTACCAATCTCATTTTGACCGATCCTTGCATAAACGATCGCATTAGATTCTGCAGTACCATTTAGTTGAGTGTCAGCGTCACTAATCGGCTCCACCACTGGACTTGCCGGAGGAGTCCCATCAACTTCACCTGGACCCCCATTCATAGGTAAGGTTGTGTAGCTTATATCTGCACCCTTATTCGAAGGGACTGTAAAGTCAGTCTTGGAATCGTAAGTGGAAACAACCGCTCCTCCGCCACGGAGGTTTGCGGAGCTTCCCGTATAAATTTTCTCCTCTAATGCGTTGAAAAACGGATCACCTTTAAAGCCGTATAAGCCTGTTGATTCTTTTAATAGCAGTGCAATTCTAAAATTAGTCATTAACTTCCCAAAGGTCATATCGGGACTAATATACTTTTTTACGACATTTTCAACTGCTAGATAATTATTACTTGTATCATTTAAGATTTCTTTAAAAATGCTATCTCCTTGGTTTGTTTGAAGTTTAATATATTGACCAAATAAATAGGACAACGAGTAATTCGATAGCGTATCACCATTATTATCCCAGTACAAAAGAGAATGACCATTTGTAATGGAGTTAGACGCATTATAATAATTCACTCGGCTACTAAGCCCTTTGCCTGAATAAATTTGTTCCGCGGCCATAGAAAGGCCCTCATTTAACCAGGTTTCCATATTACTAGTGCTGTTTTCAATTAGAACATTACGATTAAAGTTCACCATATGCTGAAACTCATGTGCTAACGTTTCAAATGCACTTGTTACATCCTTTGTGGCCCCCATGCCCATTGCCGGATAGGTATCAATATAAAATATTTCGGATTTATTAGAATTGGTAGTATTATAGAGATCTCCAGACCAAAAATATCCTCCGACATATCCTCCACTACCAGAAAATCCATCTTGGATATCAAACGTTAGAATATTGATCTTTCCATCACCATTCACATCCGACTCCCCGCCAAAATTATTCGTTACCGATGAATAGATTTTAGTATCGAATTCTGTCCCCAACTGTTCAGCTTCCAAATCTGTAATTTGATTATCATAGACCCATACATTTGCTTTCGTACCACTGTAGGCTAATCTAGCATTAATTTGATAATCCGTATTCGTTTGTAAATTCGTTACCCCAAAATTGTTATAGTCGCCTTTATTGAAAGATAGGTGAATGGATTTTGAGCTTTTTTGAATAAGCTTTCCTTCATGCCCAGCAATATCAAAAGGTTTATTAACATCTACTTGGTAAGTACCCAGCTCCAAACTTCTATCCATGGTATAGTTCATGTTTTTTAAATTAAACGTACCTGTGGGTTGAGTAGACGCAGCATTGATAGATTCATTGCTAATTACTGCATACGAGTCCGCATCAGTACTGTTACCAGAAGAGTAAAACGGATTAGAAACCTTAAAGGTCGTGACGTCAGAGTAATAGATATCATATATTGTTTTAGCAATACCTACCCTCATATAGATATAAGGTTCATTGGTGAAATCAGCTTTGGCAATATGGGAATTGACATACAATGCCGTTTTCCCTGATGTACTGAATTGAGTATTCCCAACACTCGTTAAATAATTATTATCTTCTTTATAAAACTCAATCGTTAAATTACTATCCTTTGAAAAAGCCTGATTTGAGCTATAATACAATTGAATATTCATATAATCGGAATAAGTAGTAGAATCAGTAACATTTTTATAGTAGATAGAATGGTAGTCTAGATAACTATCATATAAATAATCAACTAATCCATCTTCCGCTATAAGTGGATAATTGGCTGGATCCCGATAATCCGCCTCTATCGATAAAGATTGTTTAGGCTCACTGCCTTCAATGATTTTTGCATTTATATTCTCTTCTGGCTTAGGAGTATTCACTCCTTGTTCCTGTGCATATACACCGCCATTGACGAAAAGCAGTTGTAATGCAAGTACGATTGCTAGTACCTTCCTCAAGTCCCCTACCTCTTCCATGTTTATTTTTCTCTATTCTTTTTATCTAAAGGAGAAACTAACTCCTATGTACTTATTCTCTTGATAGAGAATAGTAATATTTTACTACAATAAAAAGTAAATTTATATGAAATCCCAGTTTTTTGAAGTAATATATTTTAATAGAATACATGCGACACGTTTTTTTATGTTTCTTTAATTCCATAAAAAAATCCTCTTCAAAGCAAAGAGGATTTTCTCCAATCCAACCTATCTCCGTAACGATTTGATTTTGCGTTCTTTCAATCTCATTTGGCGTTGTTTTTCAAAACAATACTGAAGGATTTTTTGTTGGTCCTGCTGATGGATCTTAATAAATGTTAAGGCAACTTGATTTCGTTCCAGTTCTTTTACTAAATCTACGCGGATAATTTCACATAGGAAAGGAATGATATTTATTTCCTCGTCTGTCGTATTAGGAACAAATATGGTCCCAGAAACGACTTCACGGTGTTTGAATGGTACAGATGAATCACTAGAACATAACAATCCGCCGGCACTTATATTGATCGTATTTGATTCTTGCCCTTTTAAGGTAATCTAACGTTTGTGTAAATATGCTATAAACCCTGTTATTTAAAGTCTTGTATCTAATTCCATGCAAAATATTTGTCAGTAAATAGCATAGATTTCATAAATTATCTGACCAAACCCACTGAATCGAACAGTTTCCCCTTAAAACTGCATACTTTGACAACATTCTTATTTTTTCCTTTTACACAATCGATTGATTAAATACGGCTTTAGCCCTTTAAATACAAGCTTTCTGACTAAATACCCCAAGAAAAAGAATTCGAAATTTGTATTTTGATAGTAAGAGAGCCCCTCTTAAAAAGAGGGGCTCTTCTATAACATATTCTACTGCACTACCTCACTCACAGCTGCTGGATTAACCCCTCCGCCGATTTGGTGAACGTATTTTGAGTGTTTACCAGCCAGTACTTGCTTTTGTTCCGGCAACAGTCCGACATAGGACGAAATCAAGAGAACAGGTGAGCCGAGTTTTGCGGCTAAAGGCCCGGCTGCGAGCGCATCTACTAGATTCGCACTTTCAGACTTTGCCACAAGAATGCTAGATAGTTCTGCCTCTGGATAAAATTTACTCATGACCTTTGCGTTCGTTTCATGACGATTCAAGCCGCTTAGTCGATTAGCAAGAACATTTCCAGACGTGATCTTGTCAATTACGTTTACAATTGCAGGTGCGACTACCCCTTCACCGCCGATAAAATAAGCGTTAGATAAAGCTTCTGTTTTCAGCCATCCCAGCGTTTCTGCCGGTACAGATGTCTTATCTGCTAGAATAATTGGCTGCTTTTTCAAACCTGCCTGAGCGGCAATTGATAAAGCATCCGGTTCACCCCAGCCATAGGTCACATGAATCGTGCTGACGTCTATTAATTTATCTAGTTCTTTTGCTATTAACAGGGATGTATCTTTACGATTTAGTCCTCCGATTCGAGTGACATTAAAGCCCTTCGCGTCTAATTCACTCGCCACTTTTGATGTAATCACACCATCACCGCCAATTAAGACAATCTCTTTGGCCTTCAAGCGCGTAATTTCATCCATCGTTGGCTTTGGAATAGAATCCCCTGCTGTTAAAAGAATCGGTGCATCCTTAGCCGAAGCTAAAGGTGTTGCCGTCAAACCATCGACAATCGCAAAGCCGTTGACTAATAATACGGTATCCGCCGTTTTCCAGCCTGTCTGCGAAACCTTTACAGCCGTTGCGTAACGGGTATCACCAATTAAGGTTACGAGTTTCATCTGAACAGTTACCTTCGTTACCGGGCTAATTTTTCCGTTTTCATCAACTACGTACACTTCAACAATTTTCCCAGAAGCTTGAGCTGGGATGGTGATTGAGAAATTCCCATTCCCATCAGTCGTTCCATGGGCAATTTCTTGGCTAGTAACCTTCACTTTAACCGTCGATCCAGGTTCCGCAGAACCCTTTACAACTGTTTCCTTATCGGTCAACTCATCTACAATCGGTGCACTAGGTGCACTTGTATCTATTACGCTTACAGTGATAATGATGCTGACATTTCCAGCTTTATCGCTTGCAGTAATAGATAATGTCGTCCCGGCTTTTTGAATAGGGATATTCACATTAAACCTTCCAGTCGAACTTGCTGTTCCTGTTCCAATAATCGAGTCATTTACCTTGACTTCAACCTTAGAACCTGGTTCTGCCTCACCTGTTACGGTTGTAGAAATATCCGTTACCTCATACACTACCGGTTTGGTAGGAGCAGTCTTATCTAATACAATAATCGTTTTTTCTTCACTAACATTTCCAGCCTTATCTTCAGCAGTCACTTCTATTTTTGTCCCTGCTGTTTGAAGCGGAATTGTAACGGAAAATTTACCGTCCGCCCCAGCAACAGTAGAGCCAATCAGTGTACCGAAATACTCCTTGACCTCAATCGTAGAGCCCGCTTCTGCTTGCCCGGTAACCTTCGTATCTTTATCAGATACCTCGTTTACCACCGGCATATCTGGCGGCGTTAGGTCTTGTACAGTCACCTTGACGGTTTCACTGATATTTCCAGCTTTATCTTTTACCGTAACCACTAATTGAGTTCCTGCCTTTTGGACCGGAATATCAACTACAAAATCCCCGTTTTCGTTAGCATTTCCAGATCCAATGATCGATCCAATTAAACTGACAAGGACGGTTGAACCCGCCTCGGCTTGGCCCCAGACTGAGTTATCCATATCTGAAATTTCATATACCACTGGTTTTGCAGGTGCAGTAACGTCTTTTACCACGATTGTCGCTGGTTGACTAGTGTTACCATCCTTATCTGTCGCGATAATAGCTAATTCCAGCCCTGCTTTTTGGATTGGAATACCAACGCTGAATTTACCATCACTACCAGCTGTTCCATTCCCCACTTTATTTTCATTTGCTAGTACATTGATTGTGGCACCATCCTCTGCAGTTCCTGTAACAGTTGTATCCTTATCCGTTACTTGATTGACCGCCGGCTTGGCAGGCGCTGTTAAATCTTTTACCACGATTGTTATTTTTTCACTAACATTGCCAGAATCATCGGTAGCAGTGATGTCTAGAAGAGTCCCTGCATTTTGCTTTGGAATACTAACAGAGAAATAACCTGTATTGGTTGCTTTCCCCGTACCAATCACACTGCCATTTACAGAAACCTTTATGGTTGAATATTCCTCTGCTCCACCAACAACCGCCTCAGAAAGTTCCGTAACCTCGTCAACTTTAGGTTTGGATGGTGGATTTAAATCCTTAACCGGAACCGTCACAAACGAGCTGCTGATTCCATTTTCATCAAGTTGGAAAACTCTTATCTTTGTGTCCTTCGTCATCGCATTTGGAATCTGAATGGAGAATTTTCCATCCTCTTTTACCACTGCTGCAAAGGAATAAAAATTATCCATACTTACTTTTACTGTATATCCAGGTGTTCCTGTACCCTTCACGATTCGCTCATCTTTATTTATTGGGTCGACAATCGGTTTAGCAGGGAAGGCATAAGAGATTGTACCCTCAGGTTTCTTCGTTAGGTACGGTTCGAACAAGATATTGTTAACTCCGCCTAGTTTTACATCTTTAATAGTATTTACATCAGTGGTTCCCCAATAGTTATTCGTGAGGTCAAGGTTATATACATCTCGACTTGAAAAGGAGATGATTTGTTCTACTCCTTCCGACGTGATAAAGGAGTTATTCTTTATCGCATAAGAAGCAATCGAGCCCTCATCGTAACCGGCAATGGTCAGCAGCGGTTCATAATAGAGCCCAGCTCTTTCGAATGACTGCGAATCCATGACGAACGTATTATTACGGATGGATACTGCTCCCCAAAAGTTCCCTTGGCCAAAATAAAGCGGTGAATTTAAAAATAAACTATTCTGTACGTCACCGGATGCCACTTGAAAGCTAGTGTTGATTATTTTAGAATGGTAAAATCTAACTTTATCTATTTGCATATATAACATATTTTTATTTTCATCGAGGTTTAAAAACTTCGCGTAACTAAAGTAAGCTTCATTCCCCATAACCGGTACCTTGTTAAAAATGATGGGGGCATCTTCACGTCCGTATCCATATACAGTTCCACTTATCTTAATCCGAGGATAAGGGCTCTCTGCTGCAATAAATTCTATGCCTGGTTCAATGGTTATATTATTTGTAAGAATGACTTCACCACTGACGAGGTAAGGTCCGTTTTCCGCATATAAAATTTCATCTGAAACGGAACCTGATAATGTAGTAGGTGTCCCCTTTGCCGCAACGTTAACTTTATTTATCTCACTTACGTTTCCATCAAAATCAACAGCGTATACGACAAATTCATCCCCAACTTCTTGCTTCGGAATCTCGATTGAAAACTGAAGATTATCATCCGTATACCCCTCAGCTATTGGTGCCGAGTTGTAGTTTCTTTTAATAAAAATAGTCGAAGACTGGTCTGTAGATCCTTTTACCTTGGTTGTCAATTCATTCACTTTATATAAATTGGGTTTGCTGGGAGCAATGACATCCCAAACATCACCATAGGTGGATCCGACTTCAGGAGCCTGACCTTTCATTTCTACGTACAATCCGCTGCTAAAAGAGCCGCCTTCTAATCTTTTTGCAAGAGGGATACTAAAACGCATATCCTCACCAACCGTAGCTGAACCAATGACAACCTCTTTATTCGTACCATAGACAGTAATATGCGCACCAATTTCTCCGTACCCTGTAATGGCATCACTGGTATTTGTCACTCGATTCAATTTAGGCATGGCCGCAGCATCAATTCCAATTTCATGTAACCAAGGTCCTTTTAAGATCAATTCACCGTAGCCACGGTAGCCATCCCAGCCGTCTTTTACATAGAAAGTATTTTTACCTTTTAAAATAATCGTTCCATTATTAATAAATTTAAATCCGTTAGATTTAATGGTGGAATTCTCGATAATAAGTGTACCATTATTTGTGTAATCACTCGTTAAATCCACCGTTCTATCCTTCCACACTGTACCCTGGTATGTTTTCTCCTGAACCTGAGCAGGGTCAGCAGGAGATGCGATATTTAGTAATAAATCATTCCAATTGAAATACTCATCAACATAGTATCGGTCATGTTCAGAATAGATACGAGTATGACCAGCATTGTCTTTCAAAATAATACGATCCGCAATCCAGCTTGATCCCAGCCAGGATGGTTCATCAATCTTTCGTTGTCCCGTCCAGCGGTTTATCGAGGAATCGTACGACAAATCAATGACAAATGTGGCCATTGAACTCGTACTCTTCATTTGAACACTAATTTTATTTACTTCAAACCCATTATTATCGATCATTGCGTACATCGAAAGGGTATCACCGTACTTTACATCTTGATTATTACCAAAATAAATATCCCTCAAATACGGATGGTAATAGTCCGTTTCAGCTGCCAAAGAATGATTCATCGGCAATAGATTAAGAACTAACAATAAGACTAAATAGCTTGTAAAAAGTTTTCGCATTTTTCTCCACCATTTCTTTAAGAAAGATTGCTAGATTCTATTTAAGATTGATAGAGCCTAGTAATAATTCACTATAATATTGTAAATAACTTACTATTCTATCATTATAGTATAAAATCCTACTTTCTTCGACACCAATATATTTTAATCAAACGCTTGGAAACGAATGCCAAGGTCATGTCCGCATTCTATCCGGAAAATGAGCTGTCTGCCATTCTCGTAGCAAAGTCAGAAACAGTCAGCCTTGTAGATTCCGCTAACAGCAGGACCATTTAGCCGCAAAACTCGGCGCACCCGTAATCCTCGTCTCATCTACATTGGGACTGCGTCCTATGCAACAAGAAACACTGAAGAACAAAACCAACGAACTCATCCTCCAAATCGGAGGCGGTGTCAGGTACCCGTAAAACGCGTTTTAGACGAAGCCCTTTTATTTAGGGCTTCGTCTTTTTGGTTTATGAAGGTGAACAAAAATATGAGTCCACCTTTTGGAGCATAGCTTTACCGACGGCTCGCTTTTTTCTTGGGAGCAGGCACTAATTCCTCCATTAGTTACCGCTGTCTTTCCTTTTTCTCGGCGGCGGGCGCTAATAGACCCTATTAGTTACCGCTTCCCTCTTTTTCCTGGCAGCTCGGGCGCTAATAGGCCCTATTAGTTACCTCTTTCCCTCTTTTTCCTATTAACTCGGGCACTAATCCATTCCCCGTGGTGTACGAACCCTAATTGCAACAGCCGTTTTCTCACCGGGCGAACAGGAAAGAGGCCAGTTTCCAATGGAAGCCGGCCTCTTCAAGTATATAACTGTGTTTAATTATCGAATCTACCTGTGAAATCCAGCGTGCTGCATTCCTCCATTGGAAGTTTAACACTTTTGCCTTCTGCAGCTGATTTGTAAATAGCAAGGACAAGCTCCAATGCTCTTCTTCCATCTTCTGCTGTAACATATGGCTCTCGGTCATTCTTGATTGCATCAATGACATCCGTATATAGTGGATTATGACCAAATCCGTATACATTTGGAGGGTTTTCTTGATACTTTTCTTTTACTTCTTCAGGATCATCTAATTGATCTGAGAACTGCCACTCTTCAATAATATTGACTGATTTTCCTCCAGCCTTCACTGTCCCTTTATCACCAAAAATGTACAGCGTTTCTTCTAGATTAGTTGGGTAAATATTGGTTGTACCTTCAATGATTCCATAGCTTCCATTGCCAAACTTAACGAGCGCTAGACCTAAATCCTCAGCCTCCATAAAGCCATGTTTCAAGTTGTCTGTCATTCCAACCACTTCTGTGATCTCGTCACCCATCATCCAACGCAAAAGGTCAATGTTATGAATACATTGATTCATCAATGCTCCGCCATCCTGTTCCCATGTTCCGCGCCAAGGAGCTTGCTTATAATAGTCCTCTCCGCGATTCCAGCGAATATGAGCAGCTCCATGCAATAACCGTCCGAAACGTTCATCTTCAACCGCTTCTCTAATCTTTTGAACCGACTTATTAAAACGGTTTTGGTGGCAGGCACATACCTTCACATTCTTTTCTTTTGCCTTTTCAATAATGGCATCTGCTTCTTGTAGAGAAAGAGCAATTGGCTTTTCAATAATCAAATGGCTTCCCATTTCAATACAATCTAAAGCAATTTGGCCATGCTTTCCACTTTCTGTACAAATAGCAATCAAATCAGGTTTTTCTTTTTCAAGTAACTCTTTATAATCCGTATATGTAGGTGTCGATTTTGGAAGATTAAATTTAACAATTTTATCCTCCATATTTTCAGTTACGATGTCACATAATCCAACAATTTCAAGTTCATTTTCAATAGCAGCAGCTATATGATTGGGCGAAATTCTTCCGCAGCCAATGATTGCAAATTTTAAACTCATGTTGCTCCTCCTAATGTAAACCCAATATTTTCTTTATTATTTACATCCTTCATTGTATTATGCGTGATAAAAAAATGAAAGAAAAAACTATAGAATACTAAATTTGCACTACGAAAAAACAACATATACAAAATAGCACGTTCTGGGTACATTTATTTATTCCTGATGTCCTTAATAGCATCAGTGAATTCATTTATATTCTTAAACATTTGGTCAGGTTGAACTTTAAATTCAAGTGTCTGATAATTTGGCAGCCACTGTACTCCAATTGTATGTATGTTCGCTTGTTTACCAGCTAGAATGTCAGCATCGCTATCTCCAAGAAATACGGCTTCGGTATTTTTTATATTAAAGTGTGCTAAAGCCTTGACTATTCCCTCTGGATGAGGCTTTGGTATAGTCACGTCATCCCCAGTAATAATGACATCAAATAGGTCATTCATATTAAGGCATTCTAAAGAAATAAGCAGACTTCTATTTGCCTTTCCTGTTACAATTCCTAACTTATAACCTTCTCTTTTCAAGGAATGAAGTAAATGGTTAATTTCCTCATTATCTAGAACAAGTTCCTTATGTTTTTCAGTATATTTTTCATAGTACAGTTCAATCGCCTTATCATGATGGGGATGCAAAAGATTCTCTCGAATGATTCCAGTCTCAGATGGACCGAACATAGCCTTAATTTCATTAGAAGTAACTTCAACATTGTCAAATTCCTTAAATACAGCTTGAAATGCATAAAAACAAACTGGCAAAGTATCAGCAAGAGTACCGTCAAAATCAAAAATTATTGCTTTTATAATAATCACCCTATTTCTCAAGTAATGTACTTATGAATTTTAGAAAAGACCTCAAATAATCACGAATTTACATTCGTCATATAGTGAAGCTCTTAATACAAATAAACCTTTGGATACACCATAAACAAGGGCAACACAAATCAGGCACTAGTATTAGATTGCTCTTGGTCCTGCTGTACTACAGGTACATAGGTATATTTATATTCCTTTTTTATCTTTTTTACTAGGTATTCAAAACCTTCCCCATAGTGCCTGTTATTCGCTGTTCTTCTTTCTTCAATATAAGGAAGTACTAGGTGAAAAAGTCTAACGACGGAAGGACCTGAAGCACTTTTGAAAATCCAAAGCGGGAGAAACCCTTTTTGCACCATCATACCCCAGAAGTGAAAAAAGGAGCATACTTCAGCCGCAGCCTTATAATCCAGAGGAGTTCCGTTATCCGCACTCGCATAAATTTTATTTCGGCTAGAAATCATTTCTGGCGTGTCACCCTGTTGGAAATATTCTCTGATTGCTTCAAAGTTTGCCACCCGTTTGGAGGACAGACTCATCATGACTCCGGAAATCCCAGAGGCAATAGCAGCAATTCCGACTAGTGTGGTTAAATCAAGTTTCTTTGAAAAATCCATGAGTTGTTTATCAAAAAACAATAAACTCAATAAAATACTTAAAGAAACCAGAATGTAGCTTAGCATTCTCTTATTCATTTCGATCCCTCACAAATTTTTTTTTGTTCCTTCTATTGTAATAGTTTGGTAAATTTATGTTAATAGATTAGTAGAAAATTTTGGAGGACACATGAAAAATATCGTTATCTTCGGATCTGGTGGACATAGTAAAGTCATAATAGACATAATCGAGAAAGCCAGTCAATAGTAGATACGCGGGTACCGGATTCCAGCTTTCATCTCAAAATGTTGAATAAATAGTTCAGCCCTATCAGGAATTAAAGAAAGCCCTTGATACTGTCCAAATGTAATTACTTCCCTATTGGATGTAGCATGATTAAAATAGGTTAGCTTTGGTTTCCGGATGGATATTACACAGCTCCAGAGTACTGGTCATGAAGATAATATAGGTTGAGTAATATATGTCGCTTTTTTGTGTACATAGGCTTCCTAATACCTCCCATGAGGTTCAAACGTTTTATCTCCCTTCAGATTAACCATTTTGCCAAGAATACTTCCTTTTTGGTCAAAACGGTGAACCTTACTTTCAGAAAGAAATCCTTTTACGAGAGATTCTTCAACAGTATCGCCTAAAATTGGTCTGGCACTTTCTATAAATCCTTGAATAGATAAGTTTTGTGCCTCTTTAGATAACTCATTGAATGTAAACATGTTCTTCACTCCTCTTATTTTTAATACATACCTCCTTCCGAAGACACAAAAAAGCAGCCTTTGGAAAATCTGATTTTTGGACACAAAAATAGTGTCAGTAAAATCAGTCCAAAGACTGCATAGTTTGTTAATTTCGCAATAAAATATTGCTAGAAAATCAAAAAAACAAAAAAAGAATATATAAAGATTATATCAATTTATAGTGGTTGTTATATTCTAAATGTAAAAAATGGATATCTTACATCCCAGCTGCCTTTTTCCTATTGGAGTAAAGTTAATTCTCTAACATATTCATCTATAACTTTCTCTGCCTGTTGTACATTTCCTGTTACTTCATCTTTATTTCTTAACATAGTCTGTAAATCTGATTGCGTCCTTCCAGATAGCATATAAGATTTAAACAACACAGCGAAAGGTCCTAAATACTCTGCAGCATTTACCATGTAATCGTGCGCATGTTTTACACTATTATTTGTTCCGGGGTCAATCTTCTTAATTTGTAAAGCTAGTGATTCAAGGTAGGTTGCGATGGAAAGAACGTCTTGCTGATATTCTGGAGAATCGAGGTAATAAATTTCTTCAACCATACGTTCGTTCACCAAAACAATTCGATTGTAAGTATCCGTTATATCTTGGATGATGGGAGTTATTTGTTCTAAATATTTATTAACTTCATCCATATTCTTTTCTTTTCTTTTTTTAATTTCTTCAAATTTGATTTTTTCATCTTTCGTCTGCTTTGGTTTCACTGGTTCTAAAGGTTTCACCGCTTCGGTGTCTTTTTTAGATGGAAGAAATATATCTTTAGCGTAGAACCCTATGAAAAAAGTAATGATCAATAAGGGGATTATAACAATAAATTTTTTCATGTAACCACTCCGTTAATTCAACTAACGTTATTATAACAAAAAAAGTTGTCCCAAAATTAAATCAATTTGCTTTAGGACGATTGATTTTCAATATTTAAGTCCTTACTATATCCCCAGATAGCACAGGGGGAGAAACCATGAGCGTACTGCTCCTATTCTATAGACAAGGTTTTGGGGAACTCTTCTTTAGGTCACCATCTGTTTTGTAATCAGTAGCACCACCAAACGAAACATCGATTAAATTTTTTTTGATACCAAATCCTGCTCCCAACCTTTAACAAAAGAATCATACGAACAAATCATGGAGAAATTAAATTAAAACAAGTTAGGAGGAAATACCTGATGAAAAAACTAGTAGCAGGTTTAATGGTCGCAGGTATCATGACAACGGGATTTGGCACGAATTTAGTTCAGGCTAAAGGCTCAGGTGAAACGGTTGATCCTACGGGTAACGAGTTCTTTTGGGCAGTGGATAAAGCATTCAAGGGTGATAACTTCCTATCTTGGGTAAATGCTGATGAAAATTACGAGATTTACCATGTATCAAACGTTGAGGATAACAACATTACCAAGAAGCAATTACGTACATTATTGGACGCATACACTAAAGCTAACCACGAGTCAGGCTACCAAGGTGTTGACGCAAGAGTTTTATCATTCGATAAGGAAACCAACGATTTATTCGTACTGGTTGAATATAACCGCTTAGATGTTAACCAAGAGTTACCTGAAGTTGATGTAATTGATTGGGATTACTATTCAGCTTACTACGATTTTAAGGACTGGACTTTAATTAACGGTTTTGGCTCTAATGTAGGTGCTTCAGGTATGGGTGATAAGTTTGCTGATATTGTAATTTATGACTGGTTAGGTAACGAATCAGACATTGAAGTAATTATTAATAAGCTGAACGGTTACGGTTTAGGCGAAGTTACTTCATATAAGTTTAGACAATCTGACCAGTATGGAACTATCCTTAATCTTTTCTTTGATGGCTATACTTTACCGTAATAATAGGGGATGGAATATCGTTAGAGTAACCTTAATGGTTGCTCTTATTTTTTTAAATTTTAATGACATTAAATGTTCAAAGTTAACAGATTAATACTTTTCCTATCTTTGATATACTAATAATACATCAAGGAAGATGTTCTCTCTTTATACTATATGAATGAAAAAGGCCTTTTCCTCTGTGTTAGGGAAAGGTCTTTTAAATTATATTCATTTACTAAAGTTTTTCAGGAGTATTTTTCATAAATATCATAAATAGTTACCATTAGAGGACTGCTGTGAATACGACAAAGACCGTAGTTTTCCTTTATAGAAAAAAATCCCTGGGATGTATTTAAAAAATACCCCAAGGGACAAATTGAGTTAAATTTGTTCTTTAAAATGTAAATTTTATTTTTTCCCCATTTTGATAAAACTCATAGTGTAGAACTACATCATACAATTTACTAGCAGTGTCAAGGGAATTAACAAGGTTATATGCAAAAAAACGACCATCTTCAAAATGTGTATAACCATAAGTTGTTGATTGACCCCATTTGTAATCTCCTTCCAAAAATATCTGGAGATAAACTTTTCCATCACGTTCTATAACATCAACTTTTGTTACATTATATAGAAATGATTGACCAGTAGAATCATCATAATAGCTTAAATTTTTAGCTCTAAATTCTGCTTCTTGTATCAAATTCTGCTTTACATCTGGTGCTATATTTTCATTAGGAGAACCTGATTGTTCTAATTTAGTTATTCGAAACTCATGGTCCATAATTATTTGTTCAAGTTGTTTTTTACTGTCAGCAAAAGTTTCAGAAGTGGAAATGAAAATTATTAGCACTACACTTAAAAAAAATAAAATTAACTTATTCTTTTTCATGATAAACCCTCCTAATTTATGGGAAATATTCTTAAGTTTAAGTTTATAGTAAATTTATCAATTAATCTAGTCGAAATTAATTTGGAAATTATTCTTGTTGTTAGTGATGTTTATTGAACTAACATATCCACCAACTAAAAAATATTTCAGAACCTGTAAGGCACTAATAATAAAATTCCTCCCAATCAAACGTTTGATTAAAAGTGCCACAAACCCTTTTAAAAAACGAATTTTATCCCCATCTCAAGAGGATTTCTTGTCGAGGAAGTGTATGGCCTTCTTCTAGGATGTCTCAAAAAACACCAAATAAAACGGCTTTCTACAATGATTGACGGGTTTATACAATATGACTTGGTAATCAAACGTTTGTGTAAAAATGGCATCCATCCCGGTATTTAAAGCTTAATCTCGTAAGTTTTAATTAGTCAAAGCATTGCTCTTTAACCTAGTTTTAACATGTAATCTCTCAATCTAGATTAATAATAAATTACCCTTTTTAATGAAAACCTCTGTTACGTGCCAATTAGCTGAAAAGGGAGATTTCCAGCTGATAATCAATACGAAAAAGCCCCTCTTTAAAAGAGAAGCTTTTCTTAACATATATTCTACTGCACTGCCTCACTCACAGCCGCTGGATTAACCCCGCCGCCGATTTGGTGAACGTATTTTGAGTGTTTACTAGCCAAGACTGACCTCTGGGCTGGTAACAGTCCTACATAAGAAGAAACTAATAGAACTGGCGAGCCTAGTTTTGCAGCTAACGGTCCCGCTGCTAAAGCATCTACTAAACTAGCTGTTTCTGACTTGGCTACAAGAATACTCGTTAGTTCTGCCTCTGGGTAAAATTTGCTTATAACCTTAGCATTCGTTTCATGACGATTCAGACCGCTTAGTCGATTCGTAAGAACATTTCCAGATGTTATTCTGTCAACTTCGCTCACAATCGCAGGTGCCACAACCCCGTCTCCACCGATAAAATAGGCATCAGACAAGGATTCTGTTTTCAGCCATGCAAATGTTTCTGCTGGCACAGCTGTCTTATCTGCAAGTATGATTGGCTGCTTTTTCAAACCTGCCTGTGCGGCAATCGATAACGCATCTGGTTCACCCCAGCCATAAGCCACATAGATGGTGCTGACATCAATCACTTTATCGAGTTCCTTCGCGATTAACAGCGAGGTATCTTTTCGGTTCTGACCGCCAATCCGAGTGACTTTATAGCCCTTCGCGACTAATTCACTCTCCACTTTTGGAGTAATAACTCCTTTACCACCGATTAAAATAATTTCTTTCGCCTTTAAGCGTGTGATTTCATCCAATGTTACTTGTGGGATTGAATCCGCTGCTGTTAAAAGAATCGGAGCATCCTTTGCCGTTGCTAATGGTGTAGCGGTTAATCCATCGACAATCGCAAACCCGTTTACTAACAGCACTGTGTCCGCTGTTTTCCAACCAGCCTGAGCAACCTTCACGGCTGTTGCATATCTCGTTTCACCGATTAATGATACCAATTTCTTGTTAACACTTACTTTCGCAGCAACGCTGACATTTCCGGCTTTATCCACGGCGTAAACTTCTACAACTTTTCCTGCTGCCTGCTTTGGAATTGTAATTGTGAACTTCCCGCTGCTATCAGCCACTCCCCGGCCAATCTCAGCACCTGAAACCTTCGCAATTACTGTAGCACCTAGTTCCGCGGTGCCTGTCACCACGGTTTCACGATCCGTCAATTCATCCAAAATGGCATTCCCTGGCGCAGTGATGTCTTTTACTGTAATCTTAGAACCTTCACTAACATTACCAGCCTGGTCTACAACAGTAACCACTAATTCCGTTCCAACCTTTTGCACTGGGATCGTCACCTTAAAATCCCCATTTGTTCCAGCTGTACCGCTGCCAATTACTCCTCCGCTAACTTTCACTTCTACCTTTGATCCCGCTTCTGCTTGACCGCTAACAGCAGAATCCTTGTCCGTTACTTCATTTACTGCTGGCTTTCCAGGTGCTATCACATCTTTTACTACTACTGTCGTCGCTTCACTTACATTTCCAGCTTTGTCCGTAGCTGTTACCGCCAACTGTGCCCCAGCTTTTTGCACTGGGATTGTTACGGTAAACTTCCCATCCGTTCCAGCTGTACTGCTGCCAATTTTTGAACCATCAACCTTCACTTCCACCTTAGCTCCCGCTTCTGTTTGTCCAGTTACTGAAGTTGCCTTGTCCGTTACTTCGTTCACAACCGGTTTATCTGGTGCCGTCACATCTTTTACTACTATTGTTGCCGCTGCACTTACATTTTCAGCCTTGTCCTCAGAAGTTATCGCTAATTGTACACCTGCCTTTTGCACTGGGATCGTCACCGTAAACTTTCTGTCCGTGTCAGCTGTACCATAGCCAATTAACAATCCATTAACTTTTACTTCTATCTTAGATCCCGCTTCTGCTTGTCCAGTTACTGAAGTTGCCTTGTCCGTTACTTCGTTCACAACCGGTTTATCTGGTGCCGTCACATCTTTTACTACTATTGTTGCCGCTGCACTTACATTTCCAGCCTTGTCCTCAGAAGTTATCGCTAATTGTACACCTGCCTTTTGCACCGGGATTGCCACGGAAAACTTCCCATCCTCACCAGCTGTACCGTTGCCAATTAACAATCCATTAACTTTTACTTCTATCTCAGCTCCCGCTTCTGCTTGTCCAGTTACTAAAGTTGCCTTGTCTGTTACTTCGTTCACAACCGGTTTATCTGGTGCCGTCACATCTTTTACTATTATCGTTGCCGCTACACTTACATTTCCAGCCTTGTCTTTTACGGTAATCACTAATTCTTTATCCGCTTTTTGAACAGGAATTGAAACACTGAATTTACCGTCATAGCCGGTAATACCTGTGCCAATTACCACCCCATCCACAGTAACTTCCACGCTAGACCCACCTTCAGCGTTTCCTGTAACTGATGTTGACTGGTTAGTTACTTCATTTACTGTTGGGGACATTGGAGCTTTTACATCTTTTACAAAAAAACTTCCTGCTGTAAGATCTGTCTTGCTTGCCTTTACAATCGTTATATTCTCATTTGTATCTTTTATCTCAACAGAATCAACCGTCCAGTTTCCTAATTCAGTATTATCATCAACGTAATATTCACCTCTGAAATAAGTCCCATCGTATTGAAGTGGAATAGAAACGATTGATTGACTAGGTGAAAGATAATTAACGGTTGCTGATTTCAAATTCGTATCATCAGTTGCGCCAATAATGATATCAATAGACTCCCCTGATCCTGCTTCATTTTTACTTACTGATAGACTTGAAAAAGTAGGTGGGTTTTCCTCTGAGAAAACAGTAAATTTCCCATTCTCAAGTTTATTTTCATAATCGATATAGTCATAGGTAACACCCGATGAATAAATCGTTAACCGATTTATATTGTAATCTCCTAATTCAGATTCGGAATCAATCGGCAGGCTTGCTACAAATGAATCTGATTCACTATTATAATATAGGTCTATATAAATAGTTTTAAATGAAACAGGTGATGTAACCCATAATGAAATGTAATTTATTTCACCTTTCTCTCTTACCTTCACATTAAATTCTACTACATCTCCAACTGTTGCTTCCTTCATGCTTACACTTATGCTTTCAAATACACCTTCCCCACTTGTACCACTAACTGAGAAATTTCCCTGCTGAAATAATTCTGATCCGTGAAGATCTGTGATATTTCCTCCGCCATAAAAAGCCATTCGAGACAAATGGTACTCTCCTGATTCTGAAACAGCATAAATTGGAATACTTCCCTCATATAAACCAGTCCCAATATTATAGGTTAGATTTATATGAATATCATTTTTTGTAATAGGTGCTTTATACCAGGCATCAATATAGTTTACCCCTACTGAGCCAGTTAGCTTTACACGTACCTTAACAATATCTCCTGCCGTTGCTTTCGATTTTTCCACACTGACATTTTCAAGCAAATCTTCTCCATTTGTTCCAGTAACCAAAAAATCTCCATTTACAAATAATTCTGATTCACGAAGATCACCTATGATGTTATTGTCCCCATAAAAGACCATCCTAGATAAATGGTACTCTCCTGATTCTGAAACCGCATAAATTGGTATATTTCCCTCATATAAACCAGTCCCAATATTATAGGTTAGATTTATATGAATATCATTTTTTGTAACAGGCGCTATATACCATGCATCAATATAGTTTACACTTGCCGGATCTATTAATTTCACACTTACCTTAACGGTATCCCCAGCTGTTACCACTTTATTATCCACACTTACATTTTCTATTATTGGATTTGTTACTTCCGCTTTTACATATCCATTGTTCACAGGTAGCATATTGGAGATTAATAAGATTGTTAAAAATAAAATAATAGTTTTTTTCATAATATTTCCCCCGATTTGTCATTACATTTAATCAATCTTGAAAAGAGTTTACTATTTCGTTTTCTATAAAGGTACATCTTCTAACTCCCACTAGAACCAAAAGTAAACGGCCTAATTAACTAAGTCCTTTCAGCAAAATTTTACCACAATAAAATAAAATGATTTGGATTTTTTTCCAGTTACTAATTATTTCTATTGTTAAGTAACCATCTTTCTATACTAAATTAAAGGTTTTTTTATACGAAGCACGCAGTTAAAATATCGAGTTAATGCAGGAGCTATCGGACTACAGAAATTTCATTTTATAAAATAACAGAAAATTATAACTATCTGTAGAAGTAATAATCATAATGAGAAAAGATAATAATTACCGTGAATGCAATAACTTATTGAGGTGATAGTATGGAAAAGTTTATAGGCGTTGCTAGAAGATGGTATCAAAAAGCGGTAGATAGTAATGATAGCTTTGATCAATTTATTAGTATTTGGATATCGTTTAATGCTATTTATGGCAGAAGAGATGGCAGTGAATTTAGAAAAATAAAGTCGATTATTAACGAATTTAACAGTGATACCATTACAAGTATATTAGCTTACGAAGAAGTTCGTTATTTCTACACGATTAGTCCTCCTATACAATTTTTAAATATGGACTTAGAAATTGAAGACACTGCTGATGCACAAAATAAACTAAATCGAAATATAAATAGAAGTCCGAAAATTGCACTAGAAAACTTAATGTACATCTTAAATAAAGTGAGAAACAATTTATTTCACGGCGATAAAAGGATAGAGAGAGCTAGAGATGTGGATATAGTGAAGAATGCTTACCCCATCGTAAAAGAAATCGTAAAAAGTTATTTACGATTAGATTACCGTTTGGAGCCGATTAATAATGGAAGTGTATCAGCAACAGACAACTCAATTGAAAATATATTGACTGATAAAATTGATACTCTAAAGGAACAAATATCGAATCTTACAAATCATTACAGTACCTTGCCTAAAGATCACAAACATCCCGTTTCCATATTATTAGATAGAATTAATATGCAAGCTAATGGAATTGAGCCTGGTTTTACTACACCACAACAATTGGAAGCCATTCAACAGAATTTACTAAAATTATATGAACAGAATAAACCTGATGTTTTAAAAGATACCGAGGAAGTCTTTAACTTTGTAAATAATAGAATGAGAGAAGTTATTGATAATGGCTGCACGGAAGAAGATGTAAATAAATTTTATAATGAATATATTGAATTACAGAGGAAATATCTCGATAAGGGTTACGATTTAAAATTTATTTTTAGTGGATGATATTCAATACTACTTTACTCTAAGTCCGATCATCCTTCACAGTAGAGTTAAAACTTAGGACCGGTAATAAATATATCCGGTCCTTTTTATTAGCAAGGTTTAATGGAATAGTTTTAACTTTTATATGTGTTTCAGAGGGTTTCACAATTACTAATAGCTTTTACATACCACATTTTATCCTAATAACGACATATCTCTTTTAATATCTCTTGCTTATTACTCATCACCTACATTATTTAAAAGTTCTAGAACATCTTTAGCTAGCTCACTATTTGGATTTATTTCTAAAGCTTCATAAACATCTTCGTAAGCTTCATCTATTTCATTAAATAAATATAAGAACCAACACGTTCCATGTGTTGGTTCTGTTCTACTAATGTTAGCAATTTAAGATAACTTTTTTAGCAACCCCGTCCTATCTGCCGAAATGGTGTTTCTATCTGCTAACCCAAAAAGCCCCTCTTCAGAAAAAAGAGGAGCCCCTAGTCCATTATCTCTGCATTACCTCACTCACAGCCTCCGGATTAACCCCTCCGCCGATTTGGTGAACGTATTTTGAGTGTTTACTAGCCAAGACTTGCCTCTGGGCTGGTACCAGTCCTACATAAGAAGAAACTAATAGGACGGGCGAGCCAAGTTTTGCCGCTAACGGTCCCGCTGCCAACGCATCTACTAAACTAGCTGTTTCTGACTTGGCTAAGAGAATACTTCTTAGTTCTGCATCAGGATAAAATTTGCTGATGACCTTAGCATTCGTTTCGTGGCGATTCTGGCCGCTTATTCGATTTGCGGAGACATTTCCAGACGTGATCCTGTCAATTTCGCTCACAATCGAAGGTGCCACAACCCCGTCTCCACCAATAAAATAAGCATCGGACAAGGATTCCATTCTCAGCCATTCAAACGTTTCTGCCGGCACAGCCGCCTTATCTGCCAGAATAATAGGCTGCTTTTTCAAGCCTGCCTGTGCGGCAATCGATAACGCATCCGGTTCACCCCAGCCGTACGCTACATAAATCGTGCTGACATCCACCAATTTATCGAGTTCCTTTGCGATTAACAGCGAAGTATCTTTTCGGTTCTGACCGCCAATCCGAGTGACTTTATAGCCCTTCGCGACTAATTCACTCTCCACTTTTGGAGTAATAACTCCTTTACCACCGATTAAAATAATTTCTTTCGCCTTTAAGCGTGTGATTTCATCCATGGTTGACTGCGGAATCGAATCGGCTGCTGTCAATAGAATCGGAGCCTCCTTCGCCGTTGCCAATGGTGTCGCCGTTAATCCATCCACAATCGCAAACCCGTTGACTAACAATACGGTGTTTGCTGTATCCCAGCCTTCCTGTGAAACCTTAACGGCCGTAGAATATCGATTACTTCCAATTAACTCTTGGAATTTTGACGTTACCACGATTTTCGAAGCTTCACTCACATTGCCGTCAAGATCCTCGGCATACACTTCCACCGTTGTTCCCGCTGGAAAGCTAGAAGGAAGATAGATGGAAAACGTCTCATCAATCCCTAAAAATTGTCGATGAATTTCTTTATCCGACACTTTTACAATGACGGTTGATAAAGGTTCTATCGTTCCAGTCAACGTCCACTCACGATCAGTAAGCTCGTGTACAACTGGTTTTCCTGGAGCTGTTACATCTTTGACAAGGACACCTGTACTATCGCTGCTATTTCCTGCTTTGTCCACAGCATAAACATATAACGTCCTTCCTGCTTGCTGAACTGGGATGGAGATGGTGAACGATCCATCCTCCTTCGCTGTGGCAGACCCAAGCGTATCTTGACTAAAATAAACATACACAACCGCCCCAGGCTCCGTGGTCCCTGTCACAACGGTTGATTGATCCGTGACCTCATTGACGGTAGGTCTTACAGGTGCGGATACATCTTTTACAGTAACACTTGTCCCATCACTTACATGCCCTGCTTTATCAGTAGCCGTTATGACCATTTTGGTCCCTGCTTGTTGTACAGGGATTGCCACTGTAAACTGGCCATCCGTACCCGCTGCTCCAGTATATTTGTCCGAACCATTGACGAGGACATTTATTGTTGCATCCTTCTCAGCTGTACCGGTTACATCCACAGACTGGTCCGTAACTTCATTTACGGTTGGCTTAGCCGGTGCCGTGATATCTATTACAACCACTTTTGTACCTTCACTCACATTTCCCGCTCCGTCTTTTGCAGTCACAATGAGTTCTGTCCAAGCAGCCTGTTCACCGATATACACATCAAAATAGCCAGCTGTATCTTCGGCATTATTTCTTCCAATAATGGAACCGTTTTTCCATACCTCAATGATAGAATTAGGCTCTGCATTTCCATATAAATAGTAATCATTTTCATTGACTTCATACACTGCCGGCTTTAACGGCGGCGTAACGTCTTTTACATTCACACTAAATGAAGTGTTAAAGCCTTGATAGGTAATGGTTACCGTTTGACTGCCAATATGATTTTTATTATACCCGCTAATCATATCCGGGGTTACTACAACATCTGATTTATTAAAGAAGTTTGAAGTAACCGTAATCACCGCACCGGTTACATCCAATTCTTCCCCATCCAAATAGGTCAATTTTTGCGGCGGAGATTTTAAAGCAATTCCTATATTTTTTTCTACTCCAGAAAAGGGAGCAGCAAGTAGTTTAGGAAGCTTATAATCTTCATTTCCATCAATGGTCCAAACGGTAATAAAATCAAAACCTACAAACGTATTCGGCGAGCTCATTTCTTCTGCCGTTTTTTTCAATGTACCGGTTTCGTCACCGCTGCCAGCGCCCTTACTTTGCTGATCCCAATAATAGCTGTTTATAATCATTCCTGTATTTTCTCCAACAATACCGCCTGCCCTAGATGCGCTGCCCTTAACCAAACCGGCATTATAGGAGTTTTCGATTGTTCCGGCATTACTGCTTGCAATCCCGCCTCTTGCGTAGCCACCTGTAATATCGCCTATATTAAACGTATTGCTGACCTTTGAACTAGAGTAAATGCTTGCGAGAATTCCTCCGCCCCTTGACCCTGCTTCGATAGAACCTGAATTATAGCTTTTCATAATAGTAGATTTAGATATTGTTCCACTAATCCCGCCTGCATTTGATTCTGATTTAATCAATCCTACATTATAACTAGACGTGATCACTCCAGTCGTCAGCGACCCTGCAATCCCCCCTGCTATTCCTAAGGATGTGCCTGTGGCAGTAACGGTTCCACTGTTATGCGAACTATCCACTGACGTTTCGTTAAACTCTCCAATGATGCCGCCCGTCTCGTAATAACCCTTTATATTACCTGTGTTCTCAGTGTTTTTGATGACAGCAGATATTCCATAGGCTGCAATCCCCCCAGTAGTAGAATATCCGGTTATATCTCCCGTGTTATAGGAATTGCTGATTTCTGAACCAGAGAAAAAGGCTGTAATCCCACCTGCACTGCTTGTGCCAGTCACATTTCCGTCATTATAGCTGTCTGTTATTTTAGATGGGTCATATTCGACACCACCTACGATACCTCCTGCATCCTCTGCATTCACATCTCCAGTGTTATAACTGTTTTGAATCGTAGAATACCTGGCAAATCCGGCTAAACCGCCAGCATATGATGCGAATAGTGATGTAGCTTCAACATTGCCGGTATTATAGGAGTTGCTAATCGTGGCATAATTGTCTGCATACCCAGCAATCGAACCGGCATACGCCTTAGCAGTAGTGGAATCCAAAGAATTATTCTCTACCTTTACGGAACTAGCCACCATTCCCAGGTTTTTAATTTGTCCCTTATTTACGTACCCAAACAGTCCGGCATAAACATCCTGGCCAGAGGTTATCGCAATTTTCATCCCTGCTATTTTATGGCCATTACCATCAAAAATCCCCTTAAAGGGGGTACTTTTATTACCAATTGGCTCCCAATTAGCAGCACTCAAATCAAGGTCGTTCATTAAAATATAGCTGCCTGCTAAATTATTTCGAACCTTATTCAGGTCTTCTGGAGAATAGATGCCAATATATCCTGCTGGTACCTCTTCTGCTTGTACCTCGCTGACAACCCATGATAACCCTTGTGGTGCACTTTGCAAAAAAAGCACCAAAGCAGCCAAAATGGTGAAAACTTTCTTTATCATATAACTTTCCCACCTTCTAGTTTCAAGTAATCCCTTTATCCTATCTATAAATATAGTATATCAAGAGAAACTGAATACTTAAACAAGGTTTAAGGATTTGGCAATTTCATCCGACCATGCCAATAGGTGTCCATAGGGACGGTTCTCACGGTTTTTTTTAATGGTTAGTGTTGCCACTAGAACCGTCCCCATTGTCTCATTTATTTCTAATGATTCTATCCTTTTATTCTCATTTTCGTTGGATATATTGAAAGTGTAGAAAAAATCAGAAACAGGGAGGAAATAAAAATGAAAAAGAAGATGATTATTGGTAGTTTATCAGCATTATTAATTTTTGGCGGTGCGGCTGCTGTCGGGGCTTCAAAAGGTGGGACCCAGCCAGATGATTCTATTCATCCAGATGACAAAAATACTTCTACTATTGTAGATCAACATTACTTACCTGCAATTTCCGCAGGACAAGAAATTGAGTTGGAAACCAAGCATGGCAAAACCTTCTTTAAAGTGGAGACAGACGATTCTAGCCACAATTCCTCTAGTCAGTCCACTACTGGCACAAACTTATCGATTGATGAGGCAGCAAAAATAGCACTTAACAAAGTTAATGGAACAGTCGCAGAAGTTGAAAAAGAAATGGAACATGGCAGACTAGAATTTAAATTTGAAATTCAGTCTAATCGTGGCGAAGCAGACGTTCGGGTTGATGCCCAAACAGGTGAAGTAACAAGAGTTGAATTTGATGATGACGATAATGATGGTCAGGATGATCGATAAACGCTAATCCAAACCCAAGTGTAGGGCGTTCTTTAAATGCTATTAAACACCCCCTGCCATAAAAAACTCCCGAGTGAAGACCCGGGAGTTCATTTTATTTAGAATATCTACTTTATAATTACTAGGGGAATAGCTAAAACTTTCTGGGGATGTAATGTTAACCCGCTCTCCTGCCGTAATAATTGTCATTTCGACTAAATTTCTTATAAAAAAATATAATCAAACGATTGATTATATTTACTCTAATCCCTTTTAATATAAGATTTTTGAATATTTCCCAGGAAGTTTTTTGTCGTAGAATGGGTTTGTTTGTTCCTCTAGGTCTCAACAATTTTTGCATCAAGTTCCTTTTAGACAAACCCCTCTTATGTCAAATCGATCCCCCACCATTAATAGGGATTATTACCACTGGGTTGGAATTGATATCTGTTCAGCCTTAAACTCTTAATTGCTACCATTTATATTTTTCTTTATACTCCATTTGGTAAATCCAAGGAAACTGTTATTATTAAGTTAAATAATATGTAAATGTACCTAATTTGCAATTGTTATTTGGTAATCTTTTTTTAAAAGAATAATAGATATTCAGGGGGAGAAAATGGAAAAGAAAGTATTTTTGTTTACTTTATTATTTTTGTTGCTATTCGGAACGTTTGCCTCAGCACATTCTGGGAGAACAGATTCTAGCGGTGGACACAATTGTAGTGAGAAATCAAAAGCCAAAGGTCTTTGCACAGGCTATCACTATCATAACGGAGGTGGAAGTTCAACAAGCAGCGGGGCTACCATCGTTAATACCGAAAAAGATTGTACAGATTTCGCTAGTTATGATGAAGTCGTTGAGTATTGGAATAAAAAAGGATATTCCGCAACGAATGACCCAGAAAATTTGGACGGTTGGGGAAATGGTGTCGTTGACGATGGGATACCATGTGAAGTCCCTAGTGGATACGATAAGACAAAGATAAATAATAGTGCTGAACAAATTCAGCATAAACAAGAGGAACAAGACCTAGCGAGTGGTGAACAAGCAGGATATCCAAATGGGGTGAACGATGGATATCAAGAAGTCACAAGTAATAATGTTGCTTCAACAGGTTCAGAGGCATATAAAGTAGGATATGCTACGGGTTATAACAAGGGGTACGATGAAGGAAAAACGAAGATAACCGGTGAAAAAACCAAGGCTACCAGTGATGGGTATGCTCTAGGACAAATACAAGATGCTATCAAAATTCCAGCGAGTTATATAAACCATGCAGGATTAAAGCAGTCCTTTGAAGGCGGTTTTAATAAAGCGGTTACCGAGCGAGTAGAAGCTAAGAAAAAAGAATACAAGGAATTGGGTTACACTGACGGAACAAAGGATGTTAACAATGTTCCTAAAGACATCGAAGAAGCATTTGTAAATGCATACCTGGAAGGATACAATTCAGCCCAGCAAGAACTAAAGGACGAGTATCTTAAACAAGGATATGAAGCTGCGTTTACCATATTGAAATATACGAAACCTAATTTAGAAAATGAAAAATTCATTGCTTGGTACAAAGAAGGTTTTGAATCCAATACAGAGGTTAAACAAATAAGTGCGGCAGGACTTGCTTTAGGAAAGGCAGGCGACTCCTACAACCTACCTTCAAAATACAAAAGCGGCGAAGTCATCTTTCAACATCACTATGAATTAGGATTGAAGGAATACGAGGAGCAGCAAAGCGACAATCAAAAAGCGGCAGTTGGTGGTGTCGGAGCATTAGCATTCGTTTGGTTAGGCAGAAGATTTTATATTGCGAAAAAAATGATAGGTTAACAGAGGAGGCTTGAAATGGGCATTTACCGGACCGTTAGTTATAAAGTAGAAGATTTAATCATTAAGATGCTGTCAAAAAAACAAGACACTGAAATAATCAAAGAGAAAGTTGCCAATTACCGTACAAAAAGTGAGGAAGCACGCAGTCAAAAGAAAACGAATAAGAAAAACAAGGCTGTTTAACTACTAGAGTGACATCGGGACGGTTCTTACGGTTCTTTCCCATTTTAACGGCCAAATGATGACTGCCGACTACATCTTTCATAACAGCTATCATACCTGAGAATTCTTATTTACTATAAACCCGAAGAGAAAAAAGCCATTAGAACCGTCCCCCCAGCTGCCCACAGCTGGAATACCTTCTCATTTGGAATAATTTTTTTGTATGATGGACATATACTAAAAAAAAAGTGCTAGTAACACTTCTCCATGCAGCTTCTACCGTCAGGGTAGTAGTTGTCAATGTTCATATTTTATCTGAGCCACCCTTTTGCTTGCGACGGCGTAGGGTGGTTTTCCTGTCTTCTAGAACCCCAGGTATATATTTTTCACTAGCCTTGAAGTTATAAACTGGTTTGATAAAGGAAACGATCTCAGATGTTCCCTTGATTTTTTCTAAGATTTCATTCATCGTCTTGTTGGCCATTGGCGCTTCGTCCATTTCAGTTAAATCTTGGTGGGAAGCATGGAAGGTGATGATACGACTCAAATAAGGTTAGCTGTTGGTGATGATTACGACACGATCCTGTTTGTAAAATACATAAACTAAAGGGTTCGTTGCTAGAAGAAATTTTTAAATAAACTTTGACATAACTCAGTTCAAATCTGGCAATTAACTGATGTAAGTTTAGGCAGTATGTTTATTATTCTTTATGAATCATTACTTAAGGTTAAACATGTATAAACACTTATTTTTATACATGTTTATGAAACGATGCTTACTGCACTAAGGTCAGTTTAGTGCAACAAGATAGATGAAAATTCAACTATCTTTTATGTCATATTTGAAAGAAAAGACGACTACCATTTATTTTTTCGCGAGTCCTACAACAATGTATTTCCATTTACTTGGTGTAATTTTATTTATACATAAATTATCGATTTTCCCTAAAATGTCTCGTTGTTTTTCATTCCGACCTAATGCTGCAAGGAAGCCTGTAGAGAAATAGTGTTTATGGCTAAAAGGATTTAAAAATTCTTCAATTTCTGGAATAGAAAGATATCGCCAATTTTCACCCCAACTAATAAAATGCTTTCTTAAAAATGAATGGAAGGGGGAAGCAACTAGATTTTCGGCAAAAAAGAGTTCGCCACCCGGTTTTAAAACACGATATATTTCATTGATTGCTTTAAATTGAGCATCCTTGTTATTGTTGTGCCCAATTCCTCCGAGAACTGATTTAAATACAACAATATCAAATACATCATTTTCGTATGGAATGTTAGTAGCATCTATGCCTTTATATTGAACTAAGTGTTCAATTCCATGTTTTTGATGAATTTGTCTGGCTTTTTCAGAGGGACCATTTACATCACTACAAGTAACTTTACAACCTTGTTTCGCCAACCAAAGTGATAGTCCACCGTTTCTACTACCAATTTCTAGTGCGTTTCTATCGGTTAATTCTAAACTGGTTTCCTCTAACCAGTAATTAAGGGATTTGCTCCAATTTCTAACGTCCCATTCGATGATATCTTTGATAAGTTTATTCATTGATGTGGTCTCTCCTCATGATGGATTTATACATATAAAGATTGTCCGAACATGAGAATAAATAAACAAGTAAAGAAAAAGATTTCTTTGGGAGCAGAAATTAAAAAAGGAACAATATGATTTTGATTAGCCAAATGATAATGGAATCGTCGGTACACAGAAAAGATTGGTGGATGTTATTTGTGAAAAGCTTTCAACTAATGTGAAGGACATTGTATAAAACCGCTATAAAATCTTGGTTGTCGAGTTAATTCTCAATACGAACATTGTGAGCCGAAAATTGAGCCACAATCGACCTAAAAGGTGACCGTAAAGGTTTTAAAATATATACAAAATTTAACATATAAGATACGTTGATTATCAAGCGGAGTGCGATAGTATTGTTGGTTCTTTATTTATTGACCATTTATTGTAGGCTATTTATCGTTATTTGGATGCAGGAGGTTGGACACAGAATTTTGTTTGCGAAGTATCAATGTAAGGATAATCCATTCAAAGTAACAGTACCTTTTTATTTGTTTTTTTCTTTACCAGATCTTATAAAGGAAGAAAAAGTTGGCATCTAAATAAACAGCACCTTTACTATATTGCTATAGCAGGTATTAATATGAGATAGAGCACAGTTAAAGAACTGTGCTCTTAAATTTAAAAACCCTCTGTCTTATTATTGCTCTCAAACCGCCATGAATCCCGGCACATAGCAATTATATCTCGTTTTGCACTCCAACCTAGTTCTCTCTTTGCTTTTGAAGCATCCGCATAGAAGGAAGCAATATCACCAGCTCTGCGAGCAACGATTTCATAAGGTACTTCTATACCGTTAGCTTCTTCAAAAGCTTTTACTAATTCTAATACACTAGTACCTTGACCGGTCCCCAAGTTATAAACATGAACACCTTCCGTTAGTTTTTCTAGTGCTACTACATGACCCTCAGCTAAATCCAACACATGGATATAATCACGAACTCCTGTACCGTCCGCCGTTGGATAATCATTTCCGAAGACTCTTAACTTCTCAAGTTTCCCTTTTGCCACTTGGGTTACATAAGGCATAAGATTATTCGGGATTCCATTCGGTGCTTCACCAATTAACCCACTCTCATGGGCTCCGACTGGATTGAAATATCGAAGGAGTGATACCGAGAAAGAAGGATTGGCTTTGGCTATATCCGTTAAGATTCGCTCACACATTGCTTTTGTTTCACCGTAAGGGTTAGTTGTTGGTAAGAGCCTCATGGTCTCCACAAAAGGTACTTCATTATCCCCATATACTGTGGCAGATGAACTAAAGACAAATTTATTCACACTATATGTAAGACACGCTTTGGCAAGTACCATAGTGCTTACAATGTTGTTATAATAATAATCTAGTGGCTTTTCTACTGACTCACCGACCGCTTTAAGACCTGCAAAATGAATAACCCCATCAATCTTATGATTTCGAAAAAGAACATCTACTGCTTCTGAATTCGTTACATCCACTTCGTAAAAAGTAACTTCTTTATTGGTGATTTGCATAATTGTTTCAACAGTCTCACGCTTACTATTGCAAAGATTATCTGCAATAATGACGGAATGTCCTGCCTCAAGCAAAGCAACGCAGGTATGTGAGCCTATGTATCCTGCACCGCCGGTTACTAATATATTCATGGCTGTTTAGCTCCTTTTTATCAATTGATATACATAAATCGAACCCTCTACTCAGGAGCAGGGGTTCACTGGATAAAATTGTATTATTTTTCTTGAATTATATACCTATAAATTCTGAAAGTAAAGCCCCCAAAATAAATGCTAAGAAGACCTTAGAAGTCTACCAGATTATGAGATTTGTCATGAAAATGGTCAAACACCTAGTTCCAAATAAAAACCGCTGTTAAGTGGTGACAGGCACCAAATTTAGTTCACAACAAACTTAGCAATCCCCATTGTATTTGCATATAGCGCAGCTTGTGTCCGGTCAGTAAGTTCAAGTTTTGCTAAGACCTGACTGACGTGTTTCTTGACTGTATATTCAGTGACAAATAATTCATTGGCAATTTGGCGGTTCGTTAAACCCATACCTAACAACTTCAACACTTCAACTTCTTTAGGTGTTAATTGTTCAACGAAACGGTCATTATTTATAGCCTCGTTGCTTGTTTCCATCATAAGGTCTAAGATAGTGGGATCATAGTACTTCCTTCCCTGACTAACGAGTTTAATGGCATATAAAAGCTCCTCAGGTAATGCGGATTTATTTATGAAGCCATCAATATGTGCTTCCTTTGCTTTTAGGAAATCCTCTTTTGTAGCGGCTGATGTTAATAATACAAATTTACACTTAGAACCATTGGATTTTGCCTTTTCGACTACATCAAGCCCCCATTCATTGCCTAGACGCAGATCCACTAATGCAAGCTCTGGGTTTACGTTTTGTATCAATTTGAGTGATTCATCGACATTCATTGCTTCCCCTGAAAAGGTAAATTGCTCCTCTATTGACAGAACATCTACCAATCCTCTTCTTACCAACGGATGGTCATCAATGATGATTATCCTCATAGTCCTACTACCTCCTGATTTTGTGCCGCAAATGGAATAACGATATCCACTCTCGTTCCTTGATTTAATTTACTAGTAAAGGTGATTTTTCCTCCAAATGAGTAAATGAGATTTTTCATATTTCCAATTCCAATCCCAATGTTCTTTTCTGCCAATCTAGCTGATGGTTCAAACCCATTTCCATCATCAACAACGGATAATATTAGCTCATTATTTGTGATATGCACGGAAACCTTAATATTCTTACACTTCCCATGCCTTAGCGCATTCCCACAAGCTTCACATACGATTCGATAAATAGCATTTTTTAACTTGTATGCAATTATCTCTTCATCACCCTGAAGGTCCGTCACCACTGTAACATCATTTAATTGTGCGACATCACCCAAAAACCCCTCAATTTTAGAAAATAATAAGGTTTCTCCCTGCTTCTTTGTACTTAGTTGATAAATAGAGGAACGTAATTCCTTCATGGCCATACTAGCTGAATTTGAAAGGAACTGGATCTCATCAATCAGTTGATCTTTAGGTAATAGTTCTAGTTTCTTCTTTAAGGAGTGTAATCCAAATACAAGCCCAAACACACGCTGTGAAACACTATCATGGATTTCATTGGCAATCCGATTTTGTTCCTCTACGATTAAAAATTGGTCGGATGCTTCCTTCAGATAGAATCTCTCAAGCATTACCGAGCAAAGGTCAGCAAGGAATTTTAGCAGCCTGCCATCAGAATCAAAAAACTCATCCGATTTTTCAATCCCGATAAAACCGTGGTATTTCGTTGAGTGAACAGTAATTAACTGAAACATTTTTCCATGTAATTCAATCCTGACAGGATTTTTACGCTCTTTCACTTCCGACCAACTTTTGACAAGCAGCGTTTGGAGCTCAGCAGACATCACTTCATTCTTACTAGAAAATAACGGCGCGTATTGGTTTCCAGCTGTTAACCAGCAAAAAGAAGCCGGGGTTTTTGTTAATCTTCCAGTGAAATCCAGTACCGTTTTCACAAGCGTTTTGACATTATCCTGCGCACTGAAAAACTCAACGGTTTGATAAAGAGACATGATATGTTCCATCGCTTCATTTGATTTCTCATTTGTTAATATAAGCTTTTTATTGGTTTGAAGTAATTCCTTTCCTTGCTCCTCCAATGTAACAGCCTGCAAATGGAGTTCATTTGTTAATTTCGCAAAAAGCTGAAAAACAATCGTGATCAACATGAGCACTAAAAATAAATAGGAATTCTGGTTAAGTATATCGATGTAACGAACCGATTGATTCATAAAAAAAGTATTCGATAATAACAATGACGCAGTCATATAGGAAACGAGTAGGGCCCAGCAAAACATTCCTGATAGATAACTAGCCGCTATTAAAGTGGGATTCATCGCATACCAAATAAATGGACTCTCAATTCCCCCCGTTGGTAAAAGCAGTAAGGTGATTCCGACTGTTTCTGCAATGACAATCCACCTTATGACACTTGGATGATCCTCATTTTTTATCAATAAATCTTTTACCAGAAATGCCGCAATTAAAAGTGACCCTATAACACCAGCATTGATTAGCATTGATGTAGAATGTTGTCCAAATAAGTAGAAAAGGGATGTAATGATCATAGAAAAATAACGATATAAAAGGATTAACTTTAATTTTCCAGTCTGCTTATTTAATAAGAAGCCACTGATTTTATCCATAGGAGACGTCACTTCCAATTTGCGTGTTACTACTCGTATCTACCACATTGTTCGCTTCAAAGCTAAAGATGTAATCGAGGTCAATAATAAAATAGACAATTTTCTCTTTACTTTTATCTTCATAACGAAAGATTGGAAGTTCCTTTTCATCCGCCACTTGAGTCAAGGCAGTAAATGATTCTAGTATGAGAATTGATTTGTTTATAAGATCGAACTTCTTTGAAACGGTAACCAAACGGGAAGCATATTTTTTATCAATTTTTTGCGCTTCTGAAGTCCCTGCCAATTTCCGTTCTTTAAGACGCTCTAATAGAAAAAGAAGGAACATGATAAGACAAATGGAAACAATAATCGAAATCACTTTTGCATGAAAAGCAGGCACAGGAAAGCCTAGTAAGTTGTAAGGATTCTCTATTGTATTTTGACTTTTGAACGGGGTTTCAGTTTTATATTCCTTTTCACTCGCCAATTGAATTTTGTTATAACCATAATCAAAAACGAGTTCTTCCCCCCCATTAAGAGGAACCTCTCTCCCTTCATACAAGATTGTTCCGGTTATATTTGGATTCACTTTTAATAAATAGTTATTCGGGCTAACGATTATCTCATCTTCGACTCGTTTGATAAGTTCCTTGATTTCATTAATATTGATAGAAAAAGTATGATCTATTAAGTTATACTCTTTCCCTTCAAATTGGAAGGGTTGCTTTTGGCTTAAAGGAATCTCCTTCTCCCAGAACTCTCCTGCTTCAATCGTGAGGATAGGGTGAAAACTTCCTTCTACTTTGATGTCTTGCTCTGATGTAATCGATGTTTGGATGGTCGTTAGAATCTCTTTCGTAACCTTCTCAAAAATAATAGAATCCGGTTCAATGAGCCCTCCTTGCGGATACAATTCACTAGGTTGTACGTTAACAAGATAGGAGAATGCTGTTTTCTGTTGGAGAGTATTTTCAATTGTTGTTTGACTTTGATTTGATGGCTGCAGGAAAGACGTAACCGCAACATATAAGGAAACAATTAATAAACAACCTATTAAAATAGCAACCTTCGTCGATAAAAACAACCGCTTCAACTTGGACTCATTTGCCCTCTTCATATATTTCACTTCCGTTCTATTATTATTTTATTGAATAGCGATTTCGATATCTACAGGGATTGTCGCTTCTCCCGTTTCCCATTTGAAGTGGAGGGGGAGCTGAACTGTTTGAGATTGTTGAGTATTGTTTGATTGGAAATTTGATTCTACTTTTACTAGGAACGGCATATTTTCACCATTCCTAAATGATGTATCATCGTATGTATAAGTAAATCCATCTATCGTAACCGTTTCTCCTTCTAATTGGATAGAGGATGAGCCCCGATTAGATATGTTTATTAAAAATTCACTCGTTTTCCCTGGAGTAACTATTACACTATTTTTTGCAATTGCCGCTATAAGTGCATTTTCTGGATCTGTTATTTTTATACTAGTATCACTTTTAACCACAGCCTCTGTATAGCTTGTTACCTTTTGTGATAAAAAAACGACTAAAATGATTGTCACTCCAATTAACAGTGCCTTCATTTTCAAAACAATCCCAACCTTATACTCTATTTTGTTCGATATATTGAACACACTTAAATTATAACGAACAGTAACGAACAAAGCAATAGGTTTTTTTCTTAATAAAGAACAACTTATTCTTTTCATTTAGCGAAAAATGGTCACTCAGTAATTCATAAATAATAAGTTAAAAATAAAAAAAGGAAGAATAATGGCTGCCCATTAACTCTTCCTTATCAATTTATTTCTTATTTTGCTTCAGTTTCAACAACAATTGATCCTAATACGTCTTTTGGTGAAACATTAACTCCGCTTGGAATATTAATTTTCACTGCAACATTTCTAATGTTTGTTTGTCCAGAATTTACTTCTGGAGTAACGTTATCAAATACGAGTGCTTGTCCTTTTGTTCCCCAAGTAGGATCATTTCCGGTTCTTGGGTTGTGTGATACACCAAAAGTAATATAATCTGCAAGATCACCTGTTGCACGAACTGTTACTTTTACTGTTTCAGCTGATTTGTTTCTTACAGTAAACACATGGTTCCATTGGTATTCACTGTTAGGTTGAAGTCCGTGGAATTCAGCTGCGCCAGTACCTCCATTAATACCTTTACCGAATTGGAAGAAAAGCTCGCCATCTTTCATAATAGTTGTCTTATCTTTTGCTCCAATTTTATTTTCCCATGACCAAGGTGCATCAGCTTGAAGAGTTACGAGCGCTTTATCCGTGTTAACGATTTTCAATTCTGAAGCATTTGTTACAGTTGCCTTGTTGTAAGACATCGCTGCCATCACACTTGACATAGCAAGTAGTAGCACTACCAATAATAATCCTTTTTTCATTTTCATTTTAAAATCCTCCTTTAATTTTTCCGGCTTGTTAGCCTGGTTGATAATCTAAGTATAGGTGGTTATTAGTTTCTATTCGTCACTCGTAAGTGTGCTTTTTGAAGAACGTTTGTCTACTCTTCTAATCTACTATTTGCTAGTTCCATGGTCTCTTTTTTAACCCCTGTCATGCTACTTTTAGTTAAAAAAAGGTATACTTTTGTACCAGCTGAATTCTACTTTAGATGGCTTATTCTAATAGCTATTTACAATAAAATGAAAGGTGAGGAGGAATTCTATGAAAGCGATATCTAAAATTCTCAATTTACTACTAGCTTCTGTTATTTTATGTACATTAATTGCCGCCGTTGGTTCAGCTATTACCAAGAAACCTGTCCTTCTTACAGTCATTCGTTCAAATAGTATGTACCCAGTTTGGGAACGCGGCGACATGGTGATTATTGATAATCTTAACCAAGATGAGGAGATCCATGAAGGAGATATTGTATTTTTTAAAGCCGAAGAAGGAAGTCTCGCTACAAAAGGTTGGATTGCTCATCGAGTAATAGGTGGAAATGCAGAGGAAGGCTTCATTACCAAGGGCGATGCAAATAAATATTCAGATCAGGAATCAGATAATACAGGCTCAATCGAGCGAAAATGGATTGCCGGAAGAGCAATTGAAATGGGCGAGAATCCAATTGTTTTAAATAAAATAGGTTACTTATCCTTATGGATGGAAAAATATCAAAGTAATCCTTTACTTTTACCTGGCTTTGCATTAATTCTTGGCATTATTATTGCTATTAGTGAATTAATGCCTGGACAAAAACGCAAGAAGAATAATAAAAGTAATGGAATGGAGCTGCATCTCATCTATTTTATCGGAGGATTATCGATTTCTATTATTGTTGGTGGTACAATGATCACTTCTGGTCATACATTAAATCAAGTTTATGAAGTATCTGAACAAAGCCAAGGAGTATTAATGGGCAGTGATGTTGGTATACTCAAGGTGGGCGACTCCGTTACTCGACCATTATCAGAGATAAAGAATGAAAGCATCTTTCCATTAATAGGAGTTATTACTTCTAATGACAAGCAAATTGAATTGAGTCATAAAAAAGTCACTCTTTCAAAAGGACAGCAAATCAATAGTACATACACAGTAAATGCAGAAAATCCGGGCAAGTACAAGGCAACCATTAAGGTGGGATTATTTTATCCACTTTTACCTGCTTCAATTATCTATTTCCTTGCTCAGAAAAGCTATTGGCTTGCGTTAACTTTTGTATCCATTGTCCCAGGTTTGCCTCTAATGATTTATCCATTTATAGATGGAAAAATGAGAAGGAAAACATTCAAAGTAATTAGAAAGAAAAAAAGGAAATTACAAAGTATCTTTCAAGGCTGATGGTATATCCCTTAAACTCTAGGCACTAACTCTAGATTAGACATCAATTGGACATGGTAAGATAAATATTCAAAAAAGATAAGGGTTTGACCAATTATTTAGGTCAAACCTTTTTTATTTCATTAATAATAAAATCGTAATTCCATGGGAATTCCATGGGGACGGTTCTTCTGGTTCATCTCCAATTGAATCACCCAAATTATCGCTGCCATCACACTTTTCGTGATTGCTACCAAAATTATGAATTCTTATTACTAAAAACCCAGAAGATAAAAAAAGCCATCAGAACCGACACCATGAAATCAAACTTCCCTGCTAATCTTACAAATCCCTTTTCATTAAGGACTATCTAAGTTAATTTCATTTTTCATTTTGATGTTTCCCTTTCGTAACTTTAAATTTATTTTAATGTTATACACTATAGAGAATAGGCCATCTACCTTTCACTCGGTTCCTTGTAGAATGAGCATAGATAACATTTGGATTTCTATCCGGATTGCTGCCGTGGTATACTGTTTGATTTTTCTCCCATATCCCCCAGTAATCTAGTAATATCACTTAAAACTTCTCCTGGCCCCTCGACAAAAAAAGATATTATAATTCTTCTCAACTAATCGTTTGATTAAAAGTCCTACAAACCCTCTTGAAAAACGCACTTTATCCTCATTTCAAGAAAATCTCTTGTCGAGGAAATGTTTTACTTTATTCTAGAATATCTCAAAAAAACCCAATAAAAATGGCTTTCTACAATTAACAACGGGTTCTTCCAAAATGGAGTGGTAATCAAACGTTTGTGTAAAAGTGATATAAACTCCATTATTAATAGCTTTCTCTCTTGTTCTTGCGTAATATTTGTCGGTAAATAGGGTGGATTTTATTAATTATCCAGCCAAATCCTATGAGATGATCGGATTCTCTAAAATACTGCATAAAATTACAATAAACTTGTTAATTGCTTTTACACAATCGATTGATTAAATAAGGCTTAACTCCTTTAAAGACAAGCTCCGTGACCAGTTTTATTGAAAAAATTGCCGAAATCTGTTTTCACTCTTTATAAACATCTCAAAGTAAATAGGCAAAACCTAAAGAAATCCCATACGGGATTTCCAACTCTTATTTCTATCTATAGATAAAACTGAAGTGAAGCATCGAAAGATGCTGTAATAAATCAAGACTGCCAAAGGAGGGTTCAATGATCACATTCCGCAAAAAAACCATTAGAACCGTCCCCATGGAACACCCTAATGTTCAAGAATGTACCTAAAATCCTCTATCGTATAAAATGGATAGATTCCAAATCGAGGGATTTCCAGGATGTGCTGAGATGGATCTGCGTAACCAGGCTGGACGGTAAAGGCTATTTTAATTTCCAACTCTTTTAATATATCTAACGTGATGGTATCGTACTCTCCATATGGTGCTGCAAAGGCTTCTGAATGACCTAACCATTCATTTGCTTTGGTAAGATTCTCTTTTACGTCCACCCAATCATAGGCTTCTACGTAGGACACTCCCTCATCATTCCTATGGTGGAAGGAGTGTGTATGGTTTCCATAATCAAAGACATCACTTGCTTCTTTCAATTCAGCAATACTGGCATATTGGAGAAAGGCAGAGTCATAATCAACGGTTCTATCTGTAATGAGTCCCGTAATGATGAAATGAACAGCATAAAAATCATGCTTTTTTAAAACAGGATAAGCAAATTCAAACACATTTTTAAATCCGTCATCAAATGTAATCAGGACACTTTTGGCTGGAACCTTTTTCTGGTTGGTCATAAACCCTTCAAATTCTTTTAACGATAAAACCGTATAATCTTGTTCCTTCAAATAGTTCATTTGCCCGGTAAACTCTTCGAGTGTCACGACCATTTCATTAATTTCGCCATCTTCTGTAAAATGCTGTTTCTTTAACTGGTCCTTCGGAATAATTTGGTGATACATGAGGACTGGTACTTTGTCAGCATATTTCTCAGAAGATGAGAAATCACGGTTAATAGAAATCAAATCTGTGTTCATATCACTTAATGACTGTTTGGCTGCGGCAGGCGGCAGAGCGAAGTTAAGAACATAATCGTAAAGTAAATAACAAAGAGGGCCGAAAATAACTATGAAAAGCATGGTAAATAAGAAATTGGAGATGGCGTATTTTTTCATTTCCTTACCCCCCGAGTGTATCTTTAACGCCTGCTTTCACCCCCATATCAAGCATAATTGGCTGTCCAATTCTCTCTGAACGGCTCCATCCATCTTTATCAAAGAAATAGAGAATGGTCCCAACCGTTACAAAAAACAAGCCTGTCACTCGATAGAGGATGACTTCAATTGGAAGAAACAAAAGCACCGAAATATAATCCCTAAAACAATAAAGATGACCAAATCTTCTGGAAACTAATAACGTGGCGATATCTTGCATAATGGCTAATACGATCGACATGAGTAGTAGAATGAGGGATAGTTTCAAATGGTTCATTGTGGCAATAACGATGACGGGAACCATTAGGGTTGGATAGGCGGACACAGTTCCAAGTAAAAATGAATCTACTAATAAGTAGGTTGATACTTTGAAATTCATTTTCCGAAAAAATGACTTGCGGTAGGTAATGACGCAGTCTACAAACGCTTTTTGCCAACGTATTCGCTGCCTGTATAAATTCTTAAAGCTTGCAGGACATTCTGTATAACAAACGGCTTCAGGTACAAAAACAATCCTTTTCCCTTTCAAAACGGTCCCTATTAATTCTTGTATCCTTAGTGTAATGTCCATATCTTCACCGACCGTTTTTCTGTAGCCTTTTGCTTGAATTAGTATACTTCTTTGAAAAGCACCGAAAGCCCCAGCTATGACCGTAATCGATCCAATCCTTGATTGGGTGGTTTTATGTAAATAAAACGCGCTCAAATATTGAACGACCTGATAGCGAATAAGGCCAGGCAGTTTAAAACTAGGGGCAAATTTCTGTTCATTACGTTTAAATCCTTGCACTATATTCACCAATCCACCTGCAGCTACAACAGAGTCATCTGTAAACGTTAGGTTCATTTCATTTAATGAGTTGGGCTCGAGAATACTGTCGGCATCTAAGGTAATCACGATTTCATTCTTGGCAAAGTCTATTCCGGCATTAAGTGCATCGGCCTTTCCACCGTTTTCTTTATCAATCACCCAAATATAAGGATAGATTTGCGATTGGTAAATTTCCCTTACTTCTTCATATTTCAGCACCCCCTCCTTAAGCCTTGATGTTTTCGCAAGCTTAAGGTGTTTGTGAAAAGTTTCAAGGGTGTCATCGGTAGAGCCGTCATTGATAAACAGAATCTCTAAATTAGTGTAATTGACATTGAGAATACCCATCAGACAGTTTTCAATGACAATTGTCTCGTTATAGGCAGGAATCAAAATGCTAATTCCCTTTTCTATTGTTGGATAATCTCTCATTTTCTCTCTGCTTGTATAAAGGGGAATAAAAATATAGAGGGTATGGAATAAAATAAATAGGCAGAAAAGAGTCATTGTGATTGTTAACATCATAAAACCTTCCTCCAACTTTAATGAAAGGATTTTGTGAAGGATGATAAAAAATTTGGGTATTTTTTGTACTTTAATTCACATTCAATTGTAAGAAACAACGAACCAACTGTTCAAAAAATATTACCCTCACTCTCCATTTCCCTTATAAACCCTTACATAGTCTATTTCAAAACTGACTGGAAATACGGTCGCTTGGTCTGGAGATCCTGGCCAGTTCCCTCCAACCGCTGTATTTAGGTATAAATACATACTTTCACTTGGAATATTCTTACTTATTGTGAATCTCTCCAGATCGTCGATGAACCACGTAATGGAATCTGGGGTCCATACGATACCAAAAGTATGAAAATCTTTGGTGAAATCTGGACCTTTAAAGGTGTCAGAAACACTTTTTAACTTTCCGTCCTCCCCTAGCCAATGCGAAACCATCCAAACTTGATCAGGCAGGTGACCAAGCATTTCCATAATGTCGATTTCTGGAAGCCACGTGTTTTCCTTATCTGTCATCATCCAAAATGCTGGAAACATCCCTTGACCAGCAGGAAGCTTAGCCCTCATTTCTGCTTTTCCATATAAAAAGTCAAATTTCCCTTGTGTATAGACAGCCCCAGATGTGTAATCCTTACCTTTAAATTGTTCCTTTTTGCTGATTAACTTTAACACTCCATCTTCGACTTTTACATTTTTGGGCGAGTAGTATTGGAGTTCATTATTTTTCTCAGCAGCCCAATCTTCTACATTCCACTTGCTGGAATCTAGGCAGTTGTTTTCGAATTCATCTTGCCAAATTAAAACCCACCCGTTTTGATTAGCGTTCGTTTCCTTGTTAATAGCCTCCTCCACACAATCACCTTCATCAATCCTTGGCAGATTTGTTTCGATAATATCTTTAGTAATCGGAGCTTCTTTTCGTTGTATGGTGATATCGTCTTTTGTAGTAGAAGGATAGTGGATATAGACTAGGGATAAAATCAGAAGTGATAAAAGGATAAAAAGAAATTTATAAAATATTTTCATAAATCGGCTTCTTTCTCCAAGGATATTTGTTTTAACGCATATATCATTCTACATAAAGAACAACCTATTTATTATATAATACAAAAAATAACAAAAATCCAATATTTTAGATAATAGATTAATAAGTCAACCTTTTTTATAGCTTTTATAGAAGTCGGTAATATATATGATGTTCGTAAGGAGAATATTCATGTGTCATAGGGATGGTTCTTACGAGATCTTCCCCAGCTGAACAGTCCAATGATTAATTCTTCCTACATTTTTCGTCATCGCTACCATAATTGATAATTCTTATTTACTAAGAAACAGGAAGAAAAAAAGCCAGCAAAACCGTCCCTAATGTGTGCAATTAAAAAAGATTAGTAGAAAAGGAAATCTACCTCATTTAATTGAATATTTACCTATACCAATTTAAAAGGAGTGGGAAAATGCCTAAGTTACCAACTATAGAAAAAAGCTTTCTTATTTATACCCGGAGATGGCAAATCAATGGCATGAAGATTTAAATGGACAGATCACACCAGACAAAGTATTTCCAAAATCAAATAAGGAATTTTGGTGGAGATGCCCATCAAACTCTAATCATATTTGGAATGCCTCCCCAAATACTAGAACTAGATCCGGCTTTCCCATTTGTGCGGGAAAAATAACCGAAACATTAGCCATTCTTTATCCTGTACTTAGTGAAGAGTGGCATACATACCTTAATAAACCACTTACTCCAAATGACATCACTCCAGGGTCAACAAAAAAAGGATGGTGGTGCTGTATAGTTTGTTCCTACGAATGGGAATCAACTATTAGCAATCGAAAAATGGTAATGGTTGTCCAAAGTGTGCTGGAAAGGTCGTAACTAAGGAAAATTGTCTCATGACTATTGCTCGAGAGATTTCAAAAGAATGGCACCCTAAAAAAAATGGTAATTTATCTCCATTTGAAATACATGCTTATTCAAATAAAAAATATTGGTGGATTTGTGATAGAGGACATGAGTGGGAAACAACACCAAACCATAGGGTTACTGGTACGGGATGTCCAAAATGTAAAAAAGGATTTAAAATATCATTTCCAGAACTTTGTTTATATTATTATCTAAGCCGCATATTCCCTGATACAAAGTTAGATCACAATTTTAGCTTCTTTAAAAATAGTGCGGTGGATATTTATATATTCCATCAATTAATCTATCAATCTTGTCAGAATTCGTGAAAATGGGTTACCACCCCTACAGGTAAGTCCTATAGTAAAAGTAATTGAATACCAACATAAAGATGACACTTCATTAAAAAGTTGTGTATTAAATTTAAAAAACTATATTGGGACAAACTTTGAGCTCTCACAAGAACATTTAATGAAACTTGAAACACTCAAAAACATTGATATAAAAAAGGATAAGCTCAACATTCTAAACCTGTTACCACCTGTAAATCGTAAAAATAGTCTATTAGAAAATAATCCGGAGTTAGCAGTGGAATGGGATCTAACCAAGAATGGCGCATTACTCCCTGAGCACGTACCTTCATCTTCTCACTTATACATATGGTGGAGATGTAAATACGACCAATCTTGGCAAGCCCCAGTTTATACAAGAATTAAATGTCATGGGAGTCCCGTTTGTGCTGGTCAAAAAGCTACACTGGTAACTTCCATAGCTACAATCAATCCAGCCTTAGCCGGAGAGTGGCATCCAACTAAAAACAAATCTTTAATATTAGATCTAGTAACACCAGGAGCAGATAAGAAAGTCTGGTAGATTTGCAAAAAAGGACACGAATGGGAAGCGCATATCTACAGTCGAAACAGTGGGCGAGGTTATAGGGAGTGTTATAAAAATAGCAGATGATAACTTTTTTTATCATAAGTTAATTACAATGAATTACAATTGGGACGGCTCTCCTGGCTTTTATATTTTTATGATGACCACCAGAACCGTCCCCATGGAAACCCTGGAAAATATCTTAATCAATCATTTCAAACAGAAGCCTAGCGATATCACTATTTTCCATTCTTCCACTAAACATATGTCTATTCAAGCCATATGCGTAGATGGGGACATCCTCACCGGTATGACCTTTTGTCGTCCAGCCTGTACTGGAATAGTCATTGATAATGTCAATGAGGGCCTGTCTGGTATCTTCTACTTCCATTTCTAATGTAGATTGGATGGTTTTCAAGTCTTCTAGATGAAGAGATAGGTGCATGTGACGTGTGATTTTTGATAATTCTTTTGTTTCATGCAAGTCTGCTGCAATCACAGAAGGGGTTGATTTGACGGATCTGATTATCGATGGATTCCATTTATAATTAACATTTCGATCGATACTCATTCCGCCAGTGGAGTGATCTGCTGTTGCAATCACGATGGTATCCTCCCGTTTTCTTGCAAATTGTATGGCCACATGAAACGCTGCTTCAAAGTCTTTAAGCTCGCTCATGGCTCCAACGATATCATTGTCATGCCCCGCCCAATCAATTTGGCTTCCCTCTACCAAAAGAAAAAAACCATTTTGGTTTTGCTGCAAGCGGGTAAGTGCAGCATTGGTCATTTGCGAAAGAGAAGGTACCGTTGTTGCATAGCGATCGAGGTGTTTTGGAAGTTCCATTGGTGCAAATAATCCTAACAATTTCTCGTTCCGATCTGCTAAAAGTTCGATTGAATTCGTAGCAAAACCAAAACCATTTTTTATAAACTCTTCAACTAAATTACGGTCATTTCTAGAGAAGTAGGAGGTCCCTCCCCCTAACATGACATCTATTTTGTGCTTTCCATCAATTCGTTCATCCAGATAATCATCAGCAATTTCATTATATTTCTCCCGTGATTCATGGTGTGTGGCAAACGCTGCAAGTGTAGCATGATTGATCTGACTTGTTCCCACTAGCCCAGTAGATTTGCCACGAAATTTGGCATATTCTAAAATACTCGGAACCGCCTGTTTTTCACTATTCAATCCAAGGGCACCATTATAGGTTTTATAGCCTGTTGCTAAAGCAGTACCTGCTGCAGCCGAGTCTGTAATGTTACTTTCTGCGTCCAATGAGTAGGTGGATTGTGTGCCGACAAAGTATTGATCAAATAAAGTAGGATTCATCAGCCCCAGTCGGGAGTCATGATTAAAATAACGAAGACCTGTCGTGTACGAAAAACCCATCCCATCCCCTATTAATAAGATAATATTTTTTACTTTCTTCATTCTATTGAACGGATGGTTTAACATGGAAGGCAATGTATTTAGACTTAAATCACTTAACTGAACGGTGGAATGTAACAAATAAAACAGCACCTTTCACATTTTGTTTGGTATTTCAGTTTCATCACGTGTACATGGGGACGGTTCTGACGGACTTTTCTCAGTTATAACACAGAAAAAGAGTACTTTTTCATGAAAGACAATTACTTTACAAAAACTCAAAAAATTCTCAATAATCTCAGTGAATTCCACACCCAGACGAGAAAAAAACAACCTGTCTCCTCAGCAAATCTTTCTAACTCCGCATTCACAACATCCATGATTTCCCGCCCTTTTGTATCTAGGCCAGCCTTAGTAAAAACACTTCTTATAATTAATAAAATTTTCTAAAAAATAAACATTTACAAATTTTCCAACATAACATATAATCCACATAAGATTACTTGGTTTTGAGGAGTGATGAATTTGAATAAATTAATTATTTTTTCATTAATTGGTTTTATCGCACAGTTAATCGATGGTTCTTTGGGAATGGGATTTGGAGCAACATCCTCCTCATTACTGTTAATGTTCGGAATCGCACCTGCTGCTGCCTCAGCTTCCATTCATATGGCTGAAATCGCCACAACTGCAGCATCTGGTGCTTCACATCTTTGGTTTAAAAATGTAGATAAAAGGATTTTATGGAAACTAACCATCCCTGGTGCGATTAGTGCTTTTATAGGGGCGGCTTTTCTTAGCAGTTTGCCAGGGGATAAGATCAAACCGTTTATCTCTGTTTTTTTAATACTTTTAGGGTTTTACATTCTAATCCGATTTCTATTTTTCAACCATTTACCATCTAAGAATCAGGGGTCAACCTTTTCAAGTAAATTCTTAACTCCACTAGGTATTGTTGGCGGCTTCTTTGATGCGGTTGGAGGCGGAGGATGGGGGCCAATCACCGCTCCTGTTTTAATTGCCAAAAATGGAATTTCTCCTAAAAAAGTGATTGGAACGGTAGATACCAGTGAATTTGCCATTGCTGTATCAGCGACATTAGGATTCATCCTGTTTCTAGGAGTGGAACAGTACCAATGGCAATGGGTCATAGCGTTTATGATTGGCGGAGTGATTGCAGCACCTATAGCGGCTTGGCTTGTAAGAATCGTTCCTTCCTATATGCTAGGGGTACTTGTAGGAGGATTTATTATCCTTACCAATTCAATGACAATTATTAAATCAGTCTCATTACCAGTTTCTTTGGCTGCTTTAACGTACGTTTTCATTATTGTAATATGGATGGTTGCTATCATCTATCAAGTGAAGAATCGGAAACGGTCTATAGCTGTTAATCAGCGAGTATCCCCCTAGCGATAGCTAGGGGTTTTATTTTTTTAGTACATGGGGACGGTTCTCCTGGTCTTTTTATTTTAGCGATGACCACGAGAACCGTCCCCCAGGCTCCCTTTAATGAAACTTCATTATATATTCAGCTTGGAAGGTTTCTCCTACTCCAAGCTTATTCACACCAAACTTCTCCTTTAAGTTTCCTGTTGTATCATATGTATCAGCTATGCCATACCAAGGCTCGATGCAAACAAACGGAGCTATCGTCCCATCTGTTTCCATGTATTTTGACCAAATCCCAACAAACGGAAAACCTTGAAACATTACTTCTACACCATGACGCGACTGATTAGATACCAATGTGACTTTATCGATATTGCTGTAAATAAGAGCATCACGAGCAAATAGAGAGTTTGTGAGTGGAATCGTTGAAAGTTCATTAGCTGTCCCTTTCTCATGAATGAAGGAATTCTTTAACTCATATTCCATCACATTCTTATTTACCGCAGGTGTAAAGTGCAAATGGTAATCTTCAATGGGTTCATTTTCTACTAGTGGAACCTTAAATGCAGGATGTGCACCAATGGAAAAATACATCTCTTCCTTGTTTTCATTCAGGATTTGCCATTGAACAATCAGCGAGTCCTCATTGAGACTATATCGAATCATCGCTTTAAATTCGTAACGATAAACATGAACGAAGGAGCCAAGAGACTCAAACACAAAAGAAACCGTTGTTGATGTCTGCTCTGCCACATCGAATTTAACGTCACGCAGAAAGCCATGCTGCGACATCTTGTAGGTCTGACCATCCAGTTGATATTGGTCTTCCTTTAACCTTCCCACAATCGGAAATAAGACAGGTGAGACTCGTCCCCAATATGCCTCATCCCCTGTCCACATATAATCCAGCGCATTTTTCTTATTCGTCACTTTACGTACTTCTGCTCCGTGTCTGACAATATGAACCTTCAACCAATCATTTTCAATAACAATCATCATTTTTCCCTCATCTCTTTGTTCTGGCATTTCATATTCATCTTATCCTCATGAGACCGGCATAAATCCTTTTAACAAAATCTTTTATTAAAGCATGAAACATATGCTATCTAACCATGTTACACAATAAATTCTGCATGTCCAGCTAAGCTATATTCCTGATTCGTTTGGCAGGATGAAATGCTCCTATACTATTATCACTGAATTAGTTATCACAAAAGCTATCAATCCTAAATAATAATCTGAGGAGTGACAGTGCACAGGAATTCAAGAGGAGGAGCAGAAAAGTAAACTGAAGTACACAATTTTGTAACAACTTTCCACAAATCACCCTGTCCTTTTACCCCCTAATTCCATATATAGAGGGTAGAAAAGGGTGGTGCATTTATATGAATTTAAAATCAGGCAGAATTGAAGAGTTTGAAGGGTATTCTCAGTTTAAAAGTGTAAAAGAGTTCAATACACATGTGGAGATGTGGCTGGCGGTGAAGAAGCAGGAGTTTTCCAAGGGGGAATTGGTCGGGTTGAAACGGCTGGTTCGTTTTTCTGTAAAAGTTCCCGGAGTTTCGAATGCTAAGATTGGGACTTTGTTAAAAGCGATTAATGAAGAGTATCAGGGGAATGGAATCTCCCGCTCAACGTTTAAACGGATGATCCTCAAAGCCAAAGAAATGGGTATCCTTACCATCCATGAAACAGAACGAAAAAATGGGTCACAGTCTAGCAATTTATACAGCTTTAATCGTTTCCCGCAAAGTGAACCACCCAAAGCGAAAAAATTGAACCAGCCTAAAGAAACTATTAATCTTTTAAAAACTAATATTCAAGAGAATACTAAACGTAACGAAGCGCCGATTGAGATCGATTACACTTTTGTCAGCGATAAAGTTCCACAAACCTTTGTCCAACTCGTAAAATACTTCTTCAAGGATGCGAAGACGATTGAAGAATATTGGCATATGGTACAAATCGCTGCTTTTCGCTTTGAATATGATCAAAACACAGAGGATTTTCTCAGCATAGCCATCAACTCCTTTAAGCAGCTGATTCGCAAACTAAAATCTACCAAAACAGTGGGTAAACCGATTGCCTTCTTTTATGGCATTTTAACCAATAAATTAAAAGAGCTCTATCTTGATCAATTACCTGAAATCGAGAGTAAGCCGTTTCGTTATGTGCTCGAAACAGGCGAAGTGATGTACTATGATTGGCTAAACAGGGAGGAGTAAACCTACATACCTCCGACAAGGTCCACCAAGGATATTACCAATCAATCGTTTGATTAAAACTGCCTTAAACCCTTTAAATAAACGAACTCTTGGTAGTTTTCTAGAAATTTTCTTGTCGAGGATTAGGGTGGTTTTCATAGACTAGGTTCCATAGACTCTTACCAAAGGTTAGATGATTACAATTGTTGACTGGATATGACAAAAATGGATTCAATCAAACGTTTGATTAATTTTGGGATGAATCTAGCAGCGACATGGGTTTTCTTTAATAGTTATTTGAGAAGATTGTCGACAATTACTACTAATTGTTCTTATCAGGCGAAAGATCAAAAATAAATAAACTTATGAGTGAAAATGGATTGGTTACCAACTGGATAGTGGCACCAGGTTCTCTTAGTTATGGTGACTGCTACCGTAACTAAGAAGCTAATGAAAGCATAACTCGAAGAGGTAGAAGAAAGATGCCTTCCTACTTTTATGTAACCGTAACTTATCTGTATTTCCAGTTCGAATTCTTCTACATTAGTATTACCTACCTTATAGGTCTGTCGACAAATAACGATTGAATTCTCCTCAACTAAACGTTTAATTAGAAGCGTCACAAACCCTTTTGAATAAGGAATTTCAGCCTCATTTCAAGAGAATTTCTTGTCGAGGAAAAGTTTTGCTTTCTTCTAGAATATCCCCATAAAACACAATAAAAATGGCTTTCTACAAATAACTACGGGTTCTTCCAAGATGGTATGGTAATCAACCGTTTGTGTAAAAGTGGTATAAACTCCGTTATGAGGAGCTTTCTCTCTTGATTTTGGCATAATATCTGTCGGTAAATAGCGGAGAATCTAAGGATTTTCTTAAAGAATCCTCTAATATGAGGCGATTCTCCTTAAAACGGCATTCTTTGGCAAATACCTTGTTTTTCCCTATTACACAATCGATTGATTAAATGGGGCGTAAATCCTCTAAAGACAAGCTTTTTGATCAAGATTACAAGAAAAAGAAGTCGAAATTTATTTTCATTCTTAACTAGATAACTCCATCTCTTTCGGGATTATAACGAACTTTTGAATTGTATTAATTACAGAGGAAATGGAGAAAAGACCATCAGAACCGTCCCCATGTACACATGTACAAAAGAAATTATCTCTAATACTTTTTAACAAACAAATCATATTTGAGACTTGTGGTTCCAATTTGAATCGAATTTCACCCTTTAAATCTCTTTTTCTATGCTAAATTCAATTTTCCTAGATTCGAAGTTTCTCATTGGATGGATTATGGTAAAGCTACCTAGGAATATATCGGAAGCGCGCTGCCTGAAGGACTTTACCAGTGGAGAGCTTTGACGATTTAGTTATACAGTATAAACCGATGATTCAAAAGATTATGCATTCCTTGCACATTTATAAAAATCAACAGGAATTCTATCAGACGGGGTTAATAGCACTTTGGGAAGCATCACAAACCTTCGAAGAACGAAAAGGCACCTTTTCGAATTACGCCTACACCTCGATTAAGGGGAAAATGTTAACTGAAATGACACAGAACAACCACTACAAGGAAAAAAACATCCTTCCACCGAAGGAGGAATTTTGGGAAAGGATTGAAGGTCAGGATTCATCTCTTTTTCTTGAGAGGGAAACCATTCAAACCTATTGTGAAGGTCTAACGGAAAAGGAAGCAACATGGGTAATGGAATCGTATATAAATCAACTATCCATTAAAGAAATAGCAGAAAGCGAAAATGTAACCGTATCTGCCGTTAAGCAATGGAAATTAGGAGCACTAAGAAAACTGAAGGTAAAAGTTTTAATTTAAACATTCTTTTCAACCTGGGCAGTGCGTTTATCAACTAAACTGCCCGGGACTACTACCTTACAATATTCGACAAAATCGGATAATATTCACAAAGTATCCACCAATGGTACGCGTAGACGGTACAACTATTAAAGTAAGATATGGTATTTTTTCTTTAACGGTATAAAAGAAAAAACACTTATACCTATCCCTTTCATCAAATGAAACTACTACTCTAGCCTCATTGTTATGCAACTAGACCTATCCCAAGATAGAGATTTTCATAACCACCTCAACATGTATTCACAAACAATACAGTATTTATTTCAACCATTGACTCCCAGTTTCATCATTTACTCTCTAACTACTATCAGCAACAAAAAATTCAATTTGTAAATTCAGGAGTGATGTATTGACTATTGAAAAGTACTACTTAATTAATCAGCATATGATGTACATGTTTGGGTTCTATGATCGAAATGGAAAAGTATGTACCCTTGTAAGACAGTTCGACCGTGTTTTCATCGTGGATCGATCACCTATGGAAATACTGGACGATAGTTTAAGATGTATTGGATTTAACTTAAAAGGTGCCATGGATACTTCCAAGATCATCATGGGGAATAACATGATGTGCCCTGTCATGATCAACCATATACATAATATTTGTGTCTTTCCCGATAAATCACATAAACACGAAGATACAATTTGGTTTAATCCCAACCAAATCCTAAGAACACAAAGCCTTAAGCGAAAAACACATATAGAGTTTCGAAACGGACTCATACTCATGAGCGATTCCAAGCTATTTTCTTTTAATCACAAATGGAAATCAGCTGAGCAGTTAAGCAAAATTACCATTGAAAATGCAAATAACCCGATATCTTTTATTATAGAACCACCAAGAAAGGTAAGGAAAAGAAGATCCAAAATTAAAAAGTAGAATTCTCAAAAGGAGTTTGTACTTCTTTTCGAAAAATCCACTAACGGTACGCTTATGCGTACCACATGAGAAAAATACCTATGTTAATTTCTCCTTATACCAATGGATGGATGGGGTGTAAGGAGCACTATGAGTAGAATCGTTGTCGTAAAATTAAAAGAACTACTTATAGAAAAAGGAATGTCGCTAAGAGAATTATCCCGTGAAAGTGATGTCCGACATGCGGCTTTAAGTGAATTAGCTAACCAAAAGAGGCTCAACGCACATTTTCAGCATCTGGCCCGTATAGCAGATGCACTAGATATAGACGATATGAATCAAATCATTACTTTCAAAAAAGTCGACGACTAATCTATTATCCTAGGTATTTATTTAACGAGATTCATATAAGATAACGAACACGGATAACAAAACCAAGTTCGTTATCTTTTTATTTTTTTATAGGTTCAACAAATTACCAAAATGATTAAAAAAACATTTACATCTTGTAATAGCTAATAAATTATTTGCAGAGATTATTCCTAAGTAAATGAGGGTTTGCAGATGAACAAAAAGAATAGTGAAATTGTCAAAATGGATATATGGAGAAAATTCGAGTTCAAAGGTCAATTGTACTACATAGAGGTTTTCCATTATATAGATGGTACCATCCAAGCGTTTGCATATAAAAGACCAGGTAAAGTCCAACATATATCAGAAGAGTTTCCAATAGGCATCGGTCGAGATGACCATGAACCAACAAAGGCTGCTATTCTAGCCATTAACCACATTCAATTTCAATAATTCAAGCGATAAAACAGCTGGTCCCTGTTCTCTTATTAACGAGATTGCTATGAAACTTTTAAATCACTAGTTATGCTTATAAAGATTGGCAGTACTTTCCTTCCCTTTCTTCTATTATCCCAAGGTAATAATTCAATATACTATCAATATACATATAGGAAGGTACCACTGCTTGCTGCTAAAAAAAATGATAGCTGCTCCAAGGGGAGTATTCTGGCTTCCTAACCATTTTTGCTTCAACCGGATTTAAATGAATATAGCGGCTGACCTCAAGCATTCCTTCTTTATCGGCAATCATCTTGTCATAAAAGCGTTTTTCATACACATGAACTGTTAAGCGATACTTGGTATTATAATAGTTTGCATACCTTTTGTTGAACAATGCCATGAGCTTTGAAAAGGAAGTATCTTCTGAACGAATAAGAAGGTGATAGTGGTTAGTCAAGTCTGTTAATCCGAGGAATTACAGTGCATGGAGACAAGATTGAATCCCTTCTCTATTGGAATAATTTTGTGTATAATGGACATATAATAAAAAAGAGAAGTGCTGGTAACACTTCTCGATGCAGCCCCTACCGTCAGGGTGGTAGTTGTCAATGTGGATTATTTGTGAGAACCACCCTTTTGCTTGCTACGGCGCGGGGTGGTTTTCCTGTTTTCTAGTACGTTTTTCCGAAAGAAATATGCACTAACTTCACGCACAATCCCCTTCAGAACTTCTCGTAAAATTTCAAGGAAAGTTTCCGGTATTATCACCCCCTTCCCCTGAATGAAGGAAAAGAAGATTGACAACCCGGCCACCCAACAATATTCAGCTGCAACTCCATTCTATTACTGATTAGCTATCTAACAACCTATCAATCTTCGACAAAAACCGAGGAGTGACAGGCACCGATATTCAAATAGGCCTTTTTCCTCTTTAAAAGGCTTTTATTAATAGTTATAATTTTCTGTGAATGTTATTATACGCATGTTACTGATTCGATCAGGCAGGGCGGCACGTATGAAAAGGATTGGCCTTTTCATCGTGTTCCCCTGCCTTTTTGTTGTTCCTTCTTTTCCTACACTACGCTTGGACAAGCTTTATGCTTTTTCAATATACTCCACCGAGATATCCACCTAGAGAATTTAACCAGAAAGGAGGCATCGCAGAGCAGGTTCCAATTAACAGTGACAGTGGTTCAAAATACTTAGTAAAGGTGATTACAAAAGTGAGGAAAATAATCACAAGTTTTATTGCCGCCATCGTGCTAGCGTTCCTAACCGTTAGCACCATTCCGGCACAAGCATCTGTATCTGAGTTTCCAAGGGGCAACGAGGTTAACTTGAAGGTAATGTCGTACAATATCCATCATGGAGTAGGAGTCGATAATGTCCTTAATCTTCAAAGAATTGCTGACTTGATTACCGAGAAACAGGTTTTAATATCGACCTATTCCGATCACCTGCCAATCATTGTGGACCTTGATTTAGAACGGTCCGCACCTTATCTTAACGGCAACTAAAAATATAGGAGTGATACTATGAATAAATGGAAAAGCAAATGGGGATTGGCCCTTACTTTAGCTGGGACCATCACACTAACATCCGCTTTTGCGGCACCTACTTTCAAAGAGGCGGAGGAAACCAACCCGAATCCGGTTATTACCCCCATTAAAACAGATGAACCTACCTCTTATCGAATAAATCAACTAGAAGATATCGCGATGTACTATTACTGGCATGGCGGTGACCTAAAGCAAGCGGAGGAAGAAATTTTTAAAGGCATTACCCTAAAAGGCAAATATGATGTAGTCGAAGCGGCGTATAATGAGGCCGTCAAACTGGACCCTCATGATGTGGATCTCAAAATCTCGCTGGCATCCACACAAATCATCCAGAAGAAACTCCCGGAAGCATTAGCGACCTACCAGCAAATTCTGAATTTGGATCCTGACAACTTTAATGCACATCTGCTATACGGGGTTTATTCCAAAGTAAATGGGGATGAGAAAGCGTATAAAACGGCCATTGCCAACTTAAAACGGCTCGACGCCCATAAAACCAATGAATACCTTGAAAAATTTGCCACTACAGAAACGATTATGAAGACCACCTTAAACACAGAGGTGCCGGATAATCTGCCGCAGAGCAAGCATGCCATAGTGATTCTGGGATATGCACTTGCGGATGATGGAACGATGAGAGAACCACTAATTGAACGGTTAAAGGTCGGCCTAGCCGCAGCCAACAAGAATCCAAATTCCAAAATCATTGTGACCGGCGGCGTGCCGAAGCAAGGCAATACGGAAGCAAAATTGATGAAGGAGTGGCTCATGTCTAACGGTATAGCGGAAGGAAGGATTTTGACAGAAGATAAATCAACAGACACCGTTGAAAATGCCCTATTCACTACAGCAATCCTTGAAAAAGAAAGTCTGAAGGATGTCACGCTCGTGACAAGCGCCAGCCATATGAGACGCGCACTCACCATCTTTACGGAAGCAAGCGATTTTTACGATAAAATGAAAGCAAAAAACAGCGACCGGGCATTCACGAATGTGGTTTACTTGGATTACCCATCGATTGAAGAAGCCCACAACGTAACCAAAGACGAAACAATGGTCATTTACCGCGACTTAATGAGAGCCACCGGCGTTTGGCAATATCCGGACAAGCAGCGCTAACCTCACAACAAAGGCTAAACCAATTTTTTGGTTTAGCCTTTTATCATGAAAATGTTATTTAAGTAGCTTGTCAACTATTTTAAAAAAATAGCCTTTTTCATTACTCCCATTATAACTTTGATGCATCAAGATTCGCTTTTCTTCTATAAATATAGAGCATTGCCCCAAGTGCAACCAATAATGAGCCAATTAACAGGTACGTATACATATTTACTGCTGTATTTGGTAGCTTATGCGTTCCCTGTGAGGCTTTGGAACCGTAGCGAATACTAACTTGGAACTTGCAAAATTTAAATCGTTAATAGCTGAATCTACTTCTGCTTGAGATGAAGTTGGATTTGCAAGTACCGCTTTCGCTGATGCTAATGCCTTTTTAAAGGCCGTCCAGCTGGCAGCAGTATATTTTGCTGCTTGTTTCTTATTAGCATCGGTCACTGCATTTTCCAGCGCGGATTTATCTACTTCTACTACTACTGGTTTTTTTACAAGGTTTTCCATCGCTTTCATTAAGGAATGGAGTGCTGCATCTACTTCTTCTTGCGTCGCTTCATTATTTCCTAATACTTGCTTAGCAAGACTTAGTGCAGTTGAGAAATCTTTCCAATTCTGTCCTGTGTAGTCAGACTTTACTTTTTTCTCGGCATCCGCAACTGCTTTTTCTAGTGCGGATTTGTTTACTTCAACACTAACCACGATGTTTTCCGTTAGTTTTATGCCCTTTTCTTCATAAGTGATTTCAAGTTCTTGGTCTCCGATTTTACTTGAATCGAATCCCGTAATATCCGCAAGTTCTGTAACGTCACGGACATACTGACTATCATATTGTGCATTAACCGTTAAATTTAATTCTTCACCTGCGTAGTATTCTAAGTCCCCTTCAATAGCCAAATCTTCCAGTTTTGAGATAGGGAGATTGCTAGCTCTTGGTACACCTGCAATGGAGGACATTCCACTTACTTTTAGGGTCATTGGTTCTTCTGTTTTATCCGCTCGATACCAGCCTGCATTACCTTGTCCTAAAAACTCAATCGGAGCTTTGCCAAGTTCTTTCGCTTTCAAAAGTGACATGGTGTAATAGAATATACTTGCCCTTTTTAAATGATATTGGCTGCTTATAATAGAAGCGGTTTTTATATTATAGTCGTTGTACAAAATATCATAGCTGAACGATGCATTTTGAACGGTATTTGCACTTTTGTTTTCTACAATGATTCTTTCTATCGGAAGTCCCTTAGCCAATAGCCAATCACGCATACGATCGCCTTCTGTCCAACCGTTTTTCATTACTCCGCCAGTTACTAAGACATAAGAGTTAGGGTATTTGTTTGCACTATCTAGGGCAACTTGTAATCTACCAACTAATTCATCTGTCATTGTACCGTCGTTATTTAAAGCAAACCCTAAAACAATAAAGGCATGCGTATTATCTTTTGGAAGACCGTCGGGAGCCACATCTATATTTTCTTCCATATCAATCTCGATCCAATCCCAATAATCAATGACCGAATTCCATAACTTATAATCTTCCAGAGATTGTTCTTCAATCAGTTCAAGAGTTCTTTGGACATCAGTACGTGCATCTTGTCCATAATAATAGATTAATTCACTTACTAGTGTTTTTAAGTCCTTTGAGGCATCAGGGGTTTCTGCCAAGGCAGTAGAGAAAGGAATCAAACTAAATATCAATAGCAAACTGAATAATAAATTATAAATTTTTTTCATTACTATAATTACTCCTCCATCGTTATGAACTATTTACTATTTATGTCATCCACTTCGTTGTTAATAATCTTACTTGAATCAATCCACCTCCTTTAAATATGAATGTTTTACAGGTGATCACATAAAAAAGGCATGGTGGAAATTGAGGAATGGATATATTCCCTCATTTACCACCATGCCTAATCGCATTAGTAACATGTGATTCACTATGTAATTTCTAAGTATATAGTAACCATTATTTTCCGTGAAGGCAACTCTTTTTAACTGATAATTTTTAATATTCAACAAATTAGTAAAAAATATTGTATGGGATGTCCGTCTGGTTTCTGGCCAAGGACATACAAGTTATAGACTTAAAAAGATTTACAGAGAAGATTCATAAAGATGAAGTTCGCTTTCTGTGCTGGGAAGAATTCCAATGATTTCATAGGCGTATTGCACAACTCTCACCGGAGGTTTTTTACCAACTAAGTGAAACTTTTGATATCAAAATTGAATTCATAATAACCCCTTTGAATGCTTTCCCTTAACCTGCTTACTATGGCTTTTTATTTGAAGAAATTACCTTTTTATTTACAAAGCCAGGGATTTCAAAAACCCCTACCCTAGCTTCCAGCCAAATCACCCAAAAGAGACGAATAGAAACACAAAAAGTCTTACCCGTTTGTAAAATGTACACTATAGAGTAGACATGATAAAAAAAGTCTACCTATAGGGTACTTTTTTGTATAATTAGTTGGAAGTCGATAATCAAAGTTAACATGCACAACTTGGCTTTGATTATTTTTTGGTGTCCATTCGAATCCATACCAGCCATTCCCATATGAATGTTTAGAGACAATCTGCATAAAGACCTAATAACTTTTATGGCTAAAGTGGCGAACATCTTCATAATACGGTACCTAGCATCACCAATAAAACTATCAATCTTCGACAAATACCGGGGAGTGACAGGCACATAGATATTTATTGAATGGATACTAAAGTCAATTTTGTACCCCTTTTTCCTTCCAGTGTTAGTGTTGCTTTCTTTCCTTGATGATTAATTAATTCATTAATCATGTTACCCGTTGCTTTTGAAGCATATGTGGTACCTTCAGCCGTGATAAATCGAAACGTTCCGTTATCATCTACCTTGCCTATTTGAGCTGTTATTATTATTTGATTGACAGTAGGTGCAGTAGTTGAAGGGATTTTGATGGTTTGTCCAATTTTCATCTTTGTTGGTTCCACTCCTGGATTTAGTTTTTGAATCTGTGAAACAGAGAACCCTAATGTTTTACCGATTTTTGTAAAAGTATCACCGCTCTTAATCACATAGGTGCCTGTGTTATTCAACGTATCATTAATGTTTTTGTTTGGTTCGTTATTCGTTAAATAGGTTTGACTAACAAATGCTATTTTGCCATTGAAATGAATCTTAGCCCAACCATTAGAAGTGGATATCACGGACACACGATCGTTTAATTTCAAAGAGCCAATGATAGCACTACTCGTAGAAGCTACTTCTCTTACTCTCAACGATGTTGCCGTTACATACATGGTTTTAGTAGTTGGACTTGATTCAACCGCTTGTTTTGATGTAAGATAATCCGCACTCACAAAACAAACTCTTCCTTTAATTAAAATGCCAGCCCATCCGTCTTCTTCGAATACAACCTTAACCACATCACCTTTTTTATATTTTCCGATAATACTACTTTCAGTGGTCGGTTGGGATCGAATATTTAGTACAGTGGCGGTAACCATTCGATCTTCTACTTTTGGTAAGAGAATTTTCTTTCCGTTAATGGAAGTTAGGCCATTTGCATTTAATATTCCTTCTGCTGTTACCCCATGTTTCGCAGCGATCGCTTCAATTTTTTCACCACTTCTTACCTGATAGGTATATTCTTCTATCACTGTTGCGGCACTCGAAGTAATCGATGAAATACCAAGAACTACGGTAAAAATTCCCGTCACGACCAATCTTTTTACTGGATTTTTTTGAATCCATTGGCTCACCTGTGCTACATATGTATTCCAATTGGCACGAATATCATTTAAGAATCCTTTAACATCTAAGACATTCCGGATATCAAAATGATTTACGCTCTTGTAATATTCCCGTTTTTCCATCCTTGAAGTGAAAACTGGTAAATTTTTGGGTTGCTTGCTTTTTCCATGCGCTTCTTTCCTGCTTACCTTTAATTCCCCATTTAAAAATAACTCTGTAGTCAAAATTACCGCTTCTCCTATTCTCTCTAAGATGAAAGTCATCCATAATATTTCCTATATACGATTCGATGGTTTTAAAAATTTTTTGTCCATTTTTGTCAAAAAAAGTAGAAATTAGTTTAATATGGTCCCACTTCCATATTTATGATGAATATCCCGACTTTTATGCAAAATAGTTTACAAAAAAATTTTTCCGCCCCTGTCCTTTTTTTTCTAAATAAATCCCTCCTGTATGCAGTATGGTTTTTTTTCATACTGTCTACACAGAAGGGATAATATCATTGCTTTCGTCGGCGCAGGGTGGTTTCCTTGTATTCTAGAACATTCTTCCGAAAAAAATATGCACCTACTTCACGCACCATTCCCTTCAGAACTTCTCGTAGAATTTCAAGAAATGTTTCCATGATTATCACCTCCTTCCGCAATTACGGAAAGAAGATCGACAACCAACCACCCCAACAATTGGGACATAAAGCACAAAGGAAATCGCCAGGCGGAGATCAGTGAAATCAGCCGGTTCTTAAAGAAGCTGGCAAGGGATTTGAATGTCAGTGTGATTGCCCTCTCGCAGCTGAGCTGGGGCGTCGAGGCCAGACAGGATAAACGACCTATGCTATCTGATCTCCGTGAAAGCGGCCAAATCGAACAGGACGCGGACACGATCGCCTTCCTCTACCGCGATGACTATTATTGTAAAGACAGCAAACAGCCAAACAAAATCGAAATCATCCTCGCCAAACAGCGCAACGGTCAAATTGGGACGATTGAGTTGGAGTTTAAGAAGGAGTATGGGAAGTTTGTTGATTATCTTGAGTGATTAGATATGACAAAGATTCACTCAAGAGACATGTTCAACGGGTGTTCAACGGGGACGGTTCTCCTGGCCTCAAATATTTTACCAAAGACCACAAGAACCGTCCCCACGGTCCCCCCCCGGTGACAGGTACCGATATTTTCCACTGATAATTCTGAATTCTCATGTTAATTACTAAGAGAAGATGTATAATAGAAGAAGAGACTTTTGAATTACTTTATTTAAATAAACCATTATATTTGTTCATTTTTTTGATTGAGGGTGAAGGGACATTGCTTTATTCGAAAGGAAAATGGTTGCTAATTTCATTTATTATAATTGTGTTTTTCTTATTCCTTTTCTCACTAATGCAAGCAATTAAATTAACAAAGGAAAATTTTCCTAATGATAGATTAATGGATGTTAATACTACAAATATCCCTAAAAGTATCAGAGTTTTAGTAGACACAGCGAATAAAGCTTATATAGAAGAAATAGCTAAGGAATATGAAAAGTCTTATGGGATAAATGTTGAAATAACTTCAACAGACTTAAATAACCTGCCTCAAGAAATAGTACATGATTTTAAATCTAACAATCCAAAAATTGACGTATTTCTAATTGATAATATTTGGATAAAGGAATTTGCAAACGCCAACTACCTTGAACCCCTGAATAAATACCTTAATAATAAATTAACGAATCAAGTTCTGCCAATATCATACAGCCAAGTGATAATAAGCCATGATTTATATACCCTTCCTGAAGTATATGCGTTTCCTCTAAGTATTGATGGGAAGTTTCTGTATTATAATGAAAAACTACTTAGAAATATAGGTGTTTATGCTCCTCCAAAAACCTGGGAAGAATTAATAAAAATTGTTACTATTCTTAAGGAAAATAATTTAACAGATTATGGAGTTATTTGGGGTTGGGGTATGGGCGAAAGTTTAGTCAGTGATTATACCATGTTAATGAATGCATTTGGGGGACAATTTAAAGATAGCCAAGGAAACTGGGTATTTAATAAGGATGCGGGGCTGCGAGCTTTGGAATTTATGGCCGGTTCTGTAATGGAACAAAAATTAACTTCCCCCGTATCCTTATCTTTAAGTGATATATCTGCTATTAAGGAATTTTCATCTGGGAATATTCCTTTTATGATTAATTGGTCCTTCGCAGCTCACAAGTTTAGGAACAATCCAGATATTAAAGTTGCAAGAGTTCCAGGATTTAAAGAATATCAGCAAAGTTCCTCCGTTATTGGAGGTAGTTCATTGGGAATAGCACAAAGCTCTACTAACAAGGAATGGGCCTGGAAGTTTATTGAAATGATTAAAACCACTAAAGATGAAATTATTGTTAGCGATTACACGGGCAGCTCACCCGTTTGGAATGATATGGTAGGTAATCCGCTGCTCATGCAAAAATACTCTAATTTATCTCTTATGACAGAGCAATTTGAATTTGCAATTAACCGTCCAGGGATTGCAGAATATTCTAACTGGTCCCAGGTTATGCAAAAATCTATATCTATTGCTTTAAGAGGAGAAACTTCTCCTAAGGATGCTCTTGATAATGCAACAAAGATAATCAATGATAAAGGAATTAAATAAGAAATTTAGGTAGTTGAGATTTTTAATAAGCAAAATGGAAAAAGCATCTGTTAGATCTGACAGATGCTTTTTCTTTTCCACTCTTTCGTTCAAATGCTTACTAGATTACTTTATCCGTCTTGCTTTGATTCTTTATTTTTTCTCTGAAATGAGATGGAGTTACCCCATAGTATTTTTTAAATACCTGACCAAAGTATTTTCCATCATAAAACCCTACCTTGGCCGCAACCTCAATAACAGATAACTGCATGTCAATTTCTAGAAACTCTTTTGCCTTTTTTACACGCTTTATGGAAAGATATTCACTAAAGTTTATGCCTGTCTCCTTCTTAAAAAGTCTGCTCAAATGGCTATTGCTAATCTTGAATAGTTCTGACACATGTTGAAGGGTAATACCAGGGTCATAGTAATGTGTATTTAAATAACCTTTAACTTGATCTAATAGCCCGTTTCTCGACTCGTCTCTTTTTCGTATAACATCATCACAAATCATTTCCACTGTCTCAAACATTGTATGAATGTACTCATCGAATGTTCTAAGTCCTGGGAAAGTAGTGATTGTTTGTGTCACTTGTTCTTTCATCTTCCTATCGGGCACATTTCTTAGGATTTCTAATAAAAAATCCAGACAAGTATTTAATGCCAAACTTTTATCTTTATAGACTTTTATAGTAGAAATTAATTCGCTTAAAAGATTTTTAGACTTTATGCTATCCCCAACATATACAGCTTCAAATAATTCTGGATTGAATAAGATAACACCCCTGCTTAAACTTGTTTTATCCTTGATGGAATGGTTTTCTACACGATTAATTCCCCAAAACAAGTTATTTTCCAAAACTCTGCTTGCAGTTATATATGAATCATGTAAACTCTCAATCCCCCGAAAAGGTTTTCCGATACCCACATTAACTCTTTTCTTTAAATACTTTCTTATGTTTTCTTCACAAATATCAGAAACCTCAATCACCTGTTTCTGTGCTTGAGACATTTCAATGTTGGAATCAAATTTCACAATCACAACAAATTTCGTTTCAAAATTTACGATTGTAGTATCGATTTGGTCGTTTCTATATGTTTCTTTTAAGATATTATTTACTGCAAATTGATAAAAAGGAGGAAGGTGAGAGTCAGAGTTAACTTTTGAGTCATAGAATTCAAAAGCTACAGTTAATCCTGAAGATAAATTAATACCAAGATCCAACAATTTCCTTTTACTGTTTTCAATATCTTTATTACCGTTTACAAGTACATTTAGAAAAATAGAAGATTCCACTAGACCAACCTTATCTTCCTTTTTATCCTTATTTCTTTTCATTTCTAAATGTGCCGATGAGATAGTATCTAATTGATCGGTTGCCTTTCGAATACAGGACTTTAAATCATCTAATTCTATGGGTTTTAGCAGGTAGTCAAAAACGCGGTGACGTACTGCCTCCTGTGCATAATTAAATTCACTAAAACCACTTAATAAAATCGTTATGATTTTGGGATACTTCTTATTTATATATTCAGCTAGTTCCAAACCGTTCATTCCTGGCATTTTTATATCTGATATAACAATGTCTGGCTGCAATCGATCAATTATCTCTTTTCCTTCAATTCCATTTGACCCTACTGCACATATTTCACAATTTAACTCATCCCACTCAACTTTCTCTTTAAGTCCTCTTCTTACAATTGCTTCATCATCAACAATTACTAATCTGTACATCCAAACACCCGCCACTTTATTCTGATTTTGAAAGTACTGAAACCTCAGTTTCCTGAAGAATAGGAATTGTAATTTCTACAATGGTCCCAATGTTTAATGAACTCTGAATGGATAAACCATATTTATCTCCATATAAAGATTGGATTCTCCTATGGACGTTCTTAAGGCCATTTCCAGTTCCTTTTTTATTGTGAGGGGTTGCATCAGCAGATGCTTCAAGCAATGTTTTTAATTCTTCTTCATTTATTCCTACTCCATCATCAATCAGTCTTATCTTTAGGTCCTGATTAAAGGCAGTTGCGCTGATGGTCAAGCTGCCTTTACCGACTTTATTTTCTAATCCATGTACAAAAGAGTTTTCTACTAAAGGTTGTAAAACAAACCGAGGAATAAATAGATCTTCAATAAAATCATTTATATGTATCGAAACATCAATATCTTGAAATCTATTTTTTTGAATATATAAGTAAGCATTAATATATTCTAGTTCATTCTTTATTGGAATCATTTCCTTGCCTTCCATTAAGCTAGCTTTTAAAAGCTGCGCTAATGAAATAGCTACCTTTTCAACTTTTTCAGATTCTTTATAAACCGATAGCCAGCGAATAGTGTCTAGAGTATTATAAAGAAAATGTGGATTTATTTGAGCCTTTAATGCCTTATACTCTGATTCCTTTTGGGCTAATTCCCTTTGAAAAACTTCGGAAATCAAGTAGTTTATTTTCTCCATCATTCTGTTAAAACTACGCCCCAGCCGCCCAAACTCATCATTGCTATATATATCAACACTGTATTGGAAATTTTCAGTTTCTACTTGGTCCATTACCTCTTTTAAATCGTATAATGGAGCAATGATTCTGTTTGTGCTAATCCAAGTAATAATAATACCTAACAAGATAGCAAACAGACCGATTACAATAATCCACCAGCCTATTAGTACCGAACCCTTGGCTATCTCCTTAACAGGAACCAGCGAAACTACCCTCCAATCGCCAAACTCCGAAATATTAGTAGTAAAGAGCATATCTCCAAAAGGTTCTACCTTTAATAGGATTGGTTGTCCGTCCAGATGTTTTTTCGCCTTACTAAACAATTCTTCACTATTAATACTGGAATCCATGTTACTACTTACAAGATTATTTCCATTTTCATCAAAAACATAGGTATATCTATATTCCTCTGACTGTAAACGTTGTTTTAAGTAGTCCTTTTTTAGGGATATTGTAATATAACCTATTAGCTTTAAAGAATCTCGTTGTCGAATTGCTTTATCAATATAAATTTTTCCATCGTTCATTCTCCAGTTAATTCTTCCAACTGTATCATATCGGTGTTTCTTTAGTCGTAATTCATCCACTCCGACCCCATAAATATTATGTGTATTCTGAAAATTTAACCTGCTAATAACATTATCTCCGTCGAATAAATATAACGATTCTAAAACCTCTGAAGAATAAGTTGTTTTTGATAAAAGCACCTTATTTATTTGATCAATAGAATCCTGGTTGTTTTGAGACTGTCCTAGTATAGATTGAATTTCTGAATCCTGTGAAATACTCTCAACTAAACTATTTATACTAGAGACAGTCTCATCCAAGTTTTCAATAATGAATTGAACCTTCATTGCGTCATTCGCTTTAGCGTCATTAATTTGAAGGGAAGTAGATATTTCAAACGTTACAGCATTTATTATCAGAACTACAACGAATAATGTTCCAACCATTATGAAGATCATCTTTCGCTTAATACTAGAAGTAAGAAAGGTAGATATCTCCTTTAGGATCTGAATAAAAAACTTCCATCCTCTTACATGTATTTTTTTAATCATGGTGCATAGTCTACCTCCTCACGCCCCCCATAGGGTCAAAATCCTACATTTGGTTCCGGATTAAGCCTGGCACAAACTTGCAAAAAAGTCATATAGAGTAATATGATATTATATTTTATAAGGATATTTTACTTAAAAATGACTTATTTGTCAGTTAGTTATTTCAGTAAGGGTGAGAAGGAAACTTTTTAAAAATTAGTACCTTTATTATATAAATGAAGGTTTGACGAGACTAAAACATCTTTAGCACATAAACTTGGAATTACTTTCCAACCTAAAAGTCATTATTTAAGAGGTTTCGTGAACATTCTTTGGTTTGACCATTCTAGAAATCGCCAAAGCTGCTACAATAATAATCAAACCACGTACGATTGGCTGTATATAGGCTGAAATATCTAATAGACTCATAATATTCATAACAACAGTCAAAATCATTAACCCTATGAAGGTCCCGCCGATACTGCCTCTGCCTCCCATTAGATTGGTCCCTCCAACAATAACCACTGCAATGGCCATTAATTCAAAACCATAACCAGATCTTGGCTCTCCCATACCTATTTTTGCTGTTATAAGGGCACCAGCAAGTCCAGCAAGTATCCCACTGATTATATATACAGCAATCTTAACTCGTTCTACTTTTATCCCAAAGAGTCGGGATGTTTCTTCTCCTCCTCCTATTGCAAGAACGTGCCTGCCGAACGGTGTATGATTTAGAAGCACAAACCCAATGATAAATGCCAGAAGCACATATATAACGGGTAGTGGAACCCCAAGATACTCGTTTGCTAACTGTTTAAAGTTGTCTGAAACTCCTTTAAGAATGGGACCGCCATTTGTATACCAGAGTGTTAGTGCCCGAATAATGGCCATCATTGCCAGCGTTGCCATAAATGGTTCAACTTTTGCCTTAGTGATAACCAGTCCGTTTATTAAACCAATCATAGCACCAATTATGACTACAATAAGGAGGACATTTGCTACTCCTAAATGCTGAATATTGGCGCTTACCACAGCAGCTAGAGCAACAATTGATCCTACCGAAAGATCAATGCCTCCTGTAAAAATCACAAATGCCATTCCAATGGATATTAATGCAATTTCAGCACTAAATTGGATCATATTACTCATGTTTTTTATTGTTAAAAAATGCTCTGAAAGCAGTGTACCTAAAATAATTAATATAATAAGAGTTATCAATGGAATTTTATTATTAAATTTATTCATAGTCATCACCTCGGGAATGCGTGTTCCATTATTTTTTCTTCTGTTGCTTCACTTCTATTTAATTCAGCGGTAATCTTACCTTCTGAAAATACTAATATCCTATCACACATTCCTAATAACTCAGGTAACTCAGAAGAAACCATTATTATGGCCAAATCTTTTTCTAATAGTTTATTAATTTCCTGGTAGATCTCCATTTTGGCTCCTACGTCCACTCCACGAGTAGGTTCTTCCAATATTAATATTTTGTATTGCTCCATCAGCCAACGACCAATCAATACTTTTTGCTGATTTCCACCACTTAAATTACGTATTTGCTTTTTCGGATCATTGGGCCGTACTGTTAAATGTTTCATTAACTCATTGACTTGCGCTTTTTCTACCTTTTCATTTAAAAAGCTAAATTTACTCAACTTAGGAAGTGAAATAATGGACATGTTGTTTCTAACACTTAAATTTAAAAATAATCCTTGTGTCTTTCTATCTTCTGGTACAAATGAAATACCTTCTGAAATACATTGGCGGGGATTTCTAGGATAGAAAGCTTCGCCATCAAGAATCATTTCCCCCGAATAACCTTTTACAAGACCAAAAAGCACCTTGGTTAATACGTCCCCACCAGATCCTGCGAGACCCGCAAGTCCAAGTATCTCTCTTTTTCTTAGTTGAAAACTTACATTTTTCAATGCCCCAGGAACAGACAAGTCATTAACCTGTAAGACTATGTCACCAGGAGTTTCCTGGTTGACTGGGTAATATTCATCTAACTGTCTGCCAATCATTAAATTCACAAGACTTGTTTCATCCGTTTCTTCGATTGCTAATGTTTGTACCAGATTGCCATCCCTAAGGACAGTGACCCTGTCGGCCATATTAAATACTTCCCTCAAACGGTGGGATATATATATAATTGTTACATTTCTCTTTCTGAGTTGGTCTATCATATTAAAAAGGATTTTTAATTCATCCTCATTTAAATTGGCAGAAGGTTCATCCATGATTAATAGCTCTGCATTTATTGAAACCGAACGTGCTATTTCTACCATTTTCCTTTGGGATACGGACAATTCCTCCATTTTTTTGTAAGGGTCAATTTGAATATTCAAACCTTTTAGAAGGTCACTAGCTTCCTTATATAGATTTCGCCATTGAATAATAGAAAGTTTTTTATGCTCCCTGCCCAGAAATATATTCTCAGCTACTGTTAAAGCAGGAATTTCTTGAATCTCTTGGAATAAAGTACTTACCCCTTCTTTTTGTGCCATATAAGGAGAAATGAATTTAACATTTTTACCGTTAAATTTCATTAGACCCTCAGTAGGTAAGTGTACTCCGGATAACATTTTAATAAGTGTGGATTTACCTGCCCCATTTTCACCTACAAGCGCATGAAATTCCCCTTTAACAATTTCCAGGTTAATATCTTTCACAGCATAAGTAGGACCAAACTTTTTTGAAATACCCTTTAGTTCAAGTATTACGTTGTCCATAGTTTTACCTCTTTTTCGTGGTTTTTAAGAAATTTCTCATCGCTTATAGGCAGAGAAAATAACTGCAATCATAATGATGATTCCCAAAACAAATTGTTGAATATAACTATTCATATTTAGAAAAACAAGAAGATTAAATAACAATCCAGCTAATAATGCTCCCAAGAAAGTACCGCCGATTGATCCTTTTCCTCCAGCTAAGCTCGCACCTCCAACTACGACAGCTGCGATTGCATTTAGCTCCATCCCAGTGGTGCCGCCTGGCTGATAGGCACCTGTCCGAGAGGCTATCAGTAATCCAGCAAGTGCAGCAAATATTCCCGATAATACGTAGACCCACAACTGAATTTTATTTACACTTATTCCAGAGTTGAATGCAGATAAACGATTCGATCCAACTGAATAGATTTGACGACCAAATATACTCTTTTTAAGGATAAAATATCCAATAATATATATTATGACCATAATAATTACAGGAATGGGGACAGGTCCAACATATCCTGCACCAATAGCGAGAAATCCATCACTAACACCACCACTAAGCCCTTTTCCTTGCGTTGCAACAAGACTACACCCTTCGATTATGACCATTGTCCCTAAAGTTACAATAAATGGTTGTAACTTTCCAAATGTAATTAATGCTCCATTTAGTAAGCCTAAAAGTGCACCGAAAATTAGTCCTATTAATAATACAGCCCAAACTGGAAGTTGATTCTGCAATAAAAAGATAGAAGTTAAACTGACTGCCTGCATAATCGAACCAACGGATAAATCTATTCCCCCGATAAGAATGACTAAAAGCATTCCCACGGATACGATTGCTGTATACGAGACTTGTCTTAATAGATTGAACAGATTATAGGAGGAGAAAAATTCCGGCGAAAAAATGGGAGAAATAGCTAAAACGACCAGGATTACAAGGAGCAAAAATATCTCTTCCTGAAAAACGAAGTTGTTCTTCATACCAACTTTTACTTTATTTTTTAAATTTACCTTAATTTCCATAAGTTTCTCCTTCAATTTCTCAAATTTAAAACGGCCTTTATTATATAAAACAAAAGAGCTTTGTATCTGTGGAAGAATAGAGTCTTATCGATTTTCTAGTTCTTTCACAACACAATACAAAGCTCTCACATTTCTTTAGAGTACTAGGAAGATCAAAAGGCTATTAACCTATGACTCTATTATTAATCTTGATACCAGAAACAACGATGAGGGAAGTTTGTTAGAGATTCTGCTCCATCCTTACGGATAACAACCGTATCTTCCACACGTGTTCCGCCAACACCTGGCTGGAGCAGAGTAATTTCAAATGCAATGGTTTGGTTCTCTACAAGCACATCCTCACTACCAGGTCCAATTACAGGAATCTCTTCCTCTGGATCCATACCAGTGGAATGGGCACATCCGCGTCCTTCTCCTGAGGCATGGTCATAACCTGCTGCTTTTAATACTTCATTCGCAGCAATATCTGCTTCTGCACCAGTCATTCCAGGTCTTAACTTAGACATACCTTCCCTCCATGCCTCAAGGCAGACCTCAAGCATCCTTTCTTTTTCCTTAGAAACATTTCCATATGCAACTCCACGAGCCATATCGGATGAATACCCATTGAAACGGCAACCAATATCGATTAATACAGTGTCACCCTTTTGAATCTTGCGGTCCCTAGGACGAGCTAAGAAGTAATCTGAGGAGTTCGGACCTGATTGAACCATAATATCAAACGAAACCGTATCTGCCCCATTTGCAAACATTGCTGCATAAGCCTGGCGAGCTACTTCTCTTTCAGTTAAGTTTTCAGTTTTCAGTAAATCATGAATTGTTTCGATTCCAATATCAGCTAATCTTCCTGCCACTTTCATATTACGGATTTCGTTTTCACTCTTAATAGATTTTAGATATTCAATAATATTAGTTTTTTCAAGATGTGTACCAACATTTAGACTGTCTTGAATTTGTTCATAGAATTCAAGTGCTAAATATTTTGATCCACTCATTCCAATTTTGCTATTAGGGTGTTTTCTCTGAAAATCTTTTAGTACGTTTGGCAATTCTTGACGGATTCCTCTTACATCAGAGAACCAGGTTTCATCCTTAGCATAAGAAACCAAGCTTCCTTCAGCCATTAGGATTGGCTCTCCCTCAAGCGGCAGGAAAACCATTGCAGGGTAAGGGAATACTCCATCAAATGCCCTGTAATTTGCCAGCCAGCGAACATTACTCATTCTGGCTGCATCTGACCAAACAAGAAGACCTTCATAGCCTTGTCTAGCCATCATCTCTCTAGCTTTCTTCACTCGCTCCTGATACTCAATAACTGGAATATCCTGCAATACATCTTCGTAATTGAATTTCATATTAGTTCCTCCAATAATTTATTTATATTTTTTAAAATTAAAAAACGGATTCAGGGTCATAGAAATCAGCAATATTGCTATCATCAATTAGAGGTGCTTCCAACTCTACACTCTTAGGTACTTCTTTACCGCGTACAGCATCAATAGCAAGTTTTACAGCAGTTTCCATATCCCATTCATTTTTTACGGACATAACATATTGGTCAGTATTCTTAATCATTTCTAAAGCTTCTTTTTGAGCATCCATTCCAATGATTTTCACTTCATCTGAACGACCAGCTTTTTTAATAGCCTCTATTGCACCAAAGGCCATTTCATCATTTTGTGCAAATACCACATCTATTTTATCGTTAGCTTGAAGGATATTGGTCATAACCTCCATCGATGGAAGTCGCAGCCATTCACCAGACTGTTGGGCGACAACCTTAATATTTGAATATTTTTCGATTTCTGGCATGAAGCCTTCACTTCGAAGTATAGAGTTGGTAGATTCAGTAACTCCATCAAGAATGACTAGATTACCTTCTTCCCCCATCAATTTAGCAATATACTCAGCCGCTTTTTTGCCCATTGTTACCTCATCTGTTGCAACATAACTAACATAGGGAATTTCCGGATCATCCGGGACCCCAGAAGCACCGATTATTAATGGAATCTCTGCTTGTGCTATTTGTTTATATGCTGGATAAATTGCTTTTCCTGATAAACTGCTAACAATAATCGCATCGACATTACGAGCAATTAAACTTTCAATATTTGAAATTTCCTTATTTACATCGCCTTGTCCGTCAGTCACAATCAATTCTACACCCAATTCTTTTGCTGCTTTTTTAGCACTTTCTACGTTTGCAATTCTAAATGGGTGGTCCATTACAGATTGAGAAAAACCAATAACAATGTCACCCTCTTTTTTAGTTTTGTAGCTATATGAGGATCCGTCTCCAGAATTTTTAGTGGTTTCTTTATTATTTCCATTTGATGATTGTGTTCCGCATCCTACAAGGACCAATGAAATACATAAAATGAAAGTAAGTATTGCTGCTGCATGTCTTTTCATTTTATACCCCCTAATTTTTTATTTAACAGCTAAAAATAAAATGTATCCGTTTGCAAACTGTTATTTAGTCTACGCCTCCTAAGAATTCACAAAAACATTTTTCCTGCCCTATTGCTCCTTTCTGTCGTTTTACCTGCTACAATTAAATTATAGTATTAACTAAAATGAGAGAGAGGATGAAAAATTTGATTATGAGGTTAAAAATGATGCTCTCCGATTAGATGAAGTGGCAAGAAATCCTTATCTCCGAAAAAAGGTCTAACCCTAGGAGACAAGACGTTCGTGAACACATCCATAAAGAAATTATAAATCCATGTGCGATTGCGATACAAAAATCCCCCGTTTTCCCATTCCTCACAATCCATCAAATGAATCCGATGCCCTTTCCCATGATCAAATTTGAAATCCTCCAGGAAGAGGGAAAGAGCTTCTCCAATACGCTATCCAGTCTCAAATAGTAGTTGAATCAAGAACATGTCCCTAATATTTCTCATTTCGTTTCTTAATGCGAATTCCACTTCCTAACACACAAAAAAATGGCCCACCTCCTTGAACGGAGATGAGCCTGATTCATTATCTATCTTCTAATGGGATAGCAGCTAACCACAGCCTATATTTGTTCTCTTTATGCCTTCGAACTATTTTCGCAATTCGTCATCGATTAATTTAATTAGATCAGATGGAAAGTAATAATCATCTCCAACAAATATATTTTCATCTAAATCAACAAACGTTTCTTCAACCCATTTTTTCATAAATCTTAACTTCTTAGGATCCTTACCTTTAAATTCCTCTTCAAAGTTATCTAAGAAGTATTTTAGGTGTTCTTCCTCTTCTTGAAATTGTGTACCTACTGATCCTTCGTCAAACGACTCTTGTCCTTCTGTATATGTACTATCTAATTGTTCTATTTTCTTTTCTAACTCACTGAAATCTTCTGAGCAAATTCTCTCTTTTATACCTTCTAATATTGACTTATTAGTGTTGAACTCCTCAATAAGTGTTTCCGGTTCTTCTATATTTAACAAGTCTTTTAAAGTATAAACGTATTCAGTTACATTCCTAATAAGGGCATAAATTTCCTTTTTAGAATTATAGAATTCATTTGATATATCATCACCGTTATTATATCTATGACTTATCTTCTTGTTAATAATATCTTTCTGTGGACTTAGACCCAGAAATCTTCTATTACCAATTTCTCTAAAATAATTTGCACTTTCAATGGCAGAATTAATTTTTTCTAGTATTTCTTCCTTAGGAGTAAAGGACTGAAAATGCGGAAATAATTGTTTTAAGGTTATAACTACTTCAGTTTTATATACTTTTTCTTTTTTATTTATACGCTTAATTAACCCAAGATTCCCATCATTAACGAGCTTATCAATTTCTTTAGAAGATAAACATAACATTCTACTTTTCTCTTCATCATCGAAATGAATAAGAACAAAAAATTCATTTTTAGTCTTCAGTGTTTCATCATCGAGGTAATAAATATATTTTGAATCTATAAACATTTCATTTTCTTCATCAGAGATAAATTTAGATTGGACAAAGACTACTGGTGAAGCCTCGATATCTATTAAATCATTTACAAGATCACGTCTCTGAATTATGTAATCTGCACCATTAACATCAACAGATCTTTCTAACACCCAGAAGCCACTGTTAATAAAAAATGATCTTGTTCTCGCCTCACCGATCTTTCCATTTTCCACAGAATTTAACCAATCCGTATTCGATGTCTGATTTAAGATAATGTTCTTAGTTTCATCTTTAAAACTATTAATATCAACTTTCTCCCTTGACACCTAGCTACACCTCTTCTTCACAAATGATTTTTTATATCTTTATCATACATCTTAATCGTTTTTACTTGAACACGAAACTAACAGACAGTCTTTCGTGTGAATATTCGTTATTAAAACAAACAAATGGCCCACCTCCCTGTAGGGAATAATAAGCCTGATTGTTAGTTTTACTTCTATATAAAATGCAGTGGGAATCATCTAAACATCCCATATCCCCGAAAAATATCAGCTGTTTGTGTTGAACAAACAAGCCCACGACAGTTAAGGTGATAAGCATTATTTGTATTAACTTTCTTATGCCTTCCTTCTAGCCCAGAAAATACCTACGCCGTCGAAATCCTCCATTTCTTCTACTACTCGTCCATCGGAATACTTGGAACAGTTACAATCCCTATATTCTTTTTCGCATTTACTACATTTTGACTGATTTACAATATACACTGGAGCAATTTGCAGATACCCTTTTTCTATTTCTTCAATAACTTCAGGATGGGGATTAATCATTTAAAGTTCTATACCCTGTCTATCTTCATCCCAATACACCTTATGATTTTCTTATATAAACCGTCTATCAAAATATAAAAAACCTGATTGTCTTACATGTCGTTAAGTTTTGGATTATCATTTGCCTTAGGAAAGTACTCCGTTAAATTCTTTGCTATTACTTCACACCATGGTCTAATAGCTAATTCATTATTGGGAAATTGCAAACCATCATTAAACAAAATTAGAATATCTGCAACGTCATTCCAGTTCGGGATTAGCTTGCTACGACACTGCTTACTACATTTAATGGTGACTGCAACCATAAACATTCAATTAAAAGCCATCAGAACCGTCCCCAATGTCATTTGAAGTAGAAGTGGGGTGGTACCAGACCTCATAATGCAAAAGAAGGGGCTTCTAACACCGCAAGGTAGTAAAAGCCCCTTCTTTTGCATCTATTTACTAAATTAATACAAATATCACCATTTTCACTAAACCATCTTTTCGACACTTTCCAACGCTTCTTAGAAGGTACAAACCCTGCATTGCCAACATATGCAGCGATTCTAATCAATCGATTAGTTAATCCCAATGCCACTAATCAAACGTTTGATTAGATAGACAATGAGTTACTTTATTAAGAGAACTTTCTATTGTTTTTAAATGAATAATTTGCCGAAGAAAAGTAGAGAGTATTTATGACCTTCCTCAAAATAGACAATAGAAACTAGTAAATGTCATAACCTGACTCACATATACTATACGAAATGCCAATCAAACGTTTGATTAAAAGTACTATGAACCCTTATATAAAAACGAACCTGGGCAGTTTTCTAGTGGTTTTTTTGTCGTGGATATAGCCTTGTGTTCCTAATCATTCTTTTCTATCCCTCAACCAATGCCATGGTGAACTCTACAAATATATAGTTAAAACTTGAATGAGGAAACCACCAGAACCGTCCCCTTGGACATTGATAAACTTCGGGAAAAAAATTATCTCTTATACTTTTTAACAAACAAATCAATTTTAGGGCATGTTGTTCCAATTTGAATCAAATTTCACCCTTTAAATCTATTTTTCTATGTTAAATTCATTTTTCTGTGATTCGAAGTTTCTCAATGGATGAATTATGGTAAAGCTACCTAGGAATATATCGGAAGCGCGCTGCCTGAAGGACTTTACCAGTGGAGAGCTTTGACGAATTAGTTGTACAGTATCAGCCTATGATTCAAAAGATTATACGATCCTTGCACATTTATAAAAATAAACATGAATTCTATCAGACGGGGTTAATTGCACTTTGGGAAGCTGCTCGATCCTTCGACGAACGAAAAGGGAGTTTTTCGAATTACGCCTACACCTCAATTAAGGGGAAAATGTTATCTGAAATGACACAGATCAACCACTATAAGGAAAAGAACATTCTTCCAAAGGAAGAGGAATTCTGGGAAGATGTTGAAGGTCAGGAATCACCACTTTTTCTTGAGAAGGAAACCATTCAAACCTATTGTGAAGGCTTAACGAAAAAAGAAGCACAATGGGTAATTGAAACATTTATAAATCAACTATCCATTAAAGAAATAGCGAAAAGTGAGAAGGTGACCGTATCTGCCGTTAAGCAGTGGAAATTAGGGGCAATAAAAAAATTGAAGGGAATAGCTGCAAATCACCATTAACTGCATTCATTTCAACCTAGGCAGTGTGTTTACTGCCAGAACTGCCCGGGTTTTATGATATTTTTACAATATCTGACAAAATCGGATAATATTAACAAAATATCCACCAATAGTGCTTTGTAAGCGGTACAAATATTATAGTAAAAAATGATATTATTTCTTTAATGGTTTAATATTGTTTATTAATTAGAAATAGCACTACTAGAATCACTTTACAAATATAATTCTGATTCTCGTCATTCTATTAAATCACTATTATAATCCATTTTACTCAACTTGACCTCACTATACTAAATACCTAATTTTCTCCATTTATGTTCTTAAACATTAAGTATCAGTATTCATCTCAGCCATTATCTAACTGCTATCAGAAACAAAAATCAATATGATAACATTTTAGGAGTGATGTATTTGATTATTGAAAGGCACTATGTAATTAATAAACATATGATGTACATGTTTGGGTTAAATGATCGTAATGCAAAAGTATGTACCCTAGTAAAAGAGCTCAACCGAATTGTCATCGTTGATCGTTCACCTTTAGAAATTCTAGATGATAGTCTAATAAGTATCGGATTTAATTTAAAGGGCGCTATGTACTCTTCCAAGATCATCATGGCGAATTATACAATGCGCCCTATCATGATCAACCCTATACATAATATTTGTGTCTTTCCCGATAAATCACATAAACACGAGGATACGATTTGGTTTAATCCCCGCCAAATCATAAGAACTCATAGCACTAAACGAAAAACACAGATAGAGTTTCAAAATAGTTTTATACCATGAACAATTCCAAACTATACTCTTTTAATAACAAATGGAAAGGAGCAGAGCAGTTAAGCAGAATCACCATCGAAAATGCGAAAAACCCATAATCTTATATCATTGAAAAACCAAAGAATACCAGAAAAAAAAGTCTAAGAAGCAAAAAGTGATTGATAATCCATAGGACATTCTTTTTCAAGAGAATCAATTAAAGATAACGAAACTGGAGAAGACAGAACCCAGTTGGTTATCTTTTTGAAATTTTCTAGTGCATCCAATTTTGAGAACTTACTTATAAAATGAGAATTGATAATCCACCAATTAAACATATTAAAATAAAAAACTCTTAAGTCAACAAACTTAAGAGTTCTAATCATTGAAGGGCTTATTACGCGGATTCGTGTTGATTCCTTTGAATAATCCGTTTGCAAACTTCATAGCACTCATCTATATGTGAATTTCCAAGATATTTCATGGCGCCAAAACTAATACCAGCTGAAACTGCTTGTCCAACAAATGGTATAAATTTTGTAACTGATTTAACGGCTACACGAGTACCAACCTTTTTTAATAAAAGCACAACAGCCTCTTTTGTAATGAATTTCCCGACTAACTTACTTCCAAGTGATGAAATAATGACTAGTATTTGTCCCTTAACTGCTGCATCTAGTTGATCAATTTGTTCGGGGGACAATCCAAATTTTCTATTTATTGCAGGAAGAAGCTCCAGCATAATTGCTACGTCTGCACCTACATCAACCCCAGGAACGGGTACTACCGCTGCAGCTGCCGAGGCTGATGCTCTTTTAGTGACCATGGATTTACACTCTTCTCTAATACGGTCTAACTCATTTAATGTCATCGGTATCATGTTACATTCTCCTCTGTTGTATATTGTTGTTAATACAGTAGTTCGACAAAAACCATTTTCTTATTACGCTAGAATGTACCCAATCTAAATCTTAGAAACTATAGATTCATACAATATCTTAACAACTTATGATTTCAAATTATTGAAAGGATTGCCATCTGGATTGGTTCGGAGGTATCCTCCACCTTGTTCCTCTGTATGGTTGACAGAGGTATCCCCATCGCCATCTCTCCAGTAGCCTTCAATCCATTGACCATCCCGCCAATGTCCTTCGACATAATGAGGTTCAACATGGTTCATACCTGGTTCTTCCGTTGTTTCTATCGTGGAAGCCACTTCCGATTGTGCCATTTGCTGAGGTACTTGGTTTGGCGTATCACCGCTTTCAGCTATGTTATGATTTCCCGTTGGATCCCCCACATCTACACCGTCTACCAAATCCACACCCCCTACGGCAAGTGCTCCTACAGCTACCGTTCTAACAATATTCCGTACCCCGCTTTTGATTTTATCATCATCATTGTATTTAAAGCCCTCGTAGACTTCTTTTCCGTTGTTGTAGGTGCCTTTTGCTGTTTCAACCACTCCTTTGGCGGTTCGGGAAACAGAATTCCCAATGTCCCCCAACCCTTTATCCATTCTTTTCTCATCATCTTGAACAAATCCAGCAGTCGTATTCCAGGCTCCATCTACGACTTGTCCCAAAGTGTCACCTGCAAATTCAGAAGCCTTTTTCACACCGTCTCCGACTTCTTTGATAAATTTGCTTCCCGTCACTTCACCAACGACATTGACTGCAAGCCAACAACAAACCCAGCAGCTTTTCCACTAAATTTACCTAATTCTCGTAAAAAACCCATTCTGCTTCCCCCCTGGTAGAAAATAAAAAAAGACCCACTATATAGTGGATCGAAATCTATTATCGACATCCAACTACTTTCTGCGACCGGCTGCAATAGCTATTGCTTTAGGCCCTTAGTTTTGCGTCCCTACCTTTCAATAGGTTTGCCATTATCGTATAGTCTTAAAGTTATAGGTTAATATTACCACTTATCTGCCATATTTAAACATATAAATTCATTATATTTACAATTTATACAATGAATTTATAACGACCTTCTAATATAAAAAACTTAAAAAGGCAATTGATACTTTCCTGTGTTTGGTTGGATAACTTCTACATTAATTGCAATACATGATTTGCATAAACTTATGTTTGTCTTTCAAAAAATCCTACTAGTTTATACCTACAGATAAAGTACAATCAAAATGTGATATTCATGAAGGTATCAATGAATGGCAGAGAGTTGAGTAGTTGCTCTATAATCTCCCACGCACGATACACTATTACAGGTGGAATTAAAGCTTCCCAGCAGACCAAATAATAAAATCTATCTTTTTGACAATAGGGAGATGGTATCCATCGAATTTTCTATCAAACTCCTTGATCATTTCCATAAATCGCTCATCATTTGTCATGACATTATATGTATTTATTAAATACTGGTATTGATTCATATATCTTTTAATCTTCTGTTCTTTATTTTTAATGTGATATTTTGAGAAACCAAAGACCTTGGCTACTTCTGAGTCATAGATAGGATAAGAGCGATTAATAGTATTTGCCAGCTTAGTTGCAAAGGAAAACTGTACACTCTTGTCCCCCTTTCTTCTTGGATACTCATAAAGCCTATCTATGATTTGAATAAGGTCAATATCTACCGAACCTCTCAACTCCTCCATAATCGCAAAGTAGGCTTGTTTAAACTCAGGCATCAAACCAGAGTGATCTAACCTATAATAGGAACGATACATAAATTGGAAAACTGGATTCTCAGTAATATTGCCTTTATTGAATTCCTTTGTTATATAGGCATAGACGGCAACGGATTCTTCTTTCAAGTTATTCATGATTGCTGACTTCTGAACATAAATATTGCCTATTATATCGGCTGCTTGGTTCATATTCTCACTCCAGGAATCTATTATTTCACCTCTATGTTATACTAATTTTGTAATATTTTGTAACTAGATAATAGCTTCTATAAAAGATAGGGAGAATGTAATGTTCCAACTTAATAACTATAAACCAACTAAGATTTATAAAATTAAGAAGAAGAAATACATATTTGATCCCATTCGAAAGAAATTAATATTACTTACGCCAGAGGAAATAGTCAGACAAGGCTTTATTCAATACCTTATTAATGACATGGGTGTGCCGAAGGATCTTCTTGAGGTATATGTACCCATGTCTTATTTTAATCCTACCGCTGATGGTAGGGCAGATATTATCGTTTATGCAGATAAAGACAATAAACGAGTCCCCATCCTCGTGGTAGAATGTAAATCTCAAAAAACGCCATTTATTGATCCGGTTTACGATTATGAAGAAGTCCTTTACTCCAACACTATTGTCGTAACAAATGGAAGTGATCTGTTTGTAGAGACATGGGATGAACGAACGAATTCATATCTCCCTTTAGAAAGTTTGCCTGATTATTTGAATTTGTTGTCTGCATATAATTTTATTTACAGTAAAAGAGAGCCTTTTAATTATCGTAGATTGAGATTTGAAGATTATACAAAGGAGGAAAATCTTAATTTTTATAAAAGGCACTTTCATGGAATTACTGACTTGAACCTGCAAACTTTCATTATTAACCTGAATGAATTGTTATGGGATGATACCGTGAAAATTCCATATGATGAGATGTATGGCATTAAACTCGTTGAAGATATCGGAGTTAGATACACCAAATTCGGTAATGCAGCGGGGTACGATTGGACGGGTGATTATCGGTCTATTATCGTGGAGGATGAAAAAGGAAGCAATCAGATTATCAGTATTGCCATATTAGAAGGCTACTTAATTGTTGCAATAGACAATGATAAGTACAGCCATAATTCCTTGCAGCTTTATATTCAGGATTTCGTGCAAGTCCATGGTGACCTTATGTTGATTAATCATAACGGAAGGCTTACTTTAGGGAAAAGCGGTATGGTGAAGTTTGAAGAAATTATTAGCTTTATAGAGGAAAAGGATTCAAAACTAATAAACCAGGATAGAAAGGTTAGACTTGGCTTAATAGACAACTCAAAACAGCTAAATTGGGAGCAAGAAGACGTTAAAGAATTTTTCGGTCGGTTAATCAAATATGCACTTGTTAGGGATGATTTTAGGGAATATAAGAGAAAGCAATTAAAAAAAGAAGACGAAAACAAACTGTTTAGACATGCATTTACTTTATATTTTTTTTGACCATAAAGGCAACTCAATCTAGTACCTCCTTTCCAAATTAATCATATTGGCTTAGGAAAAAATAATTAACAAAATAAGCCTAATAAGTAAAATTTACTATTAGGCTTATTTGTTTTCCTCGTATTAATTTACCTTATAATATTCACAATACCAATCAGCAAATCTCTGAAGTCCTTCTTCAATCGATGTTTTAGGCTTAAATCCAACAGCTTCCTGCAATAAATCGGTTGATGCATAGGTAGCAGGAACATCTCCAGGCTTAATAGGCTCAAATACCTTCTCGAACAATACTTCTCTGCCTAAAGCCTTACTTAAACATTTCTCTAACGTTTCGATAAATGTCATTAACTTTTCTGGATTGTTATTACCAATATTAAAAACTTTATGAGGAACATTATTATCATCCATAGATGGGTTACTTAGAAGACGTTCTATACCCTCTACGATATCGTCAATAAAGGTAAAGTCTCGATATAGGTCATTCTCAAAATCACCATTATTAAAGATCTTGATTGATTCATCGGCAAAATATTTCTGAGCAAATCCGAAATATGCCATATCCGGCCTTCCCATCGGTCCATAAACTGTAAAGAAACGCAGTCCAGTCGCCGGTATTTTATAAAGGTGACTATATGTGTATGCCATTAATTCATTTGATTTTTTAGTTGCTGCATAGAGTGACACAGGATTGTCAACCATATCTGATTCTGCAAAAGGCACTTTTTTGTTTGCACCATATACAGAACTAGATGATGCGTAGACAAGGTGCTCTACCGGATAATGTCTGCAGGCTTCAAGAATATTATAAAAACCTATAATATTACTTTGAATATAAACATCTGGGTTCTCTATTGAATAACGTACACCAGCTTGAGCAGCCAAATTGATAACTATATTTGGCTTGTACTCTTCGAAGAGGTTTTTAATCATCAAATTGTCTGAAATATCGCCTTTGATAAAAGTAAACTTCTCAAAGGGTTTCAGTTGTTCTAAACGAGTATATTTAAGCTGAACATCATAGTATTTATTAATGTTATCAATACCAATTACTCTACAGCCTTGTTCTAGTAACTTTTTAGATAGGAAATACCCGATGAAACCAGCTGCCCCGGTGATAAGATAGGTTTTATTAGTATCTAGAGGTTTGTATTTCAAGATTCTTCGACTCCTTTAATCCTTCTCTAGTTGCAGGTTTTCTTCCAACCGAGTGATACTCTACCCCTGCTTCTTGCATTTCTTTAACACTATAAATATTTCTTCCATCGTATACTAAAGGAGTTCTCATTAATTTCTTATATGCCTCAGGGGTTACTGCTTTTACTTCTCCCCATTCAGTAAAGATAAAGCAAACATTTGCTCCTTCTAAAGCATGCTCAATATTTGAAACGTATGTGATGCTACCCTTCCCATTTTTACCTTCAGGATGTACCTTAGCAAAGTTCTCCGTTCCAATGGGATCATAGGCATAAATATCTGCACCTTGCTCTAATAACAAAGGGATATTCTCAAGAGATGCAGCTTCTCTTAGATCATCAGTACCTGGTTTGAAGGTCAATCCTAGAACCGCAACCTTAAGACCATTTAAGGTAATAAGTCGCTTACTAGCTTTTTTGTATAACAACGTTTTTTGCTCTTTATTCACATCAATGGCAGCCTTAACAGTTTTTAACTCATATCCTTGCTGTCTAGCAATATATTCAAGTGCTTTTGTATCCTTAGGGAAACAAGAACCTCCATAACCAATACCTGCATTTAAAAACTTGCTTCCAATACGCTCATCAAAACTCATGCCTCTTGCAACATCCTGGATATCCGCACCAACTAGTTCGCATAGATTTGCAATATCATTCATATAGGAAATCTTAAGAGCAAGGAAATCATTAGATGCATACTTAATCATTTCTGCAGATCTTCTATTTACTGAGACAATTGGCAAATGAAATGGCTCATAAATATTCATAAGTAATTCTTCAGCCCATTTGCTTTCAGTACCAATAATAATTCTCTCCGCATGCAGTGTATCACGGACGGCTGAACCTTGTGCCAAAAATTCAGGATTGGAGGCAACTTCAACTTTTACATCTTTGACTAAAAAGTCTTGAATAAACTGCTCTACTTTATCATTCGTACCGACCGGAACTGTAGACTTCACAACCACAAGGCAGTCATTTACTACTGATTCAGCAATTTGCCTTGCGACAGTTGCAATATATGATAGATTGGCAGAACCATCTGGCTGCTCAGGGGTACCTACACCAATAAAGATTGCATCAGCATTTTCATAAGCTGATTTGTAATCAGTAGTGTAATTGATTCTACCTGCAGCATAATTCTTCTGCATTAGCTCTTCCAAACCTGCTTCATAGATTGGAGAAAACCCAGACTTCATTAGGTTCACTTTTTTTTCATCTATATCAACACATGTAACTTGGTGGCCAACTTCGGCAAAACATACGCCAGCCACTAAACCAACATAGCCGGTTCCTGCTACTGCAATTTTGTACATTTAAATTTTTCCTTTCTATTCTTAAAGATAGTGTGGGGAATACAAACATAGTTATATTGAACAAAACAAACCGTAAATAATTTCTTAATGATTCCACCAAATCTTGATTTAAAAACCTTTAAGATTATTATTAAAGAATAGTAACTAACTACTAATTTGAATATTAATGCCAGTTTTTGCAGCTAGAGAAAACTGTTTTTTTAATACAGCCCACTGTGAAATACAGTAGGGGAGTAATATAATAATATCTGAAATTACAATTGTTACCCAGCTACTATATATTTCAATACCAAAGTAAACAAAAATAATTTTAACAAAAACACCTATTGTGTAGAAATATGCTTGTAATCTTAATTGACCTATACCACAAGCAAAGGTTGATAGCACATTTTGAAAAACGAAGACACTACCAAAAACTGCAAATATTAATGCATTTATTATATTTATATTGATACTATTTTCACCCAACCAAATGTCTACTATAAATTGAATAAAAGGAATAGAAAGTAAATGTAGTAAAACTACAAGCACTACCAATCGATTTAATACTCTAAAGTACTTATTGATCCATTTATTATCGTTTTCTGCCAATGCTTTTGTTATTGCTGACCACATGGGCGTTAATGATAAACTGAATATTATACCTATTATCGAAAACAGTCTATAGTAAATTTGATAATCAACAACACTACTTGGTCCAATAAATCGGGTTATTAAAATTGCATTGGTGCCAGTGATAGCCGTGTACATGATTTGATTCCAGAAAAAGATGCCACCTAAATGAAGTATCCCAGTAGCAACATCTTTATTAAAATACCTTAAACTAGGAAAACATCCCTTTAAATTTGTTTTAAAAACAAAAAATGTAGCACCCACCAGTGGTAAGTTTACACACATCAAATTTACAATTGATAATATTTTCATGTTGGTTTCGGAATCAAATGACGGAGCTATTAATACAAAAATTAACTGGCTAACACTAGTTAGCAAAGCAATCAAATTATTTAGAAAGGATTTTTGTAAAGCATAAAGTATAAATGAGATAAGACGGAAAAAAAACTGTAACATGATTGTTAAAAATGCACAAATTATAGTAAATAACAGAGTCTGGGAAGAAATCAAAGTTTCAGATATATTAAATACAGAGTTCCAATTAATATAGAGAAAAATAATAACACTGAAAGAACTTACTAAGATTGTTATGGCACCGATAATTATATAAGCCGAGGATATATTTTCTAGAATTTCAGTCTTATTTTTTCGGACTATCGCCCCTACTAATTTGTTTCGCAAACCGTTTCCTATACCAAAGTCAAACGTGAGTATCCACGTAAGTACAGAAAGAATCGTAAACCAAACTCCAAGAACTTCTTGGTTATTAAAATATCTTATATAAGCAGGTAAACTGGCAAGTGATATTAGTAGGGCACCGCCCTTAATAGCAAAAGAAGCAATAATATTCTTTATGACCTCTTTATCTTTTTCATTTGTTAAATATTTCCCAAATAAACCTAACACATATATACTCCAATCTTTTATTTGTTGAATTAAGAATAAGTTAATTCTACTTTTTTACAGTCCTATAAATTGTGAATACAATTTGTCTATTATAACATATTGGTAATATATATGTTATTGGAGCCAATTTGGATAAACTTATAGTGTTATGTTGGATTAAGTAAATATTAATGAATGCTGCTTTTCAACCTTTTATTAATAAAAGGTTGAAATAATAAATAAGATCACACACAACTAAATTAGGTCATTTTTATCACTCAAAATGAGGATAATATATGTTTGCCGTAATTACATATTAATTCCTAAATTGATTTAATTCATCTAATGAACTAATTACCATATTTGTATTAATACCATCTTCCAATAACTTCTTTTGTAGTGTTATATCTGCCTTCATTATATTTTTAATACCATTTACATAATAATTCTCAGTTTGTTTTGGCCAAAATTTGACTTTAATTTTTTTAAAAAGGCCCTTAATACCATAAGTAAAAAATGTTCCTGTACGTCTTATTGTGTATATTCCTTTTTCTCTTAAATAACTTTTATAAAATTTCAGAATAAGACCTTTAAACTGCGGGTATTTAATAATACAATTAATTGCTAAAAATTCAACATTAAATTTTTCCAATAAATCAAAGCGGTTTAAATCTTTTATAGCCGCTAATGCAGAATCCGCCCAAATGGTATCTACGCTATAAAATTCAGGCACATTTTCCGACCACACATAAGTACCATGGCCTCTAAAATGTGGAGCATCTTCTAAATTTCCGGTATGTCTTCCAGTTGCTGAATCTGACGAACCACTTTTATTACATATTCCTGAAATAGTCAAAGGGAAGTCTAATTTTATCATTTTTTCAACAGATAATGAGAGTGCAACAGATATATAAATATCTGGTGATAATCCTCCAAAATATTTCCCTGTTATATCTTTTATTTTTTCTAGGCAGTCTCTTCTTACAACTCCATGGTATAACTTAACCAAGTCTAAACTTAAATACCTTTGTGCTCCTTGATTTAATAACTTTTCAACTTCATAATATGGATTACAAATTTTTGCTTTTGTAGTAATCCTACTTATACTTAGGTATCCATCATCTACTTTATTTCTTAGTGCCTCGGAATTGGGCCAAAAGTATATAGCGTTTAATTCTGGTTTAATAGCATCAACATTATTATTTTTCGCCCACAGAACTACATCAACTATCTGTGGAACAATTCCATCATCATCACCAATTATACACAAGTACTCACCATCAGCATTACTAATTGCTAGATCAAAATTCTCAACAAATGAGATTGTTCCCTTTTTATAAACATATTTTAACCGGTTATCATCGTTATATTTAACTAACAGTCCAGGCAATAAACAAGAATCACTATTATCCTGTACGACTACTTGAATACGATCATCATTTATATTTAATATTTGTTCTATAGTTGCTTTGGCATATCTTTCTCTGTTTTTAGTAGGGATAACGATCGATAATAAAAATTCCTTTTTCATCTAATCCTACCTTCCGGATAAACATTTCTTTGAAAGAAATATCTAAATTTATTACTACATGATTATGAAATTTGTAAATTAAAGTTTCAAACTTTCCTCCAAACCATCCTATTAACTATCCCAGTATAGCTCTGAATAAGCTTTACTACCTTTACACTTACATTTTCATCTGTGTAAGTAGGAACGTCAATACCCAAATCATTATTACTATTCATTTCTATTGCCATATCAACTGCTTGTAGCACCTGTTCAGATGTAATACTTCCAATTATCATGTTTCCTTTGTCAAATACTTCGGGGCGTTCTGTACTCGTCCTTACTGAAACAGCAGGAAATTTAAAGTAAGACGCCTCTTCAGCAATAGTCCCACTATCCGAAACTACACAGCAGGCATTAAGTTGTAGATTGTTGTAGTCAGAAAAACTAAAAGGTTGTAAACTCCTAACGTTAGAATGAAATTTGAATCCACGTTGTTCAATTATATTTTTACTTCTTGGATGAGTACTATAAATAATAGGCATATTATATGTTTCTGCCATAGCATTAACAGCATTCATAAGTTCTATAAAATTTTGCTCATTTTCGATATTTTCCTCTCGATGAGCTGAAAGTAGAATGTATTTTCGCTTTTCTAGGTTAAGTGTTTCTAATACTTTACTACCTTTAATCTTACCTTCATTAGCTATTAATACCTCTGCCATAGGTGAGCCCACAACGTAGGTCCTTTCTTTTGGTACACCTTCATAGTTTAAATACCGCCTAGCATGTTCTGTATAGCAGAGGTTAACATCACTTGTATGATCAACGATTCTCCTATTAATTTCTTCCGGCAAGTTTTCATCAAAACACCTGTTCCCGGCCTCCATATGAAAAATTGGAATCTTTAATCTTTTCGCAGATATTACACTTAGACATGAGTTTGTGTCTCCCAGAACTAGAACAGCATCTGGACTTTGTTGTAACATTATTTCATATGATTTAGCTAGAATATTTCCCATCGTTTGGCCTAAGTTTTCTCCTACCACACCAAGATAGTAATCAGGAGCACGTAATCCTAATTCTTCAAAAAATACTTCATTGAGGGTGTAATCATAATTTTGACCAGTATGGACCAATACATGGTCAAAGTATTGGTCACATTTTTTAATTATCTCCGACAATTTAATAATCTCCGGGCGCGTACCTACTATTGTCATGACTTTTAATTTTCGCACTTGGTGTCCTCCGCATTTTAATAGTAATGTAGATAAAGATCTTTATGATTTTCTATCCACTCTTTCATTTCTATAATCATTTGTTCGTAACTTGGTACTACGAATTCAAAATCCTTCCTATTATTTATGAGTGATTTATCTACTATCACCGAATCATTCGGTAGTATTTCTATAGCATCATTCTTCATATATCTGTTAAACAGCATTAGTAAATCAAATTTATTTATATATTCATTATTCACTAAATTGTATAAACCAGTAAGGTTTTCTTCTAATGCTTTTTCCATAGCCTTAGCTAAAGTTAGCGTTGTAACTCCTGTCCATACTGCTTTAGTGTAACCACTAATTTGCCCTTTCTGTTTCATGAACCAATTAAATAGGCCTATACCATATTCATTCATATCAGGTCCGATGATTGAATTCCTAAAAGTTAAATCTTTATTGTTTTCAAGTTCACCTAGTGCCTTGGATCTATCATAGAATGTCTTACCATCTTTAAACGAGGATTCGATGTAACCTCCTGTCTTACCAGAAAAAACACAATCCGTACTCATATGAATAACTTTTGTTTTCATTTCTTTTGTTATTCCACTTAAGTAATGTGGTAAATAACTGTTTAATAATACTGCCAGTGATTTGTTATTTTCTGCATCACTATTTAATAATCCAATTGCATTAATAACTGCATCATAGTTTCCTTCTACTATAATATTTTTCAAATAAGAAAAGTCAGTAATGTCACCAATAATATTGTTACAGTAGTCAAACTGCCTTCTGCTAAATGCTGTTACATCATAGCCAGCCTCATTTAAGTAAATAGAAATTATATGGCCAGCCATACCTGTTGAACCAAGTACTAGAACTTTCATTTACCTAGCCCTCCATATCTTTAGTTCTTCTTGTATATATTCTAAATTTAGGAGTTTATCCTTTATTGCTTCAATATTAAGTCTTTCAGTATTATGAGAGTTATAATCTTCAACTTGTTGTAACTGCTCATTACCTTCTACAAAATATTTATCATAGTTTAGATCCCTTTTATCAGCTGGAACTTTATAAAAACCACCTAAATCTTGTGATACTACATGTTCTTCTGTTGTTAGAAGTGTTTCATATAGTTTTTCTCCATGACGTGTACCAATAATTTTAATTTCATTATCAACATTGAATAATTCTTTAATTGCTTGCGCTAAATCACCGATAGTAGATGCGGGTGCTTTCTGAACCATGATATCCCCAGCTTCTGCGTTTTCGAATGCAAATACCACTAGTTCCACTGCCTCTTCAAGGCTCATTAAAAATCTTGTCATATTAGGATCTGTTACAGTTAAAGGTTGTCCATTCTTGATTTGCTCAACAAAGAGTGGAATCACAGAGCCTCTAGAAGCCATAACATTTCCATACCGAGTGCCACAAATTAAAGTTCTATTAGGATCTACAGTCTTAGATTTCGCAACAAAAACTTTTTCCATCATAGCTTTTGAAATCCCCATTGCATTAATTGGATATGCAGCTTTGTCAGTCGAAAGACAAATAACCTTTTTGACACCCATTTCAATTGCACCAGTAACGACATTATCTGTACCAAGGACATTAGTTTTAACTGCCTCAAGAGGAAAGAATTCACAAGAAGGTACTTGTTTAAGTGCTGCAGCATGGAATATATAATCAACACCATACATTGCATTTTTGACACTTGATAGATCACGAACATCCCCAATATAAAATTTAAGCTTATCATTCTTATATAGCTTTCTCATATCGTCTTGCTTCTTTTCATCTCTCGAAAAAATTCGTATTTCTTTAACATCAGTATTTAAAAACCGCCTCATCACAGCATGACCAAAAGAACCCGTACCGCCAGTTATAAGAAGTGTCTTGTTATTAAACATATTATTTTATCCTCCTAAAATTTATATTATTTCTTCTATTTTATTGATTAGTCTACTCATAGCATACTTTTCTGTATGGTAATTTATCGTATATTCATAATTTAGATTACCTAATTTTTTTAATAAATCATTATCGTTTTTAAGTTTTAATATTGCTTCTGCTAATGCTTCAGGATTATTGGGCTCAAAAGTTAATCCATTGACTCCATGCTCGACAAATTCCTTAATATTTGGAAAATCAGTGATTATTACAGGTTTTTTTTGCACTCCAATTTCAAATGCAGGTCTTGCTTGGTGCGGCTCTTTCATAGGGAAAATAAGTATATCGCAAGCAGAATAAATGTCAGCCATATCTTTTTGAATGCCTACAAAATTAACTTTTTCTCCAATTGATTTTTGTTTTATAATAGCTTTAATTTGTTTAGAGAATTCAACTGAATGTCTATTTTTAAATTTAATTATTGTTCTTCTAATGCCTTTCCCTGTAATTTTTCCAACATCTTTCCCTGCGACTACAAGGTTAATATTTTCATTTTTTAGGATAGATATTGCTCTTACTGCCAAATCAATTCCTTTTAATCTATCTGTACCTCCTACAAATAAAACATTAAAACTTCGAGGGTTTATATTTAAATTTACACAGGCCAACTCTTTATCATTCTTTACTCTATATTCTTCAATATCCAAATAATCAGGAGCAACCACTGTTTTAGCCTTTTTTAAATTAGTTTGTAACAGGTCGTATTGGGACAAAAAGGCCACAGCAGAGAATTCATCTAGCATACTCCTCATTATTTTATTCATTAGTTTATTCGGACTTCCAGGTATAGTTTCTCTTACAAAACACAGTGATTTTGTTTTTCTTAATAATAATCCCATCCAACAAAGTACTTTAGAGTTTACTAATACCAAATCAGGCTTTTCTTTTTTTAATATTGAGTACCAATATTTTATTTGTGTTATCGAATGTAGCGCATGGTACCAAAACCTTGGTTGTAACAAATTGTTTCCACCACTATAATATGTCAATTTACCTAATCTAAAAGTAAATGTAGAAGGGTTCAAACCCTTCTCTCTTAAAAAAGTCAATAATTCGGGAGGATCATTCGGAATGTAACATGTCACTTCGTAATTTTTCACTAATGTTTTCCATGTATTATATAAACTTATACCCGCTCCACCTAATAATCCTGAATGATGAATTAGTAATATTTTCTTTTTTTTCATTTAATTAATCCTCCAACTCCCAAAAGAACTTGTAATCATCAATACCCATACTTCCACCCGGTGTGGATATAAGAAACTGAAGTAATGGTAGAATAATACTAGCTACTTTTGCAATTGCGCGAATATTCTTATGCTTGATTTTTTGTATTACATTCGGTATCAAAACCGTGTTATAAATCATAAAGTAAAAAGACATTCTTTCAAATAATGAAATCTCCAATGCAAAAAAGTAAATAATGAAATTTAGGCATGAGAGTAAAAATAGCATAGACATTATTCTCGGTTCATCTTCATTATCCAAGTCACTTGCTCTTGGCCATAAAAGCAAACAAGCTAATGGAATGGCCATAACTACTATTATTAGTAACGGATTTACATAAGCAACATCTAACATATATCTTGTATATTTTTCAGGAATGATTTGCATAATTAGCGATGCAATAAAACCTCTACAAACAAATAACAAACTACAAAAAACGTATATAATAAAACCAGTTCTCTTATTTATTCTAATTTTCCTTAAAAAGAAAACTAATAAAAAAACTAATGAAGAATTATGAAAGAAATATGCTACCAGTATAAAAATAAAAAATAGTAAGTTCTTATTTCTCATTAAATAAATAAATGCGAATATGGTTAAGGATATTGCCATTGTCTGCCTTAGACCGGTCATTGTCATAGCAAAGATTCCGATTGTTACATGCAAATAAAAACTCATTAGTATATTCTTAGAATGGAGGCGGTACAAAGTAGAAACAGAAATTACAACAATAGCTGAAATAATTCCTAGATATGATTGAAAACTTAAGTCGAGTTTTTTTATTACAAAATTAAAATACGAATATCCGAGTTCTGTTGGTCTTAATAGATATTCTAAATAGTATTTTGCATTTTCATATTCATTAGAATACGCAAGAGTATCAGTTCCTACTGTCTCCCCTTTTAAAGCCATTACTAAAAACAAGCTAACGCCTGCAGAAATGGTAAATAATTTACTGTTATATTTTAAACTTAGCCGACTATTTACATTAACAAGAAAAGCAATAAATCCCCAATATGACAAAAGAGTCATATACACAATCATAGAACCACCCAATTTTCTACAGTATTAACCTAACATCATCAACCCAATTTTCTATATTAAAAGTATCCGAATTAAAACAATACTCTTTCATCCCTTCGATTTGTTCCTGTTTCAAGGATAAAATCATAATAAATTTATCTAAATCAATATTTTCCTTATTTATATCTAGGAAATATCCATTCTTTCCTTCAACAAGGTATTTCTGAAGATCACTAGTATTTGTTGCTATTACAGGCACACCACAAGTTATACTTTCAGTGAACTTTGTTGGAAATCCAGCCTTAGTTGTCCTATTATCATCTCTAATTAGCAAAGAAAAGTCAGCTTGATTTACCATTTTCTGTACATCAGAATTACTTCTTCTACCATGAAATATTATTTGATTTTCTAGTTCATTTAACATTTGAGAATCGTCTGGTAATACTTCTAAATATTGTTCTTTTGTAATGCCGTAAATATCAAAATGAAAATTAATAATCCCTTTCTTAAAAGATTTATACAATAGTAATATTGCAAGATCTAATCTATCCTTTGCCAATTTTCTATTTTTTAAAGGTTTTCCCAATCTAAAAGGAACACCCGCATAAATTAATTTTATAATATGGTTATTTTCATATCCTTTTACATAATTTGAATGATTCTTCAATTTAGAATTAATTAGTGTAGGTATTACAATTGTGTTTTTACCATTATAATATTGAGCCAAATAATCACTTACTACGATTAGTGAATCAACCTTCCTATTTATGACCTTCATTCTAATGGTTGTATCTAAGTATTTTAAAGTTTTGAAAAATATATTCCCTTCATTTCCTCCATACCACTCTGAACAATCTGATATTATTTTTATCTTGTTTTTCTTGCAATATCTTCTTATTCTTTCAAAAGCAACAGATTGATAGTTATAGCAGATAACAGCTTCTATATCATTGTATTTACTAACAACCTTAGAAAAGAGGTCAGTACTAGTTAAATACTTCATCCATTCCTTGTTATTTTTAGGATAAGGTACGCCCCAACATGTAAACCCTTCATATTCTTGTTTACTAATTTTTATATCATCATCAAAGGTAATATTTTTATCTATTCCAATTAAAACAATAGAATACCCAGATTTCCTTAATATTTTTGCATTTGCCATTACTCTATTTGCAGCTGCATTTTTGTCAGGAAGCTCAAAACCTCCAATGTAAATAATTGTCCCTTTCCTCATTTAAGTTAAATCTCCTTTTATTTAGGAAGTTTATATAAGTTAATTATTTATTTTCTTTTCCTTATATTTTTGATTAATAAAAATCCTATTTAATATTGACTCATTACTAGTTCTAGCAATTAGCTAATTTGTTTAATTCTACTAATATATGCTTGTACAACTATATTTCTATCAAATTCTTTTTCAATCTTCAATCTGGAATTCAATCCCATTCGGGCTCTATCTTCATAAGAAAGATTAATAAATTTCTCAATCTTATCAACTAAATGGTTGGTGTCTTTAGGTGCAAAAGTATAGCCATTATATGATTCTTCTATTGTCTCTCTGCATCCAGGAATATTGGAGGCAATTAAAACTCTACCTGTTGCAGCTGTTTCAAGTAAAACATTTGATAATCCTTCCCCACCATGGGAAGGTTGAATTATACAATGTGCTTCCTCAATAAAAGGTCTCACATTAGATTGATAACCATAATAGTTTATATACCCCTCTTTTTCATAGAGGGTAATTTTATCATTATAATGCGGTTGTGATTTTTCGACATAACCTATTAAATTAAATCTAGTATTAGGATATTTATCTTTTATTATTTTCGCAGCTTCTAAATACTGGTCGATTCCTTTGTCCTTCATTATTCTACCAATAAAAATAAATGTTAATATATTATCATTTGGAAATTCGCGAAAGGTATATTCTTTTAAATTTACTCCTGAACCTGGTATTAGCATATAATTGCCTTTTATAATGTTACCTTCTAAAAGAGTACTCATATCTGCTGTATTTTGAAAAAATACAGTATAAGATTTTTTTAAGCTCAATTTATACATAAATGCTAGAAATGACTTTAATAGTGACTTTTTACTAAAACCACTTCCCAAACCTGTAATTGTATTAATACAAGGGATATTTAACAATCTACAAGCCACCCCCCCATAAAGGTTGGGTTTAATTGTGTATGCCAATACCACATCTGGTTTAACCATGATAAGGATTCGAATATAGTGCAATATTAGCTTAAAATCAGTAATCGGATTTGTGCCTCTTCCATCTACATTTGTTTCTATAAACTTACATCCCCAGTCAACCATTTTTGGCACTTTATCATCATCTTTAGGCAAAGAGATGAAAACCTCATATCCATTTTTCAATAATTCTTTAACAAATTCTTTGCGAAAGTTATATATAACGAACCCATGATTTCCTAACAATAGTACTTTTTTCATCCTAGAGATTTTAATCACCCATCTTTTCACTCAATAATATCTAATAAATTATGAACTCTACTTTACTAATTATCCATTTATTAAGGTAGTAACCTCTCTTTTGTATCGGAGTTGTTATGTTTAACTTTATGGACCCCTTCCTTAACACCATCTGATTTCAAAACCTTTATTATAGTTAATAAAAAAATTTTAAAATCTAATAGAAAAGATATGTTTTTTACATATTCTCCGTCTAGAGATGCCTTTTCTTTAAACGAGACAAGGTCTCTACCACTTATCTGTGCTAGTCCTGTTAACCCTGGCTTTATGCTATAAACGCCGTTTTTATCTCTTTCCATATATAAGTCATATTCTTTCTTGATTATAGGTCTTGGCCCTATAATACTCATTTCACCTTTTATAATATTAATGATTTGAGGAAGTTCATCTAAACTTGTTTTTCGCAAAAATTTCCCAACTTTTGTAATGTAGGTATCAGGATTTTCCAGCATCCATGTAGGACTATTCTTTGGTGCATCAGTTCTCATTGTTCTGAACTTATATATATAAAATTGTACTTTATTTGTCCCAACTCGCAGTTGTTTAAACAATATCGGACCTTTTGAATCAAACTTTATAAATATAATAATTAATAAAAAAACCGGTGATAATAACAGTAAACCTGTAATCGAAAGAATTAGATCAATTATTCTTTTTATATACCTTTTATAAATCATTAAATCGCCGCCCCAAAATAACATAAAAATATTAAGGTGTATCAATTATAATAGTTACTTCAATCTAAATTGTGGCTATAGAATTCAAAGTATTCCATTTGACCTTTTCTGTTTCTACTAGTTTATCCATTAATTCTAGAAGGTCATTTCTAAGAGTAGGGTCTTGTAAAGCAAATTCAATGGTAGTCTTTACAAAGCCAAATTTTTCGCCAACATCATAACGCTTTCCTTCGAAATCATATGCAAATACTTTTTGAATTTCATTTAGCTTCTGAATAGCGTCTGTTAATTGGACTTCCCCACCAGCTCCTTTTTCCTGACGGTCTAGAAACATAAAAATTTCTGGAGTTAATATATATCTACCCATAATTGCTAGGTTAGATGGTGCAGTACCTGGTTTTGGTTTTTCTACAAAGTTGCTAACCTGATAACGTCGTCCTTCTTGTGAAGATGGATCGATAATCCCATAACGATGTGTATCAGAATCTACCACTGTCTGAACTCCAATTACCGAAGAGAAAGTATCCTCATATTGATTGATTAACTGTTTTAAGCATGGCGTATCACTTTGAACAATATCATCACCTAATAAAACAGCAAATGGTTCATTTCCAATAAAGTTACGGGCACACCAAACGGCATGTCCAAGTCCTTTTGGTTCTTTTTGACGAATATAGTGGATATCTGCTAGATTTGTAGCATATTTCACTTTATCTAAAATATCGAATTTTTCCTTTTCTATTAGATTCTGTTCAAGCTCCATTGCATTGTCAAAATGATCCTCGATTGCTCTTTTCCCTTTACCAGTAACAATAATGATATCCTCAATACCGGAAGCAACAGCTTCTTCTACTATATACTGGATAGTAGGCTTATCTACAATTGGCAGCATTTCCTTTGGCATTGCCTTTGTTGCCGGTAAAAATCTTGTTCCCAGTCCAGCAGCGGGAATAATTGCCTTTCTAACTCTTTGCACTATTTGTTCCCCCCTCTTTTATTTTTATCGTTTATATAAACATTTTTCAAAAAAATAAATACTTAATGGAAATTCAAGCATTAACGTGAGCTTAACCTTTCATTAAGTATCTATTGTTTTTTATAGTCTAGCATCTAACTCGTCCTCACATCATGCTTTTGACAATATGCTTCAAGGAAGGGAAGAGATTTCTCCTCCCCCACAGCCAGATCGAGTGCTCCCATGGATATCGGACAGGAAACCTCGCCGTTCAGGTTTTATGCCTGATAAATGTACGGTCATTGCTGATCAGCCCTATCGACTTATTACCTTAAAATAGGTTGAATAACTTTTTCCTTTTAATACGTTCTGGGTCTTCTTTGTAAACTTCCTTACCCTCTAAGGCAAGAGCAGCATTTTCTTCAAAGTAGTAGACCATATCGATCCCATACTTTTTATTAATAGTGCTCAAGGCTTCTCTCATTTTACAAGTACGGCTTGTGATATTATGAGCATCAGATGCAATAAAATGAGTTAAGTTTGCTTCAATCATTTGAAATGAAAAGTTCTTGATTTTCTTGCCAAAGTCTCCACATACACTAGATGCTGTGACTTGAGTCAATGCACCTTTTTCAACTAACTTGTAGATCACATCTGGTCTTTCAATAATCTCCTGATTCCGTTCAGGATGAACTATTACTGGTACTAGACCTTTCATTTGCAGGTCATAAAATAACTTTTCAGTATACCTCGGCACATGGTTCGATGGAAATTCTACAAGGACATACGGAGTATGATTCACAGTGAGGATGTCTCCTAGCTCGTATCCTTCGAGCATTTCGCCATGAATTCGTACTTCTTGCCCCGGTATGATCTCTAAATCTAGCTTCTCTAAGCGAATGGCCTCATTTAATTCTTTCACTCTATCAATAATAAGCTGCTTTGGATTCTCATAGCGGCTATTCATATGATGTGGCGTCGCCACAATAGTATGAATTCCTTGTTCAACAGCCTTTTTCGCCATATTTATACTATCAGAAAGAGACTGCGCCCCATCATCAACACCCGGTAATATATGACAATGTATATCAATCATGGACAACACTCTCTTCTTTAAAATACTATTGTTAGTTTTCATTATTTGTTATTTCGGTTAACTTTTTGTTCCGTAATAATAGTAGTAATCATTACTTTTCATTTCTTTATTATTCAGAACTACACCCAACATCTTACTTTGGGCATTTACTAGCAATTCTTTCGCTTTTTTTGCAGGTTCAATTTCAGTTTTGCCACTAGAGACTACAAAAATTGATCCATCCACCTTATTCGCAATAATCTGCGGGTCTGCAACCGCTAATAGTGGCGGTGTATCAAAGATGACATAATCAAATAGTTCTTTTGCTTCTTCAATGAATTGTTCCATAGATTTTGAGCTCAAAAGCTCCGCTGGGTTTGGTGGAATCGGTCCGCTTGTTAGAATATATAAATCCTTCTCTTCTGTTTCATGGACCGTTTTTATAAGTGTTGCTTGCTTGGTTAACACGGTTGTAAAACCAAATAAGTTATTAATTCCGAACGTACGATGAGCAGTCGGTTTACGAAGGTCAGCATCTACTAGCAATACCTTTTTTCCAAGCTGAGCAAAGACAACAGCTAGGTTTGCTGCCGAAGTTGACTTTCCTTCACCGGGTCCTGAAGAAGTAACCATGATCGTATGGATCTCATTATCAATAGAGGAATATTGAATGTTCGTTCGAATCGTTCTGTATTGCTCTGAAATCGGCGACTTCGGATCTAATGAAGCTATTAGCTTCCTAGCTGGATCTATTATTCTTACCGTTTTATTTTTCTTAAACGCCAACACTCTCACCTCTTCCTGTCGCTCTGTTTTTTGCAGTTCTACGTTTTTTTAATTCTTCCATTTTTTGGTTATCCATTGTTGCGATTACTCCTAGAACTGGAAGACCTAATATCTTTTCAATATCCTGTTCAGTTTTTACAGTGTTATCGAAGTATTCAAGTAAAAACGCAAGACCTACGGATGCCATAAAACCTACAACAATTGCAATAGCCACATTTAATAATGGCTGCGGTTTGATTGGTGATTGTTTCTCTGCTACAGTAGCTTTTGCAAGAACACTAACATTATCTACATTCATAATCTTTGATATTTCAGCTTGGAAAACTTCAGCCGTTTTATTAGCAATATTTGCAGCCGTTTTAGCACTTTCATCTTGAACGGAAATGTTAACAACCTGGGAATCCTTTTCGCTACCTACAGTGATTTTTTCATTTAATTGTGTAGCAGTAATATCTAGCTTTAATTCATCCACAACCTTGTCTAGAATAGCTGGACTTTTAATGATTACATTATAGGTATTAATTAATTGAAGGTTAGTTTGAACTTCACTAGGACTATAGATTGATTGCTCACTCTTTGCTTGGTTAATAAGAATTTGTGTCGAAGTCTGGTAGATTGGGGTTAGGAAAAAGTAACTAACGACTCCGCTTACTAAACCAGCTGTCATCGTAATCAGTATAATCATAACGAGTCGTTTCTTTAACGTCTCTAGTAATTCTTTTAAACTAATTGTTTCTTCCATTAGAGATCCTCCTGTTTAATATCTGCAATCAAAGCAAATAGTATTATACCATTTTCACCTGTCGAAATTTGTCACTTTGTGGTGAGTGGTGGATATTTATTTAACCTTTGTCATTTTAACATGATTTTTGTAGAATAAAAGTAGTTATAACTTGGAAATAAATTTACAAATGAAAAATTGTAGTAATTTGTAAATCACCTAAACAATAATATCATATCTTTTGTAAAAATTTGTAGTTTTTTAGAAGATGGAAGTAATTTCTATATAAGACTTTTTTCACAATTGATAGAAAATATCACGTTTCCAACTAGTCCTATCGTCACGCGCACTCGAATACATTTCACTAATAATTTGTAAAAATTGTAGTTTTTTTGAAATAGAGTCCATTTCTTTTATATATTTTTGCTATACTAATAGAAGAATTGCATTTGGGGGTAAATTCATGAAGTATTTTCTTACTGCCCTTTGGGCCTTTATATGTATCGGTGTTCTAGCCTATAGTCATCTCAGTTGGAATAAGCAAACATCCGTTCAGGCAGTTATATCTGAACCTGAAACGAAAGACAAGCAAGAGTCTATTGAAGGAACCATTGATCATAAATATATCGAACTGGCTGGGAACTGGCCAAAATCTGCTATTGATAAACTTACACTTTCTTTAAAAGAAGGTAATCCATATAAAATTCTCTTTGTTGGGTCAACCACAAGTGAATGGGAGAACGTTGTTTCAACTAGTATTACTGATAGTTTCGGTAGCGAACGAGTCACTAATGAGCTTCTTACCTACGATTTAACTTCAGAAGAGTTTGTTGCTGAGAATAAGCAGCTAGAGATAGCTGCAAAAGGCGCCCAGCTTATTGTCATTGAACCGTTCCTATTGAACGACAATGGAGTAGTTACCATAGATGTTACTTTAGCAAACTTAACAAAGATAATCGAAGATATTAAGGCTGACAATCCAGGTACTACCTTCCTATTGCAACCTTCATACCCAATATATCTTCCTAAGTATTATTCCACACAGATAGAAGAATTAAAGGCATATGCAAAGGAAAATAATATAACCTATCTTGATCATTGGACAGCATGGCCATCAACAGACAACCTTGAAATAAAGGAATATTTAGATGAACAGCAAAGTGGTCCGAGTGAGAAGGGCTATCAGGTTTGGGCACAGTATCTTGTTGAATATTTTGTAAACAAATAAGGCAAACTAGCGATACGCTAGTTTGCCTTTCTTCTATATTATTGAACCTTCATTTTCATTAGGTCGATTTTCAAATCTTCTATTAATTTTGCAACTGTAACACCCTGATCACTTAAACCTCGATCATAAGCTTTCTTAACAATGTAAAAGAATTCGTCTGGCGAAAACTCTTCTTTACTCTTACTACCCATTCGGCAAATTTCTCCTTTCTTCTATTAATCTCTTGCCTATTCTACTAAACTTCTCAAATTTTGTAAATCAATTGTAAGCAATTGTAAAGTAGAAATATTTGTGTAATTTTATTAATAGAATTAAGAACTTTTTCTGCTGGTAATAACATTCTTCTATCTTTCTACCTAGATTTTTGGTATTCTATTTTTTAGATGTTAAAAAAAATGTCATTTTTTCGGAGGTAATCTCAATTGAGATCTAATAATAAAAAAGGTAAGAAGTGGTTGAAGGTCACCGGAATTATTCTTCTTGTGTTATTGATTGCTGGTGGCGCCTATGGATTCACAGTATACAATTCCTTTAAAAATGCTGTAGATACGATGCATGAGCCAATCGAACGCAAACAATCTGAAAAACGTCCCGAGCCTGTAGAATTGGTTGAAAAGGATCCATTCTCTGTTTTAATGCTTGGTGTTGATTCACAAAGTGACAAAGGACGCACAGATACGATTATTGTCCTTACCGTTAACCCAAATACAAACTCTGCTAAAATGCTTAGTATCCCACGTGATACACGTACTGAAATAATTGGTAAAGGATATGACGATAAAATCAACCATGCCCATGCCTTTGGCGGTGTTGAAATGGCGATGGATACGGTTGAAAACTTCCTTGATATCCCTATTGATTATTATATGAAGGTGAATATGGAAGGGTTTAAGGATATCGTCAACGCTGTTGGTGGTGTTACCGTCACAAACAGTCTCGATTTTACTGAAGCTGGTAACCATTATCCTGTTGGTGAAATTACCTTAACTGGTGATGAAGCCTTACCTTACGTTAGAATGCGTAAACAAGACCCAAATGGAGACTTCGGTCGCAACACAAGACAACGTCAGGTCATACAGGCTGTTATTAAAGAAGGCGCTAGTATTTCAAGCTTAACGAACTTCTCTGATATCTTCCAAGCAATTGGTAAGAATGTCAAGACCAACTTAACCTTTGATCAAATGGTAGACATTCAAAAGAACTACAAAACGGTTGGAAGTAACATTCAACAAATGGAAATCAAAGGTGCAGGCACAAAAATTAATGGAATCTATTACCTACAAATTCCTCAAGATGAACAACTACGTGTTCAAAATGAGTTAAAAGCACAATTAGAGTTAAATAATGCAAATACAACTGCTCAAAACTGATTGGGACTTCCAATCAGTTTTTTATTTATCAGTAAAAGCTATTCATTTCTTCTGGTAATTTTTATAGTTGAGGATTTTTATCATCAAATTAGCCGATCTCTCGAAATGTCAGAATAGTGTTTATAATGTCTGTTGTTTGATATTTACATAGCATTTGTTGCAAACTATATACTATAAACTGAAAAGGGCGGGACTAGTATATGAAAAAGGTACGTAAAGCGATTATTCCGGCAGCAGGTTTAGGAACACGGTTCTTACCCGCTACTAAGGCAATGCCAAAGGAAATGCTACCCATTGTTGATAAACCAACGATCCAATATATTGTCGAGGAAGCTGTCGCTTCAGGGATTGAAGATATCATTATTGTTACAGGTAGATCTAAACGTGCAATAGAAGATCACTTCGACTTTGCTTTGGAATTGGAGCAGAATTTAATAGAAAAAGGGAAAACCGATTTACTAGATAAAGTTCAATATTCCTCTAACTTGGCGGACATTCACTATATCCGTCAAAAGGAACCAAAGGGGCTTGGACATGCTGTCTGGTGTGCTCGAAATTTCATCGGGGATGAGCCGTTTGCTGTGCTCTTAGGTGATGATATTGTCCAAAGTAACACACCTTGCTTGCGCCAATTAATTGATGAGTATGAAACGACCCATTCTTCCGTCATTGGTGTTCAACAGGTGCCTGATAACGAAACCCACCGCTATGGGATTATCGATCCACTGATTCAAACCGGACGACGCTACCAGGTGAATAACTTTGTCGAGAAACCAGCACCCGGAACCGCCCCATCCAACTTAGCGATTATAGGTCGTTATATCCTAACACCCGAAATCTTTATGTTTTTAGACAACCAAGAGACCGGGGCTGGCGGCGAAATTCAACTAACCGATGCCATTCAGAAGTTAAACAGCATTCAACGAGTTTTTGCTTTTGACTTTGAAGGCAAGCGCTATGATGTTGGTGAAAAGATTGGTTTTGTGAAAACCACTGTTGAGTTTGCCTTACAGGATGAAGAGCTGCGTGAAGATGTGCTAGCATTTTTACAAGAACTAGTTGGGAAGGATGCTGGTCTTAGATTAATGGAAAAGAAAAGCTGATACTTTATAGGTTTTCCCCATAGGAGTATCAGCTTTTTTTATTATTCACATTTGATTACCGTCTTTTTAAGGATAACCCTAGTTGGCAGCCGTATTAGTTTACCTTCTTGGTGGCAAATATACTTCTACGGGCATTTATAGGCTGATTAATTACCTTCTTTCATGGAAATCAAATACGGCGGGCACTAATAGAGCTTATTAGTTACCGCTAGAACCCGTCATTCACCAAATTGGTAACTAATCCTCCCCATTAGTTCCCGCTAATTACTGCTATTTCTCTGTGGCAGGCACTACTCCATAGAAAAGAGCCCCACTTTGAAAAAGCGGGGCTCCGTTCTTCATTCTATTACTTTAAAACTTCATTTAGAGACGTTGGGTTAACTCCTCCACCAACTTGATAAACTTGTTTAAAATGCTTTCCAGCCAAAACTTGTTGTTGTTCTGGAAACAGTCCTACAGTTGTTGATATCAAAAGAACAGGTGAGCCAAGTTTGGCTGCTAATGGTCCTGCTGTTAGGGCATCAACTAGGTTCTCGGTTTCTGATTTAGTTACCAGAATGGAAGATAATTCTGCATCAGAATAGAACTTGCTGATGACCTTTGCATTCGTTTCATGACGAGTTAAGCCGCTTAGGCGGTTGTTGCGAATATCCGCAGATGTTACCTCGTCAACTTGATTGAGAATCGAAGGTGCGACAATCTCTTCGCCACCGATAACATAAGCATTCGGTAACTTTTCATTTTTCAACCATGTTAAGGTCGCATCAGGTATAGTCGTTTTCTCTACTAGAATAATTGGCTGCTTTGTCATACCCGCCTGTGCGGCAATGGATAAAGCATCTGGCTCTCCCCAGCCATAGGCCACATAAATTGTGTTGACATCCACCAATTTATTCAGTTCCTTCGCAATTAACAGCGAGGTATCTTTTCGGGTCGAGCCACCAATTCGAGTGACTGTATATCCTTTTGTTCTAAGTGTCTTTTCGACCTTAGAAGAAATAACGCCTTCCCCGCCAATTAAAACAATCTCTTTTGCATTTAGGCGAGTGATTTCATCCAATGTTGATTGTGGAATGGAATCGGTTGCTGTTAATAGAATTGGCGCATTTTTCGCTGTTGCTAACGGAGTGGATGTTAATCCGTCGACAATCGCAAAGCCATTTACTAACAGCACGCTCTCCGCAGTATTCCAGCCTGTTTGCGAAACCTTTACGGCTGTTTCATATCTGGTATCACCGATTAGTGGTACCAGAGTTGGTTTTTCTGTAGCCGTAGCTTTTACTGTTAAAGTGGTACCTTCACTCACATTTCCAGCTGCATCCGCTGCTGTAATCACTAAGTTCACACCACCCTTTTGAACAGGGATGGTCACGGTGAATTTCCCGTCCTCACCTGCTGTACCAATGCCAATTGCTGCTCCATTTACTTTTACTTCCACTTTGGAGACTGCTTCTGCCTGGCCTGTTACAGATGTGGCCTTATCGGTTACTTCATTTACTGTCGGCTTGGCTGGCGGGGTGACATCTTTTACCACTACTTTCACAGCCGCACTCACATTTCCAGCTTCATCTGTAGCGGTAACCTCTAATTCTGTTCCCGCTTTTTGAACCGGGATTGTGACAGTAAATGCTCCATCTGCTCCAGCTGTCGCACTGCCAAGCACCGTTCCATTACCTTTTACTTCTACATTAGAACCAGCTTCAGCTTTTCCTGTTACAGAAGTATCCTTGTCAGTTACTTCATTTACAGCTGGCTGGTCAGATGCCGTAGCGTCTTTTACTACCACTTTCGCTGCCACACTAATATTTCCAGCTTGGTCTGTAGCGGTAACCTCTAATTCTGTTCCCGCTTTTTGAACTGGGATTGTGACAGTAAACGCTCCATCTGCTCCAGCGGTCGCACTGCCAAGCACGTTTCCATTACCTTTTACTTCTACTTTAGAACCGGCTTCTGCTTTCCCTGTTACAGAAGTTTCCTTATCAGTTACTTCATTTACAGTTGGTTGTTCAGGTGCGGTTACGTCTTTTACTATCACTTTCACGGCCTCACTTACATTTCCGGCCTCGTCAGTAGCGGTAACCTCTATTTCCGTTCCTGCTTTTTGAACTGGGATGGTGACAGTAAATGCCCCATCTGCTCCAGCCGTCGCACTGCCAAGCAGTGTTCCATTCCCTTTTACTTCTATTTTAGAACCTGCTTCAGCTTTCCCTGTTACAGAAGTATCCTTGTCAGTTACTTCATTTACAGTTGGTTGTTCAGGTGCGGTTGCGTCTTTCACTACCACTTTCACCGCTGCACTTACATTCCCGGCATCGTCAGTAGCGGTAACCTCTATTTCTGTTCCTGCTTTTTGAACTGGGATGGTGACGGTAAATGCCCCATCTGCTCCGGCTGTTGCACCGCCAAGCACCGTTCCATTCCCTTTTACTTCTACTTTAGCATTCGCTTGTGTTTGACCAGTTACGGTTGTATCCTTATCAGTTACCTCATTAACCGCCATCGGCAATTCTATCGGTGCTTTTACCACTTGAAGCTTTTCGGAAATCGTTTTCTGATCCCAATTTCCAGCATTGTCTTCTACGTCATAGGACAATGTCCAGGCACCTATTGGGTCGGCAGCTGTTACGGTATACGTTCCAATCCATAGCTTTTCTTGCTCGTTATAAACTAAATCAATAAACCTATAGGCTCTTTCATCATCGGCATTATAAGAATCCGCTGAATCTGGGTTAAACAGAACTAAGCTAGCATTCTTAACGCCTGAATGATTATCAGCGAAATTAACCTTAAAGGTTACCTCATCTCCCGCCGATGCCTCTTCAGGTGAAAGGGTGATACTTTCAAATACTGGTGCTTGATGATCCGGATTGTCATTTAAGATGAGCAGGCTTTGAGCTGCATAATAGAACTCGAGGTTTCCAGCATGATCCTCTATATCTACACTGACGGAATGGAATCCTAATCCGGCATAAGCTGGTATGACATAATCGGCTGTCCATACTTGGTTACCCTCATCAAATGTCATGTTAATCGGATAAACACTGGCACTCGAATTACCATACAAATAGATACTGGCCGATTTCACACCAGATTTATCATCAGCAAGCTTTGCCTCAAAATGGACCGTATCTCCCGGCTTTGCAGTCGTTGGAGTCATAACAAAGGAATCAACCGTTGGTGTCGCACCATCTCCGCCATCAGGGTTATCGATGACGAATTGGGATTCTTCCTCAATACTTCCACTATTGCCTGCATCGTCAAACGCTGTTACATTCACATGCCAGCTGCCTGGCAGATCAAATTCTTTTACTTCATATGTCCCTTCCCACTTTTTCGTTTCAGGATTTAATACGAGTGAGATAGATTCATATTTTTCATAATTAGGAGATTCAAAGCTAGCATAAACACCGTATACACTGCTATTGTCGTCAGAAACATCAGCCACAATTTTGACTGTATCCCCAACTTTAGCATCTGCAGGTGTTATTTCGACTGTTTTGACAACCGGTCCTGTTACATCCGCATTTGGATTATCAATGGTCAAGGTTTGCTCAGGATAAGAATCCTGACTGTTTCCATTATTGTCTTCTGTACTTACGATAACAGCGTACTTACCTGGATGATCATTTGCTTTAACCGTGTAGCTTCCTACCCATAGGCCAGAGTTTTGATCAAAGACTAACTCTACGTCTTTGAAACCCAATCCTCCATTAGTAAGGGATAGCATAACACGTTTAACTCCTGTTTTATCATCTGTTACTTTCGCTTTAATTTGTACTTTCTCCCCAACTTTTGCAGTAGAAGATGTCACTTCCAAGCTTTCCACCACTGGTGCTGTATAATCACCATCTGTGTTATGAACTAGGAAAGAACCTGGATACCAAAATGGATCTGAAATATTCCCTTTTTTGTCAACGGCATCAACATAATTAATGTTAATCACTGCGCCATCTGGGATATTCGTTGGAACGGTAATGGTTCCGACATATTTTCCAAGGCTGTTGTCGTATTTTAAAATAATGGATTCATTTAGGGCATAGTTTGCAAGGACATATGCTACACCTGACTCTACGTCTTCAACTGTAGCTATGATGGTTACTTGCTCACCGGCATTAACCTCTGCCTTATCAAGTTCAACCGCAGAAATGACAGGTCCTGTAAAATCACCTTCAGTATTGATGACCGTAAAGCCACCTTCTGCATCTTCAGAATGATAATTGGAGGACGTATCGTATGCGGAAACTGTAACCGTATAGAAACCAGGAGTGGTTGTGCTTTGTACCTCAAATTGGCCAGACCACTGGTCATTACCTGCGTCATTGCTCATTGGCACATATTCATATCCATCTTGACCGTATGCCGTTGCATATACCTCGTCTAAGCCTACATTATCACTAACATCCGCTGTAATCGTAACACGATCACCAAGCTGGACGTCTCCCTGTGGGGTCACTTGAATATTTGAAATGATTGGAGCGTCAAAATCTCCATTATCATTGATTACTTCGAAGGCTCCAAAAATTTCTTTGAAACCACTGTTTCCAGCCTGATCAGCCGCGTAAATAACAACATTCCACACGCCAGAATAGAAACTTGGTTCGATTATGAAATCAATGACCCATTCTTTCGTTGCTTCATCAAGAACTCCTTTGGCACTGTATACATATCCCGGTGAGTCCACATGTGCGAATTCCGCATAGACACTGCTTACACCGGATTTGTCATCAGTTACTGGAACTCTGACTTGTACCGTGTCACCTGGTGAAGCAGAAGCTGGTGAAATCGCTGGTTCACCAATCGTAGGGTTCGTATAGTCAGAAAAAGGATTGGTTAATTGTAGTTCCTCTTGAAGTGTTACCCAATCAAAATTTCCTGCGACATCAAACATCTCAATGTCAATAAACCATTTGCCTGACCTATCACTTTCATTAAAGGTATGACTTACGGACCATTCCCCTTTCGATGCATCGAAGGTTAGCGGTAAATAATAATTACCTGTACTATCTGCTGTGTAGACATAGGCATACACAGAATCCACTGCGGTATTATCATTCACTTTTGCCGTAATGGTAACGGGCTCATTAGCCCCCACAGATAAAGGATTAACGGAAGCCCCCGCTAAAGTTGGAAATTCTGTGTCTCCATTCGGATTCGTGACTTGAAGCGTATCCGTTGCTGCACCGAATGAGTAATTCCCTGCAGCGTCATATAAATCAAAATCTATTATCCAGGTACCTTCTTGGTCGAATTCCTTGATCGTATATGTACCCATCCATTCTCCTTCCTCGAACACTAGAGGGAGGATTTTGTAGCCAATTCCATCTGGTAGATTCAAATATGCATTTACCTCTGCTACTCCACTAACATCATCGGAAACTTGAGCTGTGATTGTAATGATGTCCCCCACTTCTGCTGAGGTTGGACTGACAGTCGCACTCTCCAGGACGGGTCCAAAGTAGTCTTCTACGAATGCTGCATTAGCTTCAGATGATACTGTCTTAGAAGTACCTCTCTCCACCTTTACTGATTGTGGAGTTTGTGCTTGATTACCCTCTGCCAAAGCACCACTTGGAAGAGCTAATAATAAGCACAAAATACTCATAATGATAGACCTTTTTCTCAATTATAGCCCTCCTTATTTTGATAGCCTATTCAAAACTGCTCCTCCTTTGCTACTATTTATAGGCATTATATACCACATTAAAGGCCTATACTACACAATTGACTAAATATTATTAATATTCCAAAAATATATTGTTTTACGACATATAGGACTCGTTATCGACAGCAAGTATCACTACCAAGTAAGTATTACTAAAGAATTAAACCAAGAGAACCGTCCCCATGGCACCAATTTCAAGAAAGCTTCTTCAGTTCGCTGACCACTTTTGCAATTCGTTTTTCCTTTTGGAATCGGTAGATTTCGAAGTATTCATCGCCAATATTATTATGAATTTCTTTTTCTATTATTTCTTTTTGCATAGTGGAAATGATCCCATCCACCTGTGTCTTTGTACTTTCTTCATAGTCGTTGTAAATAGTCAGATATTTTCCTTCTAGTCTTGAAACATCCTGATTTCGCTCCTTCTTTGCCTTGTACTCTTTTTGAGCTTGAGCGATTAATTCAGTAAGTCTTTTCTCAGCTATTTGATTCACCTTATCCCATTCTGGTTTGTACATTTTCTTGATATCTTCTATCATTTCTTCCTGTTTTTCTACCACTGCGCTCGCCTTTTGATTTAGGGGTGTGCCCTCGATATCGACTTTTGGATTCGCTGTATTGGCTGCCTGATCTGCAACAATCTTTCCTCCGCTGCTTGTCCTTTGCACCGTTTCTTCTGTTTTTTGACCTCCGCTTGCGGTCTCTTTTTTATCCTTATTCATGACTAGTAAAAGCGTCGTACCCACCACCACCACGACACCTGCTGTAAGGATCCAGTACTTTTTCATCTTTTCCCTCCTATGTTTCTATTTCATTAAATGTATGAAAACAAAGTAGTCTTACATCCTATGGGGATTTATGGTCCCTGATTAAAATAGGAGATTTAGATCATTAAAACATACCTTCTGGGTCAATAGTACTTTTATTATATAGTGGTAGTAACCGAAAAATTACCTCCTTTTGTGCTGTCAAAAGAACACTTTCGTTTTTCAAAAAGTGACAATTTCCTATTAAACTGGGATGATATTACTTTTTTCGCATGAATAAGGCTATGTTTGTAACTTTATATACCGTTTTAAAGGAAATTCATGGTAGAATATGTGTAATATACCAGATTGATAGAGGTGAGCTGTAAAATGAAGAAAACAATCGTTCGAGCGGTTTCGACTGCTGCCTTTCTTTCGACAGTATATGCTGGCTCCGCATACGCCAGTACGCATACAGTTGAAAAGGGAGATTCCCTATGGAAAATTGCAAATAAATATCAAACTACTGTTTCAGACTTAAAGAGCTTGAATAACTTAAATTCTGATTTTCTTCAAGTGAATCAAAAGCTGAAGGTTTCTGGTGAAGCTGTTGCAGAACCACTAAAAACAGTTACTAGTACATCCACTACTTCAACTACTACGTATGTAGTCAAAAACGGCGACTATCTCGGTAAAATCGCCAAGCAATTTAGCACGACCGTATCTGCACTGAAATCACTGAATGGGTTGAATTCAGACAGGATTTATGTGGGACAAACACTAAAGGTTTCAGGAAAAGCGAGTGCAGCTCCAACACCACCGCCAGCCCAGACTCCCGTTACTCCACCTGCTGATTCTTCTGTCTATACCGTTGTAAGTGGTGATACTTTAGGAAAAATCGGCTTACAGTATAAAATGAGTGTGGCAGATTTAAAGAAGCTTAACGGTTTGAATTCGGATAGGATATATGTGGGACAAAAATTGAAGGTTACAGGGAAGGCAGCAGAGGTCACTCCGACTCCGACTCCAACTCCAACGCAGCCCGTAGCACCGCCAGTCCAGCTTGAGAAAACGACGGAATATACGGTAAAAAGCGGAGATACATTAGGTAAGATCGGTTTGCAATATAAAATGACCGTGCAGAAGTTAAAAGAAATCAACGGTTTGAATTCGGACAGGATTTATGTTGGTCAAAAGCTGAAGGTTTCTGGTGAGGCAGCGGTCGTTACTCCTACTCAGCCTGTTGAACCAGTCGGAGAATTTGCAACTAACTTTATCAATGTAGCAAAAAGCGTTATGGGTACACCTTATGTTTGGGGTGGATCCACTTTAAATGGCTTTGATTGCAGCGGCTTTATCTATTATGCTGCGAATAAGGCCGGCTACAAAATCGGCCGTTATTCTGCTGCGGGATATTATAGCCGTACATACTATGTCGATCAGCCAAAACCAGGCGACTTGGTCTTTTTCGAAAATACATATAAACAAGGAATCTCTCACCTCGGCATCTATCTTGGCAACAACGAATTTCTCCATGCCGATGAGAAAAGGGGAGTCTCGATCGCTAACCTAAGCAACCCTTACTACACCGCTCACTTCGACGGATTTAAACGATTCTATTAATACCTTAAGCCAGGCAAATTGCCTGGCTTTTTTACGTGCATGGTGTCCATGTTGGCACGTAAATTGGAAATTTGGCACGTAAATCTATAATTCGGCACATAAACTATTAATTTGGCACGTAAACTACTAATGTGGCACGTAAACTACTAATGTGGCACATAAATCTGAAATTTGGCACGTAAGCTATGGTCAAATCTTATAGGATGCATAAATGCGCTCAAAAATGATGGGAGCTTTTATTCATCCTTGATTCTAGAACCACATCTTATGCATTTCCTTTAAGAACTTATCTGTAATCGGAAAACCAGAGCTCACGCCAATCACCGAATCAATCCAGCAATAAGGGCAGAGCGCTGTGTCATCATCGTCCACCCACTCCGTAATCTCAGCAGGACTAAAAATTTTCAAGCAATGGAAGCACCCACATACCTGGTCCCTTTCTAAATCCTTTCGGTGCCTACTGGTAAACTGTTGTGCTTCTCTAAATTGATTTTCCAATTTTGAATTCCCCTTTTTAAACGATGCAGGTTAAGAACTAGTTTGTGCAGGTAGAATGGTTAATTAGGCAGGTAAACTAATCTTCTATGCAGATAGAGCAACATTTTTTGCAGGTAAGAAGGTTTTGCTGAAAGATGGTATCTTGAAAACAGACTTCTTCTAAGAATTGAGGCCACATTTCAATCCTTTTTCCCCATTTGATTACCTTTGCCAAGCTGCCGCCTGGCTTTTTCAGAATATGACTTGTCTAAGTGACTAGTTCGCAGGTGAAGGACTAGTTTATGCAGGTAGAATAGTTAATTAGGCAGGTAAACTAACCATTTATGCAGATAGAGCAACATTTTTTGCAGGTATAAAGGTTTTCCTATAAGAAGGTATTATAAAATCCTTCCTCGGCGAAGAATTTAGGCTCCACTACAATCCTTTTTCCCCATTTGATTACCTGTGCCAGGCTGCCGCCTGACTTTTTCAGAATACGACTTGTCTAAGTGACTAGTTCGCAGGTGAAGGACTAGTTTATGCAGGTAGAATAGTTTATTAGGCAGGTAAACTAACCTTCTATGCAGATAGAGAGTCTGTTTTGGCAGGTAAGAAAAAATCATCTAAACTTGCTTCTTCTACCCTTCTTTGCTGGCTCCACCTGATTTGCTATCTCTTGCGCTTTTTTTTGCATGAACATGAAGAAATCGGTAATCACCTTCGATAGGACGATAACAATGATATAGGTCAAGAACAGGTGAAAGTAATTTGCCCATGAGTTGAATTTGAACAAATGATGCATGACAAAGATAGGTTTTAGAATAAATGAGAGAAACAAACTTAATAACAGTGTATAAATGTAATAATTTTTATTATGTTTTGTCGTCCATTGGTACACCAATATGAACAATACCGGGACCAGTGAGGCGTCCAATCCGACACTGTGGGAGATAAAGGGAATCATTTTATAAGGATATGTCCAAAGCGCTTGAGTTGTACCAAAATCATCAAAGTAGGTAAACCAAACATGTACATTAAATCCATAAAAGCCTAACTGGAATGCCCTTTTCCAGTCCATTGCACAAAGAAGAATGATTAGCGGGGTCACAAACATAATCACATGAAACCAAAATTGCCACGTATCAAAGGCAGAAAACTCCTGCCAATAATGCAGCCATTGCTTTGCTCCCTCACGTTGTTCTTTAATTAACTTATTTAAAGCCTCAGTTTGAGCACTCATAGGAACCCCTGCCTTGATAGTATTTTCCATCTTAAATTGCCCAAAATTTATGGAAAAAAATTGTCAAAAGAAAGATTTTATTTTGGGACGATGATTATTTGACAGCATTTAGGGTGATTAAAGTAAAATGGAACGTAAAGAGGAGGAATGGAAGTGGAGAAATTCGGGATATACGGTAAGTTGATTGCAAAAGAGGGCGAACGGGAAAGGCTGACAACTATTCTTTTAGAAGCCGCGGAATCAATGCAGAACCTAGATGAATGTGAGTTATATCTTGTTAGCGTGGCACCTGAAGATCCTAACTCTGTGTATGTTTATGAGGTGTGGAGCAGCGAGAGCGCCCATCAAGGCTCACTAACACTGGAATCCACACAAACCCTGATTCAGCGGGCGAAACCGATCCTTGCTGGAATGGAAAGGATATCGACGCTTGTTCCTAGAGGCGGAAAAGGAATGTAAGCAGGTGTTGCAGAACAATCATTGTTCCGCGATTTTTTGTAGGTTTAATTGCTTTACCATTGACGAAACTAACGTATTTAATGGATTGATAATCGAGATAGAAGTTTCATGCTCCACCTGCTGTGCCGCCGCTACCATCGATAATTGAGCAACTGACAGGCCGTGGATGCTATCCAGCTGCTTTATGTAATCGCAAACCGCCTTTTGGTACTCCTTATTTTTCCCACTCATAATTAATTCAAAGGTATTTTCTATAATCTTAACCTCGATATCCACCGTTTTCTGATGTTTTTTTGCATATTGTTCTAGCCTGGACATCGTTCCATGTACCGTGTCAGGGTTCGTAAATAGAATGGTCTGAGGCTGCTGGGTCTTGCAAAGGGCCTCAAAGTACGGCTCATCAATCTTGATGATAGGTATGTTAACCTCAATTTGCTTCAGTAATGCAATATAGTTCGTACATGTGATGAGAATGGCATCCACTCCAGATTGAGCAATCCATTCTATTTGATCCTTCACTTTCTTCTCCGCCTCAGATATTTGGTCGTTTTTCAGCCGATATATTAACCCCGGGTCAACGTAATGACTTAACTCGAGGTCATAAGGTGAAAACGCGCTTTCGATATAGTCGATATTGGAATAATGCGCATGCAGGCAGCCAATTTTCTTTTTCAAACATTTCTCCCCCTTTTCAAAACCCCATTATTAAGGACTAATCCTTCTATTAGCTCGACCGATTTGTCCTCAAGAGCCCGGATTAAGGACTAATCTTTCTAGTAGCTCGTACCATTTGTCCTCAAGATCCTGGATTAAGGACTAATCCTTCTAGTAGCTCGACCGATTTGTCCCCAAAAGCCTGGATTAAGGACTAATCTTTCTTGCCGCTCGTGCCATTTGTCCTCAAGACCCCGGATTAAGGACTAATCTTTCCGGCCGCTCGTGCCATTTGTCCTCAAGACCCCGGATTAAGGACTAATCCTTCTGGCCGCTCGTGCCATTTGTCCTCAAGACCCCGGATTAAGGACTAATCCTTCTAGTAGCTCGTGCCATTTGTCCTCAAGAACCAGATTCTTATTTTTGATAAGTGGTCTCATGAACCAACACCGAGTCAAAGTTCCATATAGATAGGCCTCATGACCCATTTATTCAGACAGGTACATAATTTACTACCTTAAATGCCATGATAACAGAACACCAAAGGGGGATTTTACATGAAAAAGCTGATAATATGCCTATCGATACTTTTTTGTTCAACCCTTACCACCCCATTTCACTTCGACCACTCTGCACATGCGCAACAGAAACCGATACCTCCGTATGCGAAGTGGAGTGTTTTGGCGATGGATAAAACGAAGGAAAAGTATCCGAATGCCAAGGTTGTCGATTTTCTCTATGTTGGAAGAACTCGTGGACAGCAAACTTCAACTGAGCGATTCAAATTTTGGCTAAAAGATAATCAAAAGGAATTCGGTGTTTATGTAAATATTGAATTTAACAATGAAACCCAACAAGTCACGAACGTGACTTATCAGGAAACCACTAGATAATGGACTACTTGGGACCAAAGAAAGTCAAACTCACTTAACCTGATACTGCAATTCCGCAAATTGCTTGTACCGTCGAACATCAACTAGCGTGAGTTCGTTTTCTCGGTCCCCCTCCACAAACAATGGGATACCCCGGCCGATAATGGTTGGGGCAATTTGAATGATGAACTCATCCACAATTTTTGCCTGAAGAAGGTGCTGCAGCACATCTCCCCCGCCCACAATCCAAATCCTTTTTCCCTCCTGCTCCTTCAAGGATTGAGTAAAACCGACTATATCCTCATTAATAAACGTTACATGTTCAATCGAGCCAGTCAATGTGCGCGAAAAAACATAACATGGCTTCCCCTCATACGGGAATTTATCTGGTGACAGAATGGAGATTTGATCATACGTATTTCTTCCCATTAGAATGATGTCGACACTTTCATAAAATTCCTGATATCCTGTTTCTTCTTCCCCCTCGGTTCCAAATAACCAATCCAATTCATGGTTTTCACGTGCTAAGTAGCCATCCAAACTGATTGCCCCGTAAAATACCAACTTGCTTTGATTGCTCATAATTTCACCCTTTCCTTCCAATGTATAGGATGTGAGAGGAGTTGCCCAGGATGTAAGGATCGTTTGCTTTTTCAATCAGCAAGTCTATGACCTTTTCCCACTCATGTTCTCCTTTTTCTCTCCAATACTTCCATTGCGCATTTGTTAAAACCGATCCGATATTTGAACCAATTAATTCTACACTTTCAAAACCTTGTGCCTCCATGAATGGTTTGATTTCATTAATATTGAAGTAATAAGCACCAGTGAATCGTCCCTCGTCTTGATGGTTAAAACAACCTGATTGCGAAAAATGTTGGATATTGTCCATTTTATCATTTGGTTTCCAATTTTCAGGATATAAAAGGGATGTCAGAATATGTTTGATTCTCGGCATAAACGCAACAAAAACCATACCATTTCTTTTCGTCACTCTATGTAACTCTTTTACCGCCAGAATACGGTCATTTTCCTCTTGTAAGTGATACATCGGACCTAGCATGATTGAAGCGTCAAACTGCTCATCATGAATCATTGATAAATCTCTAGCATCAGCCTTATAAAAGCCTCTAAATTGTCCGCTTATGTTAAGTTCCTGTGCATTGCTTTCTGCAATCTCGACAAGTCTTGGTGTTAAATCCGTCAGTGTTACCGTATATCCTTCTCTAGCCAGCTTCATGGAATATTTACCAGGTCCAGCGCCATTATCTAGTATATAACCGGTTTTTGGTAGGTATTTTTTTATATAGTGCCAATTTACTTGGAATTCAATTGGTTCTCGATCAAGTCGGCCCCATTCATCAAACTGATTGTAATAATTAATAATTCTGCTCATTCGCCCACCAACTTCTTTATTCTCTTCTTTTCTCATGCATGTACTTCATCCATTTCTTCTGTTTATGGCCGCACATATAATACCCGACCAAAGCGACAGCGGTTCCTCCGGCTGACAGGTTCAAAATGAGCGAGTGAGAAGTATAGGTACCCGCTGCCATTCCGATGATTCCAAGTATGAGTAACTGAAAGAAATGCTTTTTATTATTTTCATAAATCATAAATTGAAATTGTCTTCTTTGTTCGAGTTCTTTTAAATCTTCCAGCCTTTGGGGGGCATTTAGGAATTCCGTTACCGAATGGAAAATTTTAAAAACAGGCTGTGACTGAATCCATTGCCAGATTAAGGACCATTTATTATTCCCTTGTTTGTTCAACCACTCGAGAAAAACCGGTTTAGCTAAGTCCATCAGATCTGCTTCAGGAGCAAGATTACGGATAATCCCTTCGACCGTAACGAATGATCTTCCTAAAAAGACAAATCTTGTTGGAACCTGAATCGGAAGCGCTTGGATGGTATCGTTCATCTCCTTTTTAAAGGCAAGCAAATCCATTTGCTTTAATTGATCCGGTTCGAAGGAGATCAACTCTGCCAAAAGCTTCTCCATTGTTCTAGAATCCGCCTCCGGTAGCAAGAATCCTAGTTGGGATAAACAATCCACCGCTTTGGAATAATTTTTTGAAAGAAAGCTTTCAATTAAATTTTGAAAATGAGCGGCATCTTTTTTGCTAATCTCGCCAATCATTCCAAAGTCGAGTAGAATGATCTTCCCGTCCCTTGAAACTAGAACATTCCCGGGATGTGGGTCTGCATGGAACTTTCCAGGCTCCAGCCATTGAGGAAGAAAAACCTTAATCAGCCTTTGAGCCAGCTCTTGGCGACTGACTGTAACCTGTTCCAATCCCTCGATATCGGTGAGCCGAATCCCCTCTACCCACTCCATCACCAGGACATTGGGTGTACTAAGCTCTGAGTAAACAGAAGGGATTTTGACGATATCCATATCCTTCAACCGTTCTCTAAAAAACAAGATGGTATCGAGTTCCATTGTATAGTCAAGTTCTCGTTCAATTACTTGTTTAAGTTCCTGATAGAGGACTTTAAAGTTTATAAATCCTTTGGGAATCGGCACGAGATGGTCGGCAAACCAAATGATAATCGCTAAAACTCGGAAATCTGTTTGGACAATGCTGTCGATATATGGCCGTTTAACTTTAATCGCAACCTCTGTCCCATCCTTCAGGACACCTTTATACACTTCTCCAATTGAGGCGGAGGCAATCGCTGTTTTTTCGATGGAAAGAAAGTTTTCATGAAGAGACTTTCCCCATTGGTTTTCTAGAATTTTCTCAATCTCACTCCAGTCAGACGGCGGAACTTTATCTGTCAGATCTTCAATTTGACTGATAAATGCTTTCGGCAGCAAATCAGCCCGTGTGCTCAAAAATTGTCCGACTTTAATCAATAAGCCTTCTAATTCAAATAGGGTATTACGATACCGTTCACCAATATTTCCCCAAAGTTTTTCCCACTCCGCTTTCGGTTTTCGGCGAAGTTTATACCAGTATATTTGCAGGAAGATCACAAAAGCCATCGAAAGCACCTTTGACATTCGGACCAGCTTATTTCTCGTTTTCAACCTATTCCCCTTCCTTCTTTCAGCGGATGTTGCCACGGGTGCCACGGGGGTGCCACGGGGACGGTTCTAGTGGTCCGAAAAAATGGATATTCTTTCCATAAAAAACCATTAGAACCGTCCCCCCGGTCCTACACCTTACTAAAACCTTCTAAAAGTGTCAGCCACTATGTTACTAAATTCCCTTAAGTAATGAAGGTAATTGCTTCCCCCGTAGTTATATCTTTTATTGTACATTTTTGCGACGACGATGTTGTATTCTGGAATCACTAATAGCGTTGGCCCGGTAATGCCTAGTATTTGGTACGAACCTTTAGGCACTCTTTCACCCAATTCACTTTTTAGAGCGGGCGTGCCTTGGACATACCAAAATAATCCGTTTTGTGGCAAATCTTTATTTTTATAACGTAGACTTTGAACTTGAGTGGCCAATTGAATCACTTCTTCAGGTACAATCTTCATTCCATTGTTCAAATGAAGATTTCCCCATCGTGCAAACTCACGGGCAGTGGTGTGCAGGTTTGATTCCATTCCATCCTTCGTACGGCCTACTGTATAGGAAGCGGGCTCGTTGGGATCATCAATGACCTGGACCATTTTTTCATTAGGTTCCGTTTGCCAAGCCGTCTCCTTCAATCCTAATGGCTTGAACACTCCTTCTTCCAGGAGTTGAGGAAAACTTTTTCCATAAAGCCTGTTTACTAGTTCTGTCATCATAACAACGTTAATCCCTCTATATGCCCATCCTTCACCAGGCTCAAACTCGCGAAAAATCGTTCCATCCGCCCTTTGGTGCAAACCGTGACAATGGGTAACCAAATGCCTTATCGTTGTTTTCCCCAGCAGTTCATGATTGAAATTTTCAAAGTACTCCGCTGCAAGGTCATCCAAGCTATTCATTTTGCCTTCATAAAGAGCATAAGCTATAACTAACCCTAAGTAACTTTTTCTCGCAGAAGCTATATTAAACTGGGTGTTTTCATCAATGGGACGAGAATGGGCTGTGTTGGAATGATAGCCGCTATAGTGTTCTAAGACAATTTGGTTTTCTTTCATGATCACGAGTGCTGCTCCACTGCTATGATTACGTTCTTTTATATGCTCTACATACGATATTAATTTTTGAAAAATAGAAGTCACACACCTTTCTACTAATCTTTTATTCTATATTCAGTTACTTTTATCCTTTATGATTACATTGGGAGGTTTAACATGGAGAAATTGCTTGAAGAGTATCGTTTTGGATATCAGTTGCTGAGGATGGCCATCGATGGATTGTCTGAGGAAGCGCTTCGTTTTAAGCCTGAAGCTAACAAATGGAGCATTCATCAGATTCTCATCCATGTGGCAGATTCCGAATTGGTCTCAACCCAGAGGATGAAAAAGGTTTTGTCGGAGGAGGCTCCGCTTTTGATGTCATTTGACCAGGATGCATGGGCGGATACGTTGGAGTATGAAAAGCTAGACCGCGAACAACATCTTCATCTGTTTAATTTGCTGCGCTCCAGCATGCTGCCTATTCTGGAGCAGCTGCCGGCACAAAAATGGGAACGGGTAGGGATATATGCTGACGCTGGTCCATTCACTCTTAAACAATTACTAGAATACCGAGTTGAACATGTCTGGGGACATCTCGCCCAGATTGCAAGCGTAAGGGAAGCTTATCAGCAGAGTAAAATTTAATAGATTCTTGTAACGCATCTCGATACACTTGAATATACTATATTAGACGGGAGGCAGCACCTCGCGTCACATGAACTGACTATAACATAGTCAGTTATTTTTTTGGGGAATGCTTATAGCTAATTAAATGTACTTTTTAAGTAGAATCCTTTACGTGCCGAAATCATTATAGAATGAATGATGTTTCGTTGGAACTATAATTTAATTATATTGTCATAGTTCTTAATTTGTTTGTAATCGTTGTTTAATGTTGATTGTGTATGATTAGCTGTATACCATTCAAAACAACTAGAGGAGTTATTCCATATGAAGAAGTTAAAAGCTATACTTTGTTTTTTTCGCAGGTATCATAAATTCAGCTATTATACGGACGAGTGCGTAGATTGCGGACAAAAAAAATAGATTAAAAATTACCACATAAATTTACAGTGATTTTCATAGGGTTTTCACAATATAATTCACATTAAAAAGGCTTAGAGAAATTTTTCTCTAAGCCTTGCTTTTAATTAGTTTTTCTTGAACTAAACCCTTTAGTTTAAGAACAAAATGGCGTATATTACTTAGCGATTGAAAGGACTTTTCATGATCCTTGTTTGACCAATAGTCCCTTGTGGTACTCTTCTAATGTGATGCCCTGATTCATAATATCTGTTGCGACAACTTGTCCGACATATCGAAGATGCCATGGTTCATATTGATACCCAGTTATGGATTCTTTTCCTTTTGGATACCGAATAATAAACCCATATTCCGCTGCATGAAGTTGCAACCATTTCGCTTCTTTTGTGTCCTGAAAACAAGATGTTGCTGCACATGTTGCACTACTGTTTCCCACGTCAATGGCGAGTCCGGTTTGATGTTCACTTGTGCCAGGGATCGCACTATACATACGAGCTTTTTCATACCCATCTTGTTTTACGTATGATTCAAATAACGAAACTTGTGACTTGTGCGAACGGTAACCAGAAACACCAACAATCGTGTACCCTGCCTTTTTTGCATCACGCACTAATGTTTGAATGGCAACGGCCGCTTCTTTTCGTAATTTTTGTTTTTCTGTGTTATTCGTAAACGGAAACGAGATTCCTGAATCAATTAAGTTTTTCGGCACAAAATTTACCGGCAATTTGTTCTGTTTATTAATTAATACAGCAAGATCATCCGGTTTTGCCACCACAGGAATCACTTCTTCTTCCCATTTTTCCTTATTCTTGATTTTCACGTACTGACTGCTTACATACGCTTTTTTCTCTTTATAAAGGATTTGATACCATCCTGTCCCTGTTGCACTCACTACGTCTACTCGTTCACCTTTTTTGATAGCCCCTAAAATGGTGTATTTCGTGGAAGGTCCTGTTCGTACATTCAAATTAGCGGTTGTTTTATAGTTTTTTTCTTCCGATTGTTCGTTTATCATGATTTTCACGTACTGACTGCTTACATACGCTTTTTTCTCTTTATAAAGGATTTGGTACCATCCTGTTTCTGCTGCACTCACTACGTCTACTCGTTCACCTTTTTTGATAACCCCTAAAATGGCGTATTTCGTGGAAGGTCCTGTTCGTACATTCAAATTAGCGGTTGTTTCATAGTTGTTTTCTCCTGCGATTGCTTTTTGAATAAAGGACGTTTCACTAAAACCGGCGATTGATAGAATAATAATAATGAACAATAAAGAAATCTTCTTTTTAAATTGTTGCATCCCTGATTCTCCTCTTTTGTCGTCTATATTGTTGTCTCGCCATAATTAGACGTACCAAAGGATGAGAAAAGTTTGCAATAAATGAGTAATAATTTTCCCTTATTATATTAAATTTAATATCAAATATTTTTACTTTATATACTCACTACTTAATAAGTCATCAGAAAGTAATTCAGTAGGAATAATAAATTCTACAACCCCCATATACCCCGGTGCCACCTCATATTTATCAAAGGAAATAACTAATTTGTTATCCTGGTTTATATAAAAGTTATGGTTTGCAGTTATTTTTTCAAACGGGTCAATAGGATTTTCCACTCCTGCATCAAGGATCCAATATACCTTAGTTTTATCTTCCTTCATTTGCTGTTTCATTTGATCTTTAATATTTTCACTAATCGTTTCAATGTAATTTTGATTTTTAAATAAAATAGGTAATGTTATGATCACTTGTTTTTTCTTATCAATTGTATCGTATTTAAATGTGGTTGAAGAAGATCCTACAGTGTTTACGACATATCTTCCTATAGACAATATTTTTTCATTGTCTGTCTTAACTACATAGCCGCTTTCCACGCCAATATGGCCATCCCCTTGTTTCTTCAGGGATTCCACTTCTTGCATAAATTCTTGATAAAGCTGTTTGTTCTCTTTTAAATATTTTTCATTTAGGCTTTTTTCCAAATCTTGATCCTTCAAATTCGAAATACTGGGCACTTTTATGTTTGCATGATGTTTTTCATCTTCTATCTTAAATTCTACAAATGTCATGACCTTAATTACATTCCCAATCACTGGAACATCCGAAAAACTTTTAGCCAGTACTGGATTGGTATTTAATACTACCATTAGTAGTGCCGCAGCAGCTCCTGAGCCGACAAGTATTCTTAAAGGTGTTCTGTTCTTTTTGCGAGGATTCTTTAAAGCTTTATTAACTACATCATCGAGATCTGAAGGAATTTCTATTTCCATATATTTAGATTTTAACCTTTCTAGATTTTTATCCATTCTATCTCTCCTTCACTAACTTGGTTTGTTCCATCTGAATTCTTAACATAGATAATCCTCTATATAATCGGGTTTTTATCGTATTTTTATTTTCCTTCAATATCTCAGCAATTTCCTCAATTTTTAAATCCTCAAAATAGCGGAGTACGATCACTGTTCGAAACATCTCTGGTAAATCGTCTAAACATCTTTCAAGATCAATATCCTGATAGACATCATGATTTCCATAACTATAAAACTCCAGCGTTGCATCTTCCATCACATTGACTCTCCTGTATTTTCTTAAGAAGTCCAAAGATTTATTAACAACAATCCTATAAAACCAACTTTTTAGTTTCTGTTCTTCTTTTAGATCGCTAAGTGATAAAAGCGCCTTATGAATAGATTCCTGTACAATATCTAATGCATCCTCTTTATTCTTCACATAACTAAAAGCTAACCTATAAAAATTCTCCTTATTTTCTACGATTAATTGAACAAGCGCTTGTTCTTTCTTATGATCCTTCATAGCTTAGAGCTCCTTTTCTATACGAATCCTTTGTCTTACGATTAGTAAACATATAAAAAAAGCCCTGATGGTCCAGGACTTTTCGTTAGTTAGAGACTGGTAGTGTATGAAAATATTCTTCAAGAGTACTCCCTTTCGTTGAAACTTCTACCGCAACATCTTTACCTACATATCTCAAATGCCAGGGTTCATATTTATACCCTGTAATCGTATCTTTTCCTTTTAGATATCGGATAATAAAGCCGTACTCAGCTGCATTTTGCTCTAACCAGGCAGCCTCAATCGTACCAGCAAAGCAATCTTCTGCAAGACACTTGCCATTTCCTCCTGTTACAGACGCAACTCTTAATATTTTATTATTGATTTTTAGGCATGTAAAATATCAATTAGTCATGTATACTTGATTAATACTCATACAAAGGAGTTTACTATGAATATTGAGCAATTAGAGTATGTTGTCGAAGTTGCGAAAACAAAATCGATCTCCATTGCTTCTGAAAATCTAAAGATATCCCAGTCTGGAATTAGCCGATCCATTAGTAATTTAGAAAATGAATTAGGTATGAAACTATTTATAAGATCAAAGTCAGGAACCCTGCTCACAGATGATGGTGAAAAAATTGTAAAAATAGCTTATGAAATTGTATCCAAGCTTCAACTGTTAAAAGAAGAGGCTCAAGTCATAACGACCAGTATCGATGGGAAATTAAAAATCTCATCAAGTCCGAGTGTCATGACCCTATTATTAAAAGTAATTCCGCTTTTTAAAAAAGATTATCCCGGGGTTAAACTGGAAATAACGGAACAAGCAGAAAATGAAATTATTGATGATATTAGAAATAATCGGATCGATATTGGTTTAGTCTACATTAATGAAACTATTCAAAACTCGACTGATTTAAAATATGGGACCTTAGTTTCCGGAACATTAAATGTCTGTGTCAATAAAAACTCCCCTTTATCTTTACATCACACGTTATCTCCAAAGGAAATCTTAGATCAGCCCCTTGCCATGTTTAATGGGGTTAATATGAAAAAATTTATTGAACAGTTTTTCAATGATCATGGGGAAATGGAAATTCTGTTTACGTCGAATAATTCGGAGACCGTAAAAAGAGCGGTGGTTGATGGAATAGCGATTACCTTTATTATTGATTTGGCATTAAATGATGATATCTATGTAAAGAATGGAAGCATTGTTCTTATTCCATTAATAGATTGTGGAATTACAACCATTCCATATGGATGGATTCGATTAAATAATCAATATTTCAGCTATATAGAAAGGGAATTTATTAAATATCTGCAAATCGTCTCTACAGGTTACTTAAAGAAAGACTCTTAACAAAAAGTGCCCTAATCCTTCTGGATTAAGGCACCCATTATAAACGAAGAATCAATTAATCGTGAAACTCCATATGTGTTTTTTCCTTTTTGTAATAATCCAGTCTATCTTGTAACGTACCTGAATGAAATTCAAACTTATGTCCATCAGGGTCAGTAAAGTAGATAGACTTTTTATCCTTTTCGTCTCTTTGGCGGCCATTCAAGATGTTTACATTCATTTCCTTTAGTTTATGATAGACATTATCAAATTCTGCTTCATCTATTGAAAAAGCAATGTGTGTGTATGATTGTTTTATCTCATTTCGGGGAATATCTTTTTCTTCATTAAGGGCAAGCCACAATCCATTTAAATCAAAATAGGCTGTTTGTCGCCCCTTCACTAACAACTTTGCATCAAACACGTTTTGATAAAACTCAATTGAATCTTCTAAATTAGACACTGAAAATAGAAAATGGTTCAGACCTTTCATTTGCATAGTATCACCTCAGATTTAGACTTCGCAATATCTCCAGCATTCAAAGGATTCAAGCTCATTTGAGAGTTTGTGCCTTAGGGATGTTATCCTTTTTCACCCTAGTTAACTGTAAATAAAAAACCGTAGGGACGGTTCTCATGGTTTTTTTTAAATGCCGGTACCAGTAGAACCGTCCCCTTGTCCCCCTTGTCCCCTTGAATTACTTTGAGCAATCGTAACAAGTCTATGAATCACTGACTCCACTTCATCACTGCTTTTTATTTTAAATAAATAATCCGCCTCATCTTCTGTTGGTTCTACGATCCCGCCTGCGATTTGCCTCATCAGCACTTCCTCGAAGGTAGAAGCAGTCCTAAATATCGTTTTACTACGGCGACTTACTGCCACCCGTTCTCGAAGGATAGGTTCAGGAATATCAAAATGGACGAGAATGCAGATAAATCCCATTTCACGAAAATGTTTAAGTCGTTCTACTCGCCCTTTGCGATCCATATTTGAATTGCAAAGAATGAGATGAAAATCCGTCTGCTCTACCGCGTAATCTACAATTGTTTGAGTGATGGCATACTTAAACGTATTAGGTCCTTGCTTTGGCCTTAGGTTTTTATAATTGGCGTTGATAAATTCGGCATGGTTATCCTGGTCAATCACAAGTGAGTTGGTTAACTCTTGTTCAAGAGCCCTCGCAAATGTTGTTTTTCCACTATGGGTTTTACCTATGGTCATAATCACGAATCTGTTCATTCCATTATCCCTACTTGGGCAAACTGCACTTTAGGTGTTGTAGTTACTCTACCCTGACAATCTCCTGCTATTTCAATTCGAAACTGATTATATATCATACTTTTCACCAGCCAATTTTCGCGAATTTTTGATGAGGAGCGGAATTTCAGACAAATCATTAATAATGAATTCCACCTCGGCTTGCCAATGAGGGTCTTTTATCCAAACCCCTATCATCCCTGCATTCTGAGCCGCTTTTACATCATTTTCAGGATGGTCCCCGACATATATACTTTGCTGGGGTGGAACATTAAGCTGTTTTAGTGCCCTCTTAAAAATTTCGGGGTCTGGCTTTTTTATTCCTTCCCATTCTGATATTAAAATACGGTCAAAATACTTTTCAATCCCTAATGCTTTTATATTATCCTGCTGAAACTGACCCCACCCATTTGTAATCATGCCTAATCGAAGATCCCTGCTCTTCAACTCTTCCAGCATAGGGACGAGATTCGGAAAAGCTACGCAATGATTTTTGAAGTCAGTGATATAATCTTGAAGCAGCTCTTCCCATGAGAGCTCTTTTATATGAAATTCTTTGACCAACTGCTGATACACCTTATCCTTCCACACATAGCCGCGCTGGTCTAATTCAATAAATCTAGTAACATATTCCTCTCTCGGAATATGACCTACAATTCTAGCTAACCTATCATATTGACTATGTATAAACCTTTTTACCGAAGCATCTCTATCTAGCAACGTTCCGTCTAAATCAAATAACACCGCTTTAATCATATTGAGCACACTCCCTATACTTATGTTCTTCTTTTTAGAGGGGTCAAAGTCCTGCTTTGCTATTAGATCACGAGAACATAAACTCTGTTCCTCCATCACCAAATAAAGTTTGAGGTGACATAGAATCAATTTTTACCAATTGATAAAACATTCAGTGTAAAATATAGGTAATGGAAGATTTATTCGGTGAAATTTGTCGAGGCAAAAAATCATGGAGGAGGAATACGTTTATTTTAATTAAAGTGAAATCATTACCGCATAAAATAATATTTGCAATCGGATTATCTTTAAATTTAGCGGGAGTAACATTGGCAAATATATTGCGATTTAGTGTTTGGTCCATATTATTTGAAGGTATCCTTTTATTCGTTGGAATTATATTAATAGTGATGGCTTCTGATAAAAAACATTCAAATAAGGATGTATGAACACACCGACTGAATAGTAGAAAAAATCGCTGCAACGATTATTTCACAAAATATCTGGGAGGAAGTTGCTTAAGTCCTAATGTAATAAAATAAGCCCTTTCTGTTTTTATGCAGAAGGACTTGAATATGGATTATAATTGATTCTATTTTTTTATTAATTCATCCCTATCAGGAGCCATAGGAGGCTGTTCTAGCCACCCATTTTTAATCATTATATTAGCTCCATCCTCAGCATACAGAGCTATTTCAGCAGTAAGCCTTATATAATGCAGACCTATATCCCTTCTAGGACTCATTGCCATACTAGTACCATAAAATCCAATACTTAGGGCAATAAGGGATGTAGTATAGAACATCATAATTTTATCTGAAAAAGTATAAGCTGTAGACTCAGTTACATCTGAATCCCATGACATAGGTACTGGAAGGTAATCCTCTCTTAGGATAGCTCCAAAAACATCACAATGCTTTTTTGCAATTTCTACACCTCTAAATAAAAACTTAGCTACCTCTTTTGACTGTGCAACTTGACTAAATCCTATTAAGGTTGCAACTCCAAAAGCATTTCTTTGAAAGTTAACATAGAGGTTTGATATTTCTGTACCTACTAATGGTCTCTTTTCTCCAAAAAAGCCTTTAAGGAAATTTTGTTTTTTAACAAAATCAATATCATCTGGTATAGGTAAATAAGGAGACCTGATATAAAGACCTTTAGATAATAAAAGCTCTTTTACCTCCCTAAGAAAATTTATTAATTGTGAAATACACTCACTAAAATGACTGTAAACATCTGCTCTAACCGATACTGACAGATTCATACTGTATCCTTGCAGAGCAATTTGTGATGCTTGATGGAGGTAATTCAAAAAATATGTGTCTGAATACAACCTAGGAGCATTTTCATTTACATCCTCATTAAGTTTAAATCCATAAGGTATTGGATACTTTTCTTTGTTGAAAATCTCAGTTAGTGTTTTAAGATTTCCTTGAGCAATTTCAAAAGCATGTTTGACTAATGCTTTAATCTTTTCATCCTCAACTATGGTTAAAAAATATTTAAAATGACAAGCAATGGCAGTATCATTAATATAGGATGCCCAAAGAGCTGTTATCTCTGCTGATGTAAGCTGTACATGATTGCCTTCCTCCATAAATAAACCTCCATCTAACCAAACAATCCTTTTTTGTACAATATTCCCTAATTTTTCTAACAATATGTAAATAAAAAAGCCAACTGCTTTATACAGTGTTAAATATGTACTAGGGTGTTCTTTCTTTTTCAACTAAACTGCTTCGTTAGCACAATAAGAAAAGCTGCATCGAAAGCAGTTGGTTCTTCAATATAAGCACCCTTTACTTTAAGTACAATCCTTCACAAAGTTTAGTGGAGTAACTCTTCTTTCAATTTAACTTCATATAGTCGCATTGCACTTAATTCCCCTCGATATGTAAATATTTCTTTCCCAATTAAATCACGTAGTCGATATTCTATCCATTGATCTCCAGTGTATTGATGCATATGACCAATAACCTCACCAATCAACCGTGCCGCCTTCATATAATCATGCTTACCTCGTTCTTTATGTAATTTCTTTGCACAATGTATGATAAAATCATCATCTCGTTCAACATCTGAATGCCAAAGCTCATCATTATCCCAGGTTCTCAAAAGACTTTCACTCAACAGTAATTTACGCCCTTCGTCAAGAAGAGCATGACGTTTTGCACAATCCATCGATCTAAACTCAAATTGCTCATAAAATTGAAGCAGTTTTTCTGGAGCTAGTTCTCCAGATGTACGAGGATACTGCTCCTCTTCTAGCATAGGATATGTATAAAGCTCATGAAATACCTTAAATGTGTTGAGTTCGAACACTTCATTTACTTTATTTTGCAATAAATAAAGGACAACGCGCAGTCCTATTTGCTCAGCGGCGTTCTCACATGTCCAAATAAGTATCTGTTGATAAGGTGGTATTTCTTTTATTTTCTCTATTGCCTTTAACATACCCTGTTTATATTCTTCAAGATCATTGAAGTCATCGCGATAGTGCTCCTTAAACCATTGAAAACGATTTTCTATCCCCTTTTTTGTATGTAGTGATTCTATTGGACCAACTGATAAAATATGAGGCAATACAATGATTTCTTCTGTTTTTGCATATGGATTATTGCGAAATGCAGCTTTTAAGCTACCTGCGGGCGAATCGCCAAATAAAATATGTACCGTTTGTCGATGTTCTATTTTCTCTTCATTTCTCGAAACTTGAAGCAATGATTTCTTTATTGATTGTAGAATTCTAGTCATTTCATCTTCTTCATATTGTTCAGCACGTATAAATATTAAATTTAGAAGAGCCTTTGCCTCACGTTCATCAAGTTTTGAAATAGCTTGTTTTAACTGATTTATATTCTCCATTATCCCTCTCCTTTTTTATCTTAAACTTAAATTATTTTATATTTTTTATTAATTTTGCCAATCCCTTTATTCCCCAAGTAGCCAAAAGTAAAGACACTGCCACTATTGCCAATACCATTAAAATACCAATTATATTGCCCATTCCTATTATCTCTCCTTTTATTTCTATTAACGATGGTAATAATCAGCCAATATAAATTTCATTTCCTTTTCCTGTTAATATGAGTACGGTCGATTATACAAAAGGTTTCGATATAAATTCTTATATCGCTAACCTGCAATTAAATCAGTATTGTCAAACGGATCTAAATGACAAATTTATGAATCTGGCGAAAAACTCTTTTCAATTTCAGTTTTAATTGATATTATTCCTATTAGAACAGTAGGAATAGTGGGTGTATTAAAAATGTCTTTGTATGAAAAATTACCAAGTGATTTTTTGATTCAATATTATTATGAAGTGAAGAAAATGATTTCAAAGGGATTAGTTTCTAAAAATATGTATTATGAATTAGGACTAATAATTGCAGCTGCTTCAAGAAGAGGGATACTATTGGATAAGCCAAAGGATTTTAAACAACACACTGTCCACGAATTATTAATGGAATTAAGTAACTAGAATTCCGCCGTGATTGAATAAATAGTTCATCGTAAAGGTCTTCCATTAAACAACCAAAAAAGCCACTGATAAAAATCAGTGGCTTACTTCAACTAAAGCACCCGTTCGTAATATAAGGTTAGCCAGATTTTTCTGGTTGACCTTTTTTCATATGGTCTTATGATTACGGTAGTCGGGGTAGAACGTCGCACCCGTGGGATTCAATCCCGTTAGCTAAACTGTTCACCCCCTACTTGTATAAACATGTTTCAGGCTGGTTGGGACATAGATCCCGTTTAACAAGCGAACCTATGACATTACAAGAAGCCTTAGGGGATACCGACTAATATTGCATTTCAGGGAGGAGATAAAGTATGAATCCAGTCATTGGTCTGGATGTATCAAAAGGGGAAAGTCAGGTACAAGCTTTTTTAGATAAAGGTAAGCCATACCGTAAGAGCTTTAGTATTAATCATGATCTTGAGGGTTTGGGGAATTTATTAGATTTCCTTCAAGAAGTTGAGAAATCAGCAGGTGGTCATCAACCTTCGGTCGTTTTAGAATCAACTGGGCACTATCATATTCCCGTTATTCAGTTTTTAGAGGAACAAAAATATGTTTATATTATCGTCAATCCTCTTATCTCACACAGAGCCAAGAGCTCAAGCCTAAGAAAGGTAAAAACAGATGCAATCGATGCTTATCACCTTTGTGAATTGTATTATAAAGAAGAATTAGAGCCTTACAAGAAGCGTGGAGTTCAACTCTTAAACCTTCGTAATCTAACAAGACAACAAGAGAGTATTGCAGAAATATCAGCGAAAACAAAGTTACAGCTTCATTCTTTAATCGATCAGGTATTTCCAGAGTATCGAGGTGTATTTGGAAGCCTATATTCGAAAGTATCATTGCTTACTTTACTAGAGTTCCCTACTTCTAAGGCTGTATTAAGTGTGAGTGAAAAAGAGTTAACGGATACAATAGCTTCATTATGTATGAGTCGTTCGGAGTCATGGGCAAAGGAAAAAGCACAGAAGTTAAGAGAAGCAGCCCTTCGTGATCCTTTTCAAAACAATCTCTATGATAGTCATATTTTCAACCTTGAAATTTTGGTTAAGATTGTTCTTCAATACCAAGAGCATCTATCCAATATTGCGGATGAAATAGATGCCCTCGCTAGCGAAATTGAAGAATATGAAATCCTTCAATCTATCCCTGGAATCGGAGAAAAAATCGCTGCAACGATTATTTCTGAAATCGGAGAGATAGATCGGTTTAATGGTGCCAAGAGGTTGGTTGCATTCGCTGGAATAGATCCTAGTGTGTACTCTTCAGGAAAGTTTACTGCATCGGTAAACCGAATAACCAAACGTGGCTCGTGTAGGCTTCGCCACGCCTTGTATATGGCTGTTCAAAGTGGTATTCGGGATTCCCGTAAAAAGAAAACGACTGATGAGATTATTCCACGCAATAGAAGACTACGAGAGTTTTACGATAAGAAACGAGAAGAAGGAAAACCCTTTAGAGTAGCGATCATTGCCTGTACAAATAAGCTCTTTTTCCAAGATATAGCTTAAAATCTATATCTAACTAAATACAACAAAACCTTCCAAAAAGAGCATAACGGAAGGTTATTTGGCATGAATATTTTTAGTATAACATGAGGTTATTAAACTTTTAATTGAAAAATGTTGACAAACTATTAGCTGGTTTACTTTAAGTACATATTTCCAAAAAATACCCGTTATTATGGCGTTTATCTGGTAAACCACCAAATTATAAACAAGGAAACTGCTATTATTGCACTTCCTTAAACCATTGTCAAAAACTCACTAAATTTTATTAAAGCACCACAGAAGCACATACTAAGACTTTATAATACGTGTATATGGTGACTGAATGATAAGCCTGTTCACTGTTGCAATTGAGAATTGTGTGAGTAGATTTATTTATCTTTTCACTTTAGAACGTTCAGTGCAACCTTGGCAGCTTCTGCGACAAGCGCATTGTCATAGGCGGCATTCTGTGTAGATCTGCTGGATAGGACTGCGATGACAATGGGAGCTCTATTCGGCGGCCACACAATCGCAATGTCATTCCGCGTTCCATAGCTTCCTGCCCCACTCTTATCATCTACTTCCCAACCTGTTGGTGCGCCAGCACGGATCAATGCATCTCCAGTGGTATTTCCCCGCATCCAATCTGTCAGGATCTTACGTTTTTCAGTAGGGAGAAAGTCGCTGACTGCGAAAGCCTGGAGGCTCGTAGCAAGTGATTTTGGTGTGCTTGTGTCACGCTTATCTCCAGGAACAGCTGAGTTCAAATCCGGCTCGTAGCGATCAACCTGAGTAACGTTATCGCCAATCTGCCTCAGTGTTGTTTCAAATCCCTCAGGGCCTCCCAGTTTCTCTAATAAAAGGTTCCCAGCGGTGTTGTCGCTATATCTGACAGCAGCCTCGATAACTTCCCAAAGAGTCATCCCGGTATCTACGTGAAGCTCTGTCACGGGTGAATACGAAACTATGTCCTCGCTCTTATATGTGACTAACTCGTCGAGTTGATCAATTGAGTAATGCTGCAGTAATGCACCTGCGGCTAGAGCTTTGTAAGTAGATGCGTAAGCGAAACGCTCATTTGGCCGATAGGAGACGGTCCGATTTGTACTTGTATCGATAGCGTAGACTCCGAGCCTGGCGTCAAATTTGCTCTCGAGTTCTGCAAACTCACGGTGAATATGGGGTGCAGGTGTTTTCGTGACTACCTTTTCGGGTTTGTCAGAAAGGTTTTTAGTGTTCATCGACCAGCCGGCGAGGGGTACAATTGCAACCACTAGCGCAAGCAGGGCATTTATAAAATTATTCATACTGAAAATATCATGTGTTTTCCTCAAGATCTTAACCTCTTTCTATTAATAATAGGTGTTAATAATAATAAGCGGGTTTAATCATAATGTTTTGATTAACACCGTCGGCTATTAACCAGCAAATTCTAAGAATTGTGTATTACTTTCGGATTCAATTCCATTCGTTATGCAACGAAAAATTTATTCCGCTTGCAGCTTATTTAATCATTTTCAAAATCATTTTTATAACCTTACGGTGCCCCGAAATGCTAGGGGAGAATTTCCTCCTTTCTCCAATTTGATTACATGCGAAATAGTAGATTACGCATGTAATACTACATATGTAGTATTTACTATACATGTAATACTACACTCGTAATAAAAAGATGTCAATATCATCTTGTAGTTTGCTGCCCTTTTTCATTAAGGTCAAAATATGCCCTAAAAACCCGCTGGCTGATGATATTAGCTGCACTGTGCGGCTGAGCATAACCATCTCGGTAGGCATTGGGTACAATAACGGCTATGGCAATCTCGGGATCATTGAATGGAGCATATCCAGCAAAAGAAAGATTCCAAGTCTTCACACCATTTTTATAGGATTCCGAGGTCCCGGTTTTACCCGCGGCATTGTACGGTTCGTCTTTAAAATATCCTCTTGCTGTTCCTTTAGAACCATGGGTAACAAGCCAAAAACCTTGTTGAACCCGCTTAATCATCTCCTCACTCATATCCACCTGATTCAGCACCACTGGTTCGATTTCATCGACCACGTTACCCGGTTCATTGCCATTCTGATTGGGTTCACGAATCTCCTTCACCAATTGAGGCTTCATCCGGTATCCTCCATTGGCAATCGTTGTAATATACTGGGCAATTTGCATCGGTGTATAGGTATCTAATTGTCCGATGGCAATTTGAAAGTAGGTACTTGTATTGGCTCCTTTAATTCCCGCCGTTTCATTATCAAAACCAATACCGGTCGGGATGCCTAAACCAAATTGGTTGAAATAATAGCGGATGGTTTCAATTTTTTTCGGATTGATATTTAATGTGCCATCGGGGACATACTTACCGCCCATAATTTCAATCGCGGTTTTCCACATATAAACGTTTGATGACCGCTCTATTGCCTCTAATTCGTTAATTCTGTTCATGACTTCGTAAGAGGAAAAGGTTCCCGATCCCTTAAATCGCATAACCTCATCCAGCTCGATTTCCCCGAAATCCCTGACACCCGTTTGGTATCCAGTTAATACGGTAGCCCCTTTTACAACGGACCCCTGTTCAAACGCATAAGTGAAGGCTCCCGGTGTAAAATCGGTAAACTTCCGAGACTGCCTGTTATACACTTTTCCTGACATCGCCAGAATGCGGCCTGTTTTCGGTTCCATTGCCACAACAAAGGCAGTGTCAAGGGTATCCGTATGCGGCTTTTGGATTGCACTAACTAACTCTTCCTGCATAATTTTTTCCACTTGGGCTTGGAACTCCATATCAATGGTCAGAACAATATCGTTGCCGCTCTTCCCTTTCGATACAGTGTCTGTACTCACCACATTTCCATTTTGATCTGTTACCGTTTTTACTTTTTCCTTTTGGCCTTGCAACACGCCATCATAAAGTTCTTCAATATAGCTTTTCCCGACCCGGTCATTCAGGTTGTACCCTCTAGCTGTATAGTAATCTACCTTTTCAGCAGGTAGGCCTTCATCTTCACTCGTTACTTCCCCAAGCATATTCCAAAACGTTTCCCCATAGGTGTTGCCCCTTTTCCAATCGGTTGTGCCATCCACACCCGGCAGGTTTTCCAGATTTTCATTGACCTTTGCATATTCTTCCTCTGTTACATTTTCATTTTTGATCATCGTCGGGGTTAAAGCGATGGCGGACGACAGTTTCCGATAAATGGCCGCCAGGTTTTTGTCCATTGCCTGGAGATCGCTTTCTGTAATGCGGTTCAATTTTAATTGATACAAATCCTTGTCATTCAGCTTTTCCTGTTGGTATAATTTCTCCTCCTTCTTTGTGATTAAATCCGTGCCATTGTTATGTACAATCAGCCATATATCCTTCAAATCCCGGTCAGTCACTTTATTAATTTCTTTATCTGTCATGTCCAGAAAGGTATTTAACTTATTGGCCAATTCAAGCAATTCGTTTGGCTGCGGATTTTTCGGCGGTGTATAGATAATCGCCTTTTCCGGAATATTGTAGACTACTAACTTATGATTCGTATCGTATATTTTCCCACGCGGAACGGAATAGCTGACGGGCGTCACATCTGTCCTCTTTGCCTGAGCCGCAAAGACTTCCCCTTTGATAATTTGAGTGACGCCCAGGCGGAGAATTAGGATAGAAAAAAGAACAAAGACTATGAAAAAGAGAGCATTCAGTCTCGAGCGGATTATTACTATATTTTCTTTCTGCTTTTTCTTCTTCAAAACACATCAGCCCTTTCATACTGGAAGTTTGTAAGGTCGTTATAAATACTACAATTGTAGTATTAAAATCCTAAAAGTCCCAAAAAGGAAGAGTAATCCTTTCTGGGGTTAATGATTAATATATCTTTTTATGATCCAGAATCTGCTTGGCAATTTCCGCTGCCTTGCTTCCTTGGGCATGCCCATCCTTATTTTGAATATTTATGGCAAAATAAAAACGATCTTCACCTTTTTCGACAAAGCCAATAAACCAGCCATTTACATTCTTTCCATTAATCATGCCGGTTCCTGTTTTACCATACAGCCGTCCATTCTTTTGCTCATCTATTAAAATTGCCTTATTTACCGCTTTGATATTTTCCGCTTTAAAACCCCATTGATTTTCTTCTAATTGGACTAATAATTGAACTTGTTCAATGGGTGATATTTTTAAAGAAGATTCCATCCAGTAACTATCCAAATTCCCTGAAAGATCCTCATTCCCGTATTTTATCTTGTGAAAATAATCTTGCAGCTGCTTTCTTCCTACCTCACGATCGGTATTCTGGAAATACCAATTCACGGAACGGCCCAAGGCAGTCGCTAAATTTTGATTTTGGTTCCATTCTTCATAGGGATAAATTTTCCCATCCCAAACCTGATTATTGTTATTCGTGGAAATCACATTGGATTCCAATGCAAATAAGGCAGAATATATTTTATAGGTGCTATTAGGAGAAATTCTCTGTTCACTCATCTCTCGGTTATAAATTTGATATTGATTTTTAGAGGGATCATATAAAACAAAGCTGCCCTTGTAGCCCTTAAAATAGGAGCTTAGATCTTCATAGACAGCCTTCTTCCCGCTAAACTGATACACATCATCTGGGCTGGCAATAACGGTGGTGATTGGAGCAAGGAATAGCACAACAATTCCTAAAACTGAGCAGATGACCTTGCTTTTCCATTTCAATAATAGAGAATCACTAGAGAAGTTTGCAATGCGCTGGATTCTTTGTTTGATTTGTTTTTTTGTCCCCCCTATACCTGGAGCAAACTGTTCAAGGGTACGATCATATTTTTTATCTGCAAACCGAATGATGGTATGCCCATATTCGATATGTCCACTCTCATCCAAGAGATTTAAAACGGAGGCATCACAGGCCAATTCCCGATCGATTCGAATCCTTTTTATGGCATACCAGACGACCGGGTTAAACCAATAAATGATACTAAACATCCACATAATGTAATTCACGACCAGATCTTTGCTTTTATGATGATGCAGCTCGTGCAAAAACACGTACTTTAATTCATTTATCGAAAATGCTTCTAGCGTTTTGCTTGGTAAAAAAATATAGGGTTGAAAAATCCCTACCGTGATAGGCGAGGTAATAGAAGAGGTCTCCCGCAGCCTTACGTTGCTTTTCACCCCAACCAACTCTTTGCACACTTCTAATAGTTCATTTAACTTTTGGTTATGAAGAGCCACAGATGACTTTTTCATTTGATAGATTTGGTAGTTTGAATAAACAGCTGCCACCACAAAAAGAACCACTCCAATGACCCAAACCGTAAAAAATGTATGGTAGACGAAATCGGGCGTTGACTTGTTTACCGATACCGTGAAATCAAGTAATAAATCGCTGTTTGGCTCCTGAAAGGCATCCACTCCATTCATCCCTTTACTCATCGAAGGTGCGTCTCTATGAAAAAATAGTAAGCTTTTCAAATACTGAGTTCCTTCTACAAAGTGAAAATTATTCCAAGGTAAAATGGTAGCAAGGATTGGAATGCCAAGAAAATACCATATATGATATTGTGCTTTCACCGTCATATGATTGTTTAATAGCTTTTTGATTAATAGAATGATGAAAATAAGGAGGGATACCACGATTGTACTAACCAAAATCCGCATGAGCATGGTATCCATTACTTTTTCCCCTTCTTGTCTCTCATGGATAATATTTTCTTTAATTCCGAAATATCTTCATTTGATAACTTATCATTTTCAATAAAATTTAATATCATTGAATTTACCGTTCCGCCGAAAAACTGCTGCAGAAAAGATTTACTTTTTTGCTCTACATATTCGTGCTTTTCAACCAGTGAAGTATAAACAAACACTCGGCCATCTTTTCTTGCGTGCAAAGCCTTTTTCTTAACTAGACGCGCCAGCATGGTGTGAATGGTATTTGGCTTCCAATCACTCTTATTCGATAATTTATCCACTACCTCAGGAGTCGAAATCGGCTCAAAGTTCCATATAACCTGCATCACTTCATATTCTGCTTCTGATATTTGTGGAATCTCCTTCATGATGACCCTCCTACTTTTACAACTGTAGTATTTATTATAGCAAGATGGTCCAAAAACATAAAGAAATTTTCGTGACCTTAGCTTTTGGTAATTAATCCCCCTGTGTTGACGATTTATTCTACTATCATTCACTTCATTTAGATATCACTTATTCGCAGGATTTCATAACCCTTATAATTGGATTTACGGGTAATTGAAATGAGATCAGATCATCTTGGCTTCGTGAAGGCATAGTTGAATATATAACAGCAACTTTAGTTGAGCACGCAAAGAAAGCTGCCGAAGCAGCCACGGTTGCTGAACTCTTGCCCCCTTTAGTGCAACAAGCCTTCTAGTAACTTCCACTTTTCACAAAAAAGTATACTTCTCCCTATTGAAGTAAAGCACGTTTGCTAAACACATTTTTTTACAAACTTTGATGTTCAATGATTACAAAATTAATTACCCTTCAACAATGGCAAGGTATTTCAAGATTTCTCCTTCTACTTCAACGATTAAAATATCTCCTCTTTCCTTGGCTGAAAAAATCTTTGCACCCACTGGAAGTTTATTCGCCATCTCATCTTTGAAATTTGTATCAGTATCATTTTTTGTTTTTATCTCACCAATTTGAACGTCTTTTGTTAAAGACAATTCCTCCACCCAATCGATATTCGTTTTGTAGATTACTCCCTCATATTGAAAAACATCAGCATCAGGGTCCAAGCTTAAAACTTCTTCAGCATTAATACGATCAATGGATACTTTGGTTGTTTCCCCGCCATTAGAGCACCCAGTAATCGAAAATAACGTTAATGCAATCAAGACAAAAAATAACCTTTGGACCAACGTTTTTCCCCCTTTTTAATATAGACGAATATTCTTTATCTAAAGTTCCATATAACTGACTGACCATTTTTATTTTCAGAGTAAAAGTTGGACATATTATCCGTAGGAGGTGATGAGGTGGCTGACGAAAAGAAAACTCCCAAAAACATAGAAAGAGACAGTAAATTGGAAAGATACGAAAACGATCGACATAATGTTAATGCTAGGGAAGCAGCGGCTCTTGAACCAGATATTCCAAGAATTAATACAGACAATCTTTAACAATAAGTTAATTTTTTAAACTTCTAAAATAACATACCGAATAACAAATTAATACTACACCTATCAACGTTTTGGTCTAGATCCAAGCGTTATTCATCCTTAACTGCTTTTATTTCATTCTAGCGCCGGTTTGTTTAAGTACATTTTTTCACTACTTAATAAAAAGAGTCATTTTCCCTATAAGGAAATGACTCTTTTGGTTAAACCTGACAACAGATAGTTCAACGTGGTATTCATGCCATTACTTTTTACATTTTTCGAGAATCAGTTACTACTTCCCTCATACTATTACGTTTTAAAGCAGTACCTAGTATGGCAATCATGCTTACGAATCCAATCCAGAAAAGGACAGAAACTGAAGTGTCCCAGTTTAATCCTTCACCAAAGAAGAATAATTTACGAAGACCTTCTATCATAAATCGCATTGGCAGCCAAGAGTAAATCCAATCCCGATAAAATGGAGACATCATTTCAGGTGCCATTGCCAGTAAAGGTGCTCCAAAGAATAGCAATAAGGCAAAGACTGGAATACCCTTAATCCCAACTAACGAAAGTACAGCTAAAATCATTAAGATGAAGCTAAATGAGGTAATGGTTAGAAATAAGGCTGTATCAAGGAAATCTGGAATATTCAGTCCTACCATTCCCTCTGCTATCCAAGTAATGCCAAATCCAATTTCTAGTGATACAATCGCACTCATCAAAATTTGCCCTACCTTTGTGACAAGACTTTCTTTTCGAGTGCCGATCGGCAATTTACTAACGGCAAGAAAGAGAATCGCTGCACTAGCCAAACTTGCAATCCATAAAGGCTGGAATAAAGAAATAGGAGAATTTCCGTTAGCACTATTGGTTCCGATTTCATTCACATTTGTGACTTTCTTAGCGATTGGAGCGGCAAGGCTTGCCGCCTGTTTTGCTGTCAAAGTTTCGCCTTGCTTTTCAAAACCATCAAGCAGTTGTTGGCGGACAGTGTTGTTCATGTTGTCAACCACTCCATTTAGGATCTGTCCTGCCATCGTTGAAGCAGCTGTATTCATTCCCTGATTGATCAATATTTGTACTTCTGGGTTTGAAGGTGCTGGTGTCCGTAATGATGCTTGCTTCGCACTAAAGTCTTTCGGAATCACCAGTGCTGCATAATATTTTTGATTATCCAATCCTTTTTGTACTTCCTTCTCTGACTTTACTTCAACCCATTTCACAGCAGGGTCTTCGTCCTTTGTAGTTGCTGAAGACTTTTGCATCATTTCAACAATCGATTGCCCCATATTCATCTTTGGTTGATTCGGAATATTCACTCCCTCATCCTCATTTACGATTGCAATAGGCAGATTTTTTGGCTGCGGTTGAACCGACGGAAATAAGGTCAGTGAAAAAATAAAAATAACTGCCAATGCAATAATCGGTGACACCAATACCAGTTTATTTTTGAACATATTTACCCCTCCTTAGTTTAGGTTTATAATAAACAACAACCTGTTGTTTATTTACTACATTCCACATTATAATTTGAGGACTAACAGTGTTTCAATCATCAAAAATGTCAGATGTGTTGGTTACGGAACACTTTTTATAAATGTGTTGGATAAAAGTTAGGGAGGTAGTACCTTGCGAGAAAGTAATACCGATTTACGGGTCATTCGGACAAAAGAATCCATCCGAGATGCACTAGTAGAATTAATCGATGAAAAAGGCTTCGAAGCCATTACAGTTAAAGACATAACAACTAGAGCAAAAATTAATAGGGGTACATTTTATGCACACTATCAAGACAAATATGATTTAATGACTCAATGCGAAGAAGAGATTATGTTTGAAATGTCCAGAATGGCAAAACAGAACTTTCCAAGTGTAGTTGCCGAACTTGAATCTAACTCACCTTTAGCACCCTTTTCTCTTGCCGTTTCAATCTTTGAGTATCTTAATAAAAATAGTGGTTTTATGAAAGCTGTTTTAGGTCCAAAAGGAGATTTATCCTTCCAAACAAGACTGAAAGATTTTATGTGGAAAACAATATCTGGAAATGATGCAAACGCAATGATCAAGGAGGAAAATTTACTTGTTCCAGGACCATATTTAGTTTCTTATATTGCGTCTGCACATATAGGGGTAATTCAACAATGGTTGAATAGTGGCATGAAAGAATCCCCTCAAGAAATGGCTCGTATTCTATCGACCATTACAGTTAATGGTCCCTTCTTTGCTGCTGGGTTAAAAAAATAAATTGGTAAAAGGGATATTACCTAAAAAACAGGTACTGTCCCTTTATTATTATTATTATTATGCTGCTTCAACAAGTCGAGTAGAAAGGAACCTCTCTACCTTACGGTAGATTGTGTTCCTCCCCCTCACAGAACCGTGCTTGCGCTATTAACGCACACGGCTCCTCCAAATTATCATTCACAGAATATAGCTAATTTCTTTTCTTAAATCATAAATATTCACTTTGATTCTTGGTGAAGGTAGTGGATATTTATTAAGAAAGAGCCTGAATTTGTCCCAAGTAAAGGATTTCCTTTGGCTTCTTCTGTTTAGCCATTTGTATAGTAAGCATTCGATTTTCTCTTTAAAGTTGTTAACAGTTTGGGTATTATCTGTGATGCAATAATAGTTGTAGTAACCTATTAGTGAGCGTTTAAATCTATCCATAATCATATGAATATCTTTATTCCTATTATTCTTCAGCCATTCTTTAGTTCCTTTTAGTTTGCCTTGGACTTTCTTCCTGCTCGTTTTCCGCTTTACTCGGAATTTCCCGTGCTTACTTATCCCACAATAGTGAGTAAATCCAAGGAAGTCGAAGGTACCCGGTTTGCCAATTCCGTCACGTTTTGCATTCTTCTCCGCAAACCGTCCGAAGGGAATTATTTTAGTTTTATCCTCGGCTATTTCTAGGTTAAATTTCTTTAATCTCGCTTTTAATGAATGAAAGAATTGCTCGGCTTCACTTTTATTCTGAAAACAACAAACAAAATCATCTGCGTATCTTACTATATACGCCTGGCCTTTACATTGTTTCTTAACCACTTTTTCAAACCATAGATCAAGAACGTAATGGAGATAGACATTGGCTAATATCGGAGATATCACTCCACCTTGCGGTGTACCATTGTCTGTCTTGTATTTCTTACCTTCCTCCATGTATCCACCTTTAAGAAACCTGCTGATTAGTCTCAGTAGGTTAGTGTCAGTGATTCGGAGTTTCAAGAATTCCATCATCCATTTGTGGTCAACGTTATCAAAGAAGCCTTTAATATCTACATCTACTACATAGCTTATTGCTCTCTTCTCAATATAATGATTCAGTATTTTCAGTGCATCGTGGCAGTTTCTATTTGGACGGAACCCAAATGAGCAGTCTAGAAAGTCATTTTCATAGATGGCATTTAGTATTTTCGTAATGCCTTTTTGAACAATTTTATCTTCTTGTTCCGGTATTCCCAATGGTCTCATCTTGTTTGAGTTGAGCTTTGGGATATACATTCGTCTTACTGGAACAGGACGATAACTTTTGCTTTTGAGCCTACTTACTAAGTCCTCTATGTTTTCTTCTAAACTTTCATCGTATTGCTCTTTAGTAGTACCGTTAATCCCAGTTGCCTTCTTATTGGGTAGTTCAAGATGGCATTGAATTAATGCTTCCTTATCTAAAAGATGTGCAAGAGATGTAAATTTCATTTTAGGATTAGATTTTGCTAATTCTGCTATCCTTAGTAGTTTTGTTTCCATTTATTTATACCTACCTCTGTGTGTAGTAAATGTGTCCCTAGTAAGGGTGATAACTGGTAGCTAGCCTTTCCTCCATCGGCATTACCCAACTTCATTGGTACTACGCTGCTATCCGACTCCCTACACGGCATTTGGTTTCCTCGCTTTTTATCACTTGTAGACCATACTCTTCTATTAAAATAAGAAAAGACCGGTAGGGTCTCCCGAGTTGCCGTATCATATCAATGTGTAACGTGCCAAGGTCTCTGACCCCAGAGAGGTTTTACCCTTCTTGCCATTAACGAAAGATAAAATGTAGCTTTCTGAACGCAGGTATGTCATCAGCCCTCTCGATTTTCTAACATTATGGAGCTCAATCCCTTCAACCCTTGGGCTTTCGGCCCGCCACCTAACTGTCTACGCTTAAAGACTAAAGTTACCTTTAGTCCTTCAAGACTCGCTACGAGCGAATGGCTAGTTCTTACTCGACGGGAATCCCACCCGCTATATGATACGACCTATGCTCGGCCGCACACCTGCACGTTACTTTAAGTATAATATTTCACATAAATCTAGTCGTATTCTTCCTGGTCTACTTAATATCCTCTAAATCTGAAAAAAAGAGACACATTCCTTATTAGGAAATGCGCCTGATTGCAGAAGATTGTTATTAAGGAAAAGCACCCCGATAGAACATTATATAGTTAATAGTTAGTATTAAAGCTACTTTACTCTTCTAGCTGCTTGCTGAATAGGATCCCATACACCATTATATGGAGGTGCGTACGCAAGATCTAAATCAAGCAGCTCATCGGTTGTCATCGAATGGAATATTGCAGTTGCTAGAACATCGATTCGTTTGTCGATCCCATTTTCCCCAATAATTTGCCCACCAAGAACTTTATATGTTTCTTTATGATAGACAAGTTTCAATTTCATTTTTTTATTATTGGGATAATATCCAGCGATATCTGTTGATGTAATTGTTACAGCACCACATGGGATGTTCAGCATTTTTGCCTCTGTTTCTGTTATTCCTGTTCTCCCTAAAGTTAAACCGAAAAATTTTATGATTGAAGTGCCTACAACACCTTTAAATGTTTTATGTATATTAACGATGTTTAATCCGGCGATTTGACCTTGCTTATTGGCATGTGTTCCCAATGGGACATGATCATCCATTTCTTTTACTCGATGATATTGTGTTGCACAATCTCCTGCAGCATAGATATCTTTAATACTTGTTTGCATATACGCATTTACTTGAATAGAACCATTAACACTTGTTTTGATTCCAGTCCCTTCTAAAAATAAAATATTTGGCTTCACACCTATAGCGACTACTACTAAATCTGTTTCATACTTCCCTTTATCGGTTTTCACATATTCAACATGCTCACTACCACGGAATGCTTCAACAGATTCACCCATTTTTAACACAATGTTTTGCTTCACTGCTTCTTCATGGATAAGTTCTGCCATTTCTTTATCAAATATTTTTGCTAATTGCTCATTTCTTTCAATGATCGTTACCTTCTTGCCGAGCTCCGCAAAACTTTCAGCCATTTCGAGTCCAATGTATCCGCCACCAATAACTGTCACATTTTTTATATCTTTCTCAAGATAATCCATGATTGTCTTTGCATCAGGAATTGCCTTTAATGTGAAAACACCTGGAAGTTTAACACCCTCCCACTTTGGAATGACCGGGCCTACGCCGGTTGCAATAAGAAGGCGGTCATACGGAAAGCTAAACGTTTCACCATTACTATGGTTTATTCCAATTACCATTTTATTTTCCGTGTCTACCTTTTGGACTTCATGATATACTCGTGCATCAATGCCATATTTCACTTTAAAAGTAGACTGTGTACGTGCTATTAACTTATCTGTTGACTCAATCTTCCCACTGATCACATAAGGTAGGCCACATTGTCCGTACGAATACACTCCACCCTTTTCTAAAACAGTGATTTCATGTCCAGTACTGTTTCGTACAATTTGCATTGCAGCACTCATCCCTGCTGCATCTCCACCAATAATAAGTACTTTCATATTCATCCCTCCTTTCTTTATTTTCCATTTATTACTGATTTTTAAACATGAAGAAAGATTTATCCCCATATAGGGGTAGCGTCAGGAAGATTCGGATTTACAACGCTGAGTAATTTGAATATATAAAAGTAGAATTCCTGTAAAGGAACCGACTTTTAGTATTTTCTTTGTTAAACTAATGCACCAGTTAGCGTACATTCTTCACAAACTCATAATGTTCCATAAAACCGAATTCGCAGCAGAATAAGGAAAAGCTGATTCATTAAATTTTCACTTCCATGAATATACAGAAACCGAATAAATTGCTTTCAATTTGAATTATTTTTTGGAATAAGAAGAAAGACCCCTACCAATTAGGTTTGCAGAAATAGGCGTTTTTCCGATTTCCCTTGCCCAAATTGATAATTGTCCGATATGATGAATTTCATGAGCAATCGTATGTCCCACGATTTCCCCCCAAGTATCCGTCACTATTTTTCCATCAGGTAAGGTATCGTAAAACAAACGATTTTCCATACTTGCGTCCCAGTTGTTCACAAAACTTTCCACTTCTAAATGAAATTCAGCGTCCAATTTCCGAACCTTTTCCAAGCTTTTATAACCATCGAAACTCTCTTGAAAATCGGTTTTACCTTCTAAAAGACGTATCCAGCTCCATTCGACATCGACTATATGGAAAAGTGTATGCAATATACTACCCATTCCACCCGTTCTGTTTTGTAGAAGTTCTACTTCACTTACCTCTTCACACCAACGATACCAGTCTTCTCTTACCATCCAGTTATATCTAAAAAAAATTTGCAAAAAAGCCCCTCCCCATTTAAAAAATAATTGAATTATATAAATACATTAAGAGCAGAACTAAACATTGTTAATTATTACAATTTCTACAATTATAGTTAGAATTCCTTGTTCAACCGGAAAAACAAGAAAGGACCGCCGCAGCGCAGCGATCCCATCTTAGACGTAAGGAATCTCCTTCCCCTCAACCAAGGCTTTCAAGACATATTTACTTTTTTCGAGGAATCGTTAGGGATTTCCAATCACCAGATTTTAAATGTTTCGCGATATATATGATTTGGCCAACATGATAGGAATAATGGTACATTTGGCGTTCAATAGCTTCTATTACGGAATGCGGTTCATTTCGGATCGTAATTGTTTTTAAGAGGTGTTCTTCGTCAATATCCTTCAATGCAGATAAAAAGGTCTCCCAGCCAAGTTCCCACAGTTCCATAACCTGTTCTTTCGTTTTCATATCTCCCACAAATTCATGATCACGATTACGGAACGGTTTTTCCCCATCCGTGTGTAAGAAATCAGTCCAGCGAGATACCATATTCCCACTCATGTGTTTGATAATAATCGCGATACTATTGGACTCTTCATTTGGAGACCAAAATAATTCGCTTTCGGTTAATTGCGCTATTGCTTTTTCAGCGGTTATTTTTGCCTCTGAAAAGCGTTGAGTAACTGTTTTCAAATACTCTCCACCTATGCTCATATCATCACCTCCTATTAACGTATTTATATATATATTCCTTAAATAGTAGTAGAACCCTTTATCCAAAACAGCTATAAGCATCTTATTCCATTTACCTTTCCCCTTAATTCAAAAAAAGGGCTGCCGTAAAAGCAGCTGAATTTTCAAGGAAAACACCCATTATCGTAAAGTTATTGCGATTCAACAGCCGAAGAAAATGTATTAAAGCTGTAATATGCAAAGTTAAAAAATTAATTACCGCTAAGTAAAAATAGAAATTCTTGCCCAATCAGAAGAATTCCTTCCAAAATCATCCTGCCCGTTAGTCGAATTAGAAAAGCGATCCTTCGTTATTGAAGAATCGCCTCTGTTTCCTATGCAGTTGCCTAACCATCGTCATATATGCCCCAGACCAAAAAAGAGACTCCCGTAAAACCTTGGGAGTCCAAACAGTAATCTATTTAATAGGGGTCAAATAGTGATTCCAATTATATTCCGTTTACGAAATATAAAATAGAGAAAATACTACTAAAATTATCCAATCATTATAGGGAAATTTGGACTAGGATTCCTATATCAAGAAAGTGAGTAGATCATGAGCATGATTAATTTGAATTTCTATAAAGCGGGAATCGAATGAATTTTACTTAACTTTTTTCTGATCATAGATATCTTCCTGCCATAACTGATAAAGATATAGAATGACGGCTAGTATGGTCATGATCAAAAGATTATTGAGTGGAGAGAAACTACCCGTTTCTCTTATCTCTAGCTTGTTTAACATTTTCGTAAGACCCACCCCGTAAATGAGATCGATGATTAAATTAACAATAATATATATCCAAAATTTACGAAATGTAAAATGAAATATCCATATTGTCCCAACTAAAAATATGCTATATACCGTAAATAATGGTGCTATTTTGTCCCAGCTAAATAGAGTCTCTTTAAATTCCCACCAGTTATATGTCCAAGCCATTTGTGCCAATATGGTGTTGAGCACTGTGGCAAATAGAGCTACAGGCATATATCTTCGAATTGCTGAATGGTCTAAAAAGATCAAAGAAATCCAAGGAATAATAAATATAGACCAAATAACCAATTTAACCATTTTTTTAGTCCTCTCAGTATGAATTCTATATATAACGTGTCCACTTTTGCTAAATAAAATGCATCTTGTTTATTCAACTAGCCTGTATCTATAGTTCAAAAAAAGCCAACTAGATTGCAGCCAGATATTTAAGGTAAGCAACCAGTAGTTTTTCAAATTATTGCTACAAAAGGATTCTTTTGAGAATTGAGGGGATTAAAAGTACAGCTGTCATTACATATAATAGAGAGTTTAATTCATAATGATAGTAAGGAGGTTTAAATTTATGAATTTCAGCTGGCTGCTAGGGCTAATAATTTTATCTCAACAAGTGAATATGCCAGGAAGTTTATTCATTACGAACAACGGTCATCATATTTCAGTTGTTAACCGTTCTGACTTTTCGATGCACCCTGTATTACCCATTATGAATACAGAAAAGTTGAATGATTTTATGGACAAAATCGACCAGCAATTAACTAAAAATCCTAAAAATGCAATTATAGATCAGTATGGGGAAATTATACCCGAACAAGTCGGTTACCGTTTAGATCGCCAAGTTTTCACAGAAAAAATTTTTTCCTTTTATTTTAGTCATCATTCAACTAAATTAGAAGTCCCCTTACTAGCCATTTATCCAAGGGTCGACAGTGAATTACTTGGAAATATTAGAGCAGAAAAAATTGGGGAATATATGACATTCTTCAATTCAAATAACAAGGAAAGAAACAATAATATTTTTCTTGCTGCAAAAGCCATTAATAATTATGTTCTTTTTCCAGGTGAAATATTTTCTTTTAATAAAGTGGTTGGAAAAAGAACAGCAGGAAAAGGATATATGCCTGCTACCGTAATCGTTAATGGGGAACTTTCAGAAGACTTTGGCGGAGGAATTTGTCAAGTATCATCTACCCTTTTTAATGCAATTGATAATGCAGGTTTAAAAGTTGTTCAGCGTTATTCACACAGTAGAGAGGTTTCCTACGTTCCATCAAAGAGGGATGCCACCGTTAGTTGGGATGGACCTGATTTAATCTTTAAAAATGAATACAATCAACCTATACTCATTCTTGCAGAACCATTAGAACACAAAATAAAAATTGAAATCTATTCTTCTGATGTACTCACCTATACACCTAAGGAAGTTCCATACCTTCCTTATGAACAACATCCCCCCAAGTAAAGATATACTTTGGGGACTTTTTGTTTCCATAATGAAGGGGATAGGGTTTTTTCTTTCACTTTTACACCCGAAAGTTGACGACTCTTCTTAAACGTAAGGAATCTCCTTCCCCTCAACCAAGGCTTTCAAGTTTGCTAAAGACTGATTGAAGCCTTCTGAATTTATAGTAACTCTTATTCCGTTGGCTTCTTCCTCTAAAGTAAAAGATAGAAGCATTTGTTGTGCTTCTAAATATAGAGAAAACTCCTGATAAGGGATTATCTTTTCAATCGTTAAAGACATCGGATATTCCTCTATCAGATTATTATGAACGCTGGGCATTAACGTAAAGGTTACTTTCTCCCCATCTTTTAGATTCGGTATTTTCCAAGGAGATCCTGGTGCATACCATTGTAAGAGCTTCTCTTCATTTGTAATAGCACTCCAAACTGCTTTTTTTTCTCCATTTATCAAAACAGAACTTATTTCTGGAGTATGATCCATACCAATTCCCCCTGAGATTTATTTATAAGTAACTATTCTTTATCACGATTCGTGGTTTTGTATTTTTTACCTTTGCTATCATAGGTGACCCATTCACCAACAGGCTCTCCTATTTCAAAATATCCTGAACGCTTTATGGTTCCATCGGCACGATACCATTCCCAATACCCGTCTGGCCTATCTTCAATCATTTCTCCTTTTGACCATATTGTTTTTCCATTTGCATGGTACTTTATCGTGTATCCCTCAATCACTTCCAGCTTCTTTTCCTTGACGCCGTTTGGGTGGATCAAGTCACATTTTTCATTCTCCATGACTTACCTCCGATAACTATTTTTTTAAATATGGTCATAGTTGCCCTCCCAAGGTTTGTCATTCGTTACTCCTATACTCAGTCAATTCTAAATTCAACAAAAATCATAACGATTCCTTTTGATCTGCATAGGTTGCCATCTTTGCCATACCTTAATAGTTGGCCTCCGTTAGTTGAATAAGGTTTGTTGCTTATTATTCTTCAGTCTCATCATAAGGATTAGCGTAAATATCTACATCAAATTCAGCTTCAATGCTTGAAGCAAACTTTAGGATGTCTTTATCAAGAAATAATGAAGGGCTATTTCCCCTTTCTATAATAATGACAATATAGAATTTGCACTCCAAAGAAAATGCATCTTTTAGTTCGTTAATCATGATTGATTTATTTTGTAGATTACCTACAATTTGTTGTAGTTGATCATTTACATCAAGTGAATCTTTGTAGCCTGTCCCTATTTCCCAACATGTTTCTTTTCTATTAATTTTTGAACGATTTGCTATTAAATCGCCTTTTTTATAACTTTTAGTAGGTGTTAATTCTAATTTCCCCGTTACTTTATGTAGTGGAAATTCATCTCCAAACAAGCTGAAAAAAACCTTGACTTGGGTCTTATTCAAGTGTTAAAATACCTCCCATTAAACCTCATACACACCGTTTGAATACAATTATTATGTTTTGGCATCATCTAAGGCACCCATTATTGAAATAGATAAAACAACCTTTGTTCTGACAAAATAATATCCTTTTCTTCTGGTCGTATTTCCTATTTTTGTAATTTAAACATTATCTTAGTTATAATGTTGGTAAAAAGTAAAGGAATGCATACAATGAAGGATCAGATTGATGAATTAACGTTACTATTATTGCATTTAACATCTTTTACAGAAGATCATGGATTAGGTGATGCCGAGAGAAGTTGGAAGGGTTATCCTTTTGAGTCACTGAATGAATTAACAGAGAATGATTACATTTATGGCAGCAAGCAATCAAAATCAGTGTATCTAACAGAAAAAGGAATCAAACAAGCCAAGAAACTGATGAAGAAATATAATATAGTAGAACAATAAGAATTTCTATCCAATTAGAAAGAAAGCCGATATGAGCAAAATCAATATTTTCCACATATTCAGATATAGGAAACTCCCACTATCACCTCTGCAAATTATAAAACACACCTTAATCGTTGGTATAAGTTCCCTAGTTATGGTAGAAAAGCACCCATGAGTGCAATAATTATCTGTTATTTAATATGAACGCACATAAATTCAAAAATATGAATAAATATTAGCATTTAATGTTCGTTTCCTTTAGCCGCTATTTGTACGTGTGTAAATAAACAAAGCAGCAAAAGACATACATAGTAGAGTGAACTGGGTAAGCTGATTTTCATAATACATTCCATTTTTCGTCTTTTATTATGAATATTTCACCTGATTACATTCCTTGCAAAAACAAGAATAAGAAGAGGGGCAGGACACAAACTATGCTAAAAAGGAGGGTTTATATCATGGATGAAAAGGATTTAAAACAGAACGCTAATAATACTTTACCTACACATAAAAAGAAAACGGTAGATACAATAGCAAGCATTGATGAGTTGAAAAAAGAGCATGAACCAGAGTATGTCTTTTTATATTGGGATTAATTGAGATAAGTATCTTAAGAAGAGGAAATGAAATGGATATTGGATAAAATAATCCCAATCGAGTAGGAGTGGGTGATTAACCCCCTCCTCTCACACCACCGTACGTACCTTTCGGTATATAGCGGTTCAATTAAGTCTGACATAAAGATTCATATCTTTGATATAGACTTTTCTAACTTTCGGCTGTTCTAGTAAGAGTTGTCGAGGGTTTTGTGTAGAATTGGGCTGCTGGATATTCTCTAGTATTTCTTCCTAGAGTGTCCCCATTCGAGTAACCACCCCTGCTAGCCTAGAATTATTAACAAATTAAATTGAAACACTAGTAAGAAAAAATGGGGATGGCGGATATGGATGGGACTGTTAGGGAGTTAATGATATTACAACAAAGATACGCCACTTTGGCTATTGAAAATTGGTTAACGCATTCTGTATTTACTTGGGGATGGTGGTTTCTTGTCTTCACTTTTGTAGGACCTTGGTTGATATTTATTAAACTTCTTGATCGAGACCGTATCCTTCAAATCTGGAGTTTTGGACTCATTGTCATCCTTATTACCACTTTTACGGATGATCTGGGCAGTGAATTGTGTGCTTGGATTTATCCAATTAGTTTTGTACCTGTTGGTCTTCTTGCACTTCCATTTGACTTCTCCATGATTCCAGTGGCGTGTATGCTGATATTTCAATATTTTCCTACATGGAAAAAATTCACCATTGCCCTTGTTGCCCAAGCTGCCATTTTTGCATTTGTGGGTGAGCCTATTTCCGTTATGCTTGGCACGGTTACCTATTTAAAATGGAATTACATCTATTCATTTGTTTTTTATATCGTTACAGGGCTTTTTGCTAGGTTTATTATACAGAGATGGACAGTTTGAACCAAATTGCTCGACTTACACATCACTATAATAATCAATTGTTTACTATTAATCCTGAGAACTATCTATTCGAGCTTGCATAAGTTCATATATCTTACGAGTAGTGTTGACATTTCTTATCGTAACTTGTTTATATATCTTTGAACCAACAATCTTTGACTTTCCACTCTTGGTTACATTTTTCTTGCCAACCGACCATAGGATCGCACCGGGGGCATATTTTACCGTGTCAATATTTGGTTTAATGACCAAATTCTCAAGTACAGATTCATCATCAATTTCATCCCATAAAAACAAGACATCACTTGTCATTTCATTATCATTTTTCCATGTGTCAGGAATAGCGTTTATGATTTCTCTGACATCCTCGACACTACGAATTACTACTTTAATTTGTAATCCAAAATCATGATGTATCGCTTCTTCCAAGTTACGCGATAGTTCACTTTTTGATATGCCGCTGTATGAAAAAATAATATTACCTGTATTGATATATGTCACCACATTGTTCATCCCGACTCGTTCAAACGTTTGTTTAAGCAACTTCATGTCAATCTTATTTTTCCCACCCACATTAATCCCCCGAAGAAGTGCAATATAAACCATAACCATCCTCCTTTCAACTTACTCGTAATAGATGAAGATTTTGAATTACTGATCATTTAATTTTTATAAATCTTCCTTTTAAACCCAAGCATAATACGATCAAGTGATACCCATCCAATGAACTTTGGTTTTTCCCAACCTGGAGCAGAAGTTAACTTTTCTACATCAAGGTAATGATTAATTCTTACCATATCCCAAGCATGAATTACCTCTCCATTACCAATAGATAGGCCTACATGCCCCCAATTTTTACGCTTACCATTAATTACTCCTAAGCAATCATAAAAAACAAAGGTTCCTTTTGGAGGCATACCTATTTGCTTATTTGCTTCATATAAATCCGCAGATTCTTTTGCAGTATTTCCACCAAAGATTTCAATGTTATTACTTCTCTCTAATGCATCCTCTACAAAAGCTAAACAAATATAACAATATTCTTTAGAATTCAGATGACCTTTAGCCCAATCAATTGCATTATTAATATAATCATCATAATTTTTATCCATTTATTGTCTCCTCTTCACATTCATAATAAATATTCCTTTCCCTATAACCCATAATATTCAACAAAAAGAGCTTTACTCCCTGCCAAGGAAACTCTTGCCCCTGTTAGATATTCGTATCTAACTGAGGGAGCTCAATAAGTTCTACAAAAAAGAGCGTTAATCCTTCTTGGATCAACGCAAACGTTAGCTCAAGAACAATTCAGTGAAATTATTCTTATTTAAGATATGGTATTTGTACAAGCACAAAAATGTATTCTTCATAACTTGTGGATAAAGGGGGTGATATTTTGGGTATTCGACTTTGTGATTGTCGAGCAACTGCGGCAACTTTTCCAACTCCTGCTGAAAACACGAGTGTAATTATTGACGGACAATCTTCTATTGGAACATTAGGTTTTTCAGCAGGATTATGTCCCGATTGTATGACTATTGGAAGTTTTGTAACCATAGAATATGTAGACAACAACGTTGCTGCTAATTCTTTTACTTTTGCTTCAAATATTGATGGAGTTGGGCTTCCTGTTTGTTCACTTACATCTTTCTCTGTTACTCTAACTGGAGTTGCAACTGGTGCAAATTTTAGTGGACCCGCCACTATTGAAACTTTTACTGTCTCAGAATCAGGATCTTTTGAAATTAATAATCTTATGGCTAATGGGCATACATTTAGTACAGATGGATTGGTCAATGGAGCATTAGCAGGAATCGTGCAATGCTAGACCAACACTATAAAGGTGGTTCAGTAATTCATCTTAAAATACACGGAAAAAATTCCTTCTTAAAGTAACCTAACCCGTTCGTTTATAAGGTCAACCAGATATTTCTGGTTGACCATTATTTAAATGGTTTTATGATAACATTAGCCAGAGTAGAACATATCTGACAGTTGGGCTATGCCCCCGTGAGCTAAACTGTAATATTTCTGCTCTTCAAGTATGTTTTCATATTGTGCTTAATTTATCACTTTATTCGAATAACTCATAATGGTTTCTTCTCAAGCCTGCTTCGTTAGTTCAATTAATTCTACAAAAAGAGCGTTAATCCCTTGCTGGTTTAACGCACCCATTAGTTGCATAACAAAACTTAATTACTATAATTGAATTTTCCCAAAAAGCATGGCAATAGCATTATTCTTTAAGAATTTGCTTAATCGTTTCTTCTACATAAGTAAGAAAATTACTGTATGGGGAGTTTCCTTTCAAGAATTGCGATACCATATTCAAGGGTAGGATAACTATATCCCTTTTTTTAGAATAAAGAACACTTTGTGTTTGGGTATTACTGTACATTCCATCAAGATTGGGAGAATAATTGTGTACGGAATCGGACTCATACCAGTAAAAGTCTTGCTTGATATTATTTTTGATAACCTCACCAATATACGCACCTATACGAACTACTAAATTATCAAAATGCTTATTCAATAATTCAGCACCAAACTCCGTATTCATTAATCTTTTTGTATATTTATCAATATAACGAACACTTTCAATAGTGAAATCTAAATTTCTTTTAGTGAGGTTCTCTTTATCCCAGGAATCTTCTGATACATCCTGATACATTAATTTTGCAATGCCTTTTAAATCATCTTTTTTTTATTTTGCTCTATTTAAGAAACCAAACATAAGAGAATTTCTCCTTTATCAATTGTCTCCTAGTGCAGCTACCCTAATTATAACTCTTATTGGATTAACCTGCCCGTTAGTTCACCAAGATTAAAGCAGTATTGTCAAACCTATCTGCAATAAAATGACAAATTCATGAATCTTACGAAAAACTCTTTTCAATTTCAGTTTTAATTGATATTATTCCTATTAGAACAGTAGGAATAGTGGGTGTTTCCAAAAATGTCTTTGTATGAAAAATTACCAAGTGATTTTTTAATTCAATTTTATTATGAAGTGAGGAAAATGATTTCAAAAGGATTAGTTTCTAAAAAGATGTACTATGAATTAGGACTAATAATTGCAGCTGCGTCAAGAAGAGGGATACTACTGGATATGCCAAAAGATTTTGAACAACACATTGTCCACGAATTATTAATGGAATTAAGTAACTAGAACTCCGCAGTTATTGAATAAATAGTTCATCGTAAAGGTCTTCCATTAAACAAACAAAAACGCCACTGATAAAAATCAGTGGCTTTCTTCAACTAAAGCACCCGTTCGTTTAAGTACAATTTTTTCACAAACAATAAATTTTACCTTGTGACAGCAAGTAATAATGTAAGAGAATATTATTAGTAGGCGATTCCTACACGTGATTGGACATAATCGCTACTTTCTATCTGACGATAAGTAAATTCTGCTGTATCAGGAACTGATATTTTCATACCACCTTCTGGCAAAAAATTACGTTCAATTCGATATTGACCTTCTCTTTCTCCATCTGGCAAATATGTAGGACATACAATCGTCCAATCGAGTGTTGATTGTTTCAGCATATCGTAAACTTTATGATGTTCTTCTGCTGCACGGGTTGATTTACGTTTTGATTCACTTGACTGATAACGGATTACGGTTGGCGTAGTTCTACTTTGTAAGATCCCTGCGGTTCCTATCGTGATAATTCGTTGTATACCTTCGTTTTCCATTGCTTCGATAATTAGTGTCATACTTTCTGATAGAGTGGTTGTGCCATCAGTATTTAGTGCACTAATAACTACATCAATCCCATGCATTGCACGTACTATATCATTTTTATTTAAAACATTCCCTTGAATAATGGTTAAATTTCCACTATTTATTTGAATCTTCTCTGGAGTGCGAACTAATACAGTAACATGATGTCTATCATGAAGGGCAAAAGTTACTATTTGACTTCCAACTCGTCCAGTTGCACCTAAAATTAAAATATTCAAAAGTATAATCCTCCTTTTTACGAATACAAATATTACAATACAGCAAAACAAACCTTTGTTATCTAAAGATCACGCATGTTCCAAACAACTTCTTCTCCATTCTCTTTCCAGGTACTATGGTCGCGAATGAAACCAATCTTTTCAAGAACTCGAAAGGAAGCAATATTCCAAGAACCCACAGTAGCCCACAGACGTCGCCGTCCAGTGGCGACCGCAGCTTCTATAATTGCCGATGCAGCTTCAGTTGCATAGCCATTTCCGTGGACTCTTTGGAACAGTTCATAAGCAATTTCCGGCTCTTCTATAGTAGAACGACCGATAATTAACCCGCAATATCCAATAATATCTCCTTCATCTTTGCGTCGGATTGTGAGTAGACTTATACCACTTTCCAGTGCTCTTTCTCGTAAACTGATAACATTTTTGAGAGCAGCTTCAATAGTTGGCTTAGCAACGCCCCGTTCCCCAACAAGTTCCCTATACCAGGATGCATCTGATTCCTCCCACATACTCAAGTAAAGCCGTTCAGTTATTATTTCAAAATTCATTGCCGAGAATCTATTTGTCATTTTATAACCTCCTTTTCAAGTAGTCGAACAGGAAAAAGGCTGCTGTTTTTGCAGCCGGTTCTTTAAGGAAGCACCTGTTAGTTAAAATACATTATTTCACATTCTATTTTGAATCAACTAAAAAAAGCGATGCTTAAGATCATCGCTGTATAAAAAATATTAGTGACCTGGTTTAATAATTCCATTTTTATTGAACTTTCCCAATGCATTGGTAATGCAATCTGGCTGCTTATCCTAGACAGCCTATGCCAAAAATGGTTAATACTTGTCATAGACGCACCACAGCTCCTAAATATCAGACATTAGTGAATCATTCCAATGTTGAATCGCAAATTAAGCATCTTGACGAAAAATTCAGGCGAGTTTTCATAGAAAAATGTAAGGTAATTAATAAATCAACTGGCCAGTTACTACAATAGAAAAAAGGCTACCGCAGCAACCTAAACTTGAAGTAGAGCACACCCTTAGTTGAAGAAGCTCACCCATATAATGATGTGATTTTCAACTATAATATGTACCTTTCTAATTCATCTTTTTGACGCAAATGATGACGAAAATGCATTCCGACCAAATCATACCATTCCCTTGCATTCAGCCAGCCAAATCCTCCATGATTCACTTTATTATTTGGGTTAATAGAATCCACTTTCGATTCCCAACGACGCAATCTTTGAATTAACTGATCCATCCTGATAATTAGGTCTTCCATGCTGTCTGAATTATTTGGTGGAGAATTTAACTCATCTGGTAATCTTATTTTAATAGGTGGAAAACCTCGATTCCTAAATAATTGCTCACCAAACTGGGTTTTCCCAAGGGGATGTTCCTCAATTAATGTAGCACATGTTTCCATATTATCAAGATACTCATGGGCCACAACAATTAAATGGTCATACATTTGTCCAATGGACCAAACCCCTTCTTCCGAGATATATCTAAGCTGTTCCAATGAATAATTGTAAAGATCACTCTTGAAAGTAATAAGCAGTTTATTGTCACTCAATTAAATACTCCTTTGTAATAGTCAGATGAAATCTGAAATTTTCGCTGTTTTTGAAATTTATAAATAATCATACCATGAATGATGACAATAACCTTCCACCAATTACCTTCCCCATTAGTACAACAAGTTCAACAAAAATAAGCGTTAATCCTTCTTGGATCAACGCCTATTTTTGTTGAATTAGGTAAATGCGACTAATAGCCACTGCGCTTCACACCTGATACTAGAAGAAAAATGAAACTTGACCATTTATTCTCTCTTCTCGAAGTAGTGGATAGGGCGGATTTCAATCCTCCAGTCAAACTGCTCACCTGCATCCAATTGAGTGGTCGGATGTAAGGAGGCCACCCTAATTGCTTCGTTAATATCAAGTGCCTCTATGATGAATACACTGCCTATCATCTCATTAGTTTTGGCAAAAGGACCTTCAGTAACCTCAACTTTCCCGTTCATCCGCTTCAAGCATTTTACTTCCAAGTCAACACCAACATCCATAATTACTTGACCGCTCTTGTAAAGTTCCTTTAGGTGGGGCTGACATTCGCTCAGGACAGTTTCGATCTCCGCCTTGGGGCTGGCATCCATTTTCTCTGGGTTGAAGTAACCCAAACACAAGTATTTCATATTAACGTCTCCTTTTTATGAAAGCAGTTTTTGATTCTAACGGTATTTTTTACCATTAAGTAAATTCGACTAGTCTTTATAAAATCCCTTTCTTCAACTAAAGAAGCAATTATATACAGTATCGGCAACAAAACCTTCGAATGGTGCACCTTTTATCTTTGTTTATATGTATCCATAGATAGATGTATTTGGAAATAAAAAATGCTGTGTATATTGGAGTATGTTTTTTGAATGTAAAAAAAGCTAAAATATGCAAGTCGTGCATAAAAACTTGCATATTTTAGGCTTATTAATTTTATCTGTTACTGTGTTAAGGCTACCCGTTAGTTTAAGTTCACTCTTTCACAAAGTCACATATAATTCGTTGGGACCTGAAGAAGAAAAATAGTTGCAGCTATAACTTAAAAGACATATTGTTACAGAAATACTCATCATTTTTAGTTGGCTTGGATATTATTGTTGATGTCTTTTAGATTTTTTTCTTTGATTCAAATAATTTGTATAACTAATTATTGATTTTAGATACTTGTCCGTTCAATATTTCTCTTACCATCATATTGTATTACAAGATGTGAAAGATTCTCTTAATAATATGATTATTATTTTAGACTTAATATTTAACCAAAAGGGAGTGTACGGAATGGCAGATGAAATTTATGAATTAAACGAAGCCGGAGGTGATAATAATCAAGACTTTTCAGAACTTGAAGCCCTTACGACTCGTATTAATATGTTAGTGGCTAACATGTTAAAACAAGAAACATATTTAAAAGGCGAATTGGCAACAAAAAAAGAATATCTAGCTTCATTTACTGTAAGCCTTGAAAACAGCGATAAAGAAATGCCAGAATTTCAAAGACAAATAGCCGAAATGAGAGAAACCAATGAAAAATATCAATCATTGATTGGGGCGTTAAGCAGTCTAGCAGCTGGGCAAGAAATGCAGCTAAAAGATCTAAAAGAAGTAATTGTCACCAAAGAAAAAGTAATTACCTCATTTGCTATAAGTCTTGAAAACAGCAAAACAGAGCAGAAATCTGATGAAGAAAATTCGGGGCTGCAAAAAGAGCAGAAAGATCAAAAGAAAATGCTTAAACGATTGCAGAAAGCAGAACGGAAAAGCTCAAAAGATAATGATTAAACGATTGCAATAAAAGAACCCAAAAGCGAAAGAAAAGAAATCATCGGAAATACGGAAGGACCTTGGAACCGATTTTAGATGCAATGCATGAGTGGGGAACGAAGCACACGCTTCACAAAATGCAAAAAATTTAACAGAAAACCTTAAAACTTTAGTGGCTGTCTTTTTGAAGGCAGCCTTCTAAATGTTAAATTCCGTTATCAGATATCGATAATACCTTGTTGAACTAAACTCACCCGTAAGTTGAACAAGTTCGTCGGTGCACCAGTCGTCGGCGCTTCTCTAGCCAGAACCGTCGTCGCACTAGCCACAACCGTCGATGTTGTCGGAACTGGGATGATTTAATGTTTGGAAATAGACGAAGATGTGGCTTTAGGAGATTTTAAACTCTAGCTCAAAGACATGGAATGATTATCATTCCATGTCTTTATTTGACTAGATCCTTTTGATCTGTCCAAAATGAAGTCGAATTTCATTTAGTTTAGTAACCGAATCTTTTAATTGTCCTTATTACTGAAGTTATGAAACTGTTTATTTAGCGAAATCAATAAAAACCGATTTCTAAGTTATTTCTCAATATAAAAAGGATTCTGAAGGAAACTAGGATTCCATCAGAATTGATCCTAACAAATGTCTGAAAAACTAAGCGTGATATTAAAGAATCTCGAGCCTGAAAGATACATCTCCACATATAGAGAAACGCACCGATTCCCCATCCATGAAACACAGAAAAATGTGAAAGAACATCCCCCAATAAAAAATACCCTTCAGACTTTCGCTCTGAAGGGATTTCTTGTTCACTTAATCAGTGTTACAGGAAGTTTAAGGATTGATATCTTTTTTAGAAGCAACCTCAGTAACTATATTGTTTCCCACAACATGCAAATCTTTATGAAAAGAAATGGAATCGGTGTACTTGGATTCAACTAATTGGATTAATTTCTGAATGTCCTCCCTGGTGGCTGGTTGTTTATTAGCGTTCAACTTATAACCAAGTTTTCCACTAACCTCAATTGTTGCCCACTCTAAATCACTGATGGCGTAACTTCCAGCTTGGCGTAATCGAATATCAAGATCGTCAGTAGTAAGTCTCATTTTTTTCATGTTTTCTTCATTTATTTTTCCATTTTCTATGACAAATACGGGTTTCCCGCTAAAAAATGTTTCTATCTTATCAAACTTCATTTTAAGATACTGGATACCATACACAGTAATAATAAGAACAAACACAACACCAAATGTGGTCAAAAGTCCTTTGTTCTCTATGGGACGACTAAGTATAGGTCCAAGCGTAATCATAATAACAAGTTGGGAGACCGTCATTTGAGAAATTGAATTTCTACCAGCAAATCTTAATAAGAGCGTTCCCACTAAAACAATTAGAACCGCATTCCAAATCCAATTTAGTTGCATATTACCACCCTTTTTCCGTTAGTTTCTAAAAAGACATATATAATATACATGAGCTGAGTATTTTATTTAGAAACGGATTGCTGGCTAAATGGGAAAGATTTTTATATAACAATGTCTTTTTCCCTCATAAAAAAGAAAAAGCTTCCATTATGACAGCCCTAATCTTTAACTCAAGCACCCCATTACTTTAAGTACAATTATTCACAAACTACCTACGGAATGACTAAAGATAGTTGCTTAAGAGTATATTTTGTTAAATTCCTTCTCTAAATTGATTAATTTCATCCTGTATTCTGTAATCTTAAGGAAAAAATCACGGAAGTCATAAGCTATAAAATTCATGTTAAATAATTGAATCGTGGTTTTCTTTACTGCATGTTCTAATACGAATATTGAATCCAGACAAGTCTTTCTTATTTCAGGTTCAACACTATTTCCATTTATAATGTTCAAATGGTTAATACAATAATTTAGAGTTTTTACGTGCTTTTCCAATAAATTCACACGCTCCGAAATACCTCCTATATGGACTTCGGTTTCTACTACCGACAGAATATCATAGAGAGTCTGTGTGGCAGTTTTTAATGAGTCATTCAACTGGTGAAAGGCTTGCAAAAAGTCATTAAATTTCTTGACCCTCTCTTTTCGTAATTCCTGGAGTTTCATGCAAAATGAAATGGTTACAATTAGGAACAGTAATAAATACACCAAATAAATATTCCCCCATTCGAAATTCACCACACTAGTTACCCCCCAGTTGCTAATTCACACCATATATTTTGCCAAATATAAATCATTTCATTACCATATCAACAAATTAGATTAGAATTACTAAACCTTTAATGAGCTTGTCAAAATCTTAATCCAAAATCTCAACATTTCTATTATGCATAAAGTGAAATTTGGAAATAATGGAGTGTGAATGAATTTAATGAGGTGGGAAAAGATGTTCCAGCATTGGTTGGCTAAGTTTTTACAACTACCCGTTGTTGTAAGAATTTTTTTGTTAGCTTCATTCATTATGATAATCTTTGGATACATCATTCATTTAATAGAACCAAAGAATTTCCCAACTGTTTTTGAAGGAATTTGGTGGGCAGTTGTTACAGCTGCTACTATTGGATATGGGGACTACGCTCCAGAAACATTTGCAGGAAGAATAACAGGAATTATACTTATGATAGTAGGGATTGCTATTGTCTCCTCTTATTTTGTCAGCTTGGCTACTATAGCAGTAACAATGCAAGCAGCCTACATTGAAGGGAAACTCTTTTTTAAGGGGAATCAACACATGATAATAATCGGATGGAATGAACGATCTAGAGAATTGATTTCTTCTATGTCTAAAAAGCATCCATCAAAGAAAGTGGTTCTTATTGATGAAACATTGGAAACTATGCCAACTGAACTCAAAAACGTGCACTTTATTAAGGGACGTGCCAACCTAGACGAAATTTTATTAAAGGCAAACATTCATGAAGCACAATGTGTAGTGATAACTGCTGACCAAAATAGGAACGAGTTGTATGCAGACATGAATACGATCATTACCTTGTTAGCGATTAAAGGAACACACCCAACAATTCGGTGCATCGCAGAAATTCTTACTTCTGAACAAGTGGATAATGCAAGGAGAGCAGGAGCTGATGAGATTATCCAATCCAATATCCTTACAAGCTCTCTTATACTTAACAGTCTAGAATCTCATTCAACAATGGAATCTATAATGAATTTAATCCGTAATTCTGATAACCACAACCTCTTAACCTGTGAACCTGTTGAAGGGATAGTGGGAAAACCATTTTATGAGGCATGTAATCTTTTTTTCAAAAGAAATAAAATGTTGGTTGGAATAAAAAGAGGAGAGAAAACTCATGTTAACCCTCCGCAAGAATTTGTTATTCAAAAGGATGACCTTGCTGTTGTAATTACAGAATAGTTCAAAAAAAGCCTACTTTATTCATCAAAAGGATGTTAATAAAGTGGGCTTCTGTTTTTATTTTTTTAAATGGAAAGGTACAGTGGTAACAATCACGTTTCTCCGATATAGCAAGAAAGACTTAATCAATAAGCTTGATTGATTATGGAGAATATTGTGCCAGCCTTTCTTAGTGATAAATTGTGGGATGACCACTGTTACTTGATAGTTAGATTCGCTCGCTTTATGTTCAACTGTATCAACAAACTTAGTTAATGGAGTTATGATACTTCTGTAATGAGAGTGCAGCGTTACCAGTCTTACGTCAGGTTGCCACTTTTTCCACTTTTCTTCAAACTTATGCTCGTCATCTCTTTCAAAAGCCACATAAACGGCAATAATTTGATCTGGCTTAAGTGATTTGGCATAGTTTATTGAGTTTTCTACCACATGAGTAATGCCAGCCACTGGAACAATGAGTACATTCCCCTCAATCTGTAAAGCGGGCTCACATGTAGTAATCCTCAATTGATCCCCTACTGCATCATAATGTTTTTTAATTCGGTGGAAAATAAAAATAATAATCGGTAGAAAAACTAAAATTGACCAGACTTGATTGAATTTAGTTAAGAAGAACATTAATGTGACAATGAAACTAATTAATGCACCCGTTGTATTAATAATAAATTTCGGCACCCAGCCTTGAGGCTTTTCTCGAATCCATTTAACCATCATTCCTGTTTGAGACAATGTAAATGGAACAAACACTCCGACTGCGTAAAGTGGGATAAGATGCTCGGTTTCTGCATGAAAAGCAAGGATTAATATAATCGAAGCTAGACCAAGTATGAGGATACCGTTTGAATATCCTAATCGGTCACCTCTCATCAGAAACATCCTTGGAATAAACTTATCTTTAGCAAGATTAACCGCTAGCAATGGGAATGCAGAATATCCAGTGTTGGCAGCAAGGATTAATATTAAGGCTGTAGTTCCTTGAATAAAGAAATACATATAATTCCGTCCAAAGACATCCTCTGCAATTTGTGAAACAACCGTTACCTCAGCTCTTGGAGCAGTTCCATAATAATAGGCTAAAGTTATGATTCCTGAAAACAAGATAGCAAGCAAAATCCCCATCATTATTAGCGTTTTAGCAGCATTGTTTGGTGCTGGATCTTTAAAGTTTGGTATGGCATTAGATATGGCTTCAACACCTGTTAATGCTGAACTTCCTGAAGCAAACGCCCTTAATAAAATAAATAAACTGATCCCCGCCACAGGTGTACCTAAAGGGGTGTGTAATTCAGGAGTAACACCGCCTGTTAAAATGTTGTATATACCCACACCAATTAAAATGAACAAGGCTAGAACGAATAAGTACACGGGGTAGGCTAATATTGAAGCGGACTCCGTTACTCCTCTTAAATTCAAAAGTGTAATAAAAATTACAAATACAATGGCAATTTCCACATTATAATTATGTAAGGTGGGAAAGGCAGAAGTTAAAGCATCAGTCCCAGCAGACACACTTACAGCAACCGTAAGAATATAGTCTACTAAAAGAGAACCACCAGCAATTAAGCCTGGATTTACTCCTAAATTATTTTTCGAAACAACATATGCTCCTCCTCCATGAGGATAAGCAAATATGATTTGCCGATAGGACAGTATGAGAGCTGTTAAAAGAATTAACACACCCACTGCTATAGGAATGGAGTACCAAAATGCTGCTGCTCCTATTGTTGCCAACACGATTAGTATTTGTTCAGGACCATATGCCACCGATGACAGTGCATCGGAGGATAGAATTGCTAATGCTTTTGTTTTGTTTATTTTTTGTTCCCCTAATTCATGTGATTTCAGAGGTCTTCCAATTAAAAACCTTTTTATTGATGAAAACATTCATTACTCACCGCCCAATTATGTAATAAGTTATGTCACTATATTGCCCCATAAAAAAATTTTTTCTCAAACTGCAGTAAAAAAGGCCTACAAGACATAGTTAATAGACCTGTAGACACGTCATTTTTCGTGTATCACAAGCTCCACCTTTCTTCTCATGTAACGCTTCCGAGGTTAGCTGTCGGATTCGGGCCATTGAGTAGCCCTACCTTTAAAAAAAAGCATTAAAACCCAATAAAACGGAAAGATTATATAACAGATAGAAAAAATACCCATAAAAAATATAAGAACCTATTTCAAAGGAGGATTAACATGTTCAAAGAAAATAGACCATTATTAACTGATGAATTTTTAGATGAGTTAGCTAATGAAATTAACCAGCAATATGGAGGTCCCATAAAAGAACAAAATGAGGAACCCATAAATAATGATCAAAAATAAGATGAATTCCTTTAAAAGCCATCCCCAATTTTGATCGTCAACCTCATGGTGTGTGCAGTTTTTCCCCCTGGACTTAACTTGAGAAAAATAAAAAAAGCTGCAACAAAGGCAGCTCCAACCTTTACTTTTATCGATGGACAATTATTTTAAATATGCTCCTAACGCTACCATAGCATTCTTTAATGCTTGTTCATATGCTTTATCTTTCCCAATCACTAAACGGAAGTCAGACTTATCTCGCACTGTTGACCGCCCTTCTACTTCATAACCATTTTCAAAGATAAGGAGACAAATGGTTGTTTTATCGCTCATACGGTGAAATTTTTTCTCAACTATCATTTCTTCTAACTTAATTCGTTTATCATTTTTAAGCTCAGCTGTTCTTGAATAAGGGGTTACCACATGGTCGTAAAAATGTTTATTCTTACATGTAACTAAAAGAATTTTTTCTCCACTATGTTCTACGTTGTTAATTTCTCCACATTTTGGACATATACTTTCGATAAACATTTTCCTCTCTCCCTTTAAATTAATTTCTTTAACTGTATATATAATCAAGTAAATTTCTTATACAGAAATATAAATCAATGCACCTACAAATAATGATTTCTTGAAAATTTAATTCCTTCTTCCACCCCTATCTTTCAATGAAACTGCCCTCACCTCCTAAATAACAAATTCTACGGATACTATAAAGAAGGGTAAAAAAATAGACCAATGAATACTCGTTCCCCAATTGAATCAATTGCAAACAATTACCAAAATAAAATATCAAATAAAGATATCTCACTTAGGATATTGTTGATTGAATTGATCAACATATTGGAGAAAAAGTAACATTGGTCTACTTAACGCCTAGTTAGCATTACTGCTCTCTTTGCGTTCTGTCTTCCATATTCCTTTTTCCTAAAATAGGCATAATAAAAAGACCTACTTACTTCTCAAGCTGCCCTTTTGCTAATAAACAAAAAAGCCCCCTGAATTAGGCGGTCTTTTAGACCTCCCTCGCTTTAGCCGACGAAGTTAGCTGACGGGTAGGATGGCGAAAGAGTATCTCATCCCTTCTGGTTACACAGAATTAACCCCAAAAAATTGGTTCCTCCGTTCCTGAGTTCAATCAGGATTAAGCCGGTTTATTAATTTGAATACTATAATTGTATGCCTCAGAAACACTGCTTGTAAATCGCTATATTTGACTGAATATTTCTACTTTACACGATTTTTTTGAAAAAACATTAGAATTCCTTTATTTTTCTCACCATATCTCATTTTTTTATTTTCATTTTTCTTATTGACATGACTTTAATTCTGAAAGTAGTATTATGTTCATAATAAAGTTGTTTAAATCATCCGGGGGTTTAAAAGATGCCTATTTCAAAAAAGAAACTAGAAGCTGAGATTAGCTCAGCCTTTATAAAATTTCAAAGGGAATTACTTGGTCGGGGTCCACAAGAGGCGAAAACATACATTGTTCAAGATATGGTTATAACTCGCTTCAAAGGAGTATTGACTACAGAAGAAAAGCATCTTGTAAACGATGATACTGGAAGAAGACTGGTAAAAAAAATGAGACAAGTCCTCCGCGAAATGTACAGCAATGAGTATGAAAACATAGTAGAAAACCTTACTCATTGCAAAGTTCTTTCCAGTCACAGTGATATTAGCACAAAGTTGGGAGAGAGAATTGAGGTATTTATTGTTGATAAGGACTTAGAAAAATTATTAATAGAGTAATATTACTATCTTATTTTTCGCATTGTGGGTGATTTCCTTCTTCAACTGATATGGTTCTTCTTTATAATATTGATGAATTACGTATAAATGGAATCCCCAATAAGGGCAATTTACTCGCGTTCCTAGATGAAATGAATATGTTGGATGTGCATCGGCGAATCAGTTTAAACTAGTAAATGTGAATGATGCAAATTCAGAACTTAACAAAATCGGAGGAATAAAAATGGCAAAAACAAACCTGTGTCAAAGCTGTGGCATGCCCATGAAAGTGTCAAGTGACTTTGGAACTAAAAAGGATGGGACACCGTCAGAAAAATACTGTCACTATTGTTACGAAAATGGTGAATGGATACAGCCTGATGTAACATTCGATGAATTTTATGCATTCAGTTTAAAAAGGTTTCAGGAGTCAGATATGAATCGGGTTGAAAAATTTTTTCTCAATAAAATGTATACAAAAAAATTCTTAAAAAAATTAGAGCGCTGGCGCTAAAACAAACCTCCAAATCATGTTGAATGTACATAATCCCTAGGTTGTTCCCCAAGGCTTCAACCCACTCCTTTAACACTTAATAGCATAAAAAAAGACCGTCTATTGACAGTCCAGTTCTTATACTAAAGCACCCATTCGTAATATAAGGTTAGCCAGTTTTTTCTGGTTGGCCTTTTTGTTTATGGTCTTATTATTACGGTAGTCGGGGTAGAACGTCGCACCCGTGGGAATCAATCCCCTAAGTTTAAGTACATTTCTTCGCAAGCTATTCAACGGTCCATTCGAATAAAGTTGAAGTCTTACAGACCCAGGTTCAATTATGTTTGTTTTGTTAGCCCAAAAAAAGCACCCTAAGGATGCTTATTTTGTCATTTTAATCTTTCCTCCATTTCCAGTGTCGGGAAGTAATCACCAAACTCAAATATTTAGTTACTAGTTAGTGTATTCTGGAGGCGATTTGCTTCTGCGATCACTTTTTCTTCATCGATCGTTAAACATCTGCCGTCCTTTACAATTGCCTTCCCATCAATATAGACATCGCATACATCGCTTCCGCGTGCCGCATAAAGTAAATGTGAATATGCTGTACTAATTGGTTGTAGATGCTCCTTATCATAAGGATAAATGGTTATATAATCTGCCTTCTTATTTGCTTCAAGAGAGCCCGTATGTTCCATACCAATGACTTCAGCCCCACCCCGAGTAGCCAAGGTTAACGCAGTTTGTGCAGAGAATTTAGTAGCATCTTTATAAATCCCTTTTTGTAGTAATGCAGCAGTTCTAACTTCTTCAAACATATCCAGATTGTTATTCGAAGCTGTGCTATCTGTTGCAATACCTACTTTAACCCCAGCTTGTAAAAGACTAACAACATCCGCAATACCTGAACCTAGCTTCAAATTACTAATTGGATTGTGAGCAACTCGTACATCATGTTGCTTTAAAATTGCTCTCTCTTCATCGTTAAGTATTACACCATGAGCCATTACTGTTAGTTGATCAAAGATACCTAATTTGCGAAGATGCTCGACAGGTCGATTTCCATAACGAGTTTCGATGTCTAAGATTTCGAAATCAGTTTCTGATACATGGATGTGTATCATTAACTCATTTTCCTTTGCAATTCGAGCGGTTTCTATAAGTGTTTCCGGGGTACAAGCATAAGGGCTATGAGGTGCAACCATCGTTGTTAGACGCCCATTAGCAACCATTTTATAGTTTTTAGAAAACTGCTCTGCCCTCATAAGATTCATTTTCTGCTCTTTTTCTGTGCCGAAGCTAAAAATCGAATAAGAAAAGGCTCCACGAATTCCTGTTTCACTAATTGTTTCCATTACAGCGCTCGGTTCAATACCGGTAGGATTAAACATATCTGAGAATGTAGTGGTTCCCGACTTTACCATCTCCAAAATGCCAAGTTGTGCACTCACTGAGGCAATCTCCGTTGTAAATTGCTTTTCAATTGGCCATATTTTAGTTTCAAGCCAAGGCTTTAGCAGCATATCATCTCCAATACCACGTAAAAGAGTCATTAAAATATGAGAATGGGTATTCACGAGACCAGGCATAACCCATTTACCTGCAAGATCCACTACTTGGTCTACATCCGTCAGTAGCTCTTCAGAACGTTCGCCTATATAGGAAATAAGTTCATCTTGTACAACCATCATACCGTTTTTAAAGATTCGATTCTCCTTATCCATAGTAAAAAAAGTAGCATTAACATAAATTGTTTTCAATTTAATTTCCTCCTAAATCGTTTTTGAACATTAAAATAAGTTGATTTTTCAAAAAAAAATCCTGATTACGAAGAAAAATGTAAAAAATACATTTTTTTTCGTAATCAGGATTTTACGGTTCCTGGTAGAGACCCTCATACCATATCAATGAGGTTATACAATCGATTTATGCTTTTATATAACCAAATGATAAGTGATAAATAAGCAAAGTTCAACATTTTCTATAATTTGGCATCCTTATTAGGCTGAACCACTTTGTTAATCTACCTTGAAAAATAAACTTCTGTGACTCAAACTAGTATATGAGATTAACTTCTAAATATAGAAATGGTTATCAAATAACTCCTATTGAACTAGCGCACCCGATAGTTTAAGAAGAAATCTTTAAAGTTGGAGATCTAAATCATTTAAAGTCCCATTCAATATTTATCTATTTTCTCCGCCAACTCTAAAATAATTCCCTCTGGACCACGAACGTAACATAACTTATAACTTTCTTCATATTGCTGTATCTCACTAAAGATTTCCGTGCCTTTCTTTTTCAATTTTGCAACAATAGCTTCAATATCTTCAACAGCAAAGCAAATATGTCGGATACCCAGCGTATTTGCAAAAGGTTGCTGAATATCTTTTTCATCTAACGGCGTATAAAATTTGACTAGCTCTATCCATGCCTGACCATCCGGCATCCCCAATCCTACACATGCTGTTTTAACATCTTTAAGCCCAACTATTCTGTCTAACTGTTCTCCGTCCAATTCCCACTCCGCTTGCACTTCAAGTCCTAAATCAAGAAAAAATGCTTTAGCCTCTGAAAGATCATTTACGTTTATACTCACATGATCTATTCTATTGATCTTCATATCTCATACCTCCTATGTTCCTGTTATTTTCAATACCTGTATTCGTGTAAGGTTTGTTTGAAATTATAATTCGCTTAAAATAGAAAATATCCTTCTTCAACAAACCTGCCACGTTAGCACAAAAAGCGATTGCTCTTGTTCAGCAATCGCACCCAAATCGCGAGTAAATGACCAAAATGGCTTAAAGTTCACGTATCGAAATCAAATGACAAAAGCTTAATGAATAGAAAAATAGGGTCTTTCCACTTTGCCCGTTTCGGCATTGATATAAATCCGGTTTTCTTTCCCTTCAAAAACATAGACAAGGACATAGTCGGCCGAAACGGTTGAGTAAATGATGCCAGTTCCAATGGCTTTCACTTTTTCACCTGAAATTTGCTCTGCCTTGGTTTCGAGTGAAGCCTGACTTAGCTTTTCCTGATAACTTTTCGAGAATAACTCTCTGGATTGAAGTGCTGGCTGGGCCGATAACATGAAAAATTCACCGGATCCTGCATCAAGTTCAATGACAAACGGCTCACCCAGTGGGAAGTGCAGCTTGTATTCTCCTGCAAGGGGAGTGAACCTAAAACGATACAGATTAGGCTGTCCTTCTATCTCTTCCATGTTTTGTTCAACCTTTATTTCAAAGGTCGCGGTTTTCCCGTAAATCCACTTAAGCATTTGTTCTGCTTTTTTCATGACCTCCCTCTGTTCTAGAGGCTTTTGATCATTTAATTGATGTCCATAATTTATTGCAAATACAATAATTCCGGAATAGCCGTCAATTTCACCATCGATTTTGGTTTTTCCTTGTTGAAGGTCAAACCTATACATTCCATATTGATCATTCACTTTTTCAAATTTGACCTTTCCATTCTTTGCATTGAAGGCCGTTCTAATAATCTCTTTGAGATCTTCCTCTTTTAACAGCTTCATCTCGGAAGGAAGCTTGTGGTACCTGTTATAAAAAAAGGTGAGTTCATCTATCTTGCCAATTGGATTACCGATTCCTTCTGTATCTAAAAACTCAAAATAAGAACTATAGCCATGATGGAATTCATTATATTCCTTCCCGACATGCTTAAAAAGAGTGCTGGCATAATTTTGTAAAAGTTCTATCGCCATAAGGTCCGTTACATCCTCAAGACCCTGGTTTTTTCGCTCTCTAAGGGTTGCAGCCATTTCATCCAGCTCCTGGCTATTAACAAGTAGAGGGGCATTTTTACGTTCAAACCAATTCAGTTTCTGGTCTAAATCCATAACATCCTCCGCTGCATAGGATAGAAGCTGGTCGTTATTATCTAATTCATATGCATTTTGGACTAGTTCATTCAGTGACTCCGCGTATAGATAAACACCATCCAAAAGAGTAGCAACTTTTTCACGGTTCGCAACATACTGATTGATTCCAGTTACAATAATGACTGCTGCAAGAAGGGCCGCTATCATTTTCATTCTTCTCAGTTTGAAGCGGATCCGGATCCTGTCATCGACTTCCTTCGTTAGTGTCTCTTTAGAGGAAAAGGATAACTCTGAAAATCCAGTTCCATTTTGATACAATCCCCTACACTCCCTGCAGTGCTGTAAATGCTCTTCCACTGCCCTCCGATTTTCTGGCCTTAATTCATTTTCTTCATACAAAGGATATAAATCTTCGACTAGTCTGCAATTCAGCTTCATTTTCATTCCCCCTCTCCTTCGAGATAATATTTCTTGAATTTCTTCTTCGCACGATGAATTCCAACCTTAATGCTGCCTTCCGACTGACCTAAGATATCTCCTATCTCACTAAGCGAAAAACCTTGTTCCCGTAAAACCAAAAGCGTCTTTTCTTGTTCCGTCAGCTTTTGAAAAGTTTGTCTTATCATCATTTCTGTTTCGATGTTCCGGATTGTTCCGCCGGACTGTAGCTCCGGCTCCGCATAAGGAAGCTCGTTCTTTTGTGAAAATTTATTTACCTCGTTCAAGTAGGTATTGCGCGCAATTTTAAAAAGCCACGTTTTAAGGGAAGAATCAGCGCGAAACCGACCAAATCCCTTGAAGGCCTTAATAAACGTATCATGCGTTAATTCTTCGGCAATCGTGCGGTTGTGGCACATGTTGCGAAGATAACGGAAAACCGGATCTTTGTATGCCTGATACATTTCTTCAAGCGGATCTGTCATGTCTCTCTCTCCTCCCCCTACTAATGACAAACGAAATGAAAAAAGGTTACAAACTTTTTTAAAAAGTGAAACATAATTCAATATATTTATGATAAATTTAGTTTAACAATTTTCACTCGGAAGGTGATGGTAAACTTGGAGAACTTCTATTTGTTTGTGATTATGTGTATTTTACTGATTCTTTTACCTGGTCCTGATACGGCCATCGCGACAAAAAACACGCTGACAGTGGGAAGAACCGGTGGGTTTAGAACGATGTTTGGTACCTGCTGCGCCTTACTCATCCATACTTTGGCTGCGGTGGTCGGACTTTCAGCGATTATTGTGAAGTCAGCTTTTCTATTTTCCATCTTCAAATACTTCGGTGCGGCCTACTTAGTTTTTTTAGGCATCAAAACATTATGGGCATTAAGACACAATAAAACAGCAGCCACCGAAATGACTGCCGAGAGCAAGTATGATAACAAATCTTGTTTTAAGCAGGGGTTCCTTACCAACCTCTTAAATCCAAAAGTAGCTGTATTTTTCCTAACCTTCCTGCCTCAGTTCGTAGATTCAGGCAGCGATTCTTTTATTCCGTTTCTCATCATGGGAATCACGTATACGCTGTTAACTGCACTCTGGTTTTTGTTCTATATCTACCTGCTTAACCAGATTCGTATTTTTATGAATAAGCCTAAGACTCAAGTGTTGATGGAAGGAATAACTGGAACCATTCTGATTAGTTTTGGAATCAAACTGGCACTTGAAAAGGCACATTAATAGATTGGTACCTCAAAAAGCAGTGGAATACATTCCACTGCTTTTCTATATATTAACACTTACAAATCATCAATCTATTTCCCCTATAAACTTTCAATATCAAGATACGGGTTTTAAATTACCTTTTTTATCCAATTATTTCTTACCTGCCAAAATGATTTCCTCACCTGCGGATTTTAGCCTCTAATCTGCATATTTTCCGTCTTACCTGCATATATCCTTTGTTTATCTGCCTAACAAAATCCAAACCTAAACTTTGATGCTTAACATGTCAGGCTGCTGCATGGTTTAGGTATCCAAACTCCCTAAAAACTGGTATTACGCTCGGTGTTTTTCGTTTATTATAGAACAAGTTATGATTTATTAATTTCCTTTTTTATCCAAAAACTTCTTACCTGCCAAAATGATTCCTTCACCTGCGGATTTTAGCCTCTAACCTGCATATTTTCCGTCTTACCTGCATATTTCCTTTGTTTATCTGCCTAACTAAATCCCAACCTAAACTTGATGCTTAATATGAAAGGCTTCCGCATGGTTTAGGTATCTAAACTCCCTAAAAACTGGTATTACGCTCGTATTTTTCTTTCATTATAGAACAAGTTACTATTTTTCAATTACCTTTTTTATCCAAAGGCTTCTTACCTGCCAAAATGATTCCTTCACCTGCGGATTTTATCTTCTTACCTGCATAATGCTCCCTCTTACCTGCATATAACCTTTGTTTATCTACCTAACAAATCACGGACAAAAAAACACCAGGTTCGCCTCGACGAACCCAGTGTTCCTTCACTATTATGCTGCTTGTTCTAGCATTGCTTCACTGCCCTGTTTCCTTTTGAACGCAAATGCCATGTAGGTAAATGTCACAACCATGAAGCCAGCACTGTAAGCTAGCAGGATCAAATTATTTTGCCACATGTAAGCAAAATCACCGCTTGATATGACAGCTTTAAACGCTTGGACACTGTACGTCATTGGGAAGAATGCGTTAAATGGCTGCAGCGCCTCTGGAATCAACGCAAGTGGGAAGGTTCCCGCGCTTGTCGTTAATTGCATGATCAGGATGAGAATCGCAATGAATCGACCCACATCCGCCATGGAAGTGACGAGCATTTGTATTAATGTAACAAATACCATACTTGTCAGAATCGTCGTCACGATAAACAACGGCAAGCTTTGTACCTCAATTCCCAATCCTACGAGTAACACAAAATCAACTAATAATGCTTGAAGCACGCCAATAATCGTGATAACTCCTAATTTACCGATAAACCATTGTGTAGCTGAAGCTGGTTTGACGGCTGGTTCTCTCAGACCGAACACAATCGAGATGATCAGTGCACCTACGAAAAGTCCGAGTGAGACGAAGTAAGGAGCAAAGCCGGTACCGTAGTTTGGCACGGTGTTAATCTCATTTTTATCCACCTTCACTGGCTCGCCCATCATATCATACGTATCATCATCTGCTTTTACGCTATTTGCCGTTTCAGCCCCGGCCGCTAGCTTCTCGTTTAATTCTGAGCTGCCATCCTGCAATTTTTCTGTACCTTCTTGTAATTCCGTAGAACCCTCCGCAAGCTTACCAGTACCCTCGGTTATTTTGCCGGCACCCGCCGTTAATTCCCCCATACCAGATGTCAGTTGATTGGCACCTGCATTTAGTGCGGCTGAACCTGTATAAAGCTGGTGGATTCCTTGCTGTAATTTCACTTGGTTGGCGTTGATTTCGCTGATTCCGCCAATTAATTGGTCGAACACGGGGTCCGTTTGTTTTTTCAATTGCGATTCTAAACCTGCTGTTGCCCCAAGCAATTGTCCATTTACCTGTGATTTAAATTGCGTGAACCCCTGGTGCAATCCAGGCGTGATCGCTTGTGAAACCTGTTGTTGAACCTCTTCCTTGGTTGGTGCAGCTTGTTGTTCCATAATGGCTGTTACTTTTTCCGCTGGAACACCATTTTCGATTAAGGCTGCTGCAAGTTCTTTTATTTTAACTGTCTGCTGTGCAATCATTTGATCAGCAATCTGTGAGGATAATCCTGCCCCAAGCTGCGTTTCAAATTGATTGATGCCAGCATTCAATTTTTCCGTACTTCCTGTTAACTGTGAGTTGATTCCCGCCGCGATTCCAGCGGGTAACTCTTCTTTCATTTGCTGTGCTCCCGCTTGTGCTTTTTCGGTGCCTGTCACCAGCAGCGGCAGCTTTTCGTCTACTTCCTGTAACCCTTTTTCGATAGCTGCTATCCCATTGGCTACTTCATTGGAACCCGTCGCCGCACTATTCATACCTTCTTCAAATTCAATCGATTTACTTGCTAAGAGCTCAAGGTTTTCCTTGATTTGTCCAGCACCTTCATTGAGTTTTACCGATCCCTCGTTGAGTTGGCCGGCTCCCTCACTCGCTTTGTCTAACCCTTCCCCCATTTGCGTTACTTTTTCAAAAATGCTTTCAGAGTAGGTTGCGACAATCTCTTTCGAAATCTCCGCTTTGATTTCCTTCATTGCAGTTTCACCAATTTGCGCCGATAGGAAGTTTGCCCCCTCATTCGGAACATATTTAATTTCCAGCTTTTGAGGCTGATCCTCAAGCAAGGTTGTAGCATTTTTTGAAAAATTACTCGGAATTTCTACTAGGATATAATACTTTTGGTCCTCCAAGCCTTGATATCCCTGCTTCTTATCCACTATGTCAAAATCAAATGTGTTACTTTTCTTCAGATTCTTGACTAGGTCATCCCCAATCTCAAGCCTTTGCCCTTCGAGTTCCGCACCCTCATCCTGATTCACAATCGCCACAGGCAGGTCGCCTAAATATTTATAAGGATCCCAAAACGCCCATAGGAACATTCCAGCATAAAGAACGGGAATAAAGAGAATCGCGATGATGGGAATGAGCACCTTCCGATTGGAAAGGATAGATTTTAATTCTGCTTTAAATGAAGATCCCTTCATGTTTGTTTTCCTCCTACCTAATTGACTATTTTGTTCAATTAGTCATTTTTACTTTTAAAAATAGTGACTATTTGTTCAAACAGTCAGCTTTTCTTCGTTAATTTGTGACCATTTTATTCATATGGTCATTTTTTGTTAAAAATAAAAGACTTATCTATGTTAACAAGCCTTTTAATAAGTAAAGTTCAAAGAGCCTTGCTATTTCTTCCTTTTTCAATGGTGGATGGTTCCTTTGCCAGTCATTCACCAAGGAAAAGTACATCTTCAGCATTACAAAAGACGTGACCTCAGGGTCGCAGGATTTGATTTCACCCTTATCGATTGCTTTTTGAATGATGCCCTTCATGTACTGAATGATGGACTGCTCTACCCTTTGCATGGCTTCGATAACCGTTTGCGTGCCCATATCACGCTCTTCTTGGATCAATTTTATCGTCAATTGGTGTGATTCCCTAAACACATGAACCCGGCCTAACACCCTGTTGACATTTTCAAGTATCGATGCTGACTCATCCAGCGCGCTTTCGACTTCAAATCGAATTTCAGCGATAAGTGAATTGATAATTTCTTCAAATAACTCTTCCTTCGTTTTGAAAAAGGTATAGATGGTTCCCTTCCCCACATTGGCTAACTTTGCAACCTGATCCATCGTTGTTGCCTTATAGCCATACAAGGAAAAAGACTTAGCCGCCGCCTCCAAAATCAACTTCTTACGATCAATCACTGCCACATCCACTCACCTCACTTTTTTAAAAATGACTAAAATACTAATTTGGTCATTTGTACGAAAAGTAATATATCATAATGATTTTAGAAACGCAACATATTGAAGTTTTCCTCAGCTAGAATTTTTTATCCTGCAGATTTTGTCAAATGGTTTTATGGAACCTTTTACCATTTACTTACGTCTAATTGAGTAGAGATACAGGAAATAACTGGGGGATCATTTCGATGAAAAAAGTTTTAATTGCGTTGTTTATTGCGCTGGTTTTGTTCTGTGCTACAGGTGGCTTGGAGAGGTTCGCTTCTGATGACAAAACACAGGAACCTGGGGTTACCGAAGAGATAGATTCAGTAGAAAATTTATAATCAAGATTTTCCAGTCCTAGCGCTGCTGGGGCTGGTTTTTGCGTGGGCTGCCGTGACACATTCTCTGATGTGGACATACCTTGTAAGTGGACAACGATGTGAAACGGATGGGATTACGAGCAAGCGACGATGATGTTATCATCTTTCAACTACAGCAACTTGAGCGCCAAAATGAACGGCAAGAACGTGAAATAAACCAACTACAACGTAGGCAAGATTGGATCAAAGATTACGAGATGTAGAACGTAATTGCTGCGGAGAACTAGATCCTCCCAATGATGAATCCAGTGAAGATTAATTACTTTACCTTTTGGAGTTTTGGCTGCCTTTTTTGACGGTAAATTGTTTTTTCAAGAAAATTTCCGAGCATTCCTAGTAAAAGTCCAAATAGTAATCCGCTGAAAACAGGCATATCCAAAATACTGAGGGTTTGATATTGCTCCAAAATTTCAAATTCATGCCAAAATAACCCGCAATCCATGCCAACCACCAATCCAATGAAAAAACCAGTAAGGTAGGTTCTCTTTTGCATTCCAACAAGGTCCTTGTCATTGTGGGCTTTGGCTGCGTTAAACGCCTGCCAGATTGAAAAAGCATATAACGATGGGTAGAACATGCCCCAGCTGTAATCAATGACACTGTGAGCCCGGGCGAAATCGCCAGTAAATGAGTATACAAGAGCTAAATTTAAGTTTGAGTATAAATTAATAAGGAATTCAAAGCCAATCAACACAAAGCCAATGATGTAATCCTTATTATAAAGTTGTCCAAAACCCGGTAAAACCATTGACCATACCGCTGCTGCATAAGGGGATTTATACTCACGTCTAGTTCTCATAGTGCCCAACCTCTCTTTCTCATATAGTACTCCCTTTCCTTTTGAGTTTGGGGGTTTTTGATAAAGATTCACAGAAATTGGGATTTTAGTTATGCCGGTATAATAAGTGACGCGGGTAATTGGAACCAGATTTTTTTGTATGTATAAGAGAATGATAGATTGGTAAGAATGATGGTAGAAAGTAATTTCAAGGGGGAACGTAGAATGAAAGAATCTAAATTGCTATTATCTCAATTTGCTAATGAAGAAGGCTTCGAGCTTACAAACTATCTTACTCAGCTGTTTGAATATGTCTCACATCAATTGGGACAAACCCCAACCGTAACCATAACAACTGAAATGGAAAATAGCTAAGCCCAGGCATTGTATACATGCCTGGACTTTTTTGTGTGGTGGATCGATTTTTGGGTTCGGCACGTAAAACTGGAATCCCACGTAAATTGGAGATTTGGCATATAAACTAGGAATTCGGCACGTAAAAATGGGATTTGGCACGTAAATCTTGGGTTCGGCATATAAAACTTTAAAATGGCACGTAACGGTACATAAACAGTTTGTTCATCTGGACAATTGATATTACCAATAGAGCAGGGACCACCATTTACCGAGATCTTTTTTACAAAAAAAGCCTGTCTTGAATAGAAATCCCTTTTTCTCTCCTCGAACGGTCATTTTTTGGGTATAATATAGGAATATGGATTTTTCTAAAAAAGGGGGTCGTGGCTTTGGGAGCAACGACTGCTAACGAACGGATTGAACTTCTCGCTGAGGAGATTAAGGAATTGTTCCATCCGCATGCTGCCGATGATGTGAAGCTTATACAAAAGGGCTTAATGCTTTACCGGCAAGGGATGGTCAAGCAATTACAAATATGGAATGCTCAAATTACGGCAATGGTGCAGGATGTGACACCCTGCTATGTGAAACTGAATTTTGCTCGTTTGTCGTTTAGCAGCTGTACGTGCCCTCATGAGGGCATCTGCCGCCATCAGCTGGCCGTGTTTTTTGCGGCATATAGCAGGGTCGGAAGCGTCGCTGATTGGGTTGCCGAGTGGCGGGAACCGATGAAGGAGAAAAATGACGTTGCGAGCTGGGGGCTTCAAAAGGCAAAGGATTTAATTAAGGCGAACGGTGTGATGAAGCCTGATTATCGGCGCTGGGTTGAATCGTTTGAAGTGAGCTTCGATACGATTTTGAACTCGAAAAAGTATTCGAGTCCCTTTATTATTGCTGAACTGTTCAACATTTACGAACGGCGGATTAAGGCGAGTGCTCCGGTTGAGCAAGAGTGGCGCCTGCTGTATGAAATGGTCGGGATTGTTGTATCGTTTAAAAAACTCGCGGTTCTGACTGAGAATTCGGGGTTTGCAGAGGATGTCGTTAGACGCGCATACCTCTCTGTGTTCCATAATTTAATCGAGGATGCCGACGAGCTCGTCTTAAAGATTGGTGTTCAATCACTTCCGTTTGACTTCGACGAGTTTATTTTACAATTAAAGGATGATGTGTTTGAGCTTTTGACAGCGTCATCGGGGCTGGAGCAGGAACGAATCTATCTCTATCGTCTTCTTTGGACGAACCTTTTTAAAAAGAAAGAATGGCGTGAGCAGGAAATCTTAAATATTAATGAACGGATGAAATCCTTGAATGAATGGGAGAACCCGAATCCGTTAATGATTGCTGGGATTCACATTAGCTTTTTGCAGCAAAAGGATGAACTGGCATTAGATTTGATTCATAAAATGGACGATAAGGTGATTACACCCTATTTGCTTCATTGGATTGACCTGTTGTCACAGACAAAAGCATGGAAACGGGTTGGTCCTATCATCGAGCTGTTTTCATCCAAACTAAAAGGTTATTTAGACTTTTTGCGAGCTTATCATTCGTGTGCGTCTTTTACCCGGTCTTCCCTTAAGGCGATCACCCCGTACATTTCAGAAAACGGGAAGGTAGAATTGTACGAAAAGATGATGCTGGCGACGTTGCCATACAGCTACACAGAATATGAATATATGCTATTTGAACGAAAGCAATATGACAAATGGGGCGACCTACAGGCATTCATGGGTTGGAATTTCTATGATCTGCCAAAGGAGCGTGTTAAGGTGATTGAGAAGGAAAAACCGGAAGTACTGTTGGGAATGCTGCACCAATCCGCGCTGAACGAGATCAATCAAAAAAACCGTTCCAGCTACAAAGCAGCCGTCCGACACCTAAAAAAACTGCGCACCCTATACAAAAAAACCAAAAGAGTCGACGACTGGCAATACTTCCTCGACAGCCTAATGGAAAAAACCAAAAGACTCCGCGCCTTCCACGAAGAATGCAAACGGAGCAAACTTATAGAAGAATAGGGCGGGTCGGTGTGTGGATCGGTGTGTGGATCGGTGTGTGGGTCGGTGCCTGTCACCGCTCGTGGACACTGTCCACCTCAGGCGGACAGTAGCCTCCCAAATATTCCACTATTTTTAGGTGGATTTGGTTTAAAATATGTTTTGGACTTTTTTCGAGGGGTTATGGACCTTTTTAGAGAGATTTTGGACTTTTTTCATAGGGTTTTGGACTTTTTTTAATGGGTTTTGGACTTTTAGACAATATTTGGAAGTCTTAGCTCCTATATTTCAAATTTACACATACCCCACCCTAGTAAAAGGAGTAACATTACGATGCTGAAGACTAGATTTGTTAAGCTTCTGACTATTAAATTGGAGGATGGCCGTTATCTTCTGGCTGCCGAGGATGAGCACGGGTATGGTCTGCCGCCTTCTGAGTGGAAGAATGTGCTATTCGGCCGCCATGAAGAGAGCTTTTTTGGCACGCTTTTGGAGACGGAGTCTGTGGGTGGCATCGAGGGTGTTGTAGTCACAGGCTGGCACCTTGTCTCTCTTTTTGCGAAGGAGTCCTTCAACCGGTTTATTGACTGGGATTGGAGTGAACAATCGGAAATTTGTTTAGCTGCCGCTCACGCCCTTCATGAAGGGATTCTCGAGAAAGACTGGCTGCCGGACTTTTCTGTTTGGGAAAATGGTGACTTCCGGTGGCAGCTTCCTGTCAGGGTGGTGGATGAGTTCGATCCTTCTTTTTGGGAACAGGAAGTTGATCCACAAGAAGAAGCTTCTGGATCCGTACATGAATTCATCTCTGATTTATATGATCATGCCCTAGATGCCTATTTAACACGAAACGCTTCGATGAAAGAGTTATTTGGGCCGAAGCTTGCATTACTGAGAAAACAAAACATTTCTGGTGCTGAGCTGGCAAGGTATTTTGATGAGGACAGCTGGCTCGAATGGGTTGGTATAAAGGAAAGCGAAACTCCCTTCACGATTGGGCTGAGGTTAGAGGAGCCATTGGACGGAGAAGGCCCTTGGAACCTGGATGTCTTTTTGCGTGGTAAGAAAAATGTCGATGATGTATATGGGTTGGATGCAAAGCCCCCTGCCCGGTGGAAGCCCTATTTAGAGAGGGTTGACAATGAGCAAAGCCGCTGGGCTCGATTAATTCCCTGGCTGAGTGAGGACGGAGTGACATTGAAGTCTGGACTCACAGAGGAAGAAGCGTGGATGTTTTTGACGGAGGCCAGTGAAACCCTTGTAGCGCTAGACGTTGAAATTCTCCTTCCTTCCTGGTGGCAGGCGATGAAAAATGCTAATTTGAAGGTGAAGGCGTCATTAAAAGGATCATCCAGCCACCGCCCGTCGTTTGTCGGGCTGCAGGCAATGCTTGATTTCAACTGGCGATTTTCCATGAACGGTGTCGACTTTTCCGAGGAAGAGTTCAGCCAGCTTGTCGAAGAAAAACGTCGACTTGTGTTTATTCGCGGTCGTTGGGTGAAGCTCGATCCAGGCTTTATTCGACAAATTCAGGATTTGATGAAACGTGCTGAGAAAGAAGGCTTACATGTAAGGGATTTACTTGAGCAGGAGCTAATCGAGACTCCTCCAACAGAGGATGAGCTCGAAAATCCAAAAGCCTTCGCACGAATTCAAATTGAATTGAACAGTCAGTGGAAAAAAATGATAAAACAGCTTTCTGAAGCACATGAGATTCCGCTGGAAGAGGTTCCCGCAGGACTTCAGGGTGAACTCCGCCCCTACCAGCAGCTGGGAATGAGCTGGCTTTGGTTCCTGCGACAATATGGTTTTGGCGCAGTCCTCGCGGATGACATGGGACTTGGGAAAACCGTGCAATTAATCGCGTACCTCTTGAAGGTAAAAGAAGAAATCAGTGCACTTCCTAAGATGGAGACATCTGAAGTGGTGACAGGCACCAAGGGCGGAGCTGATTCTGAAAAAGGTTCGAAGGAAAAGAGCACTACTGCAAAAATACCTGTTAAGGCAGCATTAATTATTTGCCCTACTTCTGTTCTTGGTAACTGGCAGAAGGAGCTTGAACGGTTTGCTCCAGAAATGAGTGTGTATTTGCATTATGGTTCGAACCGACTGAAGGAAGAGGCATTTTCGGAAAAGATCAAGGATGCTGACGTTGTTTTGACGTCCTATGGACTGAGCCATATGGACACGGAGGAGTTTGAATCAAAACTTTGGAGTTCCATTGCCATTGATGAGGCACAGAATATTAAAAATGCAGGGACTAAGCAGTCGAAAGCAGTTCGGAGGCTGCGAGCTAGTCATCATATTGCCTTGACGGGGACTCCAATGGAAAACCGCTTATCCGAGTTGTGGTCTATTTTTGATTTTACCAATCATGGTTATCTTGGCAGCCTAGGGCAATTTCAGAAAAAGTTCGTCATTCCGATTGAGAAGGATGAGAAAAAAGAGAAGGTTAATGAACTCCAGTCTTTAATCCGTCCATTCCTATTGAGGAGGACGAAAAAGGATGAAGAGGTGGCCCTGAATCTTCCTGACAAGCAGGAGCAAAAAGAATACTGCCCGCTTACAACGGAACAGGCTTCGTTGTATGAGCAGCTTGTCCGTGATACTTTTGCCGAAATTGAAAAGCTGTCTGGCTTTGAGCGTAAAGGGCTAATCCTGCAAATGCTCAGCCGGTTGAAGCAGCTTTGTAATCACCCTGCTCTCTATTTGAAAGAAAAGTCAGCTGACAGACTGCTCCTCGATCGCTCGAATAAACTAGAGAAGCTGGTTGACTTAGTAGATGCTGTTTTGGAATCAGGTGAAAGCTGTCTCATATTTACGCAGTATATTGAAATGGGCGAAATGATTCGTGCCACCATCAAAAAGAAATTTGGTGTAGAGGTACCGTTCCTGAACGGAAGTGTACCGAAAGCACAGCGTGATGTCATGATTGAGCGGTTCCAAAATCAAGAGTTCCCTGTGTTCTTGCTATCCTTGAAAGCGGGAGGAACCGGGCTGAACCTGACAGCGGCCAATCACGTCATCCACTATGATCGCTGGTGGAATCCGGCCGTTGAAAACCAAGCCACAGACAGAGCGTATCGGATTGGTCAATCCCGCTTCGTTCATGTGCACAAACTCATCTGCACCGGCACACTAGAAGAAAAAATCGACGCCATGCTAGAGAAAAAACAGCACCTAAACGACCAAATCATCCAAAGCGAAAACTGGATCACCGAACTCTCCACAGACGAACTCAAAGACTTGGTGTACTTAGGGTAGTTTTATTGGCTTGGAGTAATTTGGTTGATTATACAGTGATGTATATTTGGTGCCTGTCACCATCTTCGGTGGTGACAGGCACCTTTTACTTTTTTTTGAAGGCATATATTTTGGATTGGGTTTAATACTAATGTGAGGAGATGTAAAAAGTTAAGAGGTAATGATATGGCGAATAAGGAGAGAGTTATTGAAATTCTCGATCGTAATCAAAACCAAATTGAAGGGTTAATTAATAAAAAAATTGATATCTGGCTGGATCATGTCCTTTTTTCTGGTTTGTGGTGGATGGGCTTGGCCTTAACAATTTTTCCTTGGATCATTTGGTTTGTTTTCAGGAAAAAGGAAAGTACGGACCGATTACTGTATATTGCTTTTTATGTCATGACGATTTCTGTTCTATTAGATATAGTAGGAGACCAAATAGGGCTTTGGCATTATCGGTATCATGTTATTCCTGTACTTCCCACTTACTTTCCCTGGGATGTTACCTTAATGCCCCTTGCGGTAATTGTGTTGCTGCAGATAAAACCTCATGTTAATCCTTGGGTTAAAGCCATTTTCTTTGCACTTCTAGCCTCTTATGTTGGAGAACCTGTCTTTAATTGGTTAGGTATATATGTACCAAAAAATTGGCGCTATACCTACTCTGTTCCCATCCAAATCGCTATATATATGAGCGCACATTACCTTAGTAAGCGAAATAATTTCGCTCCATTATCCGATAAAACAAAAAAAGAGATCTAACATCGATTTATGATGTCAGTTCTCTTTTTTCTATTGCTACTGTAAAACGACAACTTTTACTGTTTTTCTGCCCCAAGCATATGCTTGTGCATTGTTTGGCATTAATACATCTATCTTATGGCCTTTGATGGCGCCGCCAGTATCACCTGCTATTGCGACACCATATCCTTCTACCCATACCTTTGAGCCCAATGGAATAACAGAAGGATCCACTGCAATTAATTTCATATTTGGATTTTCTTTAATATTATAGCCCATGTACGTAATACTTCCTGAAGATTGCCAGCTATAGGCAGTGGAAGTTACATACATTTCTGTACCCGTTGGCGCCGGAGCTGCAGGGGCTGCAGGTGCTGCAGGTGTATTAGCAATACTCATTGCTTTTACAGCCTCTTGTTCTTGGCGAACTTTCTCTTGTGCTGCTGTCAACTCAGCTTGAATTCCAGCCATTTCTTGGTTAACTTGACTGTATTTTTGTTGCATGACCGTTAATGATTCTTGTCTCTTTTGTAAATTTAGAGCAAGTTCATTCTGCTGTTTTGAAAGCGTTTCCTTTTCTGCAGCCAGTTGTTCTTCATGTTTAGCAATTTCTTGTTTGTCTGATTCAATTTGCGCAAGGTCATTTTCTTGATCATTAATAATATCATTATCAGCGTTAAACAATGTCGTTACCGCACTTGCACGTTGAATAAGATCGGCCACACTTTTAGATTCTAGAATGACATTGATGGCTACATTCAGTTTTTCATCCTCTTGCAAGGCTACTAACCTGCTTTTCATTACATCTTTACGATTATGAATTTTATCCTGAAGTACGACAATTTCTTCTTTTTTCTTTTCGATTTGCTGTTGAGTTTCCGCGATTCTCTGTTGAGTTCCTGCCAATGCTTCTCTATTTTGTGTTATATAAGATTGTAAAGCTTCCATATCACTTTTAATCTTTTCAATTTCTTGGTTAATAGAGTTCTTTTCATTCGCCTTTTGTTCAAGCTCTTGCTCCACACTATGTAAAGCTTCCTTACTTGATTGTGCATGTGCCACGACGGTACCTGACACCAATAATACGCATGTTAGAACCATGAAAATCATACGCTTTAAAAGTTGCATACGCTTCCCCCTTCTCTATTAATCTATTTATACCATGCCAATGTACCAGTTATATTACAGAAATATTAAAACTCTATCACAAATTGTCATATAACAGTGGAAAACAATGTGAACAGATGAAAAATATAGGTAAATGTGCGGTGCCTGTCACCACTCGTGGACATTTCGTCCTTTTTGTCCGTGTGGGGTGGACAGTACTTATTTCTAAATGAAATACTTACGCGAATTGATGGTATGATTTATGAGATTTGTGCACGCGTAAAGGGGGAAAAGGGACATAATATGTTACAAATGGCGTGTTTTGGTCTAAATGTGAAAGATATAAGAACAGCGTAAAAAGGGCCCCGAAAAAAATCCGGAGCCCTTTCGATAAAATTTGTCATTCTTTTGTAATAATCTATGTGATATGGTTAATCATTTTTCCAGGGATGTAGTCCTTTTTCCCTCTCCTTGATCCTCATCCTCGGCGATTACTTCATGCTCCTGGTGGAATACGATGGGTGATTGCCCTGTAATTTCATCAAATGGTGTGTAATTTGCTGTAACATTTTTCTTTAATACGAACATCTTGAAAAAACCAATTAAAACGATAATGAAAATGACCAATGGCAGTCCGAGAGCTGCAAGATTTAGTACATTCATCGCATCCACCTCCTGGTTAGGGAAAATTATTAACGTTTAAAGGCTATTCTTCCATTTCTACTAACATCCTGTTTAATTCCTCAGTTGTATACGGGGTAAGCTTTGCGGCTTCATGAAGCGGCATTCCTTTAGACAAAAGACCCTTAATTACGCTTAATATCCCTTTTTCCATGCCTTTCTCCATACCCAGTTCAATACCACTTTTCCTCGAATCTTCTAACCTGCTCCGTTCATCTGATAGAGCCTTTGCCCGCCGTTCGTACTCTTTTCTCGTCTCAGGGTCAGCGCTTAACATTGTCAGCTTTTTCTCTGCTTTACTAATTACATCCATACTCAAGACCTCCCTTAATATATAATCAGGAACATCATCTTTTAAAAATAGCAGCCAGCAATGGAGTGGATTATTCAAATCATACATGACTTCTTCAAACTTTGGAAATTCAATGAGATGAATCTCCAGCAAATCTGTTAAATTATTTTTTGATTGTGCTTCACCAATTTTATAGATGGAATGAAAGCTCACTTCTGTTTTTCACACGCAGACAAAACCCTTGGTTCCACTTTTTCTCGTAATCTGATTCGTTTACTTCCTGAAAGCATTAAGAATGCGACCTTGTTGTCTTCCATAATCGCAAAGTTTGTGAAGATATCGTAAGCTTCCTCCTCGGAAAGTTGTTTCTCGCCTTCGATAAGCTGTAAAGACTGGTGATAACAGTTAAATTGGGAATTATTCTCACGTATGTAGATGGTAACTCTTGATTGGTGAAGAGGGATAGAATGGTAGGAAAGGTTTGAAGATGGGTGATGGGATTTTTTAGAGAGTAAGATGGCGTCGTAGAAATCAGGTTTACCTTTGATTTGCATCTCCATGTGACTCGGTCGTTCCCCGATAAAAACTAATGAGTTTGGCATTCTTTTATTGACCTCCAATGGGACAAATAATTACATCAACATTTATTATTCGACAATAATTTCATAACTCCTTTTTTCCATCAGCAAGTGTCGTGCATTTTTTATCGATTTATTTAACCTATCAGATTAAAGCTAGTAAAAAACTTAAAAATATCTAAAAAAATAGGCCGCTGATCTTGTATCAGCGGCCTTGAAAAATAAAACACAGGGGGTTTTGTACTATTATGCCCTGTTGGATATAATTTATACGAAAAATAGATAAAAAAATTCCGGCGCTGCTCGGCCGGAGATTGGGGATTATTTTGGAGAGTGATAGCTTTTCTATACTCTTCGGGGAAAAATTTTCAAAAGATACCTGAAGTTGATTTTAGTTTTACCAAGATAATTCAAGATATTGTAGAACATGGATATTATTTTTTTAAAAGTGAACTGAGATATGATCGTGAATTTCAGATTGTGAGTGTGTGTGAGGATGTGTGGGGTAATTTCTGACAGGGCTGTAATCTCGTTCCTTTAGCTGCCCTTTCATAATCCATTCTAGCTGGCTAATTCTTTTCTGCAGACTCTCTGTGTTTTGAGTCATCTCGATCATTCTTTTTTGTAGTTGGTCGTTATTCTGATTGGCCCGACCCACCATTTTAATCAAACTTTCAAGCAGCTGTTCTAAACTGGCGGCTACATCATCACGACTTGTCAAAACGGCAGCTCCTCCTTCGTAACGGAAACCGTAACCGGAGGGGGGCCCGCTGGTGTGATGTTGGGCTTTGCACCTAAAAATTGAATCGATTCGGCTACTACCTCTGTCACATAAACCCTTTTTCCCTCTTTATTGTCATATTGCCGCGAATGCAGCCTGCCTGTTACTCCAACGATCGAGCCTTTCCGACAGTATCGGGCAGTATTTTCAGCTGCCTTTTTCCAAAGGGTGCATTGAACGAAATCCGCCTCAATTTCCCCATGCTGATTTCGGAATTGACGGCTAACAGCCAAGGTGATAGACGTTACCGACAGCCCTTCACTTGTTTTTCTTAACTCCGGATCCCTTGTGAGTCTTCCGACGATTGTGACTTGATTAATCATACCCATTCTCCTCTCCTTTTGATGGCTTAATCATAGCCCCTCAGGAACCTTCCTGTAAAATTGTGATAAGAAAATTTCCGACGAGGTTCTACCATCAAATTCATGATTTTATCTAGGATAAAAACCGAGTTTGGAAGGCCTTTTGTTACATAAAGTGCTAACTTGCAAAATGCGACAAATATTTTTCGACATTTGTTTCTAGTACGAATATGTTATAATTTAAAAAATGTGACCCGAGAATCGAAACCGGAGGTAACGCTGATGAAAACCTTTAAGTTAGTCGCTTTGGAAGTTGTTGACGGTGGGAATACAGTGGAAGTTCCATTAGAAGATGGACTAATAATCAACAAAGAAAACGAACGTGCCAGCTGGCTGCTTGAGGCCTATACGGATTTATCCTTATTTGATTACTTCAAGGAAGTCCACGAGCAAAGCCGTGAAGTAATCGTACAAGCGGTGATTACGAAACGCGAAAACGCACCTGCTTATTTCCAAACAAAAATTGCCTCACTTCACAAATTTGAAAAACATATTAGTGTCCTGTTCGAAGGTCAATTACGCCGAAACAGGAGTGATTATTCCGAGTTGCTGCTCGACAGCCTGCTTGAAAAAGGGCTTGGCGGTCAGGCTTTGCTCGAAGAATTCAAGGATAAAATGAAGAGTAAACCGAAGTTAAAAATTAAACATGACTAATGAAAGGGGCGGGCTGATTTGATTCAGCCTGCCCCTTGTACTTTATTCGTCTTTATTGTCGCGGTCGTTCATATCACGGTCGTCTTCGATGATGTCTTCCCTATTTGTATTTCTGTCTCTCATCATGTCTTTATCCCTATCAGTGTTTATATCGTTGTTGTTATAACGAGTGTTTCTATTGTTTAACCCGTTATTATCGTTATCATTATTGAAACGAGTATTGGTGTTATTTAATCCATCATCACCGTTGTTGTCGTTACCATCAAGATTGTTATCATCATCAAGTGGTGTATCGACTTCATCGTTCACCGGCGGCGGTGGATTTTGGTCATCATCATTATTATTACAACCTGCTAACATAAACCCTGATAGTAGCGCACTTGCTAGCAATAAAAACAGCTTTTTCTTCAAACGTAAAAGCCCCTTTCCATGAGAAAAATATTGACCCGTTTATTGGTCTGTTGTTATTTTCCCCAAGTTTTTTAGGACTATTACAAAAAAAAAAACCGGGAGGATTCCCCCGATTATTTTCCTAGCGCAAAAGTGATTTCAGCCTCGCAGGCGATTTCACCATCCACTGTCGCCACCGCTTTTCCTTTTCCAATCGGTCCGCGCAGGCGAATAATTTCGACTTCAAGTCGAAGCTGATCCCCTGGTTTTACTTGTCTCTTGAAACGGCAGCCATCAATTCCTGCAAAAAAAGCTAATTTCCCGCGGTTTTCTTCTTTTTTCAATACAGCCACCGCACCAACCTGTGCAAGCGCCTCAACGATTAGCACCCCTGGCATCACCGGATAATCAGGAAAATGGCCATTGAAGAATTCTTCATTCGCTGTTACGTTTTTGATTCCAACAGCCCTTACCCCTTCTTCTATTTCTAAAATTTTATCTACGAGCAAAAATGGATAACGATGGGGAATGATTTCTTTTATTTGTGTTACATCTAACATTTTTAGTACCTCCTCATAGGAACAGATACATACATTTTACTATTAAGAGTATACAAAAAGGAAGGGCAAGTGAGCCCTTCCTCGATTATTTTTTTTCAACTAAATCAATAATATGTGTCCAAGTGGATCCTTTTAAGACATCTCCGGCCTTTCCATTTCCGAGCACACTGTACCCAACCGTGGCACCTGCAACTGCAAAAACGCCAGTAAAAATGACCAATAAGACAATTCTCAGCCAAATTGGAATAAGGCGGATTCGAATTCTCTTATTCGTACTTTCAGCTTTGCGGGCTTTTTGAGCACTTTTGACTTTAGAAGATTTTTGAGTGGTTGTACCTTCTACAGCCTTGCGCCCATCTTCTTTTGTCTTTTTATGCTCTTCCCTCGTCTTCACCTGTTTTAGATGATTAACTGACATCTCTTATTCCCCTTTAACCGAAATCCTCTATATAGTAATGAACCTTTAGTTTGCCTGATTTTTCATTTTACCTAATATTATACTCTATTTTATAAAATAAGTAGGGAATTAGCAGTAATTTTTTGCAGAAAAAGTATTTCCATGGCAAAAAGTGGCGAATAATCTTATTAGATACTGAGGTTCGTGCCGATTTCCAGTACCCTTTGTACAAAATTTTCACCAAATAAAAAAGCCCAATGATTTTTGAGGTCATTAGACTTTATAAGGTAAGATGTCCTACCTGTTATCCAAGTTTTCTTTTCGCAATCCGGTCAATGTTGTCTAACATAATGCCTGTTCCGATTGCCACGCAGTCCATTGGATTTTCAGCCACAAGGACCGGCACCTTTAACTCGTCTGCAAGCAAAGCGTCAATACCGTGAAGTAATGCTCCGCCACCTGTTAAGATAACGCCGCGGTCGATAATGTCTGCTGATAGTTCTGGCGGTGTACGTTCAAGAACGCTTTTTGCAGCCTGAACGATAACTGACACAGACTCACGAAGTGCACCTTCGATTTCTTCTGAACGGACGGAAATCGTACGCGGCAGGCCGCTGACCATGTCTCGTCCGCGAATTTCCATTTCTTCCGAGCGTGATCCTTGAAATACGGTACCAATGTTGATTTTAATATTCTCAGATGTACGTTCACCGATCAATAGCTTGTACTCACGCTTGATGTAGTTGAGGATTTCCATGTCGAACTTGTCGCCGGCCATTTTAATGGAGGATGAAGTCACAATATCGCCCATTGAAAGAACCGCTACATCCGTTGTTCCGCCGCCGATGTCAACAACCATATTACCGCTTGGCTGGAAAATATCCATCCCGGCGCCAATCGCTGCCACTTTCGGCTCTTCTTCTAAGTAAATCTTCTTTCCGCCGCTTTTTTCAGCTGCTTCTCTGATTGCTTTTTGCTCCACACTTGTGATGTTCGTTGGACAGCAAATCAGAATACGCGGCTTGGATAAAAAGCCTTTCACATTAAGCTTATTAATAAAATGTTTTAACATTGCTTCTGTAACGTCAAAGTCAGCGATTACTCCATCTTTCAACGGACGAATCGCGACGATGTTCCCAGGTGTACGTCCGACCATACGGCGAGCTTCTTCTCCGACTGCCAGAACACGATTCGTATTTTTATCTATTGCAACAACAGATGGCTCATTCAATACAATTCCGCGGCCTTTTACGTGGATTAACACGTTAGCCGTTCCCAAATCAATCCCAATATCCCTAGCAAACATTCTCTTTTCTTTCCTCCTTGAAACGGTCATACTTTCCTAATTGTTAATTGTATCATATTCCTTAAAATTTCCATACTGTTAACACAAAAAACGTAGAAATTTGTCGGAAAAAATTTATTGAAAGAGAATGCTGCCTTTTTGGCCATTAAAAATGGCCCTTTCCCCGACTTTCTTAGAATGCACTAAGAAGTCCTTGAAAATGGCCATTTCAAAACATTTTTTCTTTTTCACGAGAGATTTTTGCGAAAGTCGGCCTATTTAACGGCCTCACCTTCCTTTTCTTCCTTCTGATATTTCATCTTTGTCGCTTCTCCACCCCGGAGATGTCTGATCGATTTATGATAATCTAGTATCTCTTTTACTTCATTTGCCAGCTCAGGATTTATTTCAGGAAGTCTCTCTGTCAAATCTTTATGGACAGTACTTTTGGATACGCCAAACTCCTTCGCTATCACACGAACCGTTTTCCTCGTCTCCACGATATACTTTCCAATCTTGATAGTTCTCTCTTTGATGTAATCGTGCACACCACTCGCCCTCCCTAAATTGGATGTGAGAAGTGCGAAATGAGACCCGCTTATCACTAAGACGAAATACTGCATCCACAAATTGCATACGGTGCCTGTCACCATTTATGCAATTATGCGGTAATATAATGAATAATCATGTCCGCAACTGAATCCACAAAAGCCTCAAACGACTCTTCACCTCTAACACTCTCTTTGTAAAGGTTTGTAACCATTTTATTAGCTTGGATACGGGAATATGCACGAAATGTACAATAAGGACAAGGCCGCTCAGTAATTATTTGAAAAATCAGACATTTCAAGTGATTTTTGCCACCAGTTCGACAAATTGACGAAAGTGCTAGAGACCGCATGATATATAGGTCTATTTTGGAAATGAGGAGCCTTTTTGATTATTTCCCGAGAAATTTGTCAGTAGTAAATGTCGAATGAAAATTTTATTGAAAATAATATTTTTTGTTCATTTTATGGTTTTTTTACCTTATTTCACTGTTTCAACGATAATTTATTCACTGTCTTTTTAACAGAATATTATATAATGGGGGAAGTTAGACTGAAAGGAAATTCGAAATATGCAGCCTTTTACAGAAAAAGTCATAGAAATCATTAAAAATATTCCTGAAGGCAAAATCATGACCTATGGACAAATTGCCAGAGAGGCTGGAAGTCCGCGTGCTGCACGGCAGGTCGTTCGAGCCCTGCACTCGATGAGCAGGAAGCACCGTCTTCCTTGGCACCGTGTCGTTAATTCCAAAGGCCAAATCGCCCTCAAGGACGATGAATCCTACCATGAACAGCTTTTCTCGCTCGAAAGTGAAGGAATTGAAATTGGGTTGAACGGAATCATTGACCTTGAAAAATACCAACACCACCCCTAAATAAGAGGTGGTATTTTATATTTTTGTTAGACCCAGAGCAAAGTGGTCCCATAATAATTTTTCTACCTGTTCCCATTTGTGGTCCTCACAACGAACCATGAGGACAATTTCTGATGTGATTTTTGAACTCCCTCTTTTATTTTTCCTGAGAATAAGCATTTTCAATAGAAACCCTAACAGCAAACCTGAAACCGCCCCAATAATCCCCCATAGAATCGGCCCCCATTCGAGGACATACCCATAAATCGCACCGAGCAGCATCAAGCAGGTTCCTAAAATCGAAGGACCATCAAACAGACTAAATCCATCTGATTTGTGGATGGTATCAAACAAACCCCTTAATTCCTTACGCTTATCGAGCGGAGCCGCTAATATTAATTCCTTTGAAATCCCCTGCTGTTCTAGTGCTGTAATGGCTAATTCAATATAAATAGAATTCTCAAACGTCGCAATAACAAACATCCACTCATCTCACCTTTTTAGAACGGAAATATGAACTTTTTCTTTTGATAATTTTCTCGTAAAAATTTCTTCATTTCTTTTTCAAAAAGTAGATTGTATTCTACTGTTGATTGATAAGCATCATAAAGTATAAAAAAATAGATGGAAGGCAGATAAATGAGCCACTGCATATCTACAACCTTTTTTGCCTCCGAAAACTTGCCGAGCATGGTGAACTGAATTCCCTCTGGAATATGACCAAAATACATAATGGCCACGGTGTAGGCAAAAATAAAAAATCCTGAAATCACTTTATGGATATAAAGATGACCCAAGCCTGGGAATAGCGCGGACCAAGAGACTGCGACCCAGGGTTTACGCTTATCCATGAAGTTTATATCCCATGCCCCCATGGTCGTCGGACTTATGGAGGCATCCTCGTGATCGGCTAATATATATTGTTTGTTTAAGTCAACCGTGGTTCGATAGCTATCCCAGATTCCAAACATATAGATTCCTACATAAAGCATAAGCCAGCGTTCATCCATTACTTCCTTGGCCTTCGTAAAGTCACCGGTCAGTGTAAATAAAATCCCGAGATTCACGTTTGCCATGTCATTAATAAACGTTTCCCAGAGGATTAGAATAAACCCAGCGATATAGCGGTGCAGTAATAGATGGCCAAAACCAGGATAAGAAAAGGCAAAAAAGGCAACTACCCATGGGTTCTTTTTTTGAAGAATAGATGTCGTAAATTGAGATAAATGTGCTCTGTATCTTCGGGCTTGAGGATTTTCGGTCAAATTGGATCTCCTGTCTTTTTACTAGTATTTTTTCTAGTTCTAGTTTAAATATCCTTACACGTAAAAAAAAACAGAAACCAGCAGTTGGTTTCTGTTTTGACTTATTTTATTTGCATAAAGACATTTTTCACTTTTTTCACAGGAATCTGAGAACCGCCGCGATCTAGGACATTTTCTACCATCATTGCGACCATTAGTCCCGGAGAGTCGGAATTGTAGGCAATGAACCAGCCGTTTTCCGTTCCTTTTTCGCCCTGCTTCTCTTTGATTTCAGCTGTTCCGGTTTTTCCGGCTAGTGGATAGTCTGCGATATTAGCCGAATGCGCCGTTCCATCCGCGTCACCGACGACCTTCCTTAACAATGAAGAAACCGTTGTGGAGATTTCAGGTGAAACCACTGTTTTCTCACTTTTTTCAACGTCAAGCAATAGACTAGGTTTAACCATATTTCCACCGTTTACAAATGGTGTATAGGTTTCAAGCAAATGAACGATACTCATTTGAATTTGCCCCTGACCATATCCTGAATCTGCTAAAGAAATTTCTTTATCCAAATTCCCAATGGTAGATTTTTCAAGCGGGAATGGATAATTCGATTCTTCCTCAAAGCCAAATTCCTTTAGCCCCGCTATGAAAGGGTCCTTCCCGATTCCCAAAGCTGTCTGTGCGAAATAAATATTATCCGAGAAGACCATTGCTTTTTCTAAGTTAACAGGGTTGGCTTCATGAACCCTCGTCACAAAATAGTCGCCCCACGAGGCACCCTGCTGCCATTTCAATCCCTTAATCTCCATCGTTTGCTCTGGCGTGATGATCTTGTTTGTGAGCCCAATGGAAGCTGTGATCGGCTTAAATACTGAACCTGGTGCATATGCCTTATTGAACCTGGTCGTCAACGGCTTTTGCGGATTGTCCTGTAGCTGTTTCCACTCATCTCCTGAGAAGCCCAGGGCGGCTTGATTTGGGTCAAACGAAGGTGAACTGACAAGTGCAAGCGTCTCACCGCTCACAGGGTCTATCGCTGCTCCTGCACCCGCCTCACCAACTAACTCAGCATACAAGCTTGCCTGCAGATCGATATCGATGGTAAGCGATATATCCTTCCCATCCTCTACCGGCTTTTCAGCGAGTGTTTCTGTAGCTCCATCCGGCTTTTTAATCGTGATCTTCACGCCGCTATGCCCTTTAAGCTGCTCGTCGAAGACTTCCTCAAGCCCTCTTTTTCCAATCACGTCATTACTTGTATAGCCTTTATCCTTAACCTTTTCAAGCTCCTCAGCGGTAATCGAGCCGACATACCCGATTAAATGGGCCGCCGCTTCATTATAGGGATAAATCCGCGCTTCCACCTTTTTGGTTTGCACCGGCTCTAGGGCGATTAACTGAGCGATACGCTCCGTATCGTCCAGCGATACCCTCTTTAACGGCACAAACAAATCGGGCTTCACCCAGCTGGCGTTAAGCGCCTTGTTGATTTGTTCCTTTGTCATTTTTAACAGGCTTGATAATTGCTGTATGACGGGTTCCTCCTGCCCCTCAAGCTTTCCAGGGACCACCCCAACCTCATACACTTGTCCATTCATAGCTAACGCATTTCCTGCCCGGTCAAAGATTTGCCCGCGCTTAGGCTTACTGTTGCTAATCCCGATTTTGTCTCCATCCTTTAATTGTGGAAAAATATATGTGGTATTCCAGTCCACATACCAGTTATTTTCTTTGTCACGTTCTTCTTTTTTCATCTTTGCCTTGTGTGTAAATTCGATGGGTCCACCGATGCTGTCCATAGATGCAGAAAAATCATATGTAATACTGTCTTGATCCTTGTCCAGCTCTTCTTCACCTGGTTTATCAAAGGCTATCTTGAGGTCTGTAATTTGTAGGTCATCGTAGATTTTTTTGTAGCGGTTGGTGAAGTCTTCCTTCGAGATTACCTCTTTAGAACCTTCTGTAAGGTAGTCATACATCTTATCAAACTTTTGCTCATTCCATAGCTTTATGTATGCGTCGAATCGATCCTGCGGCGTGGGTTCCTTGCTACAGCCAGCTGCCGCCATCGCGAAGAGAACAAGCATCACCAGCAGCCCTATTATTTTTTTCAAAAAAGATCCCCCCTTTTTCCAACATTTTACCATATTTATGCAAATAAAACGTGGTCAAAAGAACACAAAAAAAGAGGAAGGTAGATTCCCCTTTCCCCTTTGTTGATTATTAAGAATTTGTTTTGTCTGTTGACTCAGAAGATTCATCCTTGGATGGAGCATCTTCATCTGAAGGAGTTTCTTCCTTTGATGGAGTTGACTCATCACTTGCAGGGTCCTCAATCATTTGTTGTTTCGGACTCTTCTTATCTTCTGTATTTTCATCCGCTGCAGTTTCTTCCTGTAATTCGCTTACTGGTTTGTTAAAAAAGTCAGTTGGATTTACTGGGATACCATCTTTACGGATTTCAAAATGTACATGCGTTCCAGCTTCTTCTTGGTACAAGCTTTGTCCAGCCATGGCAAGAACTTGTCCTTGCTTAACTTTGTCGCCAACCTTAACCTTCACATCTTTAACCGACTGATATTTTGTTATAATACCTTTATCGTGTTCAATTTCAATGACATTACCAAGGGTAGCATCTTCTTCGACTCTAGTAACTTTCCCGCTTAGGGCAGATACTACATCAAAAGTTTCGCCATCTTTGGATGTGAAGTCAATACCAGTATGCGGCTCATAATTATTGTTGTAAACTACTATTGCCGCTTCTTGCTTTTCTTTACTTGCCTTGTCGTCATAGAATTCCATTTTGACTGTTGTCTCCATTGGATTCTTTACAGGCATTTTCAGGTTCTCTAAGCTTGAGTTAACCTCAAGTGCTGGAGCATCGTTCTTTTTACCTGTTAGGTCAGAAGACTCGTAATCGTATTTGTCTGTTGCATTGTCGCTGCCTTGGAACCAAAGAACACCTGTCAAAATGATTGCTGCACTTGCAATATAAATGGCTGGAAATACCCAACGCTTTTTGAAAAAGCGTTTAACGCTGGAACCTTGAGAAGATCGCTTGTTTTCTTCCTCTCTCATTTTCATCACCTCAGCAATCATTCTGAACAGATAAGTAGAATTATATACACTAGTCAAAAAATTTTTTCCACTTATTTTTTGAAAGTACTGAAGTTTTTATGCATCATTGTTAAAAATTTATTTTTTTTGGAGGAACATTTTTATGAAAGTCTTCAAATGGATCTTGCGAATCCTGCCATTACTCTATATGGGAGCCATCTGGATCATGTCGAGTCTTCCATCCAATCACTTTGTCGAACTCCCCGATTCCACGCTCGACCGGACCATCAAGGAATCCCTGCATTTAATAGAGTTCGCCATTCTATACGTATTACTAGTTTTGGCCTTCCTCACACGGACGGGTCCGTTCACTGCGCGTCTCAACGTCTTCTGTGCCGTCCTAGCCGGTCTCTACGGGTTAACAGATGAGATACACCAATCTTTCTACGCTTACCGCTCAGCGTCCTGGTTTGACCTTGTAAAAGACGTCACCGGGATCCTAGTATGTTTTTATTTTATTCGGGGTGCGTTGTTTAAAGGTCGATTTATGAGGTTAGGGAAGGTGCTTGGATTCGTGAGGAAATTGTAGCCACTGTGCGGGTTGTTCGGTGGTTTTTTATTGGTGGTAAATTTTGTACTTGAATTTCCCTGTACTATTTAAGTTCATACACGTTAAATAGTGATGGGCCATTTTCGGTGAATTAATTTGTAAAAATCTTCGTGCCTCAGCGTTATTAATGGTGGGGCTTATGAGATGAAAATAATCATGAAATGTGTCGATGAAGGCTGTTTTTGATTGGGTTCGACACTTGGGACATTTCCATGTTCCAGACTGATAGGTCATTGGTAAGAATGAGCATTTTGGGCAATGAACACCTGTGAGAATCTCATTTCGGGAAAGGTTGTGCTTTGAGAGTAATTGGGGATCTTCTGGAGTGTGGCTGGTTAATAGAAGTTTGTTTATTTTTCGCAGCTCTTTTTCTTCTAGCAATTCTATCTTATAATCATTGGTAATTTGATCAATTCTCTCTAGCAAATATTCACTATTGCAAGCATTCCACTTGTATTTATTATCGTCCCCTATGATGATATTGGACTTTTCATTACTGTTGACAAATAAGTATTGGATGGGGATCCCCGTAACATTATGCAGCTTTAGCCACTCTCTCAGTTTAAAAGCTTGTAACCTTGCTTGAAAAATAGGATTCTTCGTTCTCTCCATTTTCCCATTTACATCGATGGTGGTTTGATGGAGGACCTTATCAAAGTGCCAATCTCTTGCCCAATTTTTCACTTCCAGCACAAGAGCAAAGTATGCACACAGAATGAGGATGTCAATTTGGAAGAAATATTTGCCGTGGTAAAATCGAAGATCGTGATAAATTCGGTAATTAAGATCTGCAATCGGTTCTAAATGAAAATTCATTACCGACTCCTCGCCTAGGAATCCCGTCATTCGATTATTATACTCAGTCACCACATCATATTTGACCAGGTGATTCTCACTTAACCTCCTTATTAAAGCTTGATAGGTTACAATACTTGGCGGCAGCACACATGGTTTCACTATCATTTCATCAGCCCTTTCTGTTTTCATACTATTTCCTCTCTGTTGTGAGCGAATCCTTTATTTTAATTGTTACAAAAATAAGTAGTTTATTTTTACCTGCTGAATGTTTTATTACCCTTTTTTGGAAAAACCTCTTACCTTCACAAATTTGTCCTCCACCTGCGGATTTGACTCAGTTATCTGCCCAGTTCTCCTCCTTACCTGCATATCTCCTTTGTTTATCTGCCTAACTAATTCCCAACACTAAATTGTAGCTGAAAAAGCCAGGCTGCAGCCTGGCTCAGGTATTAGTTTTTCCTATATATATGGATATTTAGCTCAATTTTTAGTGTGATGCTGGATTTGGTCGGATTATTTATATTACCTTTTTACGGAAAAACCTCTTACCTTCACAAATTTGTCCTCCACCTGCGGATTTGACTCAGTTATCTGCCCAGTTCTCCCCCTTACCTGCATATCTCCTTTGTTTATCTGCCTAACTAATTCCCAACCCTAACTAGTCGCTGAAAAGCCAGGCTGCGGCCTGGCTCAGGTAATAAGTTTTCCTATATATGGATATTTACCTCTTATTTTAGTGTGGATTCTGGATTTAATCCAATTATTTCCATTACTTTTTCAAAGAAAAACCTCTTACCTGCACAAATAATCCCTCCATCTGCGGATTTGACTCAGTTATCTGCCCAGTTCTCCCCTTTACCTACATATCTCCTTTGTTTATCTGCCTAACTAATTCCCCACCGCTAACTAGTCGCTGAAAAAGCCAGGCTGCGGCCTGGATCAGGTAATTAAACCTCCTATTCATGGATATTCAGCTCAAAATGTAGCCTGGATTCAGAATTCAGGCATGTCTTCCAATTACCTTTTTATAGAAATACCTCTTACCTGCACAAATTAATCCTCCATCTGCGGATTTGACCTGCTGCCTGCATAGTCCTCTCTTTTACCTGCGGATTCCACAAGTTTACCTGCCTAACTAATTCCCCACCTAATAAGCAGCAACAAAATAGCCAGACACCTCGAGTGCCTGGCTCCACCATCTATTTCTTCGCCGTAATCGTAGCAAGCATAGTATCCGCATTTGTTACTTCTACACCCTGATAATAGTGCTTCACAATCTCTTGATAATCCTTCCCATCGGCAGCCATGCCATTTGCGCCGTATTGGCTCATGCCGACGCCGTGGCCAAAGCCGCGTGTGGTGATGACGATGCTGTTTCCCTTCCGCTCCCATTCAAAGTCAGACGACCTTAAATCCAATTTTTCACGAATTTCTTTCCCGGTCAGAACCTTGCCGCTAAAATCTACTTTCGCAACCCGCTTGCCCGCAGTGCGCTCAACAATTTTGCCGAGCGTCCCGCTAGATCCAACCTTTACCCCTAGCGCCGATTCAAATTGTTTAACACTTATTTCCTTAACAGAATTAAACTTTGGAGATTGTTTATCCCATGGGCTTGATACACTTCTTAGATAAGGCATTTCATTTGGCCAGTAGTCCTCTGAGTTTTCGGTGTAGCCATTGCTCGTGGAGAAGAAGGAGGCGTCGATGGCCTGACCGTCATACGTCAAAATCTGCCCGCTCGTATCCCGAACTGCAGAAAGAATCTTCGAATAGTTCGATTCAAACTCCATTCCCCAGTTTTCTCTCATTTGCTCCTCACTCAAATACACCTGATGGATTTGCGTGTCCGTTACTTGCGCACCTTCTGGAACACCAATTTTGTCTTTGCTAAGCATTTTTTTAACAATATACGTTCGAGCTGTTAAAGCTTGTGCCTTCAAGGCTTCCTCCTTGAATTCAACAGGCATTTCAGCCGCTACAACCCCGACAAGGTATTCTTCTAGTGGAACGTTATCGATTTGTCCTGCAGAAGTGCGGTAAACCGCAACTTCAACGGCGGAGTCTTTTGATGGATTGTCTGCAGTTTCGGAATTAGGGGCTTTGTTGGTTAGGTCTTCACCTAATTTGCCGCTTGCCTTCCCATCCCCGAACGGTAGCACTAGGATCGCTGGAATGAGCAGGGTGAGGGCAAATAAGAATGACGCTAGTAGGATGAGTGGTTTGAATTTTTTCATGTAGGAGCCTCCAATTATGAAATTTGCGCACCCGAACTGGGCGCTTTCTCATTCCATCATATGGAGGCGGACAAGCATTTATGACAAAAAATAGATGACTGAATTTTCTAAAAACAACATATAATAAAAAACCGAAGAATGCATCTCCCAGATACCCTCTTCGGCTGATTATTTTTTATAAAATTATGCGTTTAAATCGGTGATGTAGCTTTGCACTTCTGGGAAAACTTCTTCTGCTTCCTTCACGCGCTCGATATCTGCGCCTAAAGAAGCTAATTTTCCATGGAAGTTCACATAACCACGGTCTAAATGCTTTAATTCCGTTACGCGTGTGTTACCTTCAGAAACCAACCCTGTTAAAATCAAAGCAGCTGCAGCACGAAGATCTGTTGCAGAAACTTCCGCACCTTGTAAGTTAGAAGGTCCGTTTAAAATAACAGAACGCCCTTCAATCTTAATATCAGCATTCATCCGGCGGAATTCCTCCACATGCATGAAACGGTTTTCGAAAACCGTCTCGGTAATCATTGATGTTCCTTCCGCACGAAGCAGAAGAGCCATCATTTGAGATTGCATATCTGTTGGGAAGCCAGGATGCGGCATTGTCTTAATATCAACAGCCTTAAGCTTTTCAGGACCGATGACGCGAACGCCATCACCCTCTTCAATAATTGTAACGCCCATCTCTTCCATTTTTGCAATTAAAGATGATAGGTGTTCAGGGACAGCACCTTGTACCAATACATTTCCTCCCGTAATCGCGCTGGCAACCATAAAGGTACCCGCTTCAATACGGTCAGGAATAATATGATGTTCAGCGCCAAACAATACATCGACACCTTCAATACGAAGAGTGCCCGTGCCTGCGCCTCGGACATTTCCGCCCATTTTATTCAAGAAGTTAGCAAGGTCAACGATTTCCGGTTCCTTTGCTACGTTCTCAATAATTGTCGTACCCTTGGCAAGCGTTGCAGCCATCATGATATTTTCAGTTGCACCAACACTTGGGAAATCCAAGTAAATCTTTGCTCCCTTTAAGCGGCCTTCAACCTCCGCTTCGATAAATCCATTTCCTACTTTAACCTTAGCGCCCATGGCTTCAAAGCCTTTAAGGTGCTGGTCAATCGGTCTAGAACCAATCGCACATCCGCCTGGCAGAGCCACACGTGCACGGCCATTGCGGGCGAGTAGCGAGCCCATCACAAGGACAGACGCACGCATCTTACGAACGTATTCGAAAGGCGCTTCTTCTTTCAACACTCTAGATGCATCAACGACTACTGTATTATTGTCAAAGGCAACTTCCGCATTCAAGTTGCGCAATACTTCATTAATTGTGTATACATCGGAGAGTGTAGGTACATCACGAATTACACTTTTTCCGTCACTTGCTAATAATGTGGCAGCGAGTACAGGCAGGACCGCATTTTTTGCGCCTTCTACTTTAACCGATCCATAAAGCCTTTGTCCGCCGCGGACGATGATCTTTTCCAAGAGTATTCCCCTCCGCGTCCATTTTCTCTATATTAATATTCAATCGTAATGATTGGTGTGCCAACTACAATGGTAGTCTTACTGCCCAATCCTTCGGAGCGTATCCCAATTTGTAAATTCATGTCCTGCGCTATGGAGTCTGTAAACATCGGCGAGTTCGCCGATACAGACATGAAATTATCCTCTTTTAACGCTTCGATTTCTTTTGCTTTAAAAATTTCCATTAAATCACTTGCAATAGTCGGTACAGCCTTATCAATCTTATCACTGATACTACCCTTCATACCAGAGAAAACTGTTGGATTCCCTCGAAATATGTCAGATAGCCTATTTTTAAATTGATTCTTCGTGAAAAAGGACTCCATCTCCTCGTTCCACTCTTTACCGCTGACCCTATATACTATATACGCACTTGCAGGTTGTTTTGTGTGGGTTGCCATAATTTGAAGCATTTCTGTGTGGTGTTTTGAAGTCGGAGAAACTGCTGTTACTTCCCATTTGTCGCTGGTCTCACTTGTCGACCAATCCCAATCAGGAAACTCTTGCTGAAGCTCCTTCACATATTCCTGCACTTCTTTCTCTGTACTCAGGTCAACCAAATGCTCCCTTGCATAAAACGACCATTCTTCGAGCAAAATATCTTCTGTTTGAAAAGCGCCGGCGATTCTTACCAAATCGAGCTCGCCGCTGGCCTCCGTCATCCGACTGCCAAGGAACACCATCAAACCAACAAACATCACTAAACTTATACTTAAAAGTACCTTTGTATTTCTCTTCATCTCTACTCTCCCCCTTACTACCATTGTTACCAAGGGGAGGCATAGCATACTTGGGAAATGTCGACACTTTTGGACAAGCTTTTTGATTTTGTGGAAGACTTTTTGAGAAATTACTCATTTTTCCGCTCTAGATTGATTCAATTTTTTGCGTGATGTTTTTCACATTTAAGCAAATTCGCATTGCTTTAACCAGATTACCATCTATTTCTAAGCTGTGAGCTTTGTTTATTTTTTCACACAAAGAGAATTGTACTCAATTTTTCCTGAAAAAGATACATGTACGAAGACCTAAATTTTTACCAGTTGTATGTATTATAAAATTAATGGCAGCTGTCTTGACCATTGAAGGTAGTCTAGGAAAAAATTACTAACCGATGATCCAATAACAATAGCCAACAATATATAAAGCAATCGTGCCTGAAAAATATGATTCGGTTTCAGCAGCTTATCCAAGCGAATCGACTGCAGCGCCCACCACGCCAACGCGATAAACACCAGGTGCGAGAAAATACTCAACAAGGCCATTTGTCCAAAATTCTCCATCAAACCCCTCCTTTAGCTCGGTGCCTGTCACCATTTTTGCAAAATACCGCCTTTATGCATAAAACAGGTGCATAAAATAGGTGCATAAATAGGTGCATACTATACTGACGGATGAAATCCTGAAAAGTTCCACTTTTATTATAGCAAATTTTTAACGCATTAACTGCCTAAACACTGGTTATGTGGTAACAATCAGTGTTTAGGCAGTTAATAGGTGTATGTGAAATCTAGATACCATTCCAAATCCTGCTAATTCTTAACGGAACGTAAACCCTGTCCCCGTGTATCTCCTTATGAATAATTGGTTTTTTAAAATAATGCATGAGTGAGTGGCTCTCACTATTTTTAGGTCTAGCTCGTTTACGCATACCCTTTAATTTCTCTACGCTTTGATCAGACTTCTTCATGATTATTTCACCTCATTATTTTTTAGTTACCTAGATTAAGCCGATTTAGATGCGATGACAATGACTCTTCCATGATCCATTTGTTCTTCACAAAGCTCCGACGCATGAGCTGATAACCCCAGTGACTCTAACTTCGATCGCAGTTCATCCCCCCTGGAGCGAAATACGTTGGCAATCGATTCAAAGACCCCCTGCTCTCCCACACCAATTGCGCTTATATTCAGTGCATCTGTAAGATGTTCAGCACGGTTATGGTCATGTGCGAATAAATAAATTTCGTCCTTTGTAAATCCCTGCATCTGAAATTGAGCGATTTCCTTTTTTGCTTCGACTCCATTTTCTACTATTTTTAAATTTTCCATTTTCATTCCTCCTCAAGCGTTATAGTCAGCTGATGTGTCAGCTTGTACCAGTTATATATCCTCTCTGTAAATAAACGAAACCTATTTTTTAAAAAAGTTTAAGTGATCAGATATTGGGGTATTTAACCTTTAGTTATTTAAAAAAAGAATAATTGGGAGGTATAAAATGAAGAAAAGGGCAGAGTTAATTACAAAGATTAGTTTGTTAAAACAAAAAATCGATCAGTGTCTAGATGATCGGGATCGGGAAGGATTTATTCAATTATCTTATGAATTAAAAGTTTGCCAGCGTTATCTGGGAACCCTTATGAACAACAATGAGAACAGCTTAATAGAACGTGTGGAACAAAATCGTGACAAGTTTTTTCATTTATAAGTTTAGATGCTGAAATTGGCGGGTATGTACTAACCATACTCACGAAAAAACAGTAAAGGAGAGATTATCATGGGATTTATATGGTCATTAATTATTGGAGGAGTTATCGGCTGGTTGGCTGGACTGATTCTGGGGCGTGATGTTCCGGGCGGCGTGATTGGAAATATCATTGCAGGGTTCATCGGGGCCTGGATTGGTTCGCTTGTAGGTGGATGGGGACCTGTAATTGGAGGATTTTACATTTTACCAGCACTCCTCGGTGCCATCGTCTTTGTACTTATCCTAAGCCTTGTGCTTCGAATGATTAGACGAAACGTATAATATAGAAAGAAATGAAGACTGCAAATGCTGCAGTCTTCTTTTTTATATAAAACCTCTTACCTGCCAAAATGACTCCCCTACCTTCTAATTTTGCTCGCTTACCTGCATAGATCCCCTTTTATCTGCCTATTTCCTTTGTTTATCTGCCTAACAAATTCTCCATCCTAACTCGAAGCTGAAAAAGCCAGGCTAATGCCTGGCTCAGGTAATCTTTTTTATTTTATAGCTAGAGGACACCAGAGAACAGCCGGGCAAAAGATTCCTTCCATTTAACAGCCAGCCCTCTTTTGTAAAAAGCAACCGGCCTGACACGGCTGCATTCTTTAAGATCTTCTTCAAAATGAGTAACAAGGTCATCAATGCTGTCGTTACCTGTTAAAAACAAATTTACCTCAAAATTCAAGTGAAAACTTCGCAAGTCGATATTCGCCGTCCCAATCGAGGCGATGTCACCGTCGACAATGATTACCTTTTTATGTAAGAAGCCTTTTTGGTAGGTGTAGAGCTCAATTCCTGCACGAAGAAGTTCCGGAAAATAGGATTGAGTGGCATACTGGGTGAGAAAACCGTCATTGCTCTCAGGCACCATAAGCCGGACCTGAATACCCTTTTTCGCCGCCACCCGCAGTGCTGTCATAATGGTCTGATTGGGAATAAAGTACGGTGTCGCAATCCATATCGATTCAGTTGCACAGGTAATCAGCGCATAAAAATGATCACCCATGTCACGGGTTTCCGGTCCAGTAGCGACCACGTGGACAAGACCATCCCCCTTAGCCGGCACCGCCTTGAGATAACGAGGATCTACAAACAGCTTTTCTCCGCAGACATATTTCCAATCTAATAAAAAAACAGCATGCAGTGTCTGGACCGCTTCTCCTTCCAGCAAAACATGCGTATCGCACCAAAAACCAATCTTGTTGTCCTCACCAAGATATTCCACTCCCACATTCAACCCGCCGACAAATCCAATTTTCCCATCAATGACAATAATCTTCCGATGATTGCGGAAATTAAACTTCTGCGTAATCCATCCAAATTTCAGCGGCAGAAAAGGGTGAAGCTGAATCCCAGAGTCCGCCATTTTTCTTCTATCCTGTTCGGAAAGGGAATAGCTTCCGAACGCATCGTAAATCAGCCTGACCTCCACTCCTTCCTTTACTTTATCGCTCAAGATATCCATTAGCTCCTGCCCCAGCCGGTCATAACGAAAGATATAATACTCTAAATGAATAAAGTCCTTCGCTTCCTTCAACCGCTGTTTCACCTCCTGAAAGGTTTCTTCCCCGTTTTTTAAAATTTGGGTTCTGGTATTCTGGTTTTGGTCGGTTAAAGTCACCCGTTCAAGATAACCGATAAACCCACGTTGCTGGTCATTAAGCTCAGTCGGCACCTCAACAGGCCGCTTTTTTTTACCGAGTGCCTCAAACAGATCGCGGTCACTGGCGCGTTTGCTTTTAAAAAGGTCCCCTTTAAAGAGCAATTGTCCTGAATAAATATAGAAAATATAGCCTCCTACCGGGACCAACATTAACAAGCATGTCCATAAAAGAGTTCTCGGTACGGAACGATTCTGAAGCCATAATTCTGCCACGCTGTATAAAATGATACCTGCATACAAACTAAACCCAATTGCTTTCCACCAAAAAGGGAATCTTGTAAAAAGAACCATCCAGCAGCAGAAAATCATTATCATGACAAAGAATATCTCGATTCTTATTCTCATCCTGTTCCCCTCACAGTCTTTTTAAAGAGAAATACCCTTTCATCAAACCTATCAAACATAAATAAAGATGCCTGACGTGAAGTCAGACATCTAATTTTTTTCGATAGATCTTTTCACTTGAAATAAATTCTGCGTAGTTCATTCCCTTTGGCATCCCTAATATTGATTCTTTACTTCCCAGTCCAATGAAACCGCCGTCCGCCAGGCTGTCATAAAACAGACGATGAACCTGCTGCTGCAGGATGTTATCAAAATAGATCATCACATTTCGGCATAAAATCACATGAAACTCATTAAACGAGCTGTCACTCACCAAATTGTGCTGGGCAAAGGTAAGATTCTCGTTCAAGCTGGGTGAAAAATAAGCAAACTGATGGTCCGTGGTATAGTACTCGGAAAACGCCATTTTCCCACCCGCTTTCAAGTAATTTTTCGTATATTGCTGCATCTTTTTAAGCGGAAACGCTCCCTTTTGCGCAGCCATCAGGGCCTTTTCATTCATATCCGTTGCGTAGATTTTCGTTTTTTCCATTAGGCCCTCCTCCTGCAAAAGGATCGCCATGGAATAAACCTCCTCACCCGTCGCGCAGCCCGCATGCCAAATCCGGATTTCCGGAAGCTGTCGAAGCAATGGCACCACTTCGCTTCGAAAGGCGGCAAAAAAGCTGGGATCTCGATACATTTCCGTCATCCGAATGGAAAAATCATTCAAAAGACGCTCCAAAACCCCCGGTTCGTGGAGTACTTTTTCCAATAAAGCCGTGATGGTCGGAAGCCTCTCCGCCTTCATCCGGTTTAAAATCCTCCTGCCAATTGAGCCCCTGACATAGCTTCGGAAGTCATAGCCATACATTTGGTACAAGCCCTCAAGCAGTAATTTAATTTCTATTTCCTGAAGTTCATTTGGCTCCAGCTGATTGATGTCTTTTACGAACTCCTTGGTTGTTTCATTCAATCCACATTCACCTGCTCGGTCAGCCACACCCGCATCAACGAGTATAACTGATTGATATTTAATGGTTTCATAATATAATCGGAAGCACCTGCTTCCATACACTTGTCCCGTTCACCTTTCATTGCCTTGGCCGTCAGCGCAATAATCGGCAGTCTTTCCATTTCCAAGTCCTGCCTAATCACCTTCATCGCTTCATAGCCCCCCATCACCGGCATCATGATATCCATGAAAACGAGGTCAAAGTCTGCTTGTTCCTGTAAAAATTCAATGGCTCGCTTGCCGTTCTCTGCCACTTGAACCTTCACACCCTTTTTCTCAAGAGCGGTGACTAGTGCATATACATTGCGGCGGTCATCTTCAACCAACAGCACTTTCTTTCCTTTAAATAACTGGGCATCAGTAGCCTCTGCTTCCACCACCTCGACCGTTTCTGTTTCTTCGCTAATCGATTGCTGGTCCTCTGCCAACTCGCTCACACTTACTGCTACCTCATCTAGCGCTAGTTGATCAAAATTCAGAGGATATTCAGCTGCCTCCAGTCTTCCAGGGATATACAGGGTAAACGTGCTCCCTTTTTCCGGCTCGCTTTGAACGGTAATCGCACCTCCAAGTAAACGGGTAAATTCACGGCATATCGATAGCCCTAAACCAGTCCCGCCAAATTGCCGATTGGTGGTACCATCCACCTGTTGGAACGCTTCGAAGATAATTTGCTGCTTCTCCTGAACAATTCCGATTCCTGTATCAGTCACGGAGATGGCCAGCACCATTTCCTCCTCATCCAGACCAGGCAATAGCTCCTCAATCTTTTCGGGTTCGGCCCGTTCAATTCTTACCTGTACAGAACCCTGTTCCGTAAACTTAAAGGCATTGGATAATAGATTCTTCCAAATTTGCTGCAAGCGCTGCCCGTCTGTCGTGATCACAGAAGGTACATTTGCAGCTGTATGCACCTCAAAGGTTAGATTCTTTTTGGCTGCAACGGGGTCAAACATGCTCTTCATCATTTGTGGAATTTCCGTCACGTTGACTTCATCGGTTAAAATTTCTATTTTACCTGCTTCAATTTTTGATAAATCAAGGATATCATCAATCAGCCGCAGCAAATCGCTTCCGGCCGTGTAGACGACCCGGGAGGATTCCTTCACTTCTGAGCTGTCCATTTCCTCGTCATTTTCCATCAGCATTTGTGAAAGAATCAGAATACTATTTAATGGCGTGCGCAGCTCATGAGACATATTCGCCAAAAAGTCCGTTTTATACTGCGAGCTCATCTGCAGTTTCCTTGAATAGTCTTCCAGTTCATCCTTTGCTTTTTTCAAGTCAAACGCCCTTTGTTCAGCGAAATGCTTCTGTTCTTCTAAATATTCATTGGTAATCCGCAGCTGTTCCTGCTGCATTTGCAGCTCTTCCGATTGGGCTTGAAGTTCCTCAGATTGAGCCTGAAGCTCTTCGGTTAACACCTGTGATTCCCCGAGCAGCCTTTCTACTTCCATCCTTCCAGCTACATTTGTAATGGCAGAACCAAACTTATCCTGAAGCAGATCCAATAAGGTTAAATGATGAGCAATAAACGGCTGAAACGCCGCGAACTCAACCACCGCTTCTACCCTGCCATCCACTAAAATCGGTGCAACCAAAAGATTTCGAGGAGAAGAATGACCTAACCCCGATGCGACTTTAAAATGTTCCTCTGGCAGCTTATCAATCAGGAAGATTCTTTTATCCATGGCTGCCTGGCCGATTAACCCTTCTCCTAAGCGGAAACTCGCCGCAGCCCCTTCTTTCGAGACAACGGCATAACCGGCCTCTTTCACATAACGAACTTCGCTGCCTTGATTCCTGCGCAAATAGACGACACCGTAAACCGCTTCAAGCATAGGAGCAAGCTTGGTGATAAAGGCATGCGTCAATTCTGTCAAATCCGTCATCCCCTGATACATGGTCGAGATTTCAGCCATGCTTTTCTGAATCCAATTCTGTTTCTCAAGATTGCTGAGAAGCTCGTTCATCGCTTCCGCAAGTTCGCGGGTTTCATCATGAGTACTGACCTCAATTCTTGTGGAAAGGTCAACCTCTAACTCTCTCGAATCCGTAACACTTTTTATTGTCCGGACAACCTGCTTAATCGTTTTAACAATCGAATTGGACAGGAATACAGCCGTTGCAATTGTAATCAGAGTAACCACCAAGATGATGCCATACAATGTCATTTTTAGATTGTTATTGTCCTGATTCAGCTGCTCAACACGCTTATTTGTTAGGTTCGTTTGATTTTCAAGAAAGGTATCAAAGTGCGTCCGGAGCTCATCTGTCCTTTTTTTACCTTTGTTATTATTAAAAAAGTCGTCCAAAGCAGTCTGGTTATTTTCCCTTTTATGATTAACCGCATATTCTGCTGAACTGGTGATATAGTTCATAATCAGCGGTTTAATTTCCTCTAAATTTCGTTGCTGCGTCCCGTTATTCGCAAGCAGGGAGTGAAGTTTGTTGAAGTTGTCGAGCCAGCTCCGGCTAGCTGTATTGTAGGGCTCGAGGTACTCCTCATTGCCTGTAATCACATACCCTCTCATGCCCGTTTCCATATCGAGAACATTCTTTTGAATCTGATTGGCCAAATTGTGAACCTCAATATCATGCTGCGAGACGAAATCGACTTCTTCCTGCATAGCCGACATCCGATTCATGACGATCAGCAGGGAGACCACTAAGCAAACCAAAATGAAAACATAGCCTGTAATAATTTTCGTGTGAATGTTGAAATGTACTCCCTTCATTCTCTGCTTCCCCCTTTGTAAAAAAATAGTTGATTCTATCATATCGTTTCTAGCAATCTCACCCAATGGGAATTTGGTCCCAACCTTATGAAGGACATTTCTCCAATCTGCTTGGCTCGATTTGTCCTTCATCCCCCCTATGAAGGACATTTCTCCAATCCGCTTGGCTCGATTTGTCCTTCATCCCCCCTATGAAGGACATTTCTCCAATCTACTTGGCACGTTTTGTCCTTCATCACCCTTATGAAGGACATTTCTCCAATCCGCTTGGCTCGATTTGTCCTTCATCAACCCTATGAAGGACATTTCTCCAATCTGCTTAGCTCGATTTGTCCTTCATCACCCCTATAAAGGACATTTCTCCAATCCGCTTGGCTCGATTTGTCCTTCATCAAACCTATGAACGGCATATCTACTTATCCTAGGAGGAAAAATTACTAGTTTCAAATCTAGTAAACCGGGTATGTAATAAGTACACCACATAAATAGAGGAGGTAAAACAATGGCAACAACTACTAAAACAAAGTCAAAAAACAAAACTTTAACGGATACTCTCAACAGGCAGGTGGCGAACTTTTCCGTTCTTCATATGAAACTGCATCATTTCCACTGGTATGTAAAGGGCGAGAACTTTTTTACCCTGCACGTTAAATTTGAGGAACTATACAAGGAAGCTGCCTTACATCTTGATACGATTGCGGAAAGAATGCTGTCGCAACGGTTATTACCGGTGGCAACACTCACAGAGACCCTTGAGCTTACCACTCTAAAAGAAGCAACAGGGGAAGAAAGTGCGCAGCAAATGGTCCAAACACTGGCTGATGATTTTGAGATGATTTGTACGGAGCTGACAGAAGGGATCTCGCTTGCCGAGGAGAATGAGGATCAGCCGACTGCCGATTTACTCGTTCACATTCGTACCTCGTTAGAAAAGCATAGATGGATGTTTGAAGCATATCTAGGCGGGTAAAAAACACTTAAACCGGGGTGTCAGCCATAGCGCTGACACCCTTCTATGATGAGGCATTTGTAGAAATCAAGACGAGACACATATCGTCTTTTGGGGGATTGACGAGCTCCCAGCCTGGCTGCAGTTGATGAAGTAACGCCTCAGGATCCTGCATATCCTCCGCTTGCAAAGCGCCAATCAGCTTATCTGTTGCATCTTCATATTTTTCCTCCAGCCATTCTGATAGCCCATCCGTAAACAACAGGATCCGCGCAGATTCGCGGTAAGAAATGACCCCTTTGGTGACTTCAATATCCTCAAAAAAGCCGAGAGCACATGACCCTTCTGTTAACAGCTTCACTTCCTGATCCACAATTGCAATTCCCGCGGGATGACCCGCATTGACATATTCAATACTTTGTTTTTTCGTATCGAGGACAAAGTAAATCGCCGTAAAATAGTAGTTCATTAAACTATCAGGGTTATGAAGCTGATTCATTCGCCTGTTCAGCTCTAACAGGACCTTTTCCGGATCAACGATTCCCGTAATCGTATCTTTTAACGCGGAATAGATATACATCCCGACAAGTGAGGAAGAAATCCCGTGCCCCATCATATCAAGCAGAATTACGCCATATTGATTCGGACTAATCTGATACCAGGCATAGAAGTCGCCGGCAAGCTCAAAGGTGGGCCTGTACACAGAGGAAATGCTGATATCCTTTTCCTTTAGCGGGCTGCTAAGCATACTTCGCTGCACTTGCCTGGCTAGGTCCAATTCATACTGAATTCGTCTGTCCCGTTCCTTCCGCAAATCTTTTTCTTGCTTTAACCGCAGGACGGAACGAATCCGGGCGAGGAGTTCAACTTTATTAATCGGTTTCAACACATAATCAAGGGCTCCCACATCCATCGCCTCGGCCATTTTATTGGAATCTCCCATCGCCGTAACAAAAATAATAGGCAGGTCGGAGAACCTTTCAGTGGCTAGTACCGTCCTGCAGGCTTCAATTCCATCAATTTCCGGCATCATCATATCCATTAAAATTAAGTCGACCGGTACTTCACTCGGATTAGGTGCATCAAGCTGTAAATATTGGTACAACTCCCCTGCAGATGAGAGCTTAAGCAAATTACCATAGCCTGCTTTCCTTAGGATTTTCTCCACAATCATGAGATTCGTACTATTATCATCGACGATGACAATCTTCATTGGCATTGGGCTTCCCCCCTATTGCAAAAGGTGATGCCTGACCTCCATCCTCAATCAGGGTCAGGCACTTTATTAGATGGAACAATCCTGACGCGGGTTCCGGGCAAGAGCCTTACGCAACTTCTCAATCGCCTTTTTTTGCATACGAGAGACATGCATTTGCGAAATTCCTAGCAGCTCCCCCACTTCGCGTTGGCTTTTGTTTTCGATAAACGTCGACTGAATGATTTGCTTCTCCCTTTCGTTCAACACATGAAGGACGCTCTCGAGCAGCAGCTGCTGGTCGATTTTTTCATATCCTTTATCTTCTGACCCGATCACATCTAACGCAGTAACCCCACTCCCATCGGAACCGGTTTCAATGGTTTGGTCCACAGAAGCTGTTTGATACCCTTTTCCTAATTCCATTGTTTCTAGTACTTCCTCTTCAGAAATCCCTAAATGCTCAGCTATTTCAGGTATCTTAGGTGAGCGTTGATAGCGGTTAGTCAGCTCATCCACGGCTCCATTCAATTTGGGCCATGTTTCCTTTATCCGCCTTGGTACATGTACATCCCACGTCTTGTCCCTTAAAAAACGCTTGATTTCACCAATCACCATCGGAACTAAATAGGCTTCAAAATGATTCCCGGTGCTAGGGTCGAAGCGTCTGATGCTAGACAATAATCCAATCATCCCTACCTGGACAATATCTTCATGCAAATTCCTGCCTTTTGAATATTTTCTCGCAATACTCCCAATCAGATTGGTGTACTGTTCCACTAAGAGAATTTGGGCGGTTTCACTCTCGTTCTCCTGAAAATCCTGGATCAACGCATATATTTCTTCTTTAGTTCGTTTCACGGTCTGAGGTGGCTTTGTCATGATTTTCACGCTCCTCGCCTAGATACTTCACCATGAAGACCGTTACTCCGGACGTATTCGAAACACGGACTTCATCCATGAGCGTTTCGATCAGATATAAACCTAACCCTCCCTCTGTGAGTTGATCGACTGTACTTGATTCTGTATAAGGGCCAAGTTCTTCTTTTGTCTGTATAAAATTAAAGCTTTGACCGCTGTCAGCAACCATCGTTTCTAACTTATCCTCGTAAATACCAAAGCCAACAATGACTTCTCCGCCTTCCTCATCCGGATAGGCATGCTGCACCGCGTTTGTGCAGGCTTCACTTACGGCAATTTTTATATCCTCAATTTGCTCATATGTATATCCCATGGTGCTGGCTATTCCTGAAATTGTTAATCGAATGACACCCACATACTCCGGTTTGGCTGGAATCTTCATTTCAACATAATCCATCACGTGTTTCATCGTCCCCCATCCTCTGTTTTGTCGGAAATACTCATAATATGGCTTAAACCGGTAATCTTAAACAGACGCTTCAGGCGGTCTGATAACTCAACCAGCCTAAGTTCTCCCTCGTTTTTGTTCAGTTGCTTAAACATCCCTACAAACACACCAAGCCCGGTACTATCCAAGTAGGAGACATCCTTTAGATTCACCGTAATGACTTTATTTTTCCCCTCCGTAAGAGGCAGTAACTCCTCACGAAGCTTTGGTGCCGTATACGCATCGATTTCTCCGGTAACACTCACAAGTATTTCCTTCTCATTCTGATGTTCTTCAATATTTACCTTCATGTCATCACCTCTGAAAAATAGTTAATGGTTACATACCCTTTATAATAGAAGCTAAACCTATTATTTTAAAAAATATTTTTCTAGCATTATACCAAAATAAGGAAAGTTTTCGAATAGTTATAAAAGCCTAGTGAAATAGTAGTGATTTGGATGTAAGAAAAAGGCTTGCACCCATTTGTGCAAGCCTCTTATATAGTAAAGGTAGTGTATGGTAGATTAAGAATCAGTTACTATTTTAATCGTTACTTTTACTCTGCGATTTCGATGGGGGATCTTGAAATTGTTTATCACCATTCTTGGAAATCGAATCACCATATCTCTGCCTGTCATTCTCTTGTTGGACATTTTCACCACTTAAAAAGGCGGGGTCGTCATCTCTTTGCCCGTTCTGGCGTGAAAGCTCTCTTAAATCTTCCACAATCCCGTCGCCAGGAAATTCTTGCTTCATCGAAGGATCTTCTCCATCGTTATATCCCGTTCGTCCTTTTTCGTTCCTGTCGGTAAATTCGTTTTCATCCTTACGTCTTAATGATTCCATTTCCTTGTCATCAACATAATTTTTAGTCATCATGGTTTCCTCCTCTTATTTTTTCAGATTGCCGTTTTTCATTCCTGCTGGTTTTACCGAACAATGCAACCACATACTTCAACCACCCTCCTTCAACTCTATCGTTTTGATTAGGTTAGCTAGTTTCTAACCTTGATAGTGTTATACCCGATTCTACTAGGTTCAAACCTTTTTCAATGAAAAAATGAACCTTTCTTTTTCCCTTTTAAAAGATCCCCTGTCCAGCCCTTCGACTTTAAGTAGCCATAGAGTAGAGCCGTTGACAAGACAATCGAAATAATAGAAACCAGGTAACCATACTTCCACTCGAGCTCCGGCATATGTTTAAAATTCATTCCCCATAGCGCTCCTAAAGCCATAATAGGGGTAAAAATAATCGTCAGAACCGTTAAGGTTTTCATAATTTCATTTCCCCGATGGGACGATATGACCTCTTCTAAATGAATCATCGAGTCTAACTCCTGTTCATACTCCCTTAGCAGAACCATCGCCCGGTCTATCCGTTTACATGTTCGGATAAAAATATCTCCGTTATTGACGGCAGGAAAATCATTTTCCTCTATCGCCATTTTCAGCTCCTGGATTGGAATCAAGAGATTTTTACAAACCAACAGCTCATGCCTCTGACAAAAAACATGTTCTAAAATCCTCATATCATTCCTTTTTTTCACACCCCACATCAGCTTATGGAGCGACTCTTCGAACTGGTCAATCTCACCCAGTAAGTCATTAACCAGCTCTCCTAGCAAAAATAAAAAGCCATCTACTGCATTCTCTGTTTTATTAAGCTGCCGCAGCATCACTTCTGGGGACAGTTGTTTAAAAGAGGTAAACTCTAAATCAATCGTAAATAATGTATTTGAAGTTATATAGAAATGAAAAATTTGACGGTCTTCTTCCTTATCCTCATTTTGTCTATAAATAAGAGACCCATTCACGACCCTTTCCCCATCTATCAACCCATGCACTTTCACGAAGTTGGTTTGATTTTTTCGAACAGAGGACAGCCAGCCAGAAAGTATGGTCTCCTGTTCCCATACTGCATTTAGCTCATCCTTTTTTAATTGAACCCATTTCCAGTGGTCAAAATTAATATTTCTCTCCAAACTAATCCCTCCTTCCAATCAACCCTTTAATTCCCTTAAATAGAGTTAACCAAACGTAAAAAAGGTTTCATCGAGAAAGGAAACGGGTATGTACAGAACAAGTCCAAATCTTAAGGAGGTTTTATTGATGAGTAAAGTTGTAAGTATGAGCTCACTGGTAGCGGTAGGAATTGGGGCATCAGCTGCAGTATGGCTATCAAACAAACCGAACAGGATTAAAGCTGAAAGTGTGTTAAGAGACTGGAAACGTAAGGTAAAACCGAATGTATATGCGAAATCAGAGCAGCTACCAATCGAAAAGGGCGGCAATCCGCACCCGAGGGATTTTGCCGATAACGAAATGGTGAGCGAAGGAGCACAGTATTCCGTTCAATTTTACAATGAGAAAATCCAATAATAGAGCAGTGGTTGGGGTCCTAGGACCCCAACTCTTTTTTATTTTCTCTTCGATTAACAATCCCTTTCAACATAAAAATGCCTTCCTTTCTCTCGAAAAGAAGACATTTTTTTTTACGAATAAATTTTATGACGATGAGTTTCCATGCACGCTTATCAGTTCATCCACGGTTTGAATCCGCTTATCTCCTCTTACATCTTCCTCCGGGGTTAAAAATGACGGATCCTCCGGAAGGCTAGCCATTTTCTCTTTCTCCTGCTCTTTTTGCGCTTCTACCGTTCGTTTGGCATACGGCAGGGCTTTAAGCCTTTCATAGGAAATGCGTTCTCCTGTATCGACACAAACGCCATAAGATCCTGTGTTAATCCGCTCCAAAGCCTCCTTCACTTCTTCGAGGAGATTGTTTGCTGTATCATGCAAAACACTTTGTCTTTCTCTTTCTTCTAATTGTGTGGCCGTATCCGCAAAATGATTATCATAGCTTGTTAATTCTCCGTAATCCTCGAACGACAAAGGCTGACTGGCTTCTACCATTTGAATCGTTTCTTCTTTAAGTTGTAATAATTTTTTCTTAAAATAGCTCAGCTCTTCTTTTGATAACATTTCTTATCCCTCCCTTACTTCCTTCCTTTTATCTACCCATTAATGTATAAGCTTGAAACCTTGTAATCGATCCAGTTGTTCCTGCTCGTTACCACCCTAGTTGATTCCATTCAAAAAATTGCATTATTGTATGACTTCGTTTCATCCTTGTTTTCCCCCTTGATTATTTTTTCTTCTATTGATTTATCTTTTCTCAACTTCCATAACCGATAGGTATGATGAGCAATCACCTTTATGACCGCATACATAGGAACCGCTATGATTAACCCAAGAACCCCTCCTATACGTCCTGCTGCAAGTAATAAGGATATAATTGTGAGCGGATGGATCTCTAACTTTTTCCCCATCACCTGAGGTGAAATAATGTGTCCTTCAATCTGTTGGACGACAATCATGACAATGAGGACTTTTACCACCATAATCGGTGAATCAATAAACGCAATAATCATTGCAGGAGTAATCGCAAGGATTGGACCGATAAACGGGATGACATTGGTAAACATTGCAAAAATCGCAATAAGAAGGGAGTAGTCAAGGTCAATAATCAAATAACCGATAAAGAGCATGATACCTATACAAAAACTAACAAGAATTTGGCCTTGGATATAAGAGCTGAGCGCTTCATCTAAATCTGCTATTATCTTTCGTCCATTTTTCTGCTGCTTGGCTGGCAATAAACGAAGAATATGCTGAGGCGCCTTTTCGCCTTCTTTTAACATGTAATAGAGAATAAACGGAACAGTCGCAAAGACCGTTACAATACTTGCGACTACCCCGATAATATTCATTAAATTTGTTCCAATAGTAGAGAGACTTGACGAAACCGACTTTTTAATCGCTTTGGAAGCCTTGTCTAAATCAACACTGTCATTTTCTTGTAAATGATTGATCCATTTACTCTGTTGCAGCTCAGTCAATTTGTCCGGTATGACCTCAATGATTTGAGGTGTGATATCAACGAAACTCTTCATTTGCTCTTTCAGAACGGGTCTGCCAAGAGAGATTAATAATGCGATTAAAAGACCGGATACTAAATAAATCAGCAGGATAGAAAGTATCTTTGGAATATTTCTCAACTGAAGATAATTCACCAGTGGGCGAAATAAGTAAAAGAGCACCCCGGCAAACAAGAAGGGGAAAAAGAGTGTTTGGACAAGTAAAAAGACAGGTCGGAAAATAAAATCAATTTTCATTGCTACAAAAATAATTAAAAAAATAAGCAAAAGACCGTAACCAAATCGAAATGCCTTCGTTTGTAGCATGTTCCTCAACTCCATTCATCAAAACCCTTTATGAATACATACCCGTTCCTTAATGAAGCTAATCCCACATTTTTGGAGATTTACAAAAATAGTTGATAACACAAAAAGACATGCGAAGCACCGCACGTCTTTTGATTTCCTCATTTCTATTAGGAAATGTTTATTTCTTATCAAGCGTAGGTGTAATGTTCAATTTTCCGAGTATATTTTTCACCTTCATTCTGTTGGGTTTAGAGGCTAACCACTTTGCGATCGATACTCCCATTCCCAAAAACGTTAAAATTCCTTTCATCGATAAAACTCGTTTCATATAAACACCTCCTTTAAATCCCATAACTTGTAACCCTTGTTTATGTTGTACCACCTAATGACCATTCTAAAACACCTTTTTCTCCGTTTAATAGTTTTGAAATACTCGTAAACTATTGAAATATCTATTAAATAGGTTATTTTTCTTTCGAAAAGGTTTAAGACAACATATATCGGGTATTTAACTAGTAAGTCACACGAACTGTTCGTTTATTTAGTAGAAAATCCAGTGATAAAAAGGTTGGGGTGCTTGCAGCCCCAGCCAATTTTTGGATTCAGAGGTGAAAAAAATGAATCTATTCTTTCTACTCGTCTATTTCATCATCATTACTGCTGTCATCGAAATTTTTGTGATTCTCTTTCGGCTAACAGACCTCAAATTGGAGATTTCGAGGTTTCAGGTCATTTCATTGATGACAGGTACAGGTTTTACGACTGGAGAGTCTGAGCTGATTTTAGGTCACCCGGTTCGCAGGAAACTAGCCACTTTTCTAATCCTATTTGGGGCCTTCTCACTTGCTGTTATCATTTCATCGATTAGTAATATTTTATCAGAGGATCTTCGAACGAAAGATATTTTCTATGCGGCAGGCGGTGTTCTGCTTGCTTTTGCCATTTTAAAGCTAAAGAGTGTACAAACTAAATTATCCAAGTTATTTAAGCAAGACATGAAACAGAATATTGAACTTGGTGATCTGCCAATAAGGGATATCTTTATGTCAGAAAAACAAGACAAGCTGCTAAATCTTCATATCTATAAAGAATCTTCTCTCTTTCAAAAACAGATCAATCAAGTGATTCATGATCATGACCAGTTAGAGTTTGTTGTATTGTTTATCAAAAGAGGCGAATTAAAACTCAGAAGAAATATCTATCACACAAAAATACACGAAGGTGATCAGATTCTGTTATTCGGAGAAAAAAACGTCATTTCCAAGCTATTTAAAAATGACATTAAAATCATGGAGGAAAAACTTAAGAATACCCAACATACGCCGGTTAGCGAGTACCAATAATCACCATAAGGGCAGGTTCGACTCAATCCCAAATCACTCCTCATACTGACATAAAAAGGCACACGCTATATAAAATGACGTGTGCCTTCCTTTGTTTTTCCATTTGCTTAGCTAACAATTTTCTTTACATCTAAATACAAAATATGGTAACCAACAGCCTCACGGACTTTGAACAGGTATCCATCGAATTTAGCCTCTGTCCCAATAGCAACGTCAAAGTTTTGTGTAAGAAACCAGCCACCGATTGTATCGATTCTTTCACCGGTTATGTTTATACCGAGTAAACTGTTAACATCCTCAATTAAAACTTTTCCATCCAGTAAATAATGATTTTCCTTTACCTTTTGAATCTTTGCGACTTCATCGGTATCAAATTCATCCCTTACCTCACCAACAATTTCCTCAATAATATCCTCAACTGTCACTAACCCTGATGTTCCACCGTATTCATCGACAAGGATGGCCATTTGAGTACGTTCTTTTTGCATTCTCACCAATAAGTCATGGATGGGGATGGTTTCAATTGCTTTAATCACAGGTTTAATGAAGGGTCTTAGACTCACTTCTTCCTTATGATTTTTATTCATTATTTGGGCCGTTACAATCACTTTAACGTTAAGAATCCCTATAATGTTGTCTTTGTCACCCTCAATGACAGGATACCGAGAATAATTTTCCGTTCTTACCCTGTTTAAAAACACATCAATGGTATCGTTAATCGTTAGCGTGCTCATCTCCGTCCGCGGGACCATTATTTCTTTTGCGATTCTCTCATCAAATTCAAAAATATTGTTCACATAGGTTAATTCATTTTGATTGATTTCACCCCTTTTATAGCTTTCCGACAAAAGCAAACGAAGCTCTTCTTCCGAATGAGCTAATTCCTGTTCCGATTCTGGCTTTAAGCCAAAGATTCCGACCAGCAGCCTGGCAGAACCGTTTAGTGCCCAAATAAATGGCCGCATTACTTTGGTAAACCCAATGATGGGAGCAGCTAACAGAAGTGCTACCTCCTCGGCTTTATGAATGGCAACAGTCTTAGGAGCTAGTTCCCCCACTACGACATGCAGAAACGTAACGGAGGCAAAGGCAAGGATAAAAGATATAATATGTGCGATGTATTCATTCATATTTAATGCCGAAAACAAGGGGTGAATTAGTTTTTCCACCGTAGGCTCTCCCAACCACCCAAGTCCGAGTGCTGTAACCGTTATCCCCAGCTGACAGGCTGATAGGTATTCATCTAAATGGTTTACCACCTTTTTAGCCGATACCGCACCCTTTTTTCCTTCCGAAATCAATTGATCAATTCTAGATGGACGTACTTTTACAATCGCAAATTCTATCGCTACAAAAAAACCCGTTAGTGCGATTAATAGGGCAATTAATAGTAGATTCAATATGATCATTAAGCAGCCTTCCTCCCTTCTTATAAAAATAACAATCCGAAATCATGTAGATCCGGATTGTTATCGTTTCGTTTAGCTTTAACGAATCTATTATTCTATTATTTTATTATCGATTTTATGGTCTAGCTTACGCAGATACTTGGAAGCAAAATCCTTTCCTCCAAGACCGAATGCAAGTCCAAAAGCTAACGCTAATCCACCTAATAGAAGGATAAATGCAGCATTGACGATGGAATGCGCAACACCCAGTTGATCCAATGCCATAAAGATAGTTATCGTAAAAATGGCATATTTCGCAACAGCGGCGAGAGTTCTAGAATAGCTGTTCTTAAGGATATTTTGTAAAATGCGCTGTACTAAGTTACCTAGATATAAACCAATTCCTAAGATAATTAGGGCCGCAAACAACATTGGTAGATACGAAATCACACCAGTTCCAAGAACGACAAGGAACTCCAATTGGACAATTTGTAAGGCTTCAACCGTAAATAATAAAATAACAACAATTTTGGCTAGCAATCCAATGATTTGAGAAAGTGTGTAGGTGGATTGCTCTGTTTTAAGTGAACCAAGACCCATGTGGATAAAGATATTATCAACCTTTAAACGCCATAGCATTTGTGTAACGATTTTCTCCACCCATTTACCAAGCCATATCCCTACTAATATTAGAATTACGGCGACCGCAATGTTTGGTATAACCGATACGACATCTTGGAGCATACCAATTGCTGGATCCGAAATGCCTTTTAATTCAAGTTTTTCTAAGGCTGTAATAATGGTAGGTATTAAGATTAAAATAAACGCGATATTTCCGATAATACTTGAAAGACTTGTCGTATCCGTCGTTTTTACAATACCTATACGTTGACCAAGCTTTTCCGTACCAATACTGTTTAAGAAGTTTGTTAGAATATCTCGGACTATTTTTGCAATCAGCCAGCCTACAAACACAATAAGAGCGGCCGCAAATAGCTTAGGTATGAAGGCAAGTAAGGTTGAAAGCGTATCTGCAAATGGTTCTGAAACTCCTTCAATCTGCAGGGCTCCTAATACTCCAGGCAGGAAAAGTAAAATTACAAAATAGAAGAGTGCCGTTGCGATACCGTTAACCTTGTTTACCGCTTCACTTTGACTTATCGCAATCTTCCATTTTACTAAGTGGCGTTCTAAATGAACCAGAGCCGCTCCCTTTTTAAAGAGCATACGTAGCAGCGAGGCAACACCCCATGCAAAAAGTAAAATAAGGGCAGCTTTTAAAAAGTTTGGAATCGCTGCTGTAATCATCGTCAGCATTTCTACAAGCGGCGTCGCAATAAAGCTTAAGTTAAGCATATTGAAAAAGATAATCCACACCACTACCAATAAGATATAATAAACAATTTTTCCGATAATGATTTCAGAAGAATATTTCTTTGTTCCAACGTTTGCAAAGAGCTTATCATCAAATCTCGTCCTCTTTAATACGGCCTCGACACTTTTCCCAATGCTTTTGGCAATCAGCCAGCCCACCAATAAGACTAAAAGGGCAAATAATAGGTTGGGAAGCTGATAAAAGTACGAGGTCCATCCCGTCATCATTTCGTTTATATGCATTCTACCAATCTCCTTTTCTACTTTTTAATAAGATAAGAGTAAGAAGTTCCTCTTCCCTTTCCTATCTCCGCAGCATTTAGTTTGTTTCCGGATTTTTATTCTCTAACTCATCCTTTTGTTCTCCGTCAGTAATTCCATTATCCTGGTCCACTCCATCTCCACAGCCAGTCAGAGCACCAAATGTTAATCCAAAAACAAGACCTGTCATGATTAATTTCCTTTTCCACGTTTTATCCATTTTTATTTCCTCCTTTAATTTGTCTAGTATGCTTTTACCCTTTTAGTAAGTGAGCTAAACAAAAAACGATCAATTTCTATCAGCTTAATGTTTTTTAAAAAAAAATATTATATAGGAAGAAAACCGTTTTCCAGCCATTTTCTACTAAAAAAAGTTTCAGATCTTTTTTAACGGGAATATAAAAAGGGCAGAACAAAACACGACGAAGGGAGCTAAAGAGGCTATGAAGAAAAGTTTACTAGTTAGTGGATTGGCTGTTTCACTTACCTTTGCCGGATTAACGGGATGCGGCGATGGGGTTGACCAAGATAACGGGGTCAGTGATGGACAACAGAATGATGCGGTAGATACAGATACAAAGCAAAAAGCCGATGATACCATCAATAATGTAAAAACAGAATTAAAACAGGCACAAAAAAACTTAGAGAAGAAAATTGACGATAACGGTGTAAGTGATGGTGTTAATCAGTAACTCACGGCAGTAGAACTACGCCCAGTAATTTAATAAATACAAGGAGGCTGAAACAAAATGAATAAAGATAAAGTGAATGGATATGTAGATACCGTTAAAGGAAAGGCAAAGGAGCAATGGGGTAAATTGACCGATGATCGTTCAACGGAAACCGAAGGTAAAGTCGATCAAGCTAAAGGTAAATTAGAAGAAGGCGTTGGGAAAGTAAAGGATAAATTATCAAGATAGCCATTGGGTAAAACTATCTATCAAACTGTGAATCTTTCGAAGCGAATAAAAGAGGAGGAATTGAAATGGACAAGGTTGAAAAGAATGTTGTAGGTGTTTATGATACAGAACAAGAAGCGATTGTAGCGATAGAGGAGCTTGTCAAACAAGGATACGACAAACAGGATATCTGTGTCATTGGTAAAGACCTTAAAGATGTGAATCATATTGCGGACGAAACTGGTACGGTAGTGGAAGAAAAGGCTGCTACAGGTGCCTTAACAGGTGGAACACTCGGCGGGATAACAGGTTTATTAGTAGGAGTAGGTGCTCTGGCAATCCCAGGAGTCGGCCCCATTATCGCCGCAGGTCCCATTGCTTCAAGTATAATTGGAACCATAGCAGGTGCAGGTTTAGGCGGATTAACGGGAGCACTCATTGGAATGGGAATTCCTGACGATGAAGCCGAATACTATGGGAACTCTGTTAAAGAAGGAAAAATATTAGTTTTAACCAAGAATAGAATGAATAATCATATGGATGACAGGAATTCATTAGCGGCAGCAAACAATAGCTCGATGGCACAGGATTGGGATGAAGTGAAGAAGCTTGGAAACGAAATGAAGAATAGTGATTCTAAGGATGAACTGCAGGAAAAAGGACAAATACCTGACCCGATTCAAAAATAGCCACACAAAAAAAACGGTCCCTTCAAAGGACCGTTTTTCTTGTTAAGAAGAGGCCCCCACGCCTCTTCTTTCGCATTATATGGTTACCCCTTTATTCGACCTAGACCGGGTTCTTCCCCCAAAGTTGCCGGTCTATTGTAGAAAGTCTGAGAAATGGTTGAAGTTTTCGTTTACGAAGTCGATCGCGATGTCTGGGAATATTCCAAACAGTAGAGATGCTGCGACGGTGACGATTAGAACAACCACAATTCCAACTGGAATTTTTGTAAACTTGCTGTCGTCCGCTGCTGGGCGGAAGAACATTTGTGTCATGATTCCGAAGTAGTAGAAATATGAAACTACTGTTGTCGCAATCATAACAGATGCCAATACATAATGCGGTTCCTGTACCATGAAAGCACCGATGAAGATGTTCAGCTTGCCGATGAAGCCTGCTGTTCCTGGGAAGCCGGCTAATGCGACTAGCAAGATACCCATTGCGACTGCTAACACCGGTGAACGGCGATACAAGCCTGCGAAATCAGCTATCTTCGTTGAACCTGTTTTCGCCTCTACCAATTGGATAATTGCAAAAGCGCCAAGGTTCATGAATAAGTACGCTAATAAATAGAACCAAACACTGTAAAAGAAGTTCGAACTCAGTGATGTGAACGCAACAAGAATGTATCCTGCGTGGGCAATACTTGAGTACGCAAACATTCTTTTAATATTACTTTGTCTCAACGCAACAACATTACCGATGATCATTGTAGCTGCAGCAATGACAGCGATGTAATCCTGCATATTATACAAAATCGGAATCGAACCAGGGCCTTCTGTAGCCGCTACTCCAAAAATCGAAATCATAATTCGCGCCACAATCACAAAGCCGGCTGTTTTCGATACAACGCTCAAGAATGCGGTAACTGGTGTTGGCGCTCCTTGGTAAACGTCCGGTGCCCACATATGGAATGGAGCAGCAGCCAATTTAAAGCCTAATCCTACGAAGATCATTAAGAACGCTAGTCCGAGCAAATAAGCATGCTGTGCATCCGCTAACGCTTGCAGTGTACGTGCAATGGCTAATAGGTTCGTTGAGCCTGTTAAGCCGTATACATAGCTCATACCGAACAAGGTAATCGCTGTAGCAATCGAACCGTTAATGACGTATTTCATTGCTGATTCATTCGACTGCAGGTTGTTTTTTCGAATACCCGCTAAGATATAAGAAGAGATCGATAACAATTCCAGACCAATAAATAATGTAATTAAGTCGCCGCTTGATGTCATAATCATTCCGCCGAGTAATCCGGTTAGGAATAAATAATAAAATTCACCGCGGTATTCTTCCAATCCCTCATCAGCCTTGTAAGAGACTGCTAAAAATAGTACAAGCGCTCCTCCTGCAAGAAGAAGGAGTTTGAATGCTTTTCCAAAAGAATCAAGACGGAAGGTATCCTCTAAAATCGAATCAGGCACTGCCCCAAGTAATCCGACTAGAGAAACCATCGCGGCAAAAATGGCGGCAATTCCGATCCAGCCGAGGATTCGGCGGTCTTGTTTTTTCGGCATAAATAAATCTAACACTGTGAGAAGCGCTGCTACACCAACGATGATGAACTCTGGTGTCATGATGCCCCAATTAAATGATGTTAATTCTTCAAGACTCATCCTTCATCACCCTCCTAACCCTAGCATAATCGTTTCAAGTGTGGCTTGAAGCGGTGAGCTTAGAACGCTTGGTATTACTCCGATTAAGACGATTAAAGCCATCAGCACGACAACCGGTACGAATTCAACGCCCTTCAAATCTAGGACTCCTGTAAAGTCACGGTGTGATTGTCCGTACGTAATGCCGAGTACGGCCCGTAATAAATATACGGCAGTCATGATAATCCCTATGCAGCCGACTGCTGCAATCCATGGCATTTCTTCAAATAGCCCTAAGAAGGCCATAAATTCACTGACGAATCCAGACATACCCGGTAAGCCAAGTGACGCCAATGCTCCAGCAAGCAGGAAGCCTGAAGCAATTGGCATTCCCTTTGCCATTCCGCCTAGGTTTTCCATCAATGATGTATCTGTGCGCTCATAGAAAGCTCCTACTAGGAAGAACAATAGCGCTGAGATTAAACCATGTGATACCACTTGGAAGATGGCCCCTTGCACCCCTGCCTCATTCATCGCCGCTAATCCGATTAACACGATTCCCATGTGAGAAATCGACGAGTATGCCAAGACCATTTTAAAGTCTGTTTGAATGAACGCTAGGAACGCTCCGTAGAGAAGGTTTACTACTCCAAGGATGGCCAAGAGTACCGCAAGTTTTTCAAACTGCTCCGGGAAAATACCCATCCCAAAACGAATTAAGCCGTACGCACCGATTTTCAATAGAATACCAGAGTGAATCATAACAATCGATGGCGGCGCCTGCACGTGGACGCGAAGCATCCAGCTGTGTAATGGGAAAATTGGCAGCTTAACGCCAAAAGCGATAAGTAGTCCGATCAATAATCCAAGTTTTAAACCGCCCGATAATGGAACGTTCGGGTCGTTCATCATTTGCGTTAACATTTCAATATTGGTGGTTCCTGTTTTCGCAAACAAAATCATAATCACGATTAACAGGACAGCTGAGCCTAAACCGTTATAGATTAAAAAGCTGTAAGCTGCTTTTTCTTTTTCAAAATAACCCCATTTTCCGATTAAGAAGAAGGTTGGAATTAAGGTAATCTCAAAGAATAAGAAAAATAGAACTAAGTTTTCTGCTGTAAATACTCCAAGCATTCCGATTTCTAATAGCAGGAACAGCATGAAGTAGCCTTTCCATTCTTTTTTAATATAAATGGAGGCAATCGCTGCGAGTGTTGCGACTACAGCCGTTAGGACGACTAAGAGCATTGAAAAGCCACTGACACCGAGTTCATAGTTCACTTTCCAATATCCTGCTTCAGCACCGGCAAGGCCGCCGAAAGTAATCCATTCCTTAACAACGTTAAAGTCGCTTAAATCCTTGCCCCAAAGGTAATGGAGATACAGTCCGACTGCAATTCCTAATGCAGGAAGTGTCGCTAGAAAGCCAACGATTTTAATGGTTTTTTCTTCTGTTTTAGGCATGAAGGCTAAAACAATAATTCCGAGTAACGGGGAGAATACTAATAGTGATAGAACGAAAGAAAGATCCATTTATAAGTACCCCCCTGTTAATACAAAGATGACAGCAAGCAGTGCCATGCCAACGAATGCTACTGTAACATAGGTTTGCGTTTGACCTGTCTGCAGCTTTGACATTGCCGCTCCAAGGCCTTGCACAATCCCTGCCACACCCTTCATGATTCCTTCTACTAAGAAGACATCAATGAAACGTAAGAAGTAGCTGATTCCTTTTGTAAGTGCAACCACTGACATTTGATAGAATTCGTCAATGTAGTATTTGTTCGTAAGAATGGTGTGAAGCGTATCGCCGCTTCCAGAAAGCCAGTTGCGTGCGATAGAACGCTTGTAGTAAATCATGTAAGCAAGGTAGATACCTGCTAGAGAAACAACTGTTGCCGCAATCATAATCCAAATTGGACCTTCGATATGACTATGACCAAGTGCTTCGTTGCCGTCCACCAGCCATTCACCAAGGTTGTGATTAAATGGTGTTTGAACATAACCCGCGATTATCGCTAATACGCCAAGAACGATCATTGGGAAGGTCATCATCGATGGTGATTCGTGAACATTTTTCATCGGTGTTCTCGCTTCTCCTGTAAAAACCATGAAGAACAAGCGGAACATGTAGAATGCGGTCATGAATGCCGCTGCGAGCGCTAGTAAGAACAGGACTGGATGTCCGCCTTCCCAGGCTGCGATTAAAATTTCGTCCTTACTGAAGAACCCTGAAAACAATGGCACACCGCTGATCGCGAGTGTTCCGATTAAGAATAATGGTGCCGTAAGCTTTAGCTTTTTCCAAAGTCCGCCCATTTCTTCGATGTTCTGTGTGTGTACCGCATGAATGACGCTTCCTGCTGCTAAGAATAGCAACGCTTTGAAGAAAGCATGTGTCATTAAGTGGAATACACCAGCGACATAGCCGGCAGAGCCTAGGGCTAGCATCATGTAGCCAAGCTGGCTGACCGTTGAGTAAGCTAAAACGCGTTTAATATCGGTTTGCACAAGACCGATGCTTGCTGCGAAAATCGCAGTGAAGGCACCGATGATTGCGATTGTTAATAGTGCAGTTTCACTCGCTGCAAACAGCGGAAAAAGTGCCGCAACTAAGTAAACACCGGCAGCAACCATTGTCGCCGCGTGGATTAATGCAGAAACAGGTGTCGGACCTTCCATCGCGTCCGGTAACCATGTGTGAAGCGGGAACTGACCTGATTTACCAACAGCGCCGATGAAGATTAAGATTGCTGTTAAAGTAATCATCGTGCTTGATACAGCACCAGCCTCAACGGCCTCGAAAATCTCACTGTATTCAAAGCTTTTGGTTTCCCAGAATAATAAAATCATCCCGATTAAGAGACCCACGTCTCCGATTCGGGTCATAATGAACGCTTTTTTTGCCGCAGCCTTCGCTTCTTCTTTGTAGAAATAGAATCCAATTAAGAGGAAGGAACCGACTCCGACGAGCTCCCAGAAAATATAAGTTTGCAGCAGGTTTGGCGAGATGACAAGCCCAAGCATTGCAAACGTAAATAGTCCTAAATAGGCATAGAATACTGGAAACCGCTCATCCCCGTGCATATATCCCTTTGAATAAGTATGTACCAGGAAGCTGACGAGCGAGACAATTACAAGCATTAATGCATTCAATTGATTCACTTCAAAGCCCGCTGTTAAAGAAATATCTCCTATCCTGAGCCACTCCGTTGAAGTCTTAAACGTTGGTTGAGAGAATCGCTCGAACAACACCAACAACGAATACACAAGCGAGGCTAACGTAAGAAGAATACCAACGTACGCACTCGCATCCTTCAGCCGCTTACCAAATAGAAGAAGAATCAAAAACGAAAGTAGCGGGAAAAGCGGTATGATCCATGCATTTTCCATCATCATCACAATCCCCTTTTTAAAAATGGTGCCTGTCACCCGCGGTGAATCTTTTCAATAAAATTCACCAGTGGACACTGTCCACCGAGGTCACACACCAAATATTACCAATTTGTCCACCTGAGACGGACAGTGTCTTTCTGTGGTGACAGGCACCGCAGTATCTAAAAAAATTTCAACCTACCATTAACTAGTTTTTCATTGTGTCCATATCGTCGATGTTGACGGTTTTGCGGTTGCGGTATAGGGCTATCAAGATTGCCAGACCGACGGCTGCTTCTGCAGCGGCTACGCTAATCGTGAACAATGCGAAGATTTGGCCGGTGATGGACGGAGCCACACCGTATTTGCTGAAGGTTACCAGGTTAATATTGACGGCATTCAGCATGAGTTCGATGGAGATGAGGACGATGACGGTGTTTCTTTTGGTCAATGCCCCGTATAACCCGATACAGAATAAAATCAGTGCGAGTGCCAGGAAGGCTGAAGCAGGAACTGAACTCATTCCTTGTCACCCTCCTTCTCGTCTTTCTTCGCCAGAACAATCGCTCCAACAAGTGCGACTAATAGTAAAACAGAAGTTAATTCAAACGGGATTACCCATTTAGAGTAAAGGGCTTCCCCTATTTTCATGGTATTGTCCACGTGTAAGTCCGTTGGGACCTGCACCACATTGAAATCATAGATTCCAATGTAGACAGCCACTGCAAAGCCGAGTACACCTAGGAATAAAAAGAACTTTCTTCCTTTGCCTGTGGTTGTTTCCCCTTCATCATCATGCTTCGTTAACATAATCCCGAATAACATGATAATCGTGATCGCACCGGAATAAATCAGGATTTGAACCGCTGCGACAAATTCAGCTGACAGCAGCACGTAAATACCGGCAATGCTGACAAACGTAAATATGAGGGCAACGACCATATGCACGACTTTGGTAAGGTTCAATAACAGGACGCCGCCAATGATAGCGACTAGGGCGAGGCCCATAAATGCGATAAACTCGCCTGATATTGTCATGGTTTATTCACCTGCCGTACGTTTTCGTCGTTCTCATCTAACCATTCAAGGTTTTTAAATAACATATCACGGCTGTAGGACGCTAACTCAAAGTTATTGGTCATCACAATCGCTTCGGTTGGGCAAACCTCCGTACAGAGGTCACATAGGATACAAATCTCGAAATTGATATCATAGGTATCAATGATTTTCCCTTTTTTCGTCGGATCCGGATGTTTTTTACCCGTTAAATTAATACATTCTGTCGGGCAAATGTTCATGCATTGATTGCACACGATACACTTTTCCGGATAGAACTTTTGAATCCCGCGGAAGCGGTCCGGAAGCGGAAGCGGCTCATCTGGATAGTTATAGGTTACCTTTTCTTTTGTTAGCTGTTTTAGGGTATATTTCAAGCCTTTTGTAAATCCAAGCACGTTTTTCACCCCTTTTTCATTTTAAAAATTGCTTTCTGACATCGTTTATTAAACTTCTTCAAGGGCTCACCCAAGTGCGAACGCCCTAAAGGGTCCCTTTATCAAAGCCTGTGTTAAACTAGGCTGTTGATTTGCGCTCCAGGTGCTATGCTTTCCGCGGGCTCGCCCGTGAGCCTGCTTACAGCTTCGCTCCTGCGGGGTCTCACTCAGCTCGTTCATCCCGCAGGAGTCAAGCGCCTTCCGCTCCAATCAACAGGTTCTAAAATCAACAGTATCCTTTAACACAGCATTTTCTAATAGCCTTAGAAAAATAATGTTTTGATTAGCGCTGTTAAGAATATGTTCGCTAATGCGACTGGGAATAGCACTTTCCACGCGAATTCCATTAATCGGTCGATTCTAAAGCGTGGTAGTGTTGCACGCAGCCACATGTATACAAAGACAACGACGCTGAATTTGAGTGCAAACCATACGGCGCCAGGGATAAATCCTAAGATATCCAGCGGTGGCAGCCATCCGCCTAAGAAGATGACGGTGATTAGTGATGACATCGCAAACATGTACACGTATTCTGTGAGCATGAAGAATGCCCAGCGGAATCCTGAGTACTCAACAAAGTATCCGGCAACCAGTTCGTTCTCTGATTCAGGAAGGTCAAAGGGTGTCCGGTTTAATTCTGCAATTGATGCGATGAAAAACACGATAAAAGCGATTGGCTGATAAAGAATGAACCAGCCATGCTCCTGCTGTACAACGATATCCGTTAAATTCAAGCTTCCCGTTAGTAGGATGACACCTAAAACGGACATAACCAGCGGAATTTCGTAGGAGATCATCTGTGCGCCTGCACGCATGCCCCCTAGGAGCGCATATTTATTGTTGGATGCCCAGCCGCCGAGAACCATTCCGAATATCGTCATTCCGGAAACAGCAATATAATAGAGCAAGCCAACCCCGATATCAGCAAATTGAAATTTGTCTGTAAACGGGATGGTCGCGAGGACCATAAAGGCTGGAGTAAAGGCAATGATTGGCGCAATGATAAATAACGGCCTGTCGGCTGCCTTTGGAATAACGTCTTCTTTTAGTAAGAGTTTAAGAACGTCTGCTACGGTTTGCAATAATCCCCACTTACCGCCGAGCTGGTTTGGGCCGTGACGGGCCTGCATGTATCCTAAAACCTTTCGCTCTGCTAATATCGCATAGGTTACGAAACCTAAGACTACTAATAGTAAGACAACTGCGAGTAAAAAGAAGATTCCAAAGTTCATCAAGCCTGGACTTGATTGGAGCAACTCTTCTACCATTAGCCGTCCACCTCCCCAAGGACAATGTCAACTGCCCCTAAAATCGCAATCAAGTTTGCAATGTTTTCGCCTACTAATAATTTAGGGAGAATTTGCAGATTATAGAATGAAGGTCTTCTAAACTTCAAGCGATACGGTTCTTTTTTACCGTCACTTGAGATATAGCAGCCGATTTCTCCACGTGGAGATTCAATTCTTACAAATGCTTCCCCTTTTGGTGCTTTGATGATTTTTGGCACTTTGGCCATTATTTCACCTTCAGCAGGGAATTGTTCACATGCCTGCTCAAGGATTTTCAAGGATTCTTCGATTTCTTCAAGGCGTACATGGTAACGTGCTAGGCAATCTCCTTCGTCCCTTGTGACAGTGCTAAATTCAAAGCGGTCATAAATTGAATATGGCTCATCTTTACGAAGGTCCCATTTGACACCGGTACTGCGAAGGTTTGGACCGCTGAGTGAATAGTTGATGGCCTCTTCTTTTGAATAAACGCCAACTCCTTTTACACGGTCTAAAAAGATTTCATTTCCAGATACAAGGTCATGATAGCCTTTCAGCTGTTCGCGCAAATAAGGAACAAATTCTCTTACCCCGTCAACCCAGCCTTCTGGAGCGTCCCACTTTACCCCGCCAACACGCATATAATTAAAGGTCAAGCGTGCACCTGATAATTCGTTAAGCATATTGATAATCATTTCACGGTCACGGAACGCATAGATGAACGGACTTGTCGCCCCAAGGTCGAGGATGTATGTTCCCCATGCAACCAGGTGACTCGCGATACGCCCTAATTCCATCGCCATTACACGTAAAAAGTCGGCACGTTCCGGAATTTGGATTCCCATCATCGTTTCGACGGCATGACAGATGACATAGTTGTTTGTCATCGCAGACAAATAGTCCATCCGGTCGGTGTACGGGATAATCTGGGTGTATTGCAGGTCCTCGGCCAGCTTTTCTGTTCCGCGGTGTAAATAACCGATGACAGGAGTTGCCTCAGTAATGATTTCCCCATCGATTTTGACGACAAGCCGGAATACTCCGTGCGTACTAGGATGCTGAGGACCGACGTTAAGCAGCATTTCTTCTGTTCTGATCATTGGCTATACCTCCACATCATACGGTTCATAATCTTTACGCAGTGGATGGCCAACCCAATCTTCTCCTAGCATAATCCGATGTAAATTCGGATGTCCGGTAAACTTAATTCCTAGTAAATCATAAGCTTCGCATTCAGGCCAGTTGGCTCCTGCCCAAATTGGCTGCAAGGACTCGATTGTTGGTTCATCGCGGTCAATCTTCACTTTTAACGCCACGGATTGGCGATTTTTGTATGAGAATAAGTGAACATACACTTCCATATGTGTAACAAAATCTGTTCCATGCAGCTCAGATAGATAATCGAACCCTAGGAGCTCATTATATTTTAAAAATTGAGCTACCTTGAAATATGTATCTTTCTTCGCAACAAGTGTCGGAACGTCTTTAGATAATTTATTAATATAAGAATCTTCTAAAACATCTGAGCCTAAGTTTTCTTCAATAACCTTCCTGTACTTGTCTAAGAAAGGCTGATTTGGTGATGGCTGCTCGGCCGTATCGGCAGGCGATACGTCGCCGCCTTTTGCTGCGCCTGCTGCTTTGGCCTTTGCTGCTGCCGCTGCTTTTGCTTTCGCTACTGCTGCCGCTTTCGCTTTGGCTTTTTCATCATCGCTGCCCGCCGCAGTGTCTGCGTCACCGGTACCAGCTGCCTTCGCTTTTGCCGCTGCCGCTGCCGCCGCCTTTGCTTTCGCCGCCGCCGCTGCTTTGGCCTTCGCTGCAGCTGCCGCTTTCGCCTTAGCGTCATCTCCTGCTGGTTCATCAGCTGGTGCACCTTCACCCGCAAGCTCCATTGCCTTGCGTTTGGCTGCCGCCGCTGCCTTTGCTTTTGCTACCGCTGCTGCCTTTTTCTTAGCAAGGTCATCACCATCATCGCTCGTCGTTTCAGCTGCTGGTGTTTCTTCGGCTGGTGCTGATTCTCCCGCTAACTCCATCGCTTTACGCTTGGCTGCTGCAGCCGCTTTTGCTTTCGCTACCGCCGCTGCCTTTTTCTTAGCAAGATCGTCTCCATCATCGCTCGTTTCAGCTGTCACTGGTGCTTCTTCAGCTGGCGCAGAATCTCCTGCTAACTCCATCGCTTTACGCTTCGCTGCTGCAGCCGCTTTTGCTTTCGCTACCGCCGCTGCCTTTTTCTTAGCAAGATCGTCTCCATCATCGCTCGTTTCAGCTGAAGCTGGTGTCGTTTCAACCGGAGCAGGAGCTTCTTCCTCTACAATACCTTCGCGCTTCTTCTTTGCTAGTGCAGCCGCTTTAGCCTTCGCTGCTGCCGCTGCCTTTTTCTTCGCTAGGTCCGCACCATCCTCAGCAGGCGTTCCCGCTGTTTGCGCTGGCTGCGTGTCCTGACTAAGCGCTTGTTCAGAAGGTTTGTCCTCCTGCTTTGGAGCACCTTCACCGGCTTCCTTCGCTTGACGCTTCGCTAACGCTGCCGCCTTCGCTTTCTCAGCCGCTTCTCTTTTTAATTGATCGAGATCCTTTTCCCCGCTCATCGGTTAGATCACCTTCTTCCCAGTCTTCGCCTCATAGCGAATCTTTTCCTTTAATTTATTTATTCCATAAATTAATGCGGCCGGGTTTGGCGGACATCCAGGGATATAAACATCAACAGGGACGATTTGATCGACACCCTTTACAACGGCATAAGACTTCACATACGGTCCACCTGCAGTTGCACAAGATCCCATCGCAATAACCCATTTCGGCTCTGGCATTTGATCATACAAACGGCGAACAATTGGCGCCATCTTCTTCGTAACCGTACCAGACACAATCATGCAATCCGATTGCCTTGGCGACGTACGGAAAATGGTCCCAAACCGGTCAAGGTCATAGTTAGCCCCACCAGTACCCATCATTTCAATCGCACAACAAGCCAGACCAAAAGTCATCGGCCACAAAGAATTACTTCGTGCCCAAGCCTTAATTTGCTCTAGCGTCGCAAAAAACACATTTCGTTCTAACTCTTTCATTTCCTGTGGTGAAAGGTCATCTAGTTTTAAGTCCATCGTAGCACCTTCTTCTTCCAAGCGTAGATTAAGCCAATTAACAGCATAATTACGAAAATTAACATCTCAATTAACGCAAAAATCCCCAGCTTATCATAGGCAACCGCCCAAGGATATAAAAATACAGTCTCTACATCAAAAATAACAAACATAAGGGCAAAAATATAATAGCGGACATTGAACTGTACACGGGAATCGTGAAATGGATCAATACCGCTCTCATATGTGGTATACTTCTCGACACTCGGCTTATGAGGACGCAGAAGCTTACCCAAAAATAAAGCCACCAACGGCAGCAGCACCCCAAGACAGAGGAACACAAAAACTATCAGATAATTATTCTGATATAAATTCAAAAGTTCCAAGTCCATCCCTCCAATGTTGAAAATTTTCATACAAATGAAACTTGTAACCGATAACATTATAGCATTGTTACAAACCTGTGTCGACAACACCACCCCATTAAAATTGGAAATTCTATCGCCGCAAAACTGCCCAATCCAAGCGATTGTGAGCTCGCTCGCAAAATCGCCTTGGATTGGGCAGTTTTGCAAAGCTTCAGCGATAGCTGAAGCGCAATGTGCGTTAGCACATGGCGAAAGAATTTCCAATTTTGTTCGCAGCCTGGTTTTGCGACACAAGGGCCCCACCCCCCTGAGCGTTTGCGTGATCTCGCAGAAAAGGCTCCCTGAAATCACTTCAGAGATGACGCAAGAGCGAATTGTAAAACCTTGAACCTCATGCACGTGATCTGAAGCGGAGCGGAAGATGACGTGCCTAGTATTAAGCTCGCAAGAGCCACAGATTGTTCCCTATATCGACATTTAACAACAAAAATTCACTATTGTCAGTGAGAATTGTCATAAAAACTTCACCAAAAAAGTACGCATCTATACAAAAAGAAAAACAAAACATACTAAATCCCAGCATACATGTACAATCCATCACCACCATCATATTCACAATAAACCAAATCATTCAAAACTTTCTATTAAAAAGGAATAAATATAATCAACATCCTACTAATTTCCCATAAAAGGCATTCGTAAAACTGGCCATCGTCATTACCTACCTCCTAAACATCCTTAAATACCCCATTTTCAATTATTGTCACTAATGTATGTACTTCCCTCAACCTCTTACCTGCCATTTCTTTCACCCTATCTGCCTATTTACTCTCTTACCTGCTTTTTTCCGCAGCTACCTGCCAAAACCCTTTGTTTACCTGCCTAACTAATTCTACAACCCTACCAACCTCTAAAAAAGCCAGTCGCAAGACTGGCCATCGTATTTTCCTCCCTCTTAAATACTCTTCAAATCACCCTTTTTCAATTAAAACTGCACATAACATATTCCCCACCACCTCTTACCTGCCATTCCCCCTCCCCTACCTGCATAATTTACTCCCTTACCTGCCTTTTTCCGCAGCTACCAGCCAAAACCCTTTGTTTACCTGCCTAACCAATTCTACAACCCTACCAACCTCCGAAAAAGCCAGTCGCAAGACTGGCCATCGTATTTTCCTCCCTCTTAAATACTCTTCAAATCACCCTTTTTCAATTAAAACTGCACATAACATTTTCCCCACCACCTCTTACCTGCCATTCCCCCTCCCCTACCTGCATAATTTACTCCCTTACCTGCCTTTTTCCGCAGCTACCAGCCAAAACCCTTTGTTTACCTGCCTAACCAATTCTACACCCCCACTAAACACCAAAAAGGCCAGTCGCAAGACTGGCCATCATCATTTCTTCCCCCATAAATACCCTTCAAATCACCCTTTTTCAATTAAAACCGCACATAATATATTCCCCGCCACTTCTTACCTGCCATTCCCCCTCCCCTACCTGCATAATTTACCCCCTTACCTGCCTTTTTCCGCAGCTCACCAGCCAAAACCCTTTGTTTACCTACCTAACCAATTCCACACCCCCACTAAACACCAAAAAAGCCAGTCGCAAGACTGGCCATCGTCATTTCCCTTTTCTATTACCCAAATCCACGCCTTACGTGCCAAACCATTCCACACAACAAAAAAGGACAGAGTCCGCTCTGCCCCACTCAGCTCGCCTTATATCCCTTCCCAATCACTTCCTGAACATGATGGACTGTGACATAGGCCTGCTCGTCAATTTCACTTATCATATTTTTCAACCGAACGACCTCTTGCCGGCTAATCACAATGTATAGAACTTCCTTATTATCCCCAGTATAACCGCCTCGCCCTTCTAGTACGGTAATACCCCTGGACATTTTATTCGTAACCCTATGCAGCACCAATTGTGGTGAATTCGAAATAATGAAAACTGCCACCTTTTCCTCGAGTCCATCTACAATAAAGTCTATGACCTTGGCACCGATATAAACGGCAATGAGGGTATACATCGCTTTGACTAGTCCAATGATAAAAACAGAACCAGCTACTACGATGATATCAATCAGTAAAATACCCTTTCCCATGCTCCAGCCTAAAAATTGATTCGCCAATTTTGCCACAATTGTGGTGCCACCCGAAGTGCCACCCGCACGGAAAATAATCCCTAAGCCTCCGCCAACCAAAAGTCCAGCAAAGATTGACGCTAATAGTGGATCATCCGTTATCCTTTTACCAGTCTCCTCCGTGATATACATAAAAAGAGAACAAGAAAAGATAGAAAATAACGTATAAATAATCGATCTTTTTTCTAAAAATTTATATCCGATCAACACCAGCACAGTATTGAGGACGAAATTTACCATTCCTGGGGACAAGTCAAATAGATAATGTGCGATTACAGTAAGACCAATAATGCCGCCCTCTGACAACAGGTTTGGGATCGTAAAGTAGTTGATACCTACTGAAAAAATGAGTCCACCAAATAAAATGTACAGACATTCTTTGATTGTTTTCCACATTGTGATCTACTTCCTCATGAAAAATTTCAGTTATCCATGTCTGTCAATGTTTAACCGCCCTATTGCTTTAAAATAAATTTATAACTTTCTCCAACAATATACTGCTTTCCGATGTGAACCGGCTTGCCATTTTCGTCAAATACCGTGGTTTCCATATAAAACAAGGGTTCTCCGCTCGCAACGTTTAACAGTTGAATTTCTTCTTCACCAGCCCTGACAATCTCCAAGGAAGTTTCACCAGCATCAGTTGGTTTTACATTCAACTTTTCTTCCAAAACTTGATAGACTGACGCATCCAAATCTTCATTTAATAAAGGATGAAACTCTTTATAAGAAAAATAGTTATTCTCGAGCATAATCGGTGAATCACTGGCATATCTGACCCGTTGAATAAATAGAAGAGCATCTCCATCATCAAGTTGAAGCAGCTTTTGATCTCTTGGGGTTGGCTGGATGATTTCCTTCTTAATCACTTTACTGCTAGGTATCAAGCCATTTGCCTTGCAGGCATCACTAAAGCTTAGAAAATGAACAATTTTCCTCTCAATTTTCCGCTTGTTTACAAAGGTACCCTTGCCTTGCTTTTTCACCAGATAACCTTCTTCTACCAACTCAAGAATCGCTTTTCTAACGGTAATTCTACTAATTTTATACTCTTCACTCAACTCTAATTCAGTTGGAATCTTGTCTCCAAATTTTAAATGACCATTAACAATAGAGCCGCGAATTGATTCTTTCAATTGGATGTATAAAGGAACTTGGTCATCCTGCTTTAACATATATTCCACCTGCCTAATATTTGATAAAGTAAAGGCTTACATCAGCATTCGATATATTACCTGCTTTATCCTTCGTACTACTAAGTATATAGCTTTTATTACACACTATCAATTTGTTTTACCCATCTATCACACTTGAAAGGACCTTCAAAGACCGTTCCATCGCTTCATCTGGATTTCGCACATATTGATAGGAAGTATATTCTAAAGTTAGAAAGCCTTTATAACCAATTTCATTTAATTGATGGATGTATGTCTCCAACGGTAAAACGCCGTCTCCCCAGACCAAATGACCTTCTGGCTTACCATCTATAAAGTGAATATGAACTAAATCCTCTCCTAATAAACTAAAGTAGTTCTCAAAATCCTCATCTGCTAACGCCATTGGAATCGTATCTATCATTCCTTTTAGGTTTGGAGAGTTGACTTCATCTAACATCCTTTTTAAGGATTTAGAATCAAAAACCAAATTGGATTCTACTCTCGTTAAAGGTTCAAATGCAAGGGTTAAGTCTAAATCAGATGCAACGGTTGATAACCTTTCCAATGAATCTCTAGTTCTTTTCCAAGCTTCGTCCGGTTCCTCATTTTCATAGCTCCACCCCGGAGTCACTAAAACCATAGGTGCACCTAATTCCTTAGCAGCCTCCGCTGATTTGATAAAATATTGAATACTTTTCTCACGAAGACGGTCTTCTTTCGCAGCGAGATTGATTGGGTACACACACTGCTCGGGTGTGAAACAGACTATGGATAAATCTCTTCTATTAATCTCTTTTTTTATATTTCGAATTTCGTGGAGACTCAAATCATTCACATAAAAATGAGGAGATGCACCCCATAATTCGATATTTTTGCATTCATAGCGAACCATAGAATTTAGAAAGTACTCCAACGGGTAGTGCTTATAATGAAAATTCATCCCAGCTACCTGATCCATCGTAATTTTAGCCATCATTCCAACCCCTTCCCCTAAACAGCAAAATATTAAAGTTAATATAACATCATATTACGTTATATGTCAATGTGGTATAATTTAATAAATTAAATGTTCTAAAAAGATTGACAATTAAAAAGGCGTGAATTAATATAATGTTATATAATGTTATATTATATTTTAAACCTTCCAAAAAGACTTTAAGGAGGAAACATGAATGGTAAATTCACAAGTAGTTGTAGATCCACAGGTCAAAAATGTATTAGAGGCATTGAAAGGACGTACAATTAACCACGTATATTTTGTAGCTTGCGGTGGTTCCTCTGCGATTATGAACCCAAACAAGTACATACTGGACCGCGAGGCAAAAAACCTTACCTCCGACGTTTATAGTTCCAATGAATTCATTCATCGAAATCCTAGAAAACTTGGCGAAAACTCACTTGTTGTCCTTTGCTCGATGTCTGGTACAACACCTGAAACCGTCGCTGCTGCAACATTTGCCCGCCAAAAGGGCGCTTTAACTGTTGGATATACAAACCAACCAACCTCACCTTTAGCACAGGAAAGTGAATTTGTCGTTAAATACGAATGGGGTACCGAATCTGTTGCCTTTAATACCAACTTAGGACTGCTTTATCAATTAACATTTGGCATCCTAAATGTGTTAGAAGGAAATGACAAGTTTGATAAAGTAATCAACAGCCTAACGAACCTTCAAGCCGTATTTGAAAAATCAGATGTACAATATAAAGATCAGGCTATCCAATTCGGCCAGGAATACAAGGACGAAAAAGTTATTTACACTATGGCAAGCGGAGCAAACTATGGAATTGCTTATTCTTACGCGATTTGTATCCTAATGGAAATGCAGTGGATCCACTCTAATGCCATTCACGCAGGTGAATACTTCCATGGACCATTTGAAATTATTGATAAAGATGTACCATTCATTATCCTTCTAGGCTTAGATGAAACACGTCCACTAGACGAAAGAGCTTTAGACTTCTCGAAAAAGTACGGCGAGAAATTGGTTGTATTAGACGCCAAGGATCTTGACCTTACAGGTGTCGACGAAGAGCTAAAGGGCTACATCGCACCGCTGGTATTAAACAACGTGCTGCGCCGATACGCAGAACAATTGGCGGAAGCCCGCAACCACCCGCTGTCAAAAAGACGTTATATGTGGAAAGTAGAATACTAATAACAAGAGCTCCTCGAGTTTCAACTCAGGAGCTTTTGTTATGTCCTAGATTATATTAAGGGCATGAGGCCCAAAACTATCAGCACATTCTTAAAATAGGTCTCATGAACGGTCCATGAAGCCCAAAATCCTTATAATCGCTTCACTGTAGCCTATAACCCATAAAAAAGAACCTGCTCTACAAAAGATCAGGTCTCTTCTATATTAATACTAACAAAGCACAATTTTCCTCGCTCGCTTCTTGCCGTGGCCAAAGGCGCCAAATCGCTGACAGGTTTCGGCTGCCGCACCCGCACCCTTTTCCATCGCTTCCTGCGCATTGCCATTTACGATGTATTCCTTTAAGAACACAGCCACAAAGGTATCTCCTGCGCCTAGTGTATCCACCACATCGGTCTTGACAATTCCTTGTTTAAACACCTGGCTTCCATCGGAGAATAGCGACCCCTCAGAACCTCTCGTAACAATCACATTTGGTGTACCTGCTTCATGAACCTTTTGTATCAAAGCTTCGCATTCCGCAGCCGATAAATCTCCACCAGAGAAGATCGCGAACTTCACATGCGGGCAGACAAGGTGCAAATAATCTTCATCGCGGATGGTTGAAAAATCAAATGAGATATTAATGTACTTTTTTAATATGGGCAGTTCTTTTTCGATATGGCTAAATACACTTGTATGGAGCAGCGAATAGGTGCCAATACTCTCTAGGTCTTCTTTTGTAAAATTTAATTTCAGGTGCTTTTGAATGCCGCCTTTATTAGAGCCGACAAAAATCCGGTCACCATGCTCATCCAAAGAGACAACTGCCTCCCCTGATGGTCCAAACGCACGGCGCACCTGGGAAACATCGATATCTTCTTCCTGCAGCGAGTTGATAATATGCTCGCCTTCTTCATCGTTCCCGATGATGCCTATGTAAGCAACCTCCTCGATCCCGTAGCATTTCCAAAAGACTGCTACATTTAACGCGTTTCCGCCTGGGAACATCTCCTGGCGATCATCGTAATAATCCACTACATTATCTCCAACTGCTATCAGCCTCATCCTCAAAACCCTCCCAATAAATTGAATAAGAGAAAGATACAATAAGTTTATTGTATCTTTCTACGTACTTTTTTAATAAGCCACTGTTCGATAGTATCTTCTAATCTCTAAATTATGATTTCGCTTATCTTCTAAGTGAACGCTCAATCTTTGCAGCAAAGTAGACGTGACAATTGGTGATAGGTATTTTCTAAATTCTTCGCTGATTCCTGCTAACTCATAATCAGCAGTATCAATTACCGTTAATTTCTTTGTATACTTTTCAGCAAAGCGTTCAACCCGGTCCATCAACGGACGCGTTTCATCCTGGCCTTTTAGTAAGAGCATGCTCGTATCTTCTTCGACGATTTCCAATGTCCCGTGGAAAAATTCCGCTGCATGGATGGATTTTGTCTTAATCCACTGCATTTCCTCTAATACACACATGGCATAGGAGTATGCACGGCCCCAGGTTGTACCGGAACCCACCACCAAATGATAAGGCTCATCTTTGTACGAAACTGCAAAGGTTTCAGCTTTAGCTTCAAACTGCTCTTTCGCCTCTATTAACTTCTCAGGTAAAACCTCTAATTGAGCTGCAAACTCCTCATAACGAGGGAAATCACCATTTTTATTCATTAGCTTAAAAATTAAGTGATACAGCACCAATTGGTTGGAATCACTAGCAAAATCATTTTCTGCAAAATTAACTAACGGGTAATCAACTATATCTGCTAGCGGCTGGTTGTATTCACCTGTTAGACCAACCGTTATTGCTCCAAGCTGTTTACAATATTTTGCTGCAGCAACTGTCTCTTCTGTTGTACCTGACAAAGAAGATAAGATGACTAATGATTCTTCACATAGTTGCTTATTATTTTGCAGCACAAGCTCTGCTGCAATTTCCGCGTATGCTGGAATCGTTGATGTTGAGTTGATCATGTATTCGAAAGGATAAAATGTAGCCACTGCCCCGCCAGATCCAATTAGAAAAATGTTTTTAAACCCTTTTTCAAAGACCTTGTCCGCGACCTTTTCAATTTCTTCCCTTAACCCTATCGCTCCTCCGGTTACTTTCAAATACTTTTCTTTACTAAAATTCAACATCGATTCCACTCCTCTTTTATAATACGTTATATAACGTTATATCAATAATAGAATGATTAACCAATTTAGTCAATATCAGTAAATATATTTTTTACAAGGGGGAAATCCCCCATTATTATCCTTTTACACTGCCGTCGGCTAATCCGCGGACAAAGTATTTCTGCATTAACATAAAGACCACTATCAATGGCAGCGCTGAGATTACCAAGCCAGCCATTAACACTCCCCAATTCGTATTAAGCGCATCTTTAAACACTAGCAGGCCAGATGTAATCGGCTTGACCCCTTCGGTCTGAATAAAGATTAATGAGAATAAAAACTCATTCCAAGCGTAATAAGCGGTTAAGATCACACCTGTGAACAAAATGGGTTTACTCATCGGTAAAAATATTCTTCCAAATACATCTAAAGTTGTTGCCCCGTCTAGGTAAGCTGACTCTTCAAGCTCCTTAGGAATTGATAGGAAAAAGGAGCGAATTAACAAGACGGTTAATGGAATCCGATAGGCAGTAAAGGTTAAGATCAATGCCCAATGCGTATCAAAAATCCCCATTTGCTGAATTAATTCATAAAGCGGAATTAAACTGCTCTGCGGCGAAAACATCAAACCTGCTGAGACAAATAGCAACAGAAATTTCCCGCCTTTGATTTGAAAGCGCGTCAATCCAAACGCACACAACGCACTGATTAACACCGTCAATAAACAGGTTCCTACCGTAATGATTACGCTATTGATAAAATAGCTTGAAACACCCTGCTGCCATGCTGTTGCATAATTGGAAAACAACCATTCCTTCGGCAGTCCCCAGCTATCATTAAAAATGTCTGCCGTATTTTTAAAAGAATTGATCACCATCCAAAATAACGGATAGGCAATCGCAATAAAATAAAGGAGGAGGAAAACAAAGATTAGTCCGACAACGACTGGCGTGCCTGGTTTACGTAATTTTGACTTCAACGTGATAGGTGACAGCTTTACTTCCGGGCTGCTCACAACCTCTGACTCTACCGGCTTCATTTTTTACTCCTCCCCCGTTTTTAAGACCTTATTCTGGACAAAATAAAAGATTAGCGTAATCCCCAAAATCACATTGGCAATCGCTGAGGCATACCCTGGTTCACTATCAATGAACGCTTTCTGATAAAGATATGTACTAAAGACTTGTGATGAGTTAGCAGGACCACCACTCGTTAATACATATACTTCACTAAACACTAAGAACGATCCTGTAACTGTATAGATTAATAACACAAAGGTCATTTCTTTTACTTGCGGAACTGTTATGCTGAAAAAGGTACGGAGTTTTCCAGCTCCGTCGATGGTAGCTGCTTCATATAACTCTCCAGGAACTTTTTGGACTGCTAGCACAAACAGCATGACAGCATACCCGATACTCTGCCACTGCGACACAAAAATAACGGCGAAGATTGCTGTTTTTGGATTCCCGAGCCATCCCTCTGCCCATTCTCCTAAACCGATTGCTCGTAAAAAACTATTTAGTAAACCTACTTCAGGGTTATAGATAAAACTAAAGAGAATCCCAATTACCGTCATCGAAATCAAGACTGGTATAAAAAAGGTTGTCCGAAAGAAGGTAGAAAACCTCCTGAATACTTTGTCTTCTAAGATGGCAGCAATCACTAATCCAAGCCCAACTTGAAGTACAACGGAGATCACAGCATAGAAAAGATTGTTCTTCAGCACGGTGTAAAAGACAGGATCTTTAAAGAGACGTGTGTAATTTTCGACTGATACAAAGCTTCTATCTAAAGTAAACGGATTCCATTCATAAAAACCATTTACTAAATTTCGAACTAATGGATAGTAAACAAATAAGGAAAGCATAAGTAAAGCTGGTGCAATATATAATATCGGGATGATCCGTGTTCTGCGCATTTATACCCCTCCCATCAAACATCTATTAAAAGTCGGTTTATAGGAAACTATCTATCTTACAAACCGACCATTTAATAGACTTCATCTTTCTCCTAATTTTTCACTTGTTTTGCTGCCTCTTGAACACTCTTCATTACTTCTTCTGGTGTCATCGTACCGCCTAACATCGCTTGAACACCGTCACCATATGGTTTAAACACTCGGCTGTCTAATGCGCTATCGGCCCAAATTAACATATCTCCTGCTTCGATAATCATATCCATAGCCTTCACTTCTTGTTCACTTGCTGTATTTTCATTTACGGCACCCTCAACGGTACTAGCAAAACCGGTATCCTTGATTAACTTTTCACCATTTGCTTTTGACGTTAAAAACTTCAAGAATTTCATTGCCTCTTCAGGATGTGCTGATTTCTTCGTTACCATAAATCCTTCAGGAGCACCGATTATTCCTTCTTGGTCACCCTTTGCTCCCTCGATGGTTGGAACTTTGAAGGAACTCCATTCAAACGGAGCATCATCTAAGAAAGAAATTTCAAGCGTTTCTAAGAGGATTACTCCTGCTTTACCGCCAATGAATAAGTTTCTTGTTTCATCATGTGCCGACGCGTTTGGATTTTCATTTAAATATGGTTTTAATTCGTTCAGCTTCTCTAAGGCTTCCACATAACCAGGGTCTGTGAACTCTGCACCTTGGTAACTAAAATCCTTATCCAATACTTCACTAGGAACTGTTCTTTGGTTTAATGCCGTTACATAGTGTGCAGCAGCCCAAGGAGATTTGTTACCTAAGATTAATGGAGTTGTACCACTATCTTTAAGTGTTTCAAGTACTGTGATGAACTCATCCCAAGTAGTTGGGGCCTTAAGATTTAACTTATCAAAAACCTCTTTGTTGTAGAAAAATAACTTACTGTCGGTAAAAAGTGGTACGCCGTACACTTTTCCATCCTTTTTGAAGTGTTCCACTTGTGACTCAATTAATTGGCCAGACCACTCAGTATCAGCTGCATAGTATTCTGATAGATCTAACGCCACACCATCACGGATAAACTTCTCACCATATTCTCCTACCCAGCTAAAGAAAATATCTGGGGGATTCTTACTGCCAAGAATGACATTCGCCTTTTGTTTGTAATCATCATTTAACGCTGTTACTTCTTCAACATTAATATCAGGATTCTGTTTTTCAAACTCTGCAATAATTTGTTTGTAATAAGATTTATACGGCTCATTCGGCCAACGGTGGAAAAAGGTAATCGTTGTTTTTCCATCTTCTGATTTTGAATTAGAGCTCTGTGATGAACATCCTATTAATAATGACATTACTACTAAAATACTGATTGCTAGAGTAAACCATCGTTTCACAAACATACCCCCCAATATTTCTTCTTGTTTTTGAAAGAAAGCTATAAAGCGCTTACAAGTTATTTTTGTCCCTATCAGCCTCCAGACTAACCTTCAAGATGTACTCTTAGATGCCCTGTTGTATTATAATATGATATTACATTATATAACCTTTTGAGTCAATATCTAAATTGGGGGAACTTTCAAACTATTTTCATTACATGAAGGCAAAGACTAAAATGGACTCACCTTTTTCAATATAGGTATTCTACGATAATTCATTATTAGCCTAAGTTACCATAAATTCAACCATAGGAATAGATGAAATATTATCTAATTAATAATTTTATTTTTAAAAACACAAAAAACCCCTACCAGTCCGTCGACCAGCAGGGATTTGATCATAACTATTATTGTTTTCCTGTAACCGATAGACGGTTGACGGCACGTTGCAGGGCTAGTTCAGCACGACGGAAGTCGATGTCTTCCGCTTTCTGGACTTGCATACGCTGCTCGGCACGTTCTTTTGCTCGTAGTGCACGTTCCACGTCGATATCCTCTGCTCTTTCAGCTGATTGCGCGAGAATTGTTACTTTGTCAGTACGGACTTCTAAAAAGCCGCCGCTCACTGCAACAAGATCCTCTTCTTTGCTGCCAGACTTAAAGAGGCGTACAACGCCAATTTCAAGAGGAGCAACCATTGGAATATGTCCAGGTAAAATACCTAATTCACCACTTTGAGCCTTGGTAATAACCATTTCCACATCTGACTCATATACCGGGCCATCGGGAGTAACAACACTGACTTTAATCGTCTCCATTTTTTACCCTCCTGGTCCGTATTAGGCCTCTACACCCATACGTTTTGCATTTTCCACTACGTCCTCAATACGACCAACTAAGCGGAATGCATCTTCTGGAAGGTGGTCATACTTACCTTCAAGGATTTCTTTAAAACCACGAACTGCTTCTTTTACAGGTACATAAGATCCAGGCTGTCCAGTAAACTGTTCAGCAACGTGGAAGTTCTGGGACAAGAAGTTTTGTACACGACGCGCACGAAGCACGACTAACTTATCATCATCAGAAAGCTCATCCATACCTAGGATCGCAATGATATCCTGTAATTCACGGTAACGTTGTAACGTTGATTGTATTTGACGAGCAACATTGTAATGCTCTTCACCAACGATTTCAGGTGACAGTGCACGAGAAGTTGATGCAAGTGGATCCACCGCAGGGTAGATACCCATCTCAGAAAGCTTACGCTCAAGGTTTGTTGTCGCATCTAAGTGAGCGAAAGTTGTAGCCGGAGCCGGATCCGTATAGTCATCGGCTGGTACGTAAATCGCTTGGATCGATGTAACAGAACCTTTATTCGTAGAAGTAATACGTTCTTGTAAACGACCCATCTCAGTAGCAAGAGTCGGCTGGTAACCTACGGCAGAAGGCATACGGCCTAATAGCGCAGAAACCTCTGAACCTGCTTGCGTGAAACGGAAGATGTTATCCATGAAGAAAAGAACGTCCTGTCCTTGCTCATCACGGAAATATTCAGCCATCGTCAAACCTGTCAGTGCAACACGCATACGTGCTCCTGGCGGCTCGTTCATTTGTCCGAATACCATCGCCGTTTGCTTGATAACGCCTGAATCCGTCATTTCATGATAAAGGTCATTACCTTCACGTGTACGCTCACCAACACCAGCGAATACCGAAATACCACTGTGCTCTTGCGCGATGTTATTGATTAATTCCTGGATTAATACGGTTTTACCTACACCGGCACCACCGAATAGACCGATCTTACCACCCTTAATATAAGGAGCAAGCAAGTCAACTACTTTAATACCCGTTTCAAGAATTTCTACTTCCGTAGAAAGATTTTCAAACGTTGGAGCTTCACGGTGAATCGAATCACGGCGCTCACTCGCTGGAATTTCCTCGTTAAGGTCAATTACTTCACCTAATACGTTAAATACACGGCCAAGAGTTACGTTCCCAACCGGTACAGAAATAGCTGCTCCTGTATCAACAACATCCATTCCACGCATAACACCATCAGTGGAAGCCATTGCAATCGTACGAACCGTATCGTCACCTAAATGAAGGGCTACTTCAAGAGTTAAGTTGATATCAACTTCTGATTGATTCTGCGCTTTGTATTCAATACGCAAAGCGTTATAAATCTCAGGAAGCTGACCGTTTTCAAACTTAACGTCAATAACCGGACCCAAAATCTGAAGAACGCGTCCTTTATTCATTATTTTCCCTCCTATCTTACTTTTTCACAAACCCCTTTTTTAAAAGGAACCTGTGAATCACACTTAACACGTTATAGTCCTGATATGTAGTCGGGAACGATGAACTCATTCCCGTCCAGCAGAACTTATCAAAGCCCCTAAACGGGGTTCATTTTTAAAAATATAGATTCTACTCCAGTGCAGCCGCTCCACCGACGATTTCCGCAATTTCTTGCGTAATCGCTGCTTGACGAGCACGATTGTAGATAAGTGAATAATTTTTAATCATTTCTTTCGCATTATCAGTAGCATTTCTCATCGCAGTCATCCGGGCAGCATGCTCGCTCGCTTTACTGTCTAAAAGTGCGCCATAAATCAAGCTCTCAGCATATTGTGGCAGGAGAACGTCTAAAATTTCTTCTGCAGATGGCTCAAATTCATAAGATGTAAGCTCTGCAGAAGTTGAAAGATCCGTTAGTGGAAGCAGCTTCTTCTCAGTAACTTCTTGAGTAATGGCACTTTTATAATGAGTGTAATATAAGTAAAGTTCATCGAAGGTTCCATCGGAGAACATACCTACAGTACTGCTAGTAATGTCTTTAACGCTTTCGAAGCTCGGTTGATCGGATACTCCAATAATTTCGAGATCGACATTTACACCGCGTTTTGCAAAAAAGTCACGGGCAACACGACCGATTGCAATAATCGAATACTCATCTTTCGATTTGTGGCGATTTTGGATTGTTTGAAACACACGACGGATCACGTTACTGTTAAAAGCACCAGCTAAACCACGGTCGGATGTCATAACAATATAACCCGTTTTCTTGACAGGTCGAGATTCAAGCATTGGATGATTAACTCCGTTACTGCCCATTGCGACAGCTACCGTAACTTCCTGGATTTTCTCCATGTAAGGAACAAATGCTTTCGCATTCATAACTCCACGGTTCCATTTAGCAGCGGAAGTCATCTCCATTGCCTTTGTAATCTGACTCATCTTTTTTGTAGAATTAATACTATTTTTTATATCGCGTAATGATGCCATAGGTTCTCACCACCCTCATTCAAAGAATGTTTTGGGATTTAAGGGGAGGTTTTAGGGTAACAGGCACTGCAAAACCGTGCCTGTCACCCTAAAACATTAACCCTATCCATCCCTACCAATTGTCAGACCCTACTTATTCGGAAACTGCGAACGTCTTTTTGAAGGCGTTAAGTGCAGCACCCATATCGTCATCAGAAGGAAGGTCCTTCGTATTTTTAATATGGTCTAACAAGTCTTTGCGATTGTGGTCTAACCAATTAAGGTATTCTGATTCGAAACGACGGATATCTTCTAATGGAATATCATCCAAGAATCCGCGTGTTAATGCATAAAGAATAGCTACTTGCTTTTCAACAGAAAGCGGCTTATGAAGATCTTGCTTTAGAACTTCAACGGTGCGGGCACCGCGGTTAAGCTTCGCTTGTGTCGCTTTATCAAGGTCAGATCCAAACTGTGCAAATGCTTCTAATTCACGGTATGAAGCAAGGTCAAGACGCAGTGTACCTGCTACCTTCTTCATCGCCTTGATTTGCGCGGATCCACCTACACGAGAAACGGAAAGACCTGCGTTGATCGCTGGACGTACACCTGAGAAGAATAGATCTGATTGTAAGAAAATTTGTCCATCTGTGATGGAGATAACGTTTGTTGGAATATAAGCAGAAACGTCCCCTGCTTGTGTTTCGATAAATGGCAATGCAGTGATTGAACCAGCACCAAGTGTGTCGTTCAATTTAGCTGCACGTTCAAGTAAACGGGAGTGCAAGTAGAATACATCCCCTGGATATGCTTCACGACCTGGAGGACGACGAAGTAATAGGGAAAGCTCACGGTATGCAGCCGCTTGTTTTGATAAATCATCATATACGATTAAAACGTGCTTGCCGTTGTACATGAATTCTTCAGCCATCGCAACGCCCGCATAAGGAGCTAAGAATAGCAATGGAGCTGGTTGTGAAGCAGATGCCGTTACAACGATTGAATATTCTAACGCACCATACTTACGAAGGGTTTCAACCGCACCACGCACAGTTGATTCCTTTTGACCAATCGCAACGTAGATACAAATCATGTCTTGACCTTTTTGGTTCAAGATTGTATCGATTGCAACAGATGTTTTACCTGTTTGACGGTCTCCGATAATTAACTCACGCTGACCGCGGCCGATTGGCACAAGTGCGTCAATCGCTTTAATACCTGTTTGTAATGGCTCATGAACGGATTTACGAGCCATAACGCCTGAAGCTACTGCTTCAATAGGGCGAGTTTTTGTTGTATTAATTGGACCCATACCATCAACTGGTTGTCCTAAAGAGTTAACAACACGACCAATTAGTTCCTCACCTACTGGAACCTCCATGATGCGTCCTGTACGACGAACCTCGTCACCTTCTTTAATTTCAGTGAAAGGTCCAAGAATGATAATACCAACGTTATTGGCTTCAAGGTTTTGAGCCATACCCATAACGCCGTTTGAAAATTCAACAAGTTCTCCAGCCATGACATTGTCGAGGCCATGAACACGTGCGATACCATCACCTACGGAGATAACAGTACCAACATCACTCACTTGAATTTCAGCCTGATAGTTTTCAATTTGCTTTTTTATCAGGGCACTAATTTCTTCAGCTTTGATGCTCATGAGTTTCACCCCTATTCTTTCGAATCTTAGCTTAACAATTTACGTTCTAAACGGTCTAGCTTCCCGCGCAAAGAACCGTCGTATATACGGTTTCCGATTCGGAGCTTAACGCCGCCGAGCAATTCAGAATCCACGATATTTTCAATTCTAAGTGATTTCTTGCCAACCTTCGCTCCAAATGTTGCAGAGATTGCTTCACGTTCTGCTTCAGACAGCTCACGTGTGCTATAAACTTCAGCATCGGCAATTCCCTTTTCTTCATTTGCTAGTTCAAAGTATTGGTTTGCTACTTCAATGATTTCGTCTTCGCGATGGCGATCAATCAAAATCATTAATGTATTCAGTACATATGGATTAACAGATGTAAAAGCAGCTGTTAAAATCTCTTTTTTCTTATTAATAGTAAGCTTAGAAGACTTTAAGACAGCTTTTAAATCGGTGTTGTAAACAAAAACTTCCTTTACTACACGAAGTTCTTCTTCTACTACTCCAAGAAGCTGCTGTTCTTTTGCGATTTGAAAAAGAGCCAACGCGTAGCGTTTAGCTACCATGGAGTTGCTCATCGCTTATCTCCTGCCTCTTGAATATATTCGTTAATGAGTTTATCTTGGTCTGCTGCATTCAATTCTTTTTCAATAACTTTTGAAGCAATTAATACAGACAAGGAAGCAACCTGTTCACGAATAGCGGCAACCGCTTTTTCTTTCTGCTGCTCGATTTCAAGCTTAGCAGATTCTTTCATACGATCAGCTTCTGTGCGTGCAACAGCAATGATTTCATCACGCTGAATATCGCCCTGCTTTTTCGCACTTTCAATTAAAACTTGCGCTTCTGAACGAGCTTCTTTTAAAAGAGAACGTTGCTCTTCTAATAGTTTCTTTGCTTCGACACGACTTTGTTCAGCCGCTGAAATTTCACCAGCAACATGCTCTTCACGCTGTTTCATGATGCCCATTAATGGACCCCAAGCGAATATTTTAAGCAATACCATTAAGATGATGAACATAACAAGCTGGAAAATAATATCTCCCCAGTTCACACCAGAATGGGCTGCTGCTGCTCCTAATACAAAACTATTTGTTAACACCCGCGATTCACTCCTTTCAAGGTCTTTCCTTAAAACAACCTATATATCAGTCGAAATAATTGTCGAAATCAATCGTTTATGAACACTAATGAACATAAACGAATGGCGAAGGTTCTCACGAATGATCTTCGCCATTTATTTGAACACTTTGAAGCGTTCGATTATTGACCTTGAACCATGAACGCGATAACAACCGCGATGATAGGAATCGCCTCAACTAACGCAACCCCGATGAACATTGTAGTTTGAAGCATACCACGAGCATGTGGCTGACGAGCGATACCTTCTACTGTTTTTGATACGATAAGACCGTTACCGATACCAGCACCTAGTGCTGCTAAACCAATTGCGATTGCTGCTGCTATAAGACCCATTTGAAAATTTCCTCCTTTAATGTATAAAAAAATAAATACTTGTATTTTTGTCCTTATAAATAAGAACGGTTTATCTTAATGGTCGCTGCTCACTTTGTGAGCTAAGTACACCATTGTTAACATACAGAAAATAAATGATTGGATGGCACCGACAAAGAGTGAGAAGCCTTGCCATACCAGCATTGGCAGTGCTGCGGCGATTGTTCCGCCCACACCGGTTGCTAAACCAGCTGCGAGTAAGCTTAATAAAATTTCCCCCGCATAAATGTTTCCGTAAAGTCGGAGACCGAGAGTCAGAGTATTTGCAAACTCTTCAATAATTTTAATCGGGAACATGAACCAGAATGGTTTAAAGAATTCCCTTCCATATGCTCCGGCACCTTTCATCTTGACACCGTAGAAGTGAGATAATCCCACTATCAATGTGGCTAGTGTCAACGTTACAGCCGGATCTGCTGTTGGTGACTTCCACCAAAGAACTCCGTCTACCGTAATTGAGAATGGCAGCCCCAGCATATTCGAAACAAAGATATACATGATGATGGTGATTCCGAGAATATGAAATCGTCCGCCATCTTTCCAATCCATCGTACTGTTTATGATGTTTTTAACAAAATCCATGACCCATTCCATAAAGTTTTGCATTCCGGTCGGTTTCATGGCCAGCTTTCGAGTAGATAGGACGGCTAACAAAAAGACAATTGCACTTGCTATTGTAATCATCAAAATGTTTGCCAGATTAAATTGGAGCCCAAGAAACGTAACTATTGGAGCTTCGTGATGCAACAGTATTCACCTCGCTTCCCCCGCTATTTATCTGAATAGAAATTGTGGATAAAAAAATCTATCATAATGACAATGTAGGATGTCATTAATCCTATAACCACACTAATGAGGTGAAATTGCTCAGGATACCTCAAAGTGATGACAATCGCTAGAGCTGCGGTTGCCATTCGTGAAAAAGATCCAAGTGAACGAATTTGTCTTCCTTCAGTTGCCGCTTGACCAAATTTGTCGATTTTTCGTGCCATCAACCACAAATTAAAGAGGCTCAAACTTGTCCCAAGAATCAATCCAAGAAAGATTGATTGATGCGCAGTGAACCCCCAACCAAGCACATAAAAAGACAATATGAAAAACATCCACTTTCGTTGTCGGACATACATTGTTTGAAATTCTGGCATGGTTGGTTTAATCTCCTGAATTGAACTTGCGAATTGTAACAAGCATCGAGTAAATACCGGCCGCTAAACCAATAAACAATCCAACTATTAAGAAAATTGGCTCTGTACCCCACTGCTTATCCAGCCATCTGCCTGCAAAAATACCGATAAGAATGGATCCCACAAGAGCTGCAAGAATAGCGGACATTAGGGCATATGCTTTGAACGGATTGCGGTTTTCATTACGCATACTATCGCATCCTCACCTTTAGAGAATACAATCAAAAAACGAGGTTATGTACAAAAAGAAGATATGTAGAATTTCTGAGGATTCTGTCGATTTATGTGAAAACCCTCTCATTTTACATCCTTTGTTAGCATACAATAGCGATTCTGCAAAGTCAATGGATTTACGTGAAATTACGTACAAACTATCCTGAGTAATTTCTTCCATTTGGAAGTTTTAGTTAACACTATAATTGTAGTGTAATTCGCCGGTAGTTTTATGTTGAAATTGTGACCATTTTGTGAACAAATTGACCAGGAGTGGCGGATCACACCACCCCATTCTAATTTATCTTACTGCTGATCCAATGACGAGCATGGTTTCTATAAAATCTTCTTTCCCTGCCTTTTTGGCAAACACCTTGGCAAGATAGGTTCCTTCAGGCGGGAGGTTCTCCGCCGTGATCACCTTGCTGACCAATCCTTTCTTTACATTTTGATTGCTGTCTAAAAAGCCAACGAAGCGGAAATCATCTGGATTGAAAAGGGCGATTCCAAACTCCTCTGCCCCACCCGGCAGGTAGACCTCATAACGGTACGTTCCCTGCTGGTCGCCATCCTTAAAATCAAATCCCATTACCCTCGGGTAATTCGGCTCCTCAAGCACATAGATATAGGGAATTTGTATGGAATTGGCTCCAGCTTGAATGGTTAAATACCCATCATGTATCTTCCCCTTTAACTCTACAGGGTTCACTTTTAGTTCAAGCTTCGCGTCTCGAGTTTCACCTGGTTGCAGTGTAAAAGCCAGTGGAAAGTGCCATTCTAGACCATCTGCATGCTTGGGTATGTCGAAGGTATAGCGCACGGGTTTCTCACTTAGATTCTCAACATGCAAAAATGCTTTGTGCGTATCCCCTTCACTCTCAAATTTCCCAAATCGGAGAGAACTTGGACTGACAAGTGAGGTGGCTTTCACCGCTTCATTAACCTGAATTCTTCCTGCCCCCTGCTCATACGTGCGGTATGGTTTACCGTTTTTCACTAACGGTTTGGCTGTATTCATCAGGGCCGCCTTAATTTGATCTGGGGTCCACTCTGGATGTGCCTGTTTAATGAGCGCACACGCCCCCGCCACATGGGGTGCTGCCATACTCGTTCCTTGAAGAGATAGATAACCGCCGGGAATCGTCGAATTTATCGCTACCCCTGGTGCAACAATATCTGGCTTGACCTCCCAAGTGTCCGTAACCGGCCCCCTCGAGCTAAAGTCGGCCAACAAATCCTTTTCCTCTGTCACATCGATTCTCGCTAAGGTATTGGTTTTGTTTTTTAAAACCTCCCCCTCTTTCTTTGTAATGGAACCGACCGGAATATCCACCTGAGTTTCCAGATTCCCCATGAACCCGCCGCTCAGGTTATTGTAAATAACAACCGCCTTTGCCCCTGCCTCACGGGCGTTCTTTACTTTTTCTGTAAAAGTTAATTTCCCTCTTTTAATAAGAACTATTTTTCCCATTACGTCCTTTAATTCTGCTTTCGTACCGAGCCCGCCATCTACAATCGGAAGGGAGCGGTCCATTGCCCAATTACTTGAGCCCGCCAATGGCTGAATCTTGATTTTATCCCGAATTCCTTCTATTAGAATGTGAGGGACTTCTAAGGTAGGGGTCGAAGCTCCAACCGATATCGCCTTTGAAGCTGTTCCCGGTGAGCCAACCGTCCAGATATTCGGACCCGAATTACCCGATGCTGCGACGGCAACAATCCCCTTATCCACCGCTCTATTCAAAGCAAGGGAGATGGGCAGGTCCGGACCGTTAATATCATTTCCAAGCGAAAGATTCATGATATCGACTTTGTCTTTTATCGCCTGCTCAATTGCCGCAAGCACATTCTCAGTCGTCCCCCCGCCCCCTGGACCTAGGGCACGGTAAGCGACAATTTTCGCCTCCGGTGCGACTCCCTTTAACTTTCCATTTGCGGCAATAATTCCAGCCACATGGGTGCCATGAACCGTCGCCCTTCCCAGCGTCTTCGTTTCCATTGGATCAGCATCATTATCCACAAGATCTCGTCCGCCCGCAAAATTCCTTCTCAGGTCAGGATGTGTGTAATCCACACCCGTATCGATGACTCCGACTGTGATTCCTTTCCCAGTCAACCGGCGGTTTTTTTTATCAAAAAGGCCGCGAATCTCTTCACCGCCAATAATCTTGACGCTTTCCTCCGCCTGCACCTTGTACTGATTCACCGGGGAAACACTAATTATTTGTTTGCTGGCCTCCGCCAATTTCTCTATTGATTCCGGATTCCCTTCCACGGAAAAACCATAAATTGCCTCCTGGAAAACATGGCGTAGATGAATGTCTTTATAGGGCTTTATAAGTTGTTCGATGTCCTGCGGAGATTGCGGTTCTTCAAGAACCACAATGGCAATCCGTTCTTTCGGCATCGGTGGTGTATCAAGTGAACGGGCAGAAGTCGCGGTTTGGAGGGAGAAAACGAGTACGAATAAAAGTGTCCATTTTTTCATATAAAAAATTCCCCTTTTTTCATAGAGTTTTCATCGTGAGGGGAAAATATGCAGTTTTTCGGCAGATAGTATTTGGTGCCGCGTTTTTGGCCGGAGGAGGAGAGATTTAGAGCAAGCAGCATGTATCTAGCTTTTATAGGGGAATCCATCTTTAGAAATTCAGCAAACTGCCTCCTAGTAATGGTTGGACCGTAGAGAAGAAAATAATCACTTACGGCTTGTATGTGTGCGGTTTTGGAGGTTTCTTTGCATGTGTTACACCGCCATGATGCTGAAATATACTCCATTGGGTAACATTTGCATTTTGTATTCGTACACTGTACACCTGGTATTAAATCAGTTTGGGATAAATTGTATTTTTGAAGAATGTCTGGAATGTAGATATAATGAGCTTTTAAGAGGGTCTCTGATAAGTGAGTCAGAGTATTTTTTGTAATGCGGGGCTTTTGATACTTTTCTTCAAATTGTCTTATCTTATCAAGCAGCGATTCGGCATAGATAACTTTTTGAAAAATTTGTTGATTATCAGGGGTTGTTTCTACAATAGTAGACGTTTTACTAATCACCACTATGTGCTCCACCGGTATCCCCTTAAATTGGTGAAACTTCAACCAATTATTAAATTGAAGATGGTGCCTTTTCACCTGCTGTAAAGGGTTATCCATCCCTTCTTCTAGGTTATTTAATTCCCTAATCATTAGGTCTGAGCCCTTTTCAAACTTTAACTTACCGGAAATATTTTTTACTTCGATGATTAATACAAATTTGGAAGATATCAGCAGCACGTCCATCTGGAAGGCTAATTTATCCATTAAACGCAATCCATAAAAAATGTAATAATCGCTTTCTGGTAAAAACGATAGATGATAAGCTACATTCAGTTCCCCATAATACCCTTTCAGCCACGATCGTAAATCCTTTTCTACAATTGGCCTTACTGGGTGCCCTTTTGGCATCCTTCTTAATAAAGCTATGCATTGTTCAGCCTGAACTGAGAGTTTTAATTCTAACATGATCAACAAAATCACCTCTTTTTTGAATTAAGAGGGTAATTCTCTACTCATAATAGGTAATCCTGCTTAAAAATTAAGGAGATAAGGTGAACTTATTGGGGGTATTTTTGAAAAATAGTTTCGGGAAAAAGTTATGGACCTTTTTTGGGGTGTTTTGGACTATTTTAGAGGTATTTTGGACTTTTTTTAATGGGTTTTGGACTATTTCCTTTGAGTTATGGACCTTTTTCAAAGGGTTTTGGACTATTAGCCAATATCTGTAAATAAAATACCTATTTAGGTATACAGCCAAACCAAAAAACCGAGCAGATAATTGTTCTGCTCAGCTCTAAAAAAATCTTATTTCGTCCCGAACAACCGATCCCCAGCATCCCCTAGCCCAGGTACGATGTATCCATGATCATTCAGCTTCTCATCTAAAGCAGCAATATAAATATCAACGTCCGGGTGTGCAGCCTTAACCGCTTCAACGCCTTCTGGTGCTGCAATCAGACACATAAACTTGATATGTTTCGCGCCGCGCTTTTTCAAACTATCAATTGCCACATTGGCTGAACCGCCAGTTGCGAGCATTGGGTCGACAACGATGAATTCACGTTCTTCCACGTCACTTGGTAACTTGATGTAGTATTCCACAGGCATTAATGTTTCCGGATCGCGGTATAAGCCAATATGACCAACCTTAGCAGCTGGTATTAACTTTAAGACCCCATCAACCATGCCGATTCCAGCACGCAATATCGGAACGATACCGATTTTTTTTCCGGAGAGAACTTTTGATTTTGTCGGGCAGACTGGCGTTTCAATTTCGATATCTTCAAGCGACATATCTCTTGTAATTTCAAATGCCATAAGTGTTGCCACTTCGTCTACCAATTCACGGAACTCCTTCGTTCCTGTGTTTTTATCACGAATGTATGTAAGTTTATGCTGAATAAGTGGATGGTCGAAGACGTATACCTTTGCCACAATGATCGCCCCTTTTATAAAATTTAACTCCGTCTCATTTTACAGAAAAACTATATAGAGAGCAAATAATATCAAAAAAGAAATCGACCCCTTCACAGAGTCGATTTCAAAAGTTGTTTAATATTCAGGATAAAGCGTAAATTTACTTGTTAAAGCACTAACACGATCCGCAGCTTCTTTAAGCTTCGCTTCGTCTTCATGATTTTTCAAGGTAAACGCAATGATTGACGCAATTTCATCCATGTCTTCTAATCCAAAGCCACGGCTAGTAACCGCTGCTGTACCAATACGGATACCGCTCGTTACAAATGGACTTTGAGGATCAAACGGAATCGTATTTTTGTTAACGGTAATCCCTACTTCATCAAGGACCTTTTCAGCAACTTTACCTGTTAAACCAAGTGTCTGCATGTCTAAAAGCAGCAAGTGATTGTCCGTACCACCAGAAACCAGCTTGATACCTTCGTTTTGTAAGCCTTCCGCTAAACGCTTTGCGTTAGCAATGATCTGACCTGCATACTCCTTAAAGCTATCCTGCAGCACCTCACCAAAAGCAACAGCTTTCGCAGAAATAACATGCATTAACGGTCCACCTTGGATACCAGGGAAGATCGACTTGTCGATTTTCTTGCCAAATTCCTCTTTGCAGAGAATCATCCCGCCACGTGGTCCGCGCAACGTTTTATGAGTAGTCGTTGTAACAAAATCAGCGTATGGTACTGGATTTTGGTGAAGGCCAGCTGCCACAAGTCCAGCAATATGAGCCATATCAACCATTAAATAAGCGCCCACTTCATCCGCAATTTCACGGAATTTCGCGAAATCAATCGCACGAGGATACGCACTTGCACCAGCAACAATCATCTTTGGCTTATGTTCGCGTGCTTTTGCTAGGACATCATCATAATTAATGAAATGTGTTGTTTCATCCACACCATACTCAACGAACTTATATTGAACACCACTGAAATTAACCGGGCTGCCGTGTGTTAAATGACCGCCGTGTGAAAGGTTCATACCAAGAACGGTGTCGCCTTGTTCAAGGACTGTAAAGTAAACAGCCATATTCGCCTGTGCACCAGAGTGTGGCTGTACGTTTACGTACTCCGCACCAAAAATCTCCTTCGCGCGCTCGCGGGCAAGGTCTTCGACTATGTCCACGTATTCGCAGCCGCCATAATAACGGCGACCTGGGTAGCCTTCTGCATATTTGTTGGTTAACACAGATCCCTGTGCTTCCATCACCGCTTCACTTACAAAGTTTTCTGAGGCAATTAATTCGATTTTTCCGCGCTGGCGTCCTAATTCTTGTTGAATCGCTTCAAATACCTGCTTGTCCTGATTAGACAAATGCTTCATGGTAATCCCCCCTGTATGTATAAACCTGAATTAACTTTTTGAAAATTTCCTCTATATAATAGCACGTTTTTCTCTAAAAGAGAAATGAAGATTCGTAAAATCTCCATTTCTTTTATTTTACCCTAGTAAAAGGATAAAGAAAACCCACTATATACGAACGTTATTAAAATTATAACAAAAATCATCCGTGTTTTACAATTAACTACAGCTGGAATTCCCCACTGTCTTTTCATATACCGCTCTAGCCCCGCCAATAAGTTTTGGCCGGGTTTTAGCCAAAGTAACATGTGCATGTCCAACGTTTTTCTGCGTAACTCTGATAGGTACCGCAACATGCTTCAAGTGCATGCCGATAAAAGTATGACCAATATCAATTCCTGCATCCGCCTTCAAAAATTCAACGACACAGGCATCCTCCATTTTTCCAAACGCATATGTAGCCATTGCTCCACCTGCAGTCCGCACTGGCACCACAGATACCTCGTCAAGTCCGCGTTTATCAGCCTCAACTCTTTCAATCACAAGTGCCCTGTTTAAGTGTTCACAGCACTGAAACGCCAACGCAACACCGGAACCTTGCGCAAATCTGCCCAATTGACGAAAAATCATCTCAGCTACATCGATCGTTCCCGATGTTCCAATTTTTTCTCCGATTACTTCACTCGTACTGCAGCCCACAACAACCAGCTGACCCGGCACCAAAGAAGCCTGCGTTTGAAATTCAGTTAAAATGGTTTCAAGCTCTTTTTCCCATACTTGAATCATTGTCCTCAACCTACTTCTGCTCGTATTCGCTGATTTTGCCAACGCGAGTGGCATGGCGGCCGCCTTCAAATTCTTCTGTCAGCCAAATTTGTGCAATATCACGTGCAAGTCCAGGTCCAATTACACGCTCACCCATCGTGAGAATATTGGTGTCATTATGCGCACGTGTTGCCTTTGCACTAAACGTATCGTGCACAAGCGCACAGCGGATACCCCTTACCTTGTTCGCGGCAATGCTCATGCCAATTCCTGTTCCGCAAATTAAGATCCCTCTATCAAACTCACCGCTCGCTACCTTTTCAGCAACCGGCAGTGCATAATCTGGATAGTCGACAGAACCCTCACACTCACAGCCGAAATCCTGATATTCAATCCCGAGTTCATCCATTAAATTGGCGATTTCCTTACGAATATTAACCCCGCCATGATCAGACGCTAATGCCACTTTCATCTAATAACCTCCTATACTAATCCTTCCTTAATATTGACATACCGATAAAAAAATATAAAGCCCTCACCACTGAGAGCTTTACATTTTTTCGATCGCCTTTGTAATCAATTTTTCTAATTCCTGATAGGTTTCCTGATAGATGGCCAAATTTCCGCCAAACGGATCGACTACATCCACATCATAGTCCTCACCCGTAAACTCCTTTAAAGTGAAAACTTTTCGAGCTGCATCAGGGTATTGTTGAAGAATCGCATTTTTATGCGAACCCGTCATCGTTAAAATTAAATCTGCCCATTGTACAGATTTCATATTTAGCATGGTGGAAGAATGGTTATGTTCAATATGATGAGAATCAAGCACCTGTTTGGCGTGAGCAGATGCCTCACTCCCCGTTGCTGCATATATTCCCGCTGACTTCACTTCAAGACCGTCAATCTTTTTACTTTTTAAAATCGCTTCCGCCATCGGGCTTCTGCACGTATTCCCTGTACAAACAAACAAAATGCGCTGCATGCTGCCGAGCCTCCTTTCAAAATTGTCTAGCGCAAGCGCCTAGGCGCTTCCGCTTTTTATGTACATTTTATCATTTCTACAACACTAACGAAAAAACCTTTCACATTTTTGGAAAGGTTTTATAAAAAGGGATAAAGTAATTTGATTCCAAATGCTAATAAGATACTGCCCCCTAGGGCTTCGCTATACGACCCAATCCAACCTTGAGCCTTTCTTCCAAGCAGCAAGCCAGCCCATGTTAACAGTGTTGCCACAACCCCAAAGCAGATAATCACCAAAATCGTTTTTGCCCCATAGATCCCCAACGTAAGTCCGAGCGAAAAACTATCGAGGCTCACACTGGTTGCAAAGATGATTAATCCAAAGCCCACCGGTGTCATCACCTTTTCCTCGCTATTCCTAAGGCTTGACCAAATCATTTGCACCCCTAATAAAATGAGGAGCAGCCCTCCCACCAATGATGCAAAGGCACCAAATTTATCGGATAAAAACCTCCCGGCGAGCATACCCACAAGCGGCATCCAAACGTGGAATAAACCAATCGTGATACCAATTTTAAAAATCTGCCGAAGTCTTAACTTAAACATACCCATTCCCAGACCAACAGAAAAGGCATCCATCCCTAGTGCAAACGCCATTAAAACAAGAGTTACAAGCTCCCCAATCATCCCATACACGAATCTCAACCCCCTCGGACTTGCCCTGCTAAAAACATATGCACGTCCAAAAGGTTTTAGAATCGAAAAGCACAAGCATCCACGGTTCCTGGCTAATCCCAGAAATTAAAGAGGACCTGCCCTATTTTATCTGGCATCCAGTAAGAAATCTGCTGTAATTCAGCACTATTTAGCCCACTTTTATGTTTGTCATTTATAGGGACAGTGAGCTCCTTTGTATCCAAAACATGATAATAGAGAGAAAACTGTTCGGATAGAGAAGGAATATCCACGAATTGAATGTCCCCGGACTCAATCGCGTCAGCGAAAGCTAAATAAGGATAATGTTCGTTGAGCAGGATATAGAACTCCAAATCAAAAATCTCAACTTGAGCATAATAGAAATTCGCTGAGGAATGAGAGAGGTTAAAATTTATTACCTTTCCACCATTACAAGCTGCAAAATGGTAGCACAATTTTTTAAATTGTTTTCCGTCTATTTGGGGAGGTTTACTGGCTTCAGAATGATAAAAACCACTAACTCCATTAGGAAGTTCCATTATAGACTCACCGTCCGTTCCGAAAGAGCATTTTCTAAAAAAAAGGTCTCCTTTTAAGGAGACCTCGGTTACTCGTTTATGATTTTATTTCCGGCCGCTTTTTGCAGACGGTTCATGATCGCATGGCCTACACCGGTATTCGGAAACATTTCACTAAAAATAATGTCCACCTTTTCCTGGTTAAAGCTTCGTAACGTTTCATAGAGTGCAGTCGCGACACTTTCAAGCTCGTCCCTTTTCCCGCAAGCGATGGTAACATCAGCATGATAATCCTCCACACTCTCCTCAGTTGCGAGCACACCCACTCGCAGTCCGTCCTTCTGCTTTCCTTCTATTAAACCTTGCAGAAAAGACTTACTTCCATTGACTAAAAAGAGCGGGGCATTCGGGGCATAATGCTGATACTTCATCCCAGGTGCCTTTGGTTTTGAGGCTTCATCAATCAATGCACGATCAAGATGGACCTCACCAACAACACCCTCCAGCTGTTCTTTCGTCACTCCACCTGGTCTTAAAATAACCGGAATTTCTTCGGTGCAATCTACAACCGTTGATTCTACGCCCACACCCGTCGAACCGCCGTCCAGCACACCTGCTATTTTCCCGTTTAAATCATCCAACACATGCTGGGCATTTGTCGGGCTTGGCTTGCCAGAGCTATTCGCACTCGGGGCAGCAATTGGCAGTTGACACTTTTTCAAAAGTGCCAAGGCCACAGGATGATCCGGCATCCTAACGGCAACTGTATCCAAGCCTGCGGTTGCTTTATCCGAAAGAACGCAGTCTTTCTTTTTAAAAATAATCGTCAACGGTCCTGGCCAGAACCTTTCCATTAATATTTCAGCTTTTTTAGGAATCTCAGCAACAAATGCTGTGAGCTGCATTTTATCCGCAATGTGGATAATCAGTGGATTATCACTCGGCCTGCCTTTAGCAGCAAAGATTTTTTCCACCGCCACATCACTTTCGGCATTTCCACCTAGTCCATAAACAGTCTCTGTGGGTAATGCCACCACTTCATTTTCCTGTAAAAAACGAGCGGCATCCACAACCTGTGGATTATTTTCGAGGTTATCCACATATTTATCCACTTTCCATACTTTTGTGTTCATACTTATCCACCTTTACCGGAAGCGCAAATGATATCGAAATTTGCCGAATTTAGGCTCTTTGTCACATATTACTTTTGAAAGTATAAAAGATGGTGAACATAAACACAACCCTTTATCCACAATTTGTGCATAACTATCTTGAAACAGTGGATAACTTTGTGGATTAATCCACAGTTAGAGTGAAAATTTCAAAAATAACGAGTTATCCACATTAAATACATGTCGAATGTGTTCAAGTGAATAAAGTTCAGCAGGTAATAGGTCCCGGTCCACCTTCTCGAAACCTAGCAATTCAAAAAATGGCAAGGCCACGCCTTTATTTGTTGCCAAAAACAAACTTCTCATTCCTTTTTCTTTCGCCAGCTGCATCATTTGAGTTATCAACAGCACAATATCCTTTTCCGCTTGTCCCGGCGAAACCACCAGCGAACGCAGCAATCCACCCTCAGCGAAAGCCTCCATTCCAAGTGTACCCTTGATCGACCCATCTTCATCCTCTAGCAATAAAAAGTACTCTACCGTTTCTTCCGTTAATCCATCCGTCCCAAGGCTCGCCTTCATCAGGAACTCTCTTAAAGTGCCCAAATCCTCTTTATTCGCGCAACGTATAAGTGCTTGCATCCCTACCACCTCATTATTTTGATACTCTATTATTATGAAAAAATGAGAGAACTAGAACCAAATATATACGAAATCTATTAAAGTTATCGAAAAAATAAAAAACCAGCCCCATTTTCAGAGACTGGCTACTTCAATATTAGTAGATATCCTAGATAAATAATTATATCGGCGTTCATTCAAATATATCAGCGTTAAATCCATTATATCTGCGATGACCCAGAATCCCTTATTTAAAAATACTTTCAAACATTTCTACCACAAAGAATTTCACCTTAACGGGTTCTTCGTCTTCTGCTGTATAAACTGGAGCAGTTTTTTCCTTTTTGGATTCCTTCTTCACATCACTTTGCTTCTTCTCTTCTACTTTTACCTCTGCTTTTTCCTCTATAACTTTCTCTTCGATCTCAACTTCCTCTTCGATTTCAACTTCCTCATCTTCAGCAGCTTCTTCCTGATTCTTTTTCTTACTAAAATTAGTAACCTTCACTTCTTCAATTTCTTCAACTTCTTGCTCTTCCTCTAATGCCACACTTTCAACAGGTTCTTCATTTTCCGCTGCATATGCCTTGCTTTCAAACCCTTCACTTTGTACAGCAACACCATTTGAGAAATCTAGGAAACACAATGGCGGGTAAAGCACGCACCACCAGTTTGCGCCTTTCCCTTCGCCCAAGGTAATCAAAATGGCTTGATACTCTCCTGCTGGATATAAAAACTCACCATACAATTTAGTCGGAAACTGAACTTTCCCAAACTCCACATTCACACTTTGAGTTGACCCTTGCTCCGCTACAACCTTTTCAGTAATTGCCTGAACCTCTGGCAGCTTCGAGTTAAGCACCTCTTTTGCCTTCTCCAATGACGTTAACTCCTGAACCCACAACGTAATCTGCTCATTGACCGCGTCGCGGACCATCCGTTTAATCTCTTGATCCTGTGCACTATCACTATTGGCAAGAATTCGGAGTCGAATCGCTTCCGCTGGGATTACAACCGAATCCTTCGCCACCGCTTCCGTTTTTGGTATATATAAGTTTAAAATCGTTCCCAACGATAAAATGATTAAATAAGACCATACTAATACTTTACTGTTCATATTTCCCGCACCGTCCCTTCACTATCCTCATTTTGGACAAATGCCAAGAATCTTAAACTAGTAAAATTAAAAAAACTAGTTTTGGAATTTTTTCTTCATAAAAAAGCAAACTAAAATAGCGGAGGTGAAAAAAACATGTCTAAACAGAAGAATAAGAAATTGAAAAATAATCCGGCTATGCCGAAAACAGATGTAGAATTTGCCCATAATGGCCTGGAAAGAGTCGCACTAAAGGCCCAAGAACGTCAAAATAAGTAAACCACAAAAAGCAGAGCGAATTCATATGAACCGCTCTGCTACTGAATTATTTCCGCAAACACCATCCGGTCCTTGCCATTAATATCATTAAGTATTTCCACTTTCACATTCACAAACGCCTTTTTAAAAAGGTCGGCTACCGCCTCCCCCTGACCGGCCCCAATTTCAAAGCCAACCAGCGCGCATGGTGCTATCACTTCTGGCAGCTCCACCATAAAGCGCCGGTAGAAATCGAGTCCATCCTCGCCCGCAAACAACGCCCGGTGCGGCTCATGCTCCGTTACCACCTCTGACATGGTTTCAATGTCACTTACCGGAATATACGGCGGGTTTGAAATTACCACATCAAAACTCTGTCCGCGGAACGGCTTCAGCAAATCCCCCTGGACAAATTCAATCTCAGCATCAAGTCTGGTGGCATTTTCTCGTGCTACTTTCAAGGATTCCTCTGCAATATCAGAGGCATATACGCTTAACGATGGCTGCTCAAGCTTTAAGGTAATCGCAATCGCCCCGCTGCCCGTCCCAATATCGACTACCTTTAATTCCCGTTTATTGATTCGCTTCAATGTTTCGTAAACGAGTTCCTCGGTTTCCGGCCTCGGAATCAATACCTCTTCATTGACGATAAACTTCCGCCCATAAAACTCTTCTGAACCAATTATGTATTGAACCGGCGTTCCCTTTACATGTTCATGGACCGCCTGTTCAAACTCGTCCCATTGAGAATCCAGTAAATCATCACGAACATTTGCAAACAGCTGCGAGCGCGACATCCCCGTGATATGGCGAAGCAACAGCTCACCAGCGTTTTCATCCCGCATTGATTTTTTTAAAAAAGAAGAAGCCCATTGCAGAGCTTCATAGACTTTCTTACTCATCAGAACCACTTTCAAGCTTGCTTGTTTGATCTTCTAGCGTTAATGCATCAATGATTTCGTCAAGCTTGCCTTCGATAATTTGATCCAGCTTCTGAAGGGTTAAGCCGATACGGTGGTCAGTAACACGGTTTTGCGGGAAGTTGTAAGTACGAATACGTTCAGAACGGTCACCGGTACCAACCGCTGATTTACGAACCTGATCATACTCAGCCTGTGCTTCCTGCTGGAACTTGTCATAAACACGCGCACGTAATACCTTCATCGCTTTGTCTTTATTTTTGTGCTGTGATTTTTCATCCTGAATCGATACCACAATTCCAGTCGGAATATGGGTTAAACGAACCGCTGACATCGTCGTATTAACAGACTGACCCCCGGCGCCGCTCGAAGCGAACGCATCAAAACGGATATCTTTATCATGGATTTCCACTTCTAGTTCTTCCGCTTCTGGTAAACAAACCACAGTAGCGGTTGAAGTATGAATCCGGCCGCCTGATTCTGTTTCCGGTACACGCTGCACACGGTGAGCACCATTTTCAAATTTCAATTTGGAATAGGCACCTTGTCCATTGATCATAAAACTAATTTCTTTGTAACCGCCAAGACCTGTTGCGTTGGCATCAATTAGTTCCGTTTTCCAGCCTTGTGCTTCCGCATAACGGCTGTACATACGGTAAAGTGTTCCTGCAAATAGAGCCGCTTCCTCGCCGCCTGCAGCACCGCGGATTTCAAAGATAACGTTTTTGTCATCGTTTGGATCCTTCGGAATCATCAGGAACTTCATTTTTTCTTCTAGTTCCTCGATTTGCTTTTCAAGCTCATTGACTTCTTCCTTGACCATTTCGCGCATATCGTTGTCGAGCTTTTCATCAAGCATAGCCTTAGCATCCTGAAACTGTTCGCGGACCTCTTTATATTCACGATACGTTTGCACGGTCTCTTGTATATCAGATTGTTCTTTTGAATATTCACGTAGTTTTTTTGAATCATTAATAATGGTCGGATCGCTCAAAAGTTCATTTAACCTCTCATAGCGATCTTCAACGGATTGAAGACGATCAAACACAGTTATTCACCTCTAGTTTTTGTCCATAACATTCTAATTATAGTATAGGTGAAAACCCCCGTCAAAACCAAATTCTTGGAGAAAAAATTTTGTTCCACAAAAAAGTACGAGAATCAAAAAAAAAAACATGCCCTGAAGCCAGAGCATGTTACCGTTCTCTTATTTGGAAAGAATAGCGCGGTAAAGCCTGCTGTAATTTTGTGTGCAGGCGTTCGATGGCTTTATCACGATCATTGCCATTGAGCTTACCTCTGGTATCCACCGTAACCGTCATTCGATCCTGAGCATTGTTAATCCAAATCGATTCCGATCTAAATCCATCTGTTCCATTTACAATATCTCTGGCTATGTCTATATCTCTGCCGGTATTGTTTCTATTAGAGGCATCATTCATTGATGTTCCGCGTAAATTAAGGAAATTCGGGTTTTGGTCAGACATTGGACCCACGTCCTGATTTACATTGTTAGACATATAATTTGGGTTCGTATTGTCATTACGCAAATTATAAGCGGTATTTTCCGTGTCATTCCCTTTCATACAGCCTGAAAGCATGAGGACCATTAATACCCCTAAACACATGATTTTTTTCAAAGTATTGCACCTCCTACAACTATCTTTCCCAAGCATTCGGAAGATCGTTCTAGTAAGATTATTCCAAAAAAACCGCCTGAGATTTAGTCTCAGACGGTTTTCATCTTATTTCACCACAGGTTCTTGTATGCGGTAGGATGCAGTTTTAGGTACCTCATGATGGTGGCGGCAGCGCGGCTCGTAGGCTTCCGAAGCACCAACCAAGATAACGGGATCATGATAAGAAGCTGGTCTGCCGTCGATTAAACGTTGTGTCCGGCTTGATGGCGATCCGCAAACACTGCAGACAGCCTGGAGTTTCGTTACCGTTTCGGCAATTGCCATCAATGCTGGCATTTGTCCGAAAGGCTCGCCGCGGAAATCCATGTCCAGCCCTGCTGCAACTACGCGATGTCCACTGTCAGCAAGCTGTTGAACAACCCTTACAATCCCTTCATCGAAAAATTGTACTTCATCGATGGCGATGATGTCGATATCCGCCTCTACATGGTGTAAAATCTCAATCGAATGGGAAATGGGCTTCGCATGAAAAGAGTTGCCATTATGGGAAACGACAGATTGTTCGCTATAGCGATTGTCAATTTTCGGTTTGAAAACAGCTATTTTTTGTTTAGCAAATTGAGCCCGTCTGACGCGACGAATCAATTCCTCTGATTTTCCTGAAAACATACTGCCGCAAATAACCTCAACCCATCCGAGTTGCTTCATTAAATACATAAATCGGCGTCTCCTTCCTATGTACGAAACCTTCTACATCTATATTTTTAACATTCAACATGTTTTATTCAATTAAACAGGCTATTTACTCAACTATTGTTGTTAAAATCTTAAAGCCAATTTTAACGCGAAAATAGTTATTTTGCGCCTTGAATTTAGTTTGTAAGCTCTTTTCTTATTAAATGCTGTTTTTAAGCGGAAACCTCATAATCCTTAGTTTTTGTTACAAAAAGCAATAAAGTTTAAGAAAAGAGCAATTAAAAAACAGGCAAGTAAGTTTCTGCTTGCCTGTTTTGTGTGAGTGATTATTGTTGTTGCGCGTTTGGATCTTTAAGGCCGTATTTTTTGTTGAAACGGTCTACACGTCCACCAGCTTCAGCAAACTTTTGACGACCAGTATAGAATGGATGACATTCAGAACATGTTTCAACGCGAATTTCATTTTTCACTGAACCAGTTTCAAAAGTATTTCCGCATGCACAAGTCACCTGTACCATTTTATAATTTGGATGAATTCCTGCTTTCATTCTTTTCATCTCCTTCCGCCCTGAATCATTCGAAACAGAGTTATATAAATGTCTGTTTTATAAACAAACACCAATTACTAAAAAGACACTGTTCACATTATAACAAGGTGAACCTATTTTGGCAAGTTGGGTTTTTATGGATTTAAATATTCTCTGCACAATACAAGTCTGTTGATTTCCACTCCAGGCACTTCGCTTTCCGCGGGCGGTTCGGCGAGCCTCCTCGGCGCTTAAGCGCCTGCGGGGTCTCCCCTGCCCCGTCCTCCCGCAGGAGTCTCGTGCCTTCCGTTCCAATCAACAAGTGCCGAATATTATGATCTTCTTCCCTTTAGTTCTTCTCCAATTTGGGCGAAGAATTCTTCGTTGGATTTGGTTTGTTTTAGTTTTTTCAGGAAGCGCTCGGCGAAGTCTGGTGAGTCGGACATCGATTTTCGGATGGCCCATAGTTTGTCCAGATGATCCTTCGGAAGAAGCAGCTCTTCTTTCCGTGTGCCAGAGCGGCGAATATCAAGTGCTGGGAAGATACGGCGTTCTGCAAGCTGACGATCCAGATGCAGCTCCATATTACCTGTCCCTTTAAATTCTTCATAAATAACGTCATCCATACGTGAACCAGTGTCAACCAATGCCGTAGCTAGGATGGTTAAGCTTCCGCCTTCTTCAATGTTTCGGGCTGCCCCGAAGAAACGCTTCGGACGGTGGAACGCCGCTGGGTCAATACCACCAGAAAGGGTACGTCCGCTTGGCGGAATCACAAGGTTATAAGCACGGGCCAAACGCGTAATGCTGTCCATTAATATTACGACATCGCGTTTATGCTCAACTAAACGCATGGCGCGGTCTAAGACAAGCTCAGCGACTTTAATATGGTTTTCTGGTACCTCATCAAACGTGGAGCTGACAACATCGCCAGCAACCGAGCGCTCAATGTCGGTTACTTCCTCTGGACGTTCATCGATTAGAAGAACAATTAATTCCACTTCAGGGTGATTCGTCGTAATACTGTTAGCGATTTCCTTTAACAGCATTGTTTTCCCTGCCTTTGGCGGTGCAACAATTAAGCCCCTTTGTCCAAAACCAACTGGAGCAACAACATCCATAATTCTTGTAGAGATATGTTTTGGAGTGGTTTCGAGTTTCATATGTCTGTTTGGATAGAGAGGAGTTAATGCTGGGAAGTGAACACGTTCCTTTGCTGATTCCGGGTCTTCACCGTTAACTGCTTCTACATGTAAAAGTCCATAGTAACGTTCATTTTCCTTTGGAGGTCGAACCTTACCGGATACTTTATCACCGTTACGAAGGTCGAAACGACGGATTTGCGATGCAGAGATATAAATATCTTCCGAACTTGGTGAATAGTTGATCGGGCGTAAGAATCCAAAGCCTTCAGATTGGATGATTTCCAAAACGCCTTCCATGAAAAAGTAACCTTGCTGCTCCGCTCTTGATTTTAAAATGGCAAAAATAAGTTCTTTTTTCGACAACTTACTATAGTAAGTCACTTTAAATTCGCGCGCAAGCTCATAAAGCTCCTTCAGCTTCATGTTTTCTAAACTTGATATAGTTAATTCCATAGTACACCACACTTTAAAATTTTTACTCTATTTTCGTTACCGAGAACCTAATCGTATAATAGAGGATTTTTGATTTCTAAAAATATATTGAGGAAAGATAGAAATGAATAGAATAGCAGAATCAATTTAATAAAACACTATCTATTGTACCCTTTGTCTAAAATAATAATCAACTGGAAATTTTCTATTTGCAGAATATGGAGAGAAGAGACTAGAATCTAGGTCTAGTCTCTTAGTAAGTGTTTACTATAAAAATTTATCTAATCACTAAATTTGGTTTCTTTTTCAGACTGTGACGACCTTCGACAAATCGGACAGTTCCTGATTTTGCACGCATAACGATTGAATGAGTAGATCCATAAGAACCCTTGAATTGAACACCGCGCAGTAACTCACCGTCTGTTACACCGGTAGCTGCAAAAATCGCGTCGTCCCCTTTCACAAGGTCTTCCATGCGAAGTACCTTTTTGACATCTAGTCCCATTTTCACGCAGCGCTCTAATTCGGCATCACTTTGAGGCAGCAATTTACCAATGATTTCACCGCCAAGACATTTTAAAGCAACAGCTGAGATGACGCCTTCCGGAGCACCGCCAGAGCCGAATAAAATGTCAACGCCTGTGTTATCAAAAGCAGTATTAATCGCTCCTGCCACATCGCCATCATTGATTAACTTAATTCGTGCGCCTGCTTCACGAAGCTGAGCAATGATATGCTCATGACGCGGACGGTTTAATACGGTCGCTACAACGTCTTCGATATCCTTGTTTTTCGCTTTCGCTACTGCCTTTAGGTTATCAAGAACAGAAGCATTGATATCCACAAGTCCTACAGCTTCAGGGCCAACAGCAATTTTCTCCATATACATATCCGGTGCATGAAGAAGGTTGCCATTATCAGCAATTGCTAAAACAGCTAAAGCGTTCCATCCGCCTGCGGCTAAGATATTTGTACCTTCAAGTGGATCAACGGCTACATCGACACGAGGTCCGTACCCTGTACCTAGTTTTTCACCGATATAAAGCATTGGGGCCTCGTCCATCTCGCCTTCACCAATCACAACCGTTCCCTTCATCGGGATCGTGTCAAACACATCACGCATGGCAGAAGTTGCAGCACCATCCGCTTCATCCTTTTTCCCGCGTCCCATCCAACGTGCTGAAGCAAGGGCAGCCGCTTCTGTTACGCGAACAAGCTCCATAGATAAACTTCTCTCCATGTTCTCAATCCCCCAAATTTCTATTTATACTTTTCAATAACATTAGTATAACAGATTCAAGGAATTAGTATAGCTTATTTACGTATTCTTTAGTTGTTCTACTTCATCTTTTGACAAAGCTTCACGCCAAACGGTTGCACCGAGCCCATTTAATTTTTCAACAAGATGACTGTAACCCCTGTCAATGTGCTCAAGGCCTGTGACTTCTGTAATGCCTTCAGCAAGAAGTCCGGCAATGACAAGGGCGGCTCCAGCTCTAAGATCGCTTGCCTTCACTTTTGCACCCTGAAGCTTAAGAGGTCCGCTAATGATTGCCGAGCGGCCTTCGACTTTAATGTTTGCGTTCATTCTTCTTAATTCATCAATATGTTTAAAACGGGCACCATAAATGGTATCCGTTACAACGCTAGAACCCGTCGCTCTCGTTAAGAGAGTGGTAAATGGCTGTTGCAGGTCGGTTGGAAAACCAGGATATACCAGGGTTTTAATATCAACTGGCTTCAACTTGTCCGAACTGCTGACAAATACCTGATCATCGCCCGTTTCAATTTTCACACCCATTTCTCGCAGCTTAGCAATCAGCGATTCTAAGTGCTGAGGAATGACATTATCGATTAATACGCCTTCACCGACAGCAGCACCTAAAATCATATAGGTTCCCGCTTCAATTCGATCAGGAATAATCGTATGACGGCAGCCATGGAGGCTGTCTACACCATCAATACGGATGACATCGGTTCCTGCCCCCTTGATTTTCGCTCCCATATTCGTTAGTAAGGTCGCGACATCAATGATTTCCGGTTCTTTTGCGGCATTTTCAATAATCGTTCTGCCCTTTGCCCTTACCGCCGCTAACATGATATTAATGGTTGCGCCCACACTGACAACATCGAGATAAATACGTGCGCCGCGAAGCTCGTCCGCACGCAAATAAATAGCGCCCTGCTCATTTGTTACCTGAGCACCCAGTGCTTCGAAACCTTTAATATGCTGATCAATCGGACGTGGTCCAAGATGACATCCACCCGGTAAACCGATGACGGCCTTTTTAAAACGGCCAAGCATCGCCCCCATTAGATAGTAAGAGGCACGAAGCTTCTTGACTTTTCCGTTTGGCAATGGCATCGAAATCATGGTCGATGGGTCAACCGTCATATCAAAATCATCTGAAAGCTCTACTTTCCCGCCAATTTCCTCGAGCAGGTCCTTCAATATTTCTACATCTGAAATATCTGGCAGCCCTTCAATTGTCACCGGTGATTCTGCTAAAATGGTTGCTGGTATCAACGCAACTGCACTGTTTTTTGCACCACTTATTCTTACGGTTCCCTTAAGCGGATATCCGCCCGCAATTTTAAGTTTTTCCATTTTCGACTCCCTTCTACGCCATTGGGATGGACTTTGAACACTAATTAATCAGTTAAATTGATATTCAAAATTCGCATTTAGGTAATTATTTCCAATAGCAAATTACATAATCCGACAATTTGTCTATCATCTAGTGTACACTAATATATTATTTTCATGTATCAATATGAAAAAAAGTTTTAAAAATTGGTAAATTTATGCGTTACGGCCTGCCCAATCTTTCATAAATCCTTCAATCCCTTTATCTGTTAATGGATGATGGAATAAGCCAATTAATACTTTGTAAGGAATCGTTGCAATATGTGCTCCTCTAAGCGCTGCTTCTGTAACGTGAATTGGATTACGGATCGATGCCGCAATAATTTGTGTATCAAGTCCGTGAACCGTAAAAATATCTGCGACTTGAGAAATTAATTCTAAGCCGTTTTGACCGATATCATCCAATCTGCCTAGGAATGGTGAAACGTATGTAGCCCCTGCTCTTGCTGCAAGAAGTGCCTGATTAGCGTTGAAGATTAAAGTAACATTGGTGGTAATCCCTGCTTCTGAAAATGCATGACAAGCCTTTAAGCCATCAGGAGTCATTGGAACTTTAACGGTGATATTTGGGGCAATTGCTGCCAGTTCTTTACCTTCTCTAATCATGCCTTCTGCATCAAGTGCAATAACCTCTGCACTAACAGAACCAGGAACAAGCGCAGCAATTTCTCTAATGCGGTCGTGGAAGGATACATCTTTTTCTTTTGCAACAAGCGAAGGGTTTGTTGTAACTCCTGATAATAATCCAAGCTCATGTACTTCACGAATTTCTTCTAAGTTAGCTGTATCAATAAAAAATTTCATGTGTTTCTCCTCCAATTTATACGACAAATTTCGTCAATATTCTAATTATTCCTTACAGTTTGAAACCGCCCACTCGTTAAGGGGCGGTTTCAAATTTACTGTCAGTATTACCAAAGACTGGATAGCATTTTCAAGAGGACAATAACCTCTTATATTAAAATTGTCTAGCTCAGGCGCTTCCGCTTTTCGTATTAAGCTTTGCCAGCTGAACCAAATTCGCGAATTTTGCCGATTACTGTTTCTTTGATGGCTTCGCGTGCTGGGCCCATGTATTTACGTGGATCGTATTCATTTGGCTTTGCAGCTAATGCTTCACGAACCGCTTTTGCAGACGCAATTTGGTTTTCAGTGTTCACGTTAATTTTCGCTGTTCCAAGGGAAACAGATTTTTGGATATCATGTGTTGGAATACCAGTTCCGCCATGTAGTACAAGTGGAAGACCAGTAGCTTGACCGATTTCTTCCATCTCTTTATAACCTAACTTTGGCTCACCTTTGTATGGACCGTGAACAGAACCAAGTGCTGGTGCAAGGCAGTCGATGCCTGTACGCTCAACAAGTTCTTTACATTCAGCAGGATCCGCATAAATAATGCTGCCAGATACATCGTCTTCCTGTCCGCCAACTGTTCCTAATTCTGCTTCAACAGAAACACCTTTTGAATGAGCGTATTCTACTACTTTAGAAGTAATTTCTACGTTTTCTTCAAATGAATGATGAGAAGCGTCAATCATAACAGATGTGAAGCCTGCATCAATGGCTTCCTTACATTTTTCAAAGCTTGAACCGTGATCCAAGTGAATGGCAACAGGTACGGTAACTTTCAAATCTTCCATTAAACCTTCTACCATTTTTACAACAGTTTTAAAGCCGGACATGTAACGAGCTGCCCCTTCAGAAACACCAAGAATAACAGGTGATTTTTCAGCTTCCGCTGCTTGTAAAATAGCTTGGGTAAATTCTAAGTTATTTAAGTTAAATTGCCCAACAGCGTAACCTTCCGCTTTCGCTTTGATGAGCATCTCTTTCATTGAAACTAAAGGCATTTTATTTCCTCCTTGGTATGAGTGTTTATCTTCTCGAATTAGGGCTTTCCTATTAAGGATTTCCTATCATTTTACTGATTATGTACTCTCGAGAAAGATAAATGGACGAGCAAAAGTTCATAAGTATCATACCAAACTGAATGATAAAATGCCATTAAAGAAACCCTAATATTATAAACGTTCACAATGAAAGCGGCAACACTTTTCGACAATCATTCTATTTTTAAAAAAACGGATTAATTTGCTTTTTGAGGAATATGTTTTCTTACCGCCGCACGAATATCATCAATATCGAATGGCTTTGCAAAATGAGTAATTGCTCCTAGATTCTTGGCCTCTTGGATCATATCCAATTCACCATAAGCAGTCATAATAATAACGCGAATATCCGGATCAATGACTTTCATTCTTTTTAAAATTTCAATACCATCCATACCAGGTATTTTCATATCCAATAGGACGAGATCAGGGTCATGCTTGGTAACAATATCTAGTGCTTGAATTCCATTTGCTGCCTGAAAGGTTTGATATCCTTCCTTTGAGAATACCTCATTTAGTAAAATCCGTATCCCAAATTGATCGTCAACAATTAAAATTTTCTCTTTCATAACTCCACCTCTTCCACCCTATTTTTATTTATAGTTGATTCCTTTTCATCCACCATGATAATCTTCGACATTTCTTTTAAAAATCCTCTATTTATTATATAGGTATATTGTGGTAATTGTCTTTTATTTTTAAAAAGCTATAATATTTTTGTGAAGGAGTGGTTTTAATTGATGAAAATGTTTACAACCCAATTGACGGGATTATTTAAAAGAATAGAAGAGAAGGCAGAGTTTTCATTTGAGGACGGTGCCCGCCTGCTCGCACAAGGTCAGACTATATATCTAGTAGGATTTCGTGAAATGAAGGCTGTTGAATTTGAGGCTTTAGAGGGTGCAGAACCATTAAAGGGTGCTTTACCGAATGTTGATGCTGCAACCCCCGCCGACAGGGTGCTGCTATTCACTCGAACCTCGGCTGATGAGGATGCGCTAGAGCTTGCAGCGAAGCTTAAAGAGAAAGATATCCCATTTGTGGCCGTATCAACATCGGTTCCAGATGGAAAATTGGAAGAAATCGCTGATGTACATATCAATTTACAGCTTTTGAAGGGTCTGTTGCCAGATGATTTTGGAAATCGGTATGGCTATCCGTCCTCAATGGCAGGATTATACGTTTATTATGGCTTAAAATTTACAATTGATGAGATATTAGCGGAATATGAATGATTTTGAACGACCTAGATTGGGTCGTTTTTTGTTTTGGACTATTTTTAGGGTGTTTTGGACTATTTTTGATTGGTTATGGACTTTTTTCTTAGGGTTTTGGACCTTTTTAAAGTGGTTTTGGACTATTTCCAATAGTTTTTGGACTATTAGACATTTTTTGGAAACCCCAACCATTAAAAAAGCCAGCACTCCGCAAAGAGAACTGGCCCAAATGTTATTTTTGCAATGTTGCTTTAATAAAATCACGGAATAGCGGCTGCGGACGGTTTGGTCTTGAAACAAATTCCGGATGGAACTGAGACGCAACAAACCATGGATGGTCTTTAAGCTCAACGATTTCCACAAGACGGCCATCTGGGCTAGTCCCAGAGAACACAAATCCAGCTTCTTCCATTTCTTGACGGTAATGATTGTTAAACTCATAACGGTGACGGTGACGCTCATAAATCACTTCATCCACATAAGCTTCGAACGCTTTGGTACCTTCAATTAGACGGCATGGGTAAAGACCCAGTCTTAATGTTCCGCCTAAATCCTCAACATCCTTTTGCTCTGGAAGTAAGTCAATGATCGGGTGCTTGGTTTCCGGTACAAATTCAGCAGAATGAGCATCCTGATAACCAAGAACGTGGCGTGCATATTCAATCGTTGCCAGCTGCATTCCTAAGCAAATGCCAAGGAAAGGCTTCTTCGTTTCACGGGCATAACGAGTTGCTTGAATCTTCCCTTCGATTCCGCGGTCACCAAAGCCTCCAGGAACAAGAATTCCATCCACATCATGCAGAAGTTCTGCGACATTATCTGAAGTAACATGTTCCGCATTAATCCACTTAATTTCCACATCAGCGTCAAACGCATAACCTGCATGCTTCATCGCTTCAACAACAGAAATATAAGCGTCTTGAAGCTCAACATATTTCCCTACAAGACCAATGCGTGTTTTGCCGGAAAGATTAAGAACCTTATCCACTAACGCTTTCCATTCGGTCATTTCTGGTTCTGGTGTCGTTAGCTTCAAGTGATCACAAACAATTTGATCCATGTGCTGCTCTTGAAGAGCAAGTGGAATCGAATAAAGCGTATCCGCATCCTGACATTCTATGACCGCTTTCGCATCGATATCACAGAACAAAGCAATTTTATCCTTCATATCCTGTGAAACCGGCATTTCAGTACGAACAACGATGATATTTGGCTGAATACCAAGGCTGCGAAGTTCTTTAACACTGTGCTGCGTTGGTTTGGTTTTCATTTCACCAGCGGCTTTAATGTAAGGAATTAAGGTACAGTGAATGTACATCACATTTGAGCTGCCAATATCACTCTTAATTTGACGAATCGCTTCTAAGAATGGCAATGACTCGATATCCCCTACTGTTCCGCCGATTTCAGTGATGACCACATCGGCATTCGTTTCGTTGCCGGCACGGAAGACGCGTTCCTTAATTTCATTGGTAATGTGCGGGATAACCTGAACGGTTCCACCTAGGTAATCGCCACGGCGTTCCTTGCGTAAAACAGTAGAATAGATTTTTCCAGTGGTCACGTTAGAGTACTTGTTTAAGTTAATATCGATAAAGCGTTCATAGTGCCCTAAGTCTAAGTCCGTTTCAGCGCCATCATCGGTAACAAATACTTCACCGTGCTGATAGGGACTCATGGTTCCTGGGTCCACGTTAATGTATGGGTCAAACTTTTGAATCGTAACGTTCAATCCTCGATTTTTCAACAAACGGCCTAAAGAGGCTGCGGTAATCCCTTTTCCTAACGATGAAACTACACCGCCAGTTACAAAAATATACTTCGTCATAAAATAATCCTCCTCTAATTCAGTTTGTGCAATATTCTTGTTGTTTAAGGCTTCTTTTATAAAAATTTTTTATTCCTAAAGAAGTCTCGGGCTTCTGCCCGAAAGAGCTATGTATCATTTGACTGAAAAAATAAAAAAGCACTCCGTTTACACAAGGTAAGGGAGCGCTTTATAAGCTATATATGATCCGTTCCTGTTTAAAGGAGCCCAAAAAAGATTCTACAAGTGCAGCGTTAAAAAGTCAAGCCTATAATAGGTCGTCTTCATCCTCTACATCATCTTCTTCAAGATCCTCGTCAAGGTCTTCTTCTTCATCAAGCTCAAATTCATCATCGTCTTCGATGACATCTTCATCGTCGTCTAAATCATCGACATCGTCAAGGTCATCCAAAAGATCATCGTCGTCGTCATCGAGTAGGTCATCTTCATCGGCAAAGTCATCAAGCTCTTCGTAATCTTCATCCACATCATCAAAGTCTTCAAGCTCGTCTTCATCGACAACCTTTTTCGCCTTTTTCTTCTTAGGTTTAATAACGGTAACGACTTCTTCTTCTTGTGTATCAACTGGATACCAGACGCGAAGTCCCCAGCGGTTGTCACCTAATGAAAGAAAACGACCGTCGATATTTATGTCTGTATAGAATTGTGCAATTCTTGATTTGATTTGTGCCTCTGTAATTTCTGTAGCTGCCGCAATTTCTTTGATTAAATCATGGAAGGAAATTGGCTGTTTGCTTCCTTTTAGAAATTCATACGCCATCTCAATGAGGGATAACTCTTTTAATTGCTCTTTTGAGAAACCTTGTAAACTCAATATCGGCACTTCCTTTCTCTATTTAACACTCACTATTACATGAGTGATAACGGGCAAAAATTTTAGCACCTCAGTGCTAGTATTTTGACATATTCTTCATTATAAACAATATTCTCCCGTTTATGCTAGTTCTATCTATTGTTTTATTTGATATTTTCCCTCTTTGGCGGGGTATCATCAGGTTTATTCTCTTTTTTCAGCATTTTCAACTCTTTTATAGCCGAATAAAGGAAGATAATAGCCAGCACTAGAAAAGAAATTGCCCCTAACTGATGTTGATAGAGATAGTATAACGGCCAGGCTAAAATTATTAATAGTAAAATCATATTTTTTATCTTCATCTGTCAACACCCGCCTCGGGAACCATTGATGTATGCCCATCTATTATATAAGAAAGAGAGCCAATATTAGTACCAGTTTAAAAATTATTTTTAATGGTGATTAGAGTTGGTAAGTATAACATAAAAAACAATGGCTTATTATTCGATAAGCCATTGCCAAATATTTACATATTCCTCCTATACTGCCCGCCTACTTCGTAGAGTGCTTTTGTTATTTGTCCGAGGCTGGCTACTTTTACGGTTTCCATTAATTGTGCAAAGATATTTTCGTTGTTGACTGCTGCTGCTTTCAACTTTTCTAATGCTTTTCCGGTTTCTGCTTTATTGCTTTGTTGGAAGGCGCGTAAATTGGTTATTTGCAATTCCTTTTCCTCATAAGACGCTCTTGCCAGCTCCATGCTGTCGATGTCTTCCGCAGAAGGTGGATTCGGATTTAAATAGGTATTCACTCCGATTATTGGCAGCTCGCCTGTATGCTTTTTCATTTCATAGTACATGGATTCATCTTGAATTTTTCCGCGTTGATACTGGGTCTCCATTGAACCAAGAACACCGCCGCGGTCATTTAAGCGTTCAAATTCTTGAAGAACCGCTTCCTCTACAAGGTCCGTCAGTTCCTCCACAATAAAAGAACCTTGAAGCGGATTTTCATTTTTCGCTAACCCATGTTCTTTTGTGATAATCATCTGAATCGCCATCGCACGGCGGACCGATTCTTCTGTCGGTGTCGTAATCGCTTCGTCATAAGCATTGGTATGAAGCGAATTACAGTTATCCTGAAGGGCCATCAATGCCTGCAAAGTGGTGCGAATATCATTAAAGTCAATTTCCTGTGCGTGCAGCGAGCGGCCAGAGGTTTGAACATGATACTTCAGCTTTTGGCTGCGTTCACTCGCACCGTATTTATCACGCATTACACTTGCCCAAATTCGGCGGGCCACCCGGCCAATTACCGTATATTCAGGATCCAAGCCATTAGAGAAGAAGAACGATAAGTTTGGTGCAAAGTCATCGATGTTCATCCCGCGGCTTAAATAATACTCCACATACGTAAAGCCGTTCGATAGTGTAAATGCCAGCTGCGAAATCGGATTCGCACCCGCCTCTGCAATATGATAACCAGAAATCGAAACAGAATAATAGTTACGCACCTGTTTCTCAATGAAATACTGTTGAATATCGCCCATCATTCGTAAGGCAAACTCTGTTGAAAAAATACACGTATTTTGACCTTGGTCTTCTTTTAGAATATCCGCTTGCACGGTACCGCGAACAGACTTTAGCGTATACGCCTTCACCTGTGCAAATTCCTCAACCGTTAACACACGCCCAAGCTCTGCTTCTTTTTTCTTCACTTGCTGGTCAATCGCTGTGTTCATGAACATTGCTAAAATAATTGGAGCAGGACCATTAATCGTCATCGACACCGATGTAGATGGGTGACAAAGGTCAAATCCGTCATAAAGCTTTTTCATATCATCTAGTGTACACACATTGACTCCGCTTTCGCCAATCTTCCCAAAAATGTCTGGACGGTGATCTGGATCCTCGCCATACAATGTGACCGAGTCAAATGCAGTACTTAAGCGTTTTGCATCATCATCCTTGGATAAATAGTGGAAACGGCGATTCGTTCTCTCCGGTGTTCCTTCGCCAGCAAATTGGCGTTTCGGATCTTCCCCTTCTCGTTTGAACGGAAACACTCCAGCTGTAAACGGATATGAACCTGGTACATTCTCGCGATACACCCAGCGGAGAATTTCACCATAATCTTTATATCTTGGTAAAACCACCTTTGGAATGTCAATGCCGGAAAGGCTTTTTGTTTTTAAAATGGTAATGATTTCTTTGTCACGAATTCTCGTTACAAATTTATCCGCCTGGTAAGCAGCCTTTGTTTTCTCCCAGCCATTCAGTATTTTTTTCGACTCTGGCGTTAATTTCTCTTCCGTTGCCAGCTTAATGGCTTCTAAGGAAATAAGAACTTCCGCATTCGCCTCTGTCTCCTTTACCGCTGCAATCGCCCCTTCAAGTTGGAATAATTTCCGGGCAATATTTGCCTGCTCTTCGGCTTTTTGATGATAGCGGCGGACTGTCTCCGATATTTCCCGGAGATAATAACGGCGGTCGGTTGGAATAATCACATTTTGCTTTTCTACTAACGCAGATTTATTAAAAGAAGTAATCCAATCTGTGCCCATCTTTTCATTTATTTTTTCAACTAATGCTGCAAATAAAGCATTGGTGCCAAGATCATTAAATTGGCTGGCAATCGTACCGTATACCGGCATTTCGCTTGTGTCTTTTTCAAACAGCATATGGCTGCGCTGGTATTGCTTTTGCACCTGACGCAGGGCATCCTCAGAGCCCTTGCGCTCAAATTTATTAATGACAATTAAGTCAGCAAAGTCAATCATATCAATCTTTTCTAGCTGTGTAGGTGCCCCGAATTCACTGGTCATCACGTAAAGGGAAACATCACAAATCTCAGTAATTTCTGCATCACCCTGACCGATTCCGCTCGTTTCAACAATGACAAGGTCAAAGCCAGCCGCCTTTACAACCGATACAGCATCTTTAATGGCAAGCGAGAGCTCCGTTTTGGAAGAACGGGTTGCCAGGCTGCGCATATAAACATTTGGATTGAAAATAGCATTCATCCGAATTCGGTCGCCTAAAAGAGCGCCGCCTGTTTTTTGCTTCGTCGGGTCAACAGATAGAATCGCCACTTTTTTATCAGGAAGTTCATTGATAAAACGGCGAATCAATTCATCGGTTAGTGAACTTTTACCAGCACCGCCCGTACCAGTGATACCGACAACAGGAATCTCTTTCGTTAGCGATTTTACTTTTTCAAGCAGACTTTCCGCAGCAGCTGCCGCTTCCCGGTTGCTATCCACATGAAGCTCAGCTAGGGTTATTAGTTTCGAAATTGCATTCACATCACCCGTTGGCAGCTTTTCAATATGTTCCGAATGATCAGCACTAACCGTTGGGAAGTCACACTCCTCCAGCATACGGTTAATCATTCCTTGAAGCCCTAGTTTCCGGCCATCCTCAGGCGAGAAAATCCAGGCAATCCCATAATCATGCAGTTCCTTAATCTCACGCGGGATAATAACACCGCCTCCGCCGCCATAAATGCGAATGTTCGGCGCCCCTTTTTCCTTCAGCAAATCGTACATATACTTAAAGTATTCCACATGACCGCCTTGATAAGAAGAAATCGCAATCCCCTGTGCGTCCTCATGAATCGCCGCATTGACAACCTCTTCGACCGAACGATTATGCCCAAGATGGATGACCTCTGCTCCGCTCGCTTGCAGAATTCTCCGCATAATGTTAATCGAAGCGTCATGCCCATCAAACAAACTCGACGCCGTTACAAAACGAATATGGTGCTTCGGTTGATAAACTTCCGTTTTACTCATATGTCTCCCCCTTTGTTTTTATAAGATTTATTTCGTTATTGTCCCTTTTTTCTGGGCCTGACTAAGCCCGTTGATTCCCGAAAATAAATACTCCGTTTGCAATTCAATATATTCTTCTAATGTAAATAATTTTTGCAAAGTCCAGCGGCGGAAGCTCCACATTTGTCCTTCGACAATAATCGTGTGCGAAAGAATTTTTAACTGATTTTCAGTTAAGTTCAATTCCCCATTTTCCACACACAGTGTGATGAGTTTTTCAAACATCGCCGCCATCTCAATTTCCTTTTTCAACACATACGGAAGGGCATCCTTGGTAAGCGACTTCGCCTCTTGATACATGACCAAGATTTCCTCCTGCATTTCATCAATAACGCGAAAATAATTGGCAATCCCATGCTTTAGGCTTTCCAGTGTGCCCTGCTTATCTTCAAGGTCCTCTTGAAGCCGCTCGCTCACATGGTCATATATGCTATCACAAACGAGGTAAAGGACGTCTTCCTTCGAACGAATATATTCATATAACGTCCCAATGCTAAAGCCTGCAGCCTTCGCAATTTCCCTTGTCGTCGTCCGGTGAAACCCTTTTTCTTTAAAAAGTGAAACGGCCCCTTTGATCATCTGATCCCGTCTTCTTTGTACAAGACGTTCATCTTTCACTGAAGCTTGCACTTCACGCTTTTTCATCCCTTTTTACCGCCTTTATTCATTAAATGGTTACTTAGTTATCATCCTAGAAATAACAAGGCGCTGAATTTCTTGTGTTCCTTCATAGATTTGCGTGATTTTTGCATCGCGCATATATCTCTCTACTGGATAATCCTTTGTATAACCGTATCCTCCAAACACCTGAACAGCCTCCGTTGTTACCTTCATCGCCGTATCGCCAGCGAATAGTTTAGACATTGCCGATTCCTTGCCGTACGGCAGGCCTTGCGACTCAAGCCATGCAGCTTGATAGGTTAATAGTCTTGCTGCTTCAATGTTTGTCGCCATATCCGCAAGCTTGAAGCCGATTCCTTGGTTGGCCGCAATTGGCTTGCCAAACTGCTGGCGCTCTTTTGCATAATCCACCGCAGCGTCAAGTGCACCCTGCGCAATTCCAACTGCCTGCGCTGCAATGCCGTTACGGCCGCCATCAAGCGTCATCATCGCAATTTTAAAGCCATCACCTTCTTCACCAAGTACGTTGGTGACAGGCACCCGGCATTCTTCAAAAATAATTTCCGTTGTTGGTGAAGAACGAATCCCGAGTTTCTTTTCCTTTTTACCAACCGAGAAGCCTGGGAAGTCACTTTCTACGATGAATGCAGTCGTTCCTTTTTGTTTGCTAGATGGATCTGTTAACGCGAAAACCACGTAGATATCCGCTATTCCGCCATTGGTGATGAAAATTTTTGAACCATTAAGGACGTAATGATCACCTTCACGTCTTGCTGTCGTTCTCATCCCGCCAGCATCCGAACCGCTTCCTGGCTCCGTTAAGCCGTAGGCTCCGATTTTTTTACCTTCTGCCATTGGACGAAGATATTGTTGCTTTTGCTCCTCGGAACCGAATTTATAGATTGGCCAGCCCGCTAATGAAGTGTGTGCCGATAACGTTACACCCGTTGATGCGCAAACTCTTGATAGCTCTTCCACCGCAATACAGTACGCAAGGTAATCGCTTCCAATTCCGCCGTACTCCTCTGGCCACGGAATTCCTGTTAAGCCAAGCTCCGCCATTTTGTCAAAAATTTCACGATCAAACCGCTCCTCTTCGTCACGTTCAGCTGCTGTTGGCGCAACCTCATTTCTAGCAAAATCTCGAACCATTTTTCGAATCATTTCATGTTCTTCAGATAAGCGAAAGTTCATTTTATACGTCCTCCTCAAGGTAAGTTTCCTTTTTACCGCACCGTTGTTTCGAAAAAACCATACAGTTTTTACAAAAAACCATACAGCTTCTACAATTAACCGTACACCTTCTACAATTAGCCTTGATATCTACACAATTCTGGCAGTTATCTACACAAATCTCACAGATATCTACACATTTTCGCAGGATATCTACAAATTAAAGATATTTACTAATCACAATCCGTTGAATCTCGCTGGTTCCCTCGTAAATCTCGGTCACTTTAGCATCACGGAAATATCGCTCCACGGGGTAGTCCTCTGTATAGCCATAACCGCCAAACACTTGAATCGCCTCAATAGCCGTTTCCATAGCCGTTTTCGACGCAAATAACTTGGCAATCGAAGCTTCCAACCCGCACTTTATACCCTGTGCCCGTAAATCCGCTGCCCGATAGAGTAATAGTCTTGCAGCTTCCACATTTGTCGCCATATCCGCCAATTTGAAACCAATTCCCTGCTGAGCCGCAATCGGCTTGCCAAACTGTTGACGTTCTTTTGCGTATCCTACTACTGCTTCTAATGCTGCTTCCGCAATCCCAAGTGCTTGAGCCGCTATGCCGATTCGCCCAACATCCAGGTTCGCCATCGCAATTTTAAAGCCTTCGCCTTCCTCACCCAAAAGGTTTTCAGCTGGTACAATCATGTTTTCAAAGGTAAGCTGTACCGTACGAGAGCCATGAAGTCCCATTTTATGTTCATCCTTGCCGATTACAAGGCCTGGTGAGTTTTTTTCCACAATAAACGCGGAGATTCCGTTGCTGCCCAATTCAGGATTGGTTGATGCAAATACGATATAAACATCCGCTTCCCCGCCGTTGGTGATAAACATTTTCGAGCCGTTGATGACATAATGGTCATCCTTTTTTACCGCCCGGGATTTCATGTTTTTTGCATCCGAACCTGAGCCTGCCTCCGTTAAGCAAAACGCCGCCAAATACTCACCTGATGCCAGTTTCGGTAAAAACCTTTTCTTTTGCTCCTCCGAACCGAAATATAAGATTGGGTTCGTTCCGACGGACGTATGAACAGAGAGAATCACGCCCACTGTCGCACTTACTCGTGAAATCTCGTTGATGGCGATGATGTAAGAGACAAAGTCCATCTCGGCACCGCCGTATTTTTCCGGAACCGGAATTCCCATCAGGCCAAGTTCACCCATTTTCCGGAGTATCTCCCGAGGAAATTCGCCCTTCTCCATCCGCTCTATAAACGGTGCAATTTCGTTTTCGGCAAAATCGCGCACCATTTTCCGCATCATTTCTTGCTCTTCTGAAAATCTTAGATTCATAGTTTCATCTCCAGACTATTCGTATGTGTAGAAGCCTCGACCTGATTTTTTGCCAAGCCAGCCAGCTTTAACATACTTACGCAGCAGCGGGCATGGACGGTATTTTGTATCACCAAAGCCTTCATGTAGGGTTTCCATTATATAAAGACACGTATCGAGCCCGATAAAATCAGCCAGCGTCAACGGACCCATCGGGTGGTTCATCCCAAGCTTCATGACATCGTCAATCGCTTCCTTCGTCGCCACACCTTCATACAGCGTATAAATCGCTTCATTGATCATCGGCATCAGAATTCGATTCGCCACAAATCCAGGGAAATCATTTACCTCAACAGGTACTTTACTCAATGTCTTTGTCATATCTTCAATCACTTGGTAAACTTCATCTGCCGTTGCCAAGCCACGAATGATTTCCACGAGCTTCATTACAGGCACCGGGTTCATAAAGTGCATCCCGATTACTTTTTCCGGACGTTTCGTGGCAGCCGCAATTTCTGTAATCGGCAATGATGACGTATTGCTTGCTAAAATCGCATGTGCCGGGGCAATCTCATCCAACTGCGCGAAGATTTTTGTTTTGATTTCCATATTTTCAACCGCAGCCTCAATAACGAGGTCGACACCACGGGCATCCTGCAGGTCAGAAGAAGGTGTAATTTTGTTTAAAACTTCCTGTTTTTGCTCCTCTGTCATTCGTCCTTTATCCACATGACGAGATAAATTTTTGCCGATGACACCCAAACCGCGCTCCACAAAATCTGGCTTTAAATCGTTAAGATACACCGTGTAGCCAGCCTGTGCACAAACCTGAGCAATTCCAGAGCCCATTTGACCGGCTCCAATAACCATAATTTTTTCAACCTTCATTATTTCCCCTCCAATTTGGGCTTGAAATGCATTCAAGCCCCTTTTTTTAGTTAGTTATTTTGACATATTTGTGTTTTGAACTTTTTTCAGTGTATTTTGGACCATTTATATGCCTTTTTGTACTTTTTTCTTGTGGTTATGGACTTTTTCCAAACCCTTTTGGATGATTAGACAATATATGGAAACCAGAAACCCCTTAAACTCTAGGAACCTCAATCATAACCGCATCGCCCTGTCCACCGCCGCTGCAAATCGCGGCAATCCCAATTCCGCCACCCCTGCGCTTTAACTCGTGCATTAAGGTGATAATAATACGGGCACCGCTCGCGCCGATTGGATGACCAAGGGCGACCGCACCGCCATTGACATTGAGCTTTTCCGGGTCAAGGCCGGCAATTTTTCCGCTCGCTAAAGCAACAGCAGCAAAGGCTTCATTGATTTCAAATAGGTCGATGTCTTCTACGTTTTTACCGGTCTTTTTCAATAAGTTATTGATGACGACTCCTGGTGTTTGTGGAAAATCCTTTGCTTCAAGGGCAATCGCTGCGTGTCCTAAGATAATTGCTTCCGGCTTTCTGCCTTCACGTAACGCTCTTTCTTCACTCATCAGAACGAGGGCTGCTGCACCGTCATTGATTCCAGGCGCATTCCCTGCCGTGATGGTTCCATCCGAATTAAAAACAGGTGCTAATTTAGAAAGTCTTTCGATTGAGGTGTCTTTTCGTGGTGATTCATCATGCTCGACGACAACCGGTGCACCTTTACGCTGCGGTACGGTGACAGGCACGATTTCTTCTGCAAAAATACCGCCTTCTATTGCGGCAATCGCTCTTTGGTGACTTCTATATGCCCACTCATCTTGGGCTTCTCGGCTGATTTCCATTTCTTTTGCAGTAGAATTCCCGTATGTTCCCATATGAACGCCAGTGAAACTGCAGCTTAAGCCGTCATGAATCATTAAGTCCTTTACGGACGAATCGCCCATTTTTAGTCCCCAGCGAGCTTTTGGTAAAATATAGGGTGCATTGCTCATCGATTCCATGCCGCCTGCTACAATCAAATCTTCGTCGCCCGCACGGATAATTTGATCCCCTAACGTAACACTGCGCATACCGGATGCACATACTTTATTGATGGTTTCTGTTTTTACTTCCCAAGGAAGTCCAGCCTCTCTTGCTGCTTGGCGTGAAGGAATTTGCCCCTGGCCGCCTTGTAAAACCGTACCTAAAATAACCTCCTGCACATCTTCACCCTTAACCTCTGCTCGTGCAACCGCCTCTTTCACGGCTATTCCTCCGAGCTGTGCCGCAGTTAAGCTGCTAAGTGCTCCGCCAAATTTTCCAAATGGTGTTCTAACTCCACTTAAAATAACTGTTCTTCCCATCCAAAACACTCCCTTTTTATCGCTTTAAATCATTACCGACTGAACGCTCGCTCGATATAGCAGCAAAAAAAATCCCCAACATTTGAAAGCGTTTTCCTACCCACTATCTATTTTACATAAAAAAAGACAAAAGTTGAAATATTTTACGCAAAATTCTTAAGATTTCATGAATTAAGGTAATACTTAAATCAACTTCTGCCTCTTACTCTAATACTGGCTGGTTCCGCGAATCTGCTTTGCTATGCTACTTCCCCACAGACTGCTTTTTCTAAAAGCTCTGCCACATCATAGGTTGCAATCTTTTCTTCTACTTCTTTTGCCTTGGTTCCATCTGATAACATCGTTAAGCAGTACGGACATCCGGAACTGATGATGGAAGGATTGACTGCAATCGCTTGCTCGGTTCTAGCCACGTTAATGCGGTGTCCGGTTTCTTCCTCCATCCACATCAAGCCGCCGCCTGCCCCACAGCACATTCCCGTTTCTCTGTTTCTTTCCATTTCCACAAGCTGTACACCAGGGATTGATTTCAAAATCTCCCTTGGTGGATCGTAGACATCATTGTAACGGCCTAGATAACAAGAATCATGGAAGGTTATTTTTTCATTGACTGCATGTTTCGGTACAAGTTTTCCGTCACGAACGAGCTCATAAAGAATTTCTGTATGGTGATAAACCTCTGCCTCTAAACCGAAGTCAGGGTATTCATTTTTGAAAATATTGTAGGCATGCGGGTCAATCGTAACAATCTTCTTAACCTCAGCCTTTTCGAATTCCTCGATATTTTTCGTCGCAAGCTCTTGAAACAAGAACTCATTGCCGAGTCGGCGCGGTGTATCACCAGAGTTTTTCTCTTTGTTGCCAAGAATCGCGAACTTCACACCAGCTTCATTCATAAGCTTAGCAAACGATAAGGCAATCTTTTGGCTGCGGTTATCGTAGGATCCCATCGAACCAACCCAGAATAAGTACTCGAATTCTTCGCCTTTTTTGTTCATTTCTTTTATCGTTGGGATTTCAACATCCTCGCGAACTTCACGCCATGTTTCGCGCTCTTTTCTGTTTAAGCCCCACGGATTGCCTTGTCGTTCAATGTTCGTCATCGCGCGCTGAGCATCTGCGTCAAGCTTTCCTTCTGTTAAAACAAGATAACGGCGAAGGTCGATAATCTTATCCACATGCTCGTTCATTACTGGACATTGGTCCTCACAGTTTCGGCAGGTGGTACAAGCCCAGATTTCCTCTTCGGTAATCACGTCGCCAATTAAGCTTGGATTATAAGCAAGTGTGGCGGCTGTTTCTTGGGCACCTTGGCCGCTTGCTGCAAGTGCGATTTGGTTACCGGTTGTGTTGCCAAACGCGAAGGTCGGCACCCAAGGCTGTTTAGATGTAACGGCCGCACCATGATTCGTGAGATGATCACGCATTTTTACAATTAAATCCATTGGTGACAGCATTTTTCCCGTACCTGTTGCTGGACACATATTGGTACAGCGTCCACATTCCACGCAGGCATAAAAATCGATCATTTGATGCTGCGTAAAGTCCTCAATTTTTCCAACACCGAAGGATTCTTGTGACTCGTCCTCAAAATCGACCTTCTTCAACTTACCTGGTTTTTCTAAACGGTTAAAATATACGTTTGCCGGTCCGGCAATTAAATGTGCGTGCTTGGATTGTGGAACATACACTAAGAACGTTAATAAGAACAATAAGTGCAGCCACCATGCCGCATAAAAAATGACAATTGAAGCGGTTTCACCAATTCCTGAAAAAATAAGCGCAATTAACGATGCAATTGGCTCTGTCCAAGTGGCTTCATGACCGTGCCATATAATGCCCATACCGTTTCCTACTAGAACGGACAGCATTAAACCACCGATAAAAATTAGTACAAGACCTGATTTAAAATTTCGTTTCAAGCGGACAAGTTTTTCAACATATCGTCGGTAAAATGCCCAAATGACTGCAACGAGAATCACTAATGTTACGATTTCTTGGAAAAAGGTAAATCCAGCATAAAGCGGTCCGAGTGGTAAATGAGAACCCGGAACTAGTCCCTTCCAAATAAAATCAATCGCACCAAATTGGACAAGAAGAAAACCATAAAAGAACATGACGTGCATGATTCCACTTTTTTTATCTTTTAATAGCTTCTTTTGACCAAAAACATTAACCCAGATTTTTTGCATTCGTTCTTTGACATTGTTGTCAAACTCGACTTTTTTCCCCAGCTTAATGAATTCAATCCTCGTTTTCACTACGTAAACGAATAGACTGATCGCGTAAGCGGTTACAGCCAGGAATGCAATGAGGTTTACCCATAAAAGCCCATTCATTCAATACGCCCCCTTGTTTTCTATTGGTTCACTCTTACTAGAAAATTTTAAAACAACCCAATTTTCTGAATACTATTAACACCATTATATAATGAATGAGCATTCAGTCAAATGGTTTTCTGAAAATTTATTTGCCTTTTATCAAATTCATACTATAGCCCCTGTTTGGCAATCCTAAAATAAGTGATTGGAGGAACGATACGGAATGAATTTACCATCCATAGTCATCGCTCTTATACTTCTTATCATTGTATGGTTTTACCTAGATTTTACCTTTGGCAGAAAGAAGCATTTAACTCTTTTTCAAAAACGAGAAACACCGATTCTGTATGGAAACTTTGATATTTTCCCACATGGAAAAGAGCTGTTTGCAGATTACTTTCATGAATTAAAAAATGCCGCCAGCCATATTCATATCCTTTTTTATATCGTAAGGGATGACCAATTTAGCCAGCAGTTTTTTGATATTTTAAAGGCAAAAGCAAAGGAAGGAATTGAAGTCAGACTGTTGGTCGACCGGATTGGCAGTCATAAAGTGAAAAAACCTGCTATTAATGAATTGCGTGCGGCCGGTGTTCAATTCGCCTTTAGCAACTGTATACGGCTTCCTTTTCTCTTTTATTCCTCTCAGGTGCGAAACCACCGCAAGATATCTATTATTGATGGGAAAATTGGTTATCTTGGCGGCTTTAATGTTGGAAAGGAATATATTGACGAGGATCCAAAGCTCAGTCCTTGGCGTGACTATCATTTGAAAATTACGGGGGAAAGTGTGCCGTTTTTACAACGTGAGTTTTTTATTGATTGGAATGAATACTCCTCTGAAAAAGTGACAGTTGATCCATTTTATACTCCCGAGCAGCCAAAAGGGACAATAGCTCATCAACTTGTACCGACAGAGGTAGGCTTTCTCGAAGATAAGTATCTCCAATTAATTCAAAACGCAAAAAAGGCCATTAGCATTGGCTCACCTTATTTTATTCCAAGCAAAAAGCTCATTAATGAACTCATTCGCGCTGCAAAGCGCGGCATTAAGATTACCATCGTCGTTCCATATATCACTGATCATTTGCTTGTACAGGAGGCTTCATACCGATATTTACGTTTGATGTTGAAAGAAGGAGCACAGGTTTTTCAGTATATGAACGGTTTTTATCATGCAAAATCAATCATGATCGACGACAATCTATGTGATATCGGTACCGCTAATTTTGATAAACGAAGTTTATTTTTAAACAAAGAAATTAACTGTTACTTTTATAACCCTGCCTTTGTGGATCGTTTTAGGGATGTCCTCCATAAAGATATTCTTGATTCAAAACCATTAAAGCTGGAAGACCTCAATAAACCAAACTTTTTCAGGTCCATTAAGGAAGGCATTGCCGGGGCTCTTTCATTCTTTTTATAGTAAGGAGATTTGCGATGAAGATCCGTTTCGGCTATGTTTCAACGGCTATCACCTTGTGGGATGCCTCTCCATCGAAGACACTAACATTTACACGTTATCAGCTGCTATCTGAACAGGATCGCAGGGAGAAACTACTGGAGCTCACGAGGCTGAATCTCCAACATACGTTACGAATGCTTTATTACAATCTTGCTCATGAAATTGAGTTATACCGGCTTTCAAGTTCATTGGTTCCATTAGCCACCCATCCAGAAATATTATGGGACTATGTCACACCCTTTCAGTCGGAATGGAAGGAGCTTGGTGATGTCATCAAAAAGAATAATTTACGCGTTAGCTTTCATCCCAATCAATTTACGTTATTTACTTCTCCACAGGCTAAAATAACCGATAATGCGGTCATAGATATGGAATACCATTATCGAATGTTTGAAGCGATGGGAGTTAAGGACAGAGGGATGATGAATATTCATATTGGCGGTGCCTATGGTGATAAGGTGGAAACCATTGTCCGTTTCCATGAAAATCTAAAAAAGCTGCCGCCACATATAAAACGTGTCATGACCTTAGAAAATGATGACAAAACCTATAATGCAGAGGAAACCTTAATTGCCTGTGAAAAAGAAAAGGTGCCATTTGTATTTGACTATCATCACCATATGGCCAACCTTTGTGAAACACCGCTAGAGCAGCTGCTGCCGAGGATTTTTCAAACATGGGATCATGTAGACCATATACCAAAGATTCACATTTCCTCTCCAAAGGGAGAAAAAGAATTCCGTTCCCATGCCGATTTCGTTGATCTTGAATTTATCCTGCCCTTCTTAAAAATGATCAAGGAATTTGACCAGGACGTGGATTTTATGATTGAAGCCAAGAAAAAGGATCAGGCGGCCTTAAAGCTAGTCGAGGATATCAGCAAGCTTCGGGGATATAAACGAGTCAGCGGGGCAGCCATTGAGGTTAAATAATCCTTGCATTTTTTTAAAGAGGAATGGTTAAAGTAACAACAGATTCACACAAGGAGGGAATGTCTATGGAAAGCACTAGCCAATTCGTGCAAAAATTAGCTGAAAACCAAAAGAAGCAGGAAAAAAATAAAAAGCATGGCAATAACGATCCAGAGAGCAAATTACCAAACCACCAGCACTCACAAGGTGTTTAAGCATACGTGTTAACTAGTACTGTAAATTAGCAGACGAAGGCTCGGGATATACACCCGAGCCATTTGTCTGCTTTGGAAAGTTTATTAAAAATTTGATGGAGGAATGTTCATGAGTAATAAACCAACGGTGAAAGCGTTACATGAGATTATCGAAAGAAGAAGCACAGGAAAAACAAGTTTTGCTGAATTTTTGAAGGAGTTAGCTGCAATTGGGATTATTCAATATGATATTGATGTTGCCACAGGGCAGGCCACATACAAAGGCGAAGGATCAGAATTAAAAACAGAACCCCAAGTTAACTTTGTAATTTCCAATCAATTTAATCGAAATACGGCATTAGAAACAATCGCAAACATTACCCTTCCCTTTTTAGATTTTCTAAAAGAGATAGCTAACGCAGGAATTATAACCTATACCGTAAACATTACCGAAAAAAAAGCCATTTACATAGGGATAAATGGCGACCAAATAGTAGAACCCCTAAGAATTTGACGTGGCATGTAAATCGATATTTCAACAAAAAAGAGGTACCAAACCGAAATGGATTTGTACCTCCAAATGCACTACTATTTAATGCTTACTCTTCAATAAGATTCAAAACTGGAACTTCCCGTTCATTTTCAGGGTCTGCCTTCGAATAAATCCTCGCCATCTTCGTATTATCATCCACATGCTGAATAATCACAGGCGAACCTTCATACGTAACATTAATCATCTCAATCGACTCAGCAATCTCCTTCGCTCTTCCCACATTCATCAGGGCCACTCCTCATCATAAAATTACCTTTATAATATTTACCAAAATGAAGTTATTATTCTTATTAGTGAAATTTGGTGCCTGTCACCAACGTGACACCTAAAAGGTGTTCACCGCTCGTGGACACTATTTACCAAATGAGAATACTAAAAACGGCTCCCTAAAAGGGAGCCAAACTAAGCTTACATTTTTTCTGGAGCCGAGACACCAATCAATGCGAGGGCATTTCGCAGTGTGATTTGCACAGTTTTGATTAACGCGAGGCGCGCCTTAGTGCGCTCTGGCTGCTCGCTGTCGAGCACTTTTTCTGCATTGTAGAAGCTGTGGAACGTTGAAGCTAGTTCCATAATATAGTTCGTAACGCGGTGCGGCACGCGCTTCACTGCTGCCTCTCCAACCGATTGCGGGAACTCGCCCAGCTTCTTCAACAGCTCAATCTCTTTTTCCGCACCAATTAATGAGAAATCAGCATTCTTATCAACTGTAATCCCTTGCTCCTCGCCAGAGCGAAGAATACTGCAAATCCTTGCGTGTGCATATTGAGCATAATAAACAGGATTTTCATTTGATTCCGAAACCGCTAAATCCAGGTCAAAATCCATATGGGTATCCGAACTTCTCATCGCAAAGAAGTAACGAGTGGCATCGAGGCCGACCTCATCAACCAAATCACGCATCGTTACAGCTTTACCCGTACGCTTACTCATCTTCATCTTCTCACCGTTTTTATAAAGGTGGACAAGCTGAATGATTTCCACCTCGAGGGCGTCCGCACCATAGCCAAGTGACTGAATCGCCGCCTTCATCCGCGGGATATAACCGTGGTGGTCCGCCCCCCAAATATTGATGAGCTTTTCAAAGCCGCGGTCAAGTTTGTCTTTATGGTAAGCAATATCCGGTGTCAAATACGTATACGAACCATCCTGCTTAATGAGCACGCGGTTCTTATCGTCTCCAAAATCGGTTGAACGAAGCCAGGTAGCTCCCTCTTCCTCATAAATATAGCCGTTCTCACGAAGTACCTTTAACGCCTCATCGATTTTCCCATTTTTATAAAGGGAAGTTTCAGAGTACCAAACATCAAACGAAACACGGAAATCCTCAAGATCCTTTTGCAATTTCGCCATTTCGTATTTCAAGCCGTACTCACGGAAAAATTCAAAACGCTCCTGCTCGTCAACATTCACATACTTATCGCCAAACTCTTCTGCAAGCGTCTTCCCAATCCCAATGATATCCGCACCATGGTAGCCGTCTTCCGGCATTGCTTTTTCCATGCCTAGCGCCTGAAAATAACGTGCTTCTACAGATAGGGCAAGATTATTAATCTGATTACCGGCATCATTAATGTAGTACTCACGGGAAACGTCATAACCTGCTTTTGCTAAAATATTTGAAAGCGAATCGCCGACTGCCGCACCACGTGCATGCCCTAGGTGCAGGTCACCCGTTGGATTCGCTGAAACAAACTCCACTTGAAGCTTTTGCTTGCCGCCGACGTTTGTTTCACCGTACTTTTCCCCAGCATCAAGAACTGTCGGAATCAATTCTGTTAGATACGCATTATTCATATAAAAATTGATGAACCCCGGACCCGCGATTTCCATTTTTTCAATGGATGCCTTTGAAAGATCGAAATTCTCGATAAGTGCCTCCGCGATCACCCGTGGTGCCTTTTTCGCAACACGTGCAAGCTGCATCGCCATGTTTGTTGAATAATCACCGTGCGCCTTTTCCTTCGGTATTTCTAGGACAACATCAGGAATCTGTTCTTCCGTCGCAAGATTTGCCTTCACCACCGCTGCCCGAATTTCCTCTTTTAATCTACTTTGAACCTGTTCAACTATGTTCATTTCTTCTCCTCCTGAAACGCTATTTCTAACTGGTAGGTACTTGTTGGACTACCCTCCATTGAAAAATCATAAAGAACATCAAAGTGACCTTTACCATTTTCATAGGAATAGTCTAATCTTTTTGCCTTTGTCACGGTTGCAAACTGACCAAACGGCATTTCATAACTGCCATTCAGCTTACGATTTAATTCGAATGGCAGACGCATTTTTATTGCACCGCCTCGTAAAATCAAGGCGTCATTCGTTGCCATCTTTACAATCGTCCGAACACTTCCCTCTTCCATCGCTTCCTCATATCGGAGGTAAGCAGCATTTCCTTTTTCAAAGTATGTACCAAATACCATCAATTCAAAAGTCTCTTGCTGGTCAATTGTCGTCTTGATATTAATTTTCATAGGTAATCCAGGGATTGACAAACGAAACGCACACCCTTTTTAAAAAAATGAACCATATGCAGGTCCTTGGAATTTTTCCTAGTTTGCCGACTAGGGCACTTTTTCTATTATCCAGTTCCAGCGTCTAGGGGCTCGGGGTCATAAGCTTGTCTAGTTTCGGCTCCTTGGGACTCGAGTCATAAGCCACCCCCTTAAGAAGGCAAAAAGCGCCTTCTTACAGGGTTCGTCTTATGCCTTCGTCCCAGAGCAGTCGCCTCCACATTTCAGACAATCCGTCCAGAAGGTTAAAAACCAACCTTCCAGCCGGCTCGTCTTATGCCTGTCGCCCCTGAGCAAGACGCTTCCACTTTTAATATTATAACCGTAGAAAAGCCACAATTCAAAAGATGCCTGCCCCGCGATGGGGACAGGCACGAAGAAAGTTTTTATTTCACCCAGCCAAGCAGCATTTCACGAATCAATTTGCTGGCGGTGTTCGCTGTTTGTTCAGATGGATCGTAAATAGGTGCAACTTCAACAAGGTCACAGCCGACTACGTTCACACCAGAACGGGCGATTTCATGAATAGAGGCAAGCAGCTCTTTAGAAGTAATCCCGCCGCAATCAACCGTACCCGTTCCCGGTGCATGTGCAGGGTCTAAGACATCTATATCAATCGTGACATAAACCGGACGTCCGTCAAGCTCAGGTAGTATCTCTTTTAACGGTTGATGCACTTCAAATTTAGAAATATGCATGCCGTTTTCTTTTGCCCATTGGAATTCTTCCTTCATCCCGGAGCGGATACCAAAGGAATAGACGTTCTTCGGTCCAATATGTTCAGCAATTTTGCGAATTGGAGTGGAGTGGGATAATGGTTCACCCTCATAGTTCTCCCGAAGATCCGTATGGGCATCCATATGAATGATTGCTAAGTCAGGGTATTTCTTATAAACCGCCTTCATCACCGGCCAAGACACCAAGTGCTCGCCGCCCATACCAAAAGGAAATTTACCAGCTGCTAACACTTGATCAACGAAATCCTCAATCAAATCTAAGCTCTTTTGGGCATTTCCGAATGGAAGCGGAATATCACCAGCGTCAAAGTATTTTACCTCTTCCAGCTCGCGGTCAAGATATGCACTATACTCTTCTAGTCCAATCGATACCTCACGGATTCGAGATGGCCCAAAGCGGGAGCCCGGACGATAGCTAACGGTCCAGTCCATCGGCATTCCGTATAGAACAACCTGGCTCTCCTCAAAATTCGGATGACTCTTTATAAACACATTACCAGAATAAGCCTCATCAAAACGCATCTAACATCCCTCACTTCTTATGTAATAACTAGGTCAAAGTTAACTTAACTTCCGCCACCTAGTTCTTAGTTACCGAAATTCCAACTTTTAAACGTAATCGGTAACTATAAACACTTTATAGTTACCTTAAACCCTCTTTTAAAATGATTTCGGGCACTATAAGTGCTCTTTAGTTACCGTAAACCTGCTTTCAAACCGATCTCGGGCACTATAAGCCCTCTTTAGTTACCCTAATCCTGCTTTCAAACCGATTTCGGGCACTATAAGCCCTCTTTAGTTACCCTAATCCTGCTTTCAAACCGATTTCGGGCACTATAAGCCCTCTTTAGTTACCCTAATCCCTCTTTTAAATTGATTCTAGGCACTATAAACACTTTATAACGACCATACACTCGATTTTCCCGCCTATTCTGTCACTGACTGTCCGCCTGAGGTGGACAGTGTCCACGAGCGGTGCCTGTCACCAAGGTGACAGGCACCGCAGCGGCAGCACCAATATTACTTTACTAAATCCCCAACAAATTTAGGCAGTACGAATGCCGCTTTGTGCAGTTCTTTTGTGTAGTATTTGGTTTCGATTTCGTGGAAGCGGTCTTCGCTTACTTCCAGTGGATCGTGCTTTTTAGATCCGATGGTGAATGCCCATAGTCCGCTTGGATATGTTGGGATGTTCGCTACGTATAAACGGGTAATCGAGAAGATTTCCCTAACGTCACGTTGTACGCTGCGAATAAGATCTGCTTTAAACCAAGGGTTGTCAGACTGCGCTACGAAGATACCATCTTCTTTTAATGCCTTAGAGATTCCCGCATAGAATCCTTTTGTAAATAGGTTCACTGCCGGTCCTACTGGCTCTGTTGAGTCAACCATAATTACGTCATATTCATTTTCGCTTTTTGCGATGTGCATGAAGCCGTCATCTACTTGAACATCAACGCGCGGATCGTCAAGCATGCCTGCGATTTCTGGTAAAAACTTTTTAGAGTACTCAATTACTTTTCCATCAATATCAACAAGCGTTGCTTTCTTCACACTTGGGTGCTTCAATACTTCACGAATAACACCGCCATCGCCGCCGCCGACTACTAAAACGTTCTCAGGGTTTGGATGTGTAAACAAAGGAACATGTGCAACCATCTCGTGGTAAACGAACTCGTCTTTAACAGAGGTCATAACCATGTCATCTAGTAGAAGCATGTTGCCCCATTCTTCTGTTTCCACCATATCAAGCTTTTGAAATTCCGTTTGTTCCGTATGTAAAGTTTTATTTATCTTCATTGTAATACCGAAGTTTTCAGTTTGCTTTTCTGTAAACCAAATTGCCATGTTTCATCTTCCTTCCAGATTCTATTTTATTCAAGCCTCATACTATGAAATCATTCCATTTTTATAGTACCCAAACTATTGAATTACAAACATAAAGAAAAGTCTAGCATAATCTATCAAAATTTCTAGAAAAATTTTCTTTTTGCTAGTTTAAAACCCCTAATTTGTTTCAATACTGTTACTATGGCATTTTTTATAAAAATGTAAATGGATTTTATTAATAACAAATGGACTAGTTGGCTTTGTTAACTTGGTCTGTTGATGTTCGTTCCACGCACTTCGCTTTCCGCAGGCGTTGCGGGGAGCCTCCTCGGCGCTGAAGCGCCTGTGGGGTCTCCCCTGCTCCGTACTCCTGCAGGAGTCTTCGTGCCTTCCACGAAAATCAACAGAGTGCCAATATCAAAATTTTTCCTTAACAAAGCCACTGTAGAGAAATCAAATAGCACTTTTTATTAACTTGGCGAAGGAGGGTATTGCTGTGGAAGTGATGACGAATCATGGGTTTCGAAGAACGATAAAATACTTGCGTGCTTTTATTATCATTAGTTTGATAGGCTTGGCCTGCATGCTGATTGTTTTCCTTGGAATTCTTGGTTATGCCAAAATTCTTGGGGCACCGCCGCTTGCGGTTCCACAATCCACTTTATTCTTTGCCAGTGATGGGACGCTGATTGGTGAAAGCAATAGCGGTCAAAAGCGATACTGGGTTCCTCTTGAAGAAATCTCGCCCGAATTGATTAACGCGACAATCTCCATTGAAGATAAAAATTTTTATGAACATAATGGCTTTGACTATAAACGAATTTTGGGTGCGATTCTTGCTGATATTAAAGCTGGCTCGAAGGTTCAAGGTGCCAGCACAATTACCCAGCAATATGCACGGAATCTCTTCCTTGAGCATGACAAGACGTGGTCAAGGAAATTGCATGAAGCCTTTTATGCGATTCGGATTGAAATGAATTATTCAAAAGAAGAAATCTTGGAAGGCTATTTAAACACTATTTATTATGGCAACGGTGCATATGGTGTCCAAGCGGCCAGTCAATTTTATTATGGAAAAAATGCTTCTGACTTAACCCTGGCTGAAAGCTCCATGTTAGCAGGTGTCCCAAAAGGACCTAGCCACTATTCACCACTGGAGTCCTTGGAAAACGCTACAAGACGACAAGGAATTATTCTTAACACAATGGTAGAAAACGGCTATATAAAAAAAGAAACAGCCCTAAAGACAAAGGAAACTCCGCTTACGTTTGTTGGCGAACATCCACATAAAACTGTGGAAGCGGCACCTTACTTTCAGGATGCTGTAAGAAATGCATTAAAAAATCAACTCAATCTTGATGAACGGACAATCGAACTTGGTGGTTTAAAAGTATATACCACTCTTGATTTAAAACAGCAGCAGGCTGCGGAAAAACAAATCCAAGAAACGATTGCAAGTGAATCGGAAATCCAGGTTGGTCTCGTCGCCATGGATCCCAAAAACGGTCATATCAAAGCGATGGTTGGCGGCCGGAATTATGAAGAAAGCCCGTTTAATCGTGCGGTTCAAGCCATTAGACAACCTGGCTCCACCATAAAGCCTATTCTTTATTACGCGGCATTAAGTCAAGGCTTTACCCCATCCTCAACGATGAGAAGTGAGAAAACTACTTTTAAATTTGATGATGGCAGAACGGAATATTCACCACATAACTTTAATAACAAGTATGCGGACGGAGAAATAACCCTTGCGCAAGCCCTGGCTGTCTCGGATAATATCTACGCAGTCAAAACGCACTTATTTATGGGTGCAGATACATTAATCGATACCGCTAAAAAGTTTGGAATCTCTACAAAGATGGACAATGTTCCGTCACTGGCGCTAGGTACTTCAGGCGTTCGAGTCATTGACATGGCAAATGCCTATAGCCTTTTTGCAAATGGCGGAAAAAAGGTAGAACCTACTTTGATTACAAAAGTAGAAGACTATAACGGAAATGTTATTTTTGAAAGAAACCACGAGGCTAAAAAAGTGCTAGACCCGGCTAAAGCCTATGTTATGACACAGATGATGGCAGGAATGTTCGATAAGAAGCTGAACGGCTATGCCAAGGTTACAGGGAATTCCCTTATCGACGACATCACACGTCCTTATGCAGGTAAATCTGGTTCAACTGAGACTGACAGCTGGATGATTGGTTTTACACCACAGCTGGTGACAGCCGTTTGGGCCGGTCATGATGTGGGGAAACCGATCACTCTTACTGCAGAAAAGAGCTATGCGAAAAACATTTGGGCAAATTTCATGGAGGAATCCTTAAAAGGGAAGCCAGTCAAGGCATTTACTCCACCGAAAGAAGGGGTCATTGGCGTTTACGTCAATCCTGAAAACGGCAAGCTTGCCTCAAAAGACTGCCCAGTCCGCCGTTTTACCTATTTTGTTACTGGCACAGAGCCAACTGAATACTGTACCGATCATTTAGAGCATAAAGAAGATAAACCAGCGAAAGAGAAACAGGATACAAAGGATCCTTGGTATAAAAGGATTTTCAAGTGGGGCGCCTAGGCGCTGAAGCTGGATTAAATTAGAAAAGCTCCGGAGATTGTCTCCGGAGCTTTTCTGTGTCCTAGTGTTATATCGTGCTTAAACACTTCCTTAATTTTACTACTTATTTTTTAAAAATGCTATTGTAAAAAAATTAAATTTATTCAACCGCCAAGCCTTTTTTCAACTCTTCAGCTGAATTGTTCCACATGTCTTGATTGTGATTTTGGAGGAAGTCGGATAAGATTTTTTTCGATTTATCGTCCATATGGTCGACGATAATATGACGCTTCAACGACTTATCCATCCTGTTCACATGCTCAGGAAGTGACTTGTACCCGCGGCGGATTTCACGGTCCACGGTCATTTCGCAGGCGGTGACTCCGGCATAATAAGGGCCCTCTTGTTTTCTATCCACCGTCACCCAAACCAGCCAGTACGGTTTGCCGTTCGGAACCTCTTCCTTCGTCTTAAGGAACTTAATTCCCTTTTCGACCACACTGCGCGCATGCATTGCTCCGACATCGATGACCGCATCACCTGCGTCGACATCGACAATAACTGGAGAAACATTATCAAGGCTCAAGGCTCCCTTGCCAAAGCCCTTATGTCCATCCGTCGGGTCAGGTTTAATTATATTAAAGCCAATTGGTTTTTTCTTATTTTCTTCCAAAACTCGTAACCTCCAATTTAGAAAAGCGTAAGCGCCTTGTCCAGGGAAAAAAGAAGTTCATTTTTTCCTCGGGGCGACAGGCATAAGACGAGCCGGCGAGAAGGTTGGTCTTTACCTTCTTGACGGATTGGCTTATGACCCCGAGCCCCTAGGCTGCTTGCGCTAGACAAGTTAAAAAAATAGTTGATAAAAGAAATTATTTAGTCCTTCCCAGATTCCAGGGATAATAAATTGGAAAATCGGCTGGATGGTGTAGCGATCAAGAGGAGTAATCACTAAAATCAGAAAGATTAATACTCCGTATTGTTCAAATTGAGTCATTTTTGCCCGAATATCGTTTGGCGCCAAATCCTCTAGAATCCGATAGCCATCCAAAGGGGGAAACGGTAATAAATTAAATACAAACAGAACTAAATTCAGCCAGTTAAAGATTTCTAGAAATTCAAAAATGCCTGGGAGATTTAAAGCTAATCCTGTTCGTGCTAATCCAAAGGCAGTAAAAAAACCTATTGCCGCCAGGATAAGGTTACTAAGAGGACCTGCTACAGAAACTAATATACCTGCAAGGCGGGGCCTTTTAAAGAAAAAGCGGTTAACCGGCACCGGTCGTGCCCAGCCAAATCCAGCGATGAAAATTAAGATGGTACCGAATGGATCAAGATGCTTCAGCGGATTTAATGTTAACCGACCCTGCTTTTGTGCTGTATGATCTCCGAATTTATAGGCAACGTAGGCATGGGCAAATTCATGAAACGTGAAGGCAATCATTAATGTAATCGCGACATAGGGAATTTCCCTTAATGAATAAGCAAGAAATCCTTCTAAATTTTCCAAATCGGTTTCCCCATTTCTCCTCTTTTTTCCTTTTAGTATACATGAAACTGGATATAAAATGAAAATGTTTGCTAAACTATCTATGATACAGAAATAGGCTGTGTTAACTAGTCTGTTGATTTGTGCTCCACTAAGGAAAGCTTCTTTGAATAATCACCGCAGTGACAGGCCGTCTCTGCCTGTCACGAGGTGCTTCGCTTTCCTCACAAATCAACAGGGTTCCAAAATCAAAAATTTCCTTTACACAGCCATAAAGGAGGAGTATATAATGCCATATGTTACAGTAAAAATGCTTCCAGGGCGTACAGATGACCAGAAGAGAGCTCTTGTTGAAAAGGTGACGGATGCTGTCAGTGAAACGACTGGCGCACCTAAAGAAGCCGTTGTTGTTTTTATCGAAGAAATGCAAAAAGAACATTACGGTGTTGCCGGTGTTCGTGCAAGCGACAAATAAGAAAAGCGGAAGCGCCTTGTCCAAGGGAAAAAGCAGTTCATTTTTTCCCAGGGGCGACAGGCATAAGACGAGCCGGCGAGAAGGTTGTTATTTAACCTTCTTGACGGATTGGCTTATGACCCCGAGCCCCTAGGCGCTACAGCTAGACAAATAAGTAAAAAGCGTCTGCGATTCTGAAAAATTATTTCAAAATCGCGGACGCTTTTTTAATTAAGTTTAGCTTTTTCTTTTAATGCCTCAATATAGGCATAGGCTTGGTCAATTTCTTCCTCTGTATAACGCTGGCTGCTTTTTAAAGTAAAGACTTTGTCGGTTACTTCATCTTTCGATAGATTATCAAAATATAAAACAGTCGAAACAAGCTCGAGGAATCTAGCATTCTGCTCGTTCATATCCCCTAGGCAATCTTGTAAACATGGCATTTCCACTTCGTTTAAGCTTAAAAACTCTTTTCCAGTGTCTGTCAGGGTATAGCGGTATTGAAAGTAGCCGCCCTTTTTCTCTTTGATTTCATTGAGGAATCCCATATTGCAAAGCTCTTCCACTCGTAATGTTAGTTCCTCAGAATATGGGCCATAAAAATGAAACTGAAACCGTTCATGGAACGGAAATGACACCTTTTTTGCAATATATATCATCTTTTGCAGCTTTTTTCTCCCGATGATTTCTCCGGATACTAAAACAGCCTGCATCAGCTTAGCATGATCTTTTAACAACGTTCGTCAGCTCCTACTCCAGGGTTATATCTCTAATAGGCTACGTATTTGTTTTTTTATTTCTTTTTCTGAGGATTCGTCCTCTAAGAAATCACCAGGGTAATATAGTTTATGGTCGGTTCTCCTTTTACCAGAGATAGCATCCACAATCTCGGACTCTCGAGAAAGCTCCTTCAATTCCCCGCTCTTCATTAATAAATGAATGGGTAAACGCTCCTCTTCTTCACCCGGACGATAAAAATCATAAGGTAAATCTGAGGAAGAATCGACAACTAAATAATATTCAGGGTCAATTCCTGCTTTTTCAAAAAGACGGTTCAATTCAGCGAGCTTTTTATACTCCTTCGCAGGATCAAATTCAGCATATTTAAATAAATTCCGATTTACAAAACGCCGGCAAAGGTCGCTTAAAATCTGGTCGTCTTCATCCTGCCAGATTTGAAAATAATACATAATAATCGATTCATCTAGCTTTAAATAGTCTTCTAAGGTCACCTGATCCTTAAAGAAAGAATAAAAGTGTATCGGGTCATTTTTAAAAGAATAGTTGTTTTCATACAGCTGCTTGGCGCGGTGAAGGATTTTGGTCAAAATAACCTCGGCACTGCGGGACACAGGATGAAAGTAAACCTGCCAATACATCTGATAACGACTCATAATATAATCCTCAACCGCATGCATACCGCTCTTCTTAATCACCACTTGATCTTCCTTTGGCCTCATAACGCGAAGAATTCTCTCCATATCAAATTGGCCATAGCTTACACCGGTAAAATAAGCATCCCGCTGCAGGTAATCCATCCGATCGGCGTCAATTTGACTGGAAATTAAGCTGACCACGAGCTTTTTCGCAGAAGTTTTCGCAATCACTTCAGCAACTTGCTGGGGAAAATCAGAACTAACCTTTTTTAAAATAAAATTGACCTCTGTATCTCCTAACACAATGTTCTGTGTAAAATCTTCATGGTCGAAGTCGAATACTTTTTCAAATGAATGGGAAAATGGACCGTGCCCCAAATCGTGGAGAAGAGCGGCACATAGAGTAAGCAGGCGGTCATCGTCATTCCATTCCGGTCTGCCTGCAAACACATCATCGATAATGCGTCTAACAATTTCATATACTCCGAGAGAATGGTTAAAGCGGCTGTGCTCAGCGCCATGGAAGGTTAAAAAGGTGGTGCCAAGCTGTTTGATACGGCGCAGGCGTTGAAACTCTTTTGTTCCGACCAAATCCCAAATCACGCGATCACGTACGTGTACGTAGCGATGAACAGGGTCTTTAAACACTTTTTCTTCACTCAGTTTTTCCGCCGAATATCGCATTGCTTTCCCTCTTCCTCTAAACTTTCTTCTATTATATCCCAATTACCAACAATTTTCTGCAGGATTTTTCGACAAATACATGAAAAGAAAAATCACCTAGGATCGCGAAGCCGTAGGTGATTATTTTAGCTTTTTATTTACTTTCTCCATTAATTCCTCTTCGGTTAGGGCAGCAACCGGACGGTTATTGACAAAGGCAAATGTTTTCTTCCGGCCAGGTCCACAATAAGATTGGCAGCCAATTTTTATTTCAGCTTCAGGATCCAATTCTTTCAAACGAGGGATTAATGTCTTAAGATTCACGGCCTGACAATCATCACAAACGCGGAATTCATTTGACATTATTTCCACCCTTTCTTTTCGGGTATCTATAAGATTATTTTATCCAATATATCTACGGTTTAACTCCTTAGGTATTTTACAATTTCTTTCTATCCATTGCAAGTTGCTTTTCTTTTGAAATCCTTCTAACTCTTTTAGTTAAAAAAACTATTATCCTTGCAGACATTTTGGTATAAAGCTTGAAAAACTTGTCCAAGATAAGACTAGAACTTTTAAAAACTCGTCTTGCGAGTTCATTGAAATTATTATTTAGGGAGTTGAAAAGAATGAAAGTAAGGCAAGATGCCTGGACAGATGAAGATGATCTATTGCTAGCTGAAACCGTCCTTCGCCATGTACGTGAAGGAAGTACCCAGCTGAACGCTTTTGAAGAAGTTGGCGACAAGCTAAATCGGACATCCGCGGCCTGTGGATTCAGATGGAACGCGGTTGTGCGCCATCGCTATGAAAAAGCATTGCAATTAGCTAAAAAACAACGTAAACAAAGACAGAGAGTGTTAGGAAAAGACCAAGGAGGAAAGAAAAAGTTACTTTATAACCCTCCAGTCCCAGCTGTAGATGACTTTGAAACACTAGCAGCACCTATGGAAGTTCCAATGGAAGCTTCTTCTTATGAAATGCCAGATTTAACAACAGAGGTTGCCGCTGAAACCTATGTAAAGGCACCTGTTGCAGCACAGACTTATAGACAAGCAGCACCAACGGCATCAGGACTATCACTTGATAGCGTCATTGATTACTTGCAAAACTTTAATCATGCGAATCTGCAAAATGAAGCATTAAAAAGTGAGAATGAAAGATTAAAGCGCGAAATCGCAGAGTTACGTAAGCAAAATGAAGAAATGTCTGCAAAAATTGAAGGTCTCGAGCAAAATACCGAAACCATCCAGGAAGATTACGAGACACTCATGAAAATCATGAACCGCGCACGTAAGCTTGTATTATTTGAAGAAGAAGAAAGACCTGCGACAAAATTCAAAATGGACCGTAACGGAAATTTAGAGAAGGTCGCTGAGTAAAACGAACAGCTAAAAGCGCCTGCCTATCAGCGCTTGAGCTAGACGGAGCTATTGGGAGAAGAACAATATCCTCTTAAAAAAGGGCCGTAAATCCACTAAGGGTTTACGGCTTTTTACATTTCATCAAGTTTTTCATTTCGTTCGATTATTCTTTGATAATAGCCGGGAAGGAGGTCCAATTCCAGCTCATTTAATGGTCCGGCGTAAAGATGGTCGCTGTTCTTCTTTAATTGATTTAATAGACGCAGCATGACATCTGATATGGTAATCGGAGTTTCCAAAAGCTCAGATAGGGAGGCCATGATCTCAGGTACAATCTCTGGATAGATGAACTTTGTCTGCTGGTCTCCTTTAGCAATCTCATAAAATTGTTTAATTACCTGTGCCCGCTTACTGCCGCTGCCATTGACACATAAATAGATTTGAACCGCGACCCCTTTTTTGAGGCGGCGCTGTGAAATACCGGCGAATTTTTTCCCATCGATACTAAGATCATAGCTTCCTGGGCAATAGGAGCCGACGATTTCTCGTGCCTCAATATTCTTATTATATTCAGCAAACATATCTTGAATAAGCTGCCACATCGTATCGTACCCGCGGTTTATATCTATCCCTTTTTCTTTTTCAGGGAGGATCAATGAGATATTCAAAACCCCTTCATCGAGCACCACCGCCAACCCGCCAGAGTTCCGGACAATAGACTGATAGCCCTGTGCTTCAAGAAACTGTCTTCCTTCTTTTAAGAATGGCAGTTTGGTATCTTGTATCCCGAGTACGATGGTATTGTGATGAACCCAGGTTCTTGCCGTCGCTGGAGCCTGTCCAGATCCGACAGAAGCACATAATGTATCATCGGTGCCAAACGACTGTAATGCTTGAAAATGGCGGCCAGCAGTCGACTGATCGATAATCCGCCATTCTTGTTGACGCAATAAACCTTCCATATTGTTGTTCTCCTCAAAATGAATAGTAAGCTTATTTTAGCAAAAAGAAACTAGTTTAAACAGTTACTATGTTTGTCGCTGATTTCCACATATTGTCTAATCGTACAAAACCCCTCTAAAAAAGTCCAAATGGGTCTCAAAAAGGTCCATAACCTATTGAAAATAGTCCAAATGCCGCACAAACAAGTCCATAACCCACCAAAAATAGTCCAAAACTCAGAACCCCCCCATTTAAAAAGCCAGCCCCACCCAGGACTGGCTCCCAAAACTCTATTTTATTCCTTGCGCCGCAGTAATTAATGCCAATTTATAAACATCTTCTTCATTACAGCCGCGTGATAGGTCGTTCACCGGTTTATTTAACCCTTGAAGGATCGGACCAACTGCTTCGAACCCGCCTAAACGCTGCGCAATTTTGTAGCCGATGTTACCTGCTTCGAGGCTCGGGAAAATAAACACGTTCGCATCCCCTTGAAGAGGTGAATCTGGTGCTTTACTTTTTGCCACAGACGGAACAAATGCAGCATCAAATTGGAACTCACCATCGATTACCAATGATGGGTCACGGCGCTTTGCTTCTTCCACTGCCCCTGAGACTCTTTCCGTTTCCGAAGACTTCGCTGAGCCCTTTGTAGAGAAGCTAAGCATGGCAATACGAGGTTGGATATCAAACATATTTGCTGTCTTCGCACTTTCTACCGCAATTTCAGCTAAATCATTGCTGTCCGGAGCAATATTGATCGCACAATCGGCAAATACGTATTTTTCATCCTCACGAACCATGATGAAGACACCAGACGTTTTCTTCACGCCTTCTTTTGTTTTAATAATTTGCAGCGCAGGGCGAACCGTATCTGCTGTAGAGTGTGCCGCACCGCTCACCAAACCGTCTGCTTTATTCAAGTACACCAACATGGTGCCAAAGTAATTTTCATCTAATAAGATCTTACGCGCATCTTCTTCCGTAGCTTTTCCTTTACGACGTTCAACAAACGCTGCCACTAACTCGTCCATTGCCGCATAACTCGCTGGATCATAAATTTCTGCTGCATCTAAGGAAACTCCAAGCTCCTGAGCCTTCGCCTGGACCTGTTCGATATTTCCAATTAAGATAGGCGTTAATCGCTTTTCCTCCGCAAGTCTGCTGGCTGCTCTGACAATTCGCTCATCCAATCCTTCTGGAAAAACAATCCTCATATCACGGCCTGATAATTTTTGTTTTAAACCTTCAAATAAATCTGCCACATTAAATCCTCCCTAAATACATCTACTTCTTTTAGCATACTTTACCTGTTGAAAATTTCAACTTAGGCAGCGTTTTCAATTAAATATTCTTTTATTCAAAAAACTTCACACTACCTCTTACTATTTACCTCATTTTTTAAAATTATCCATGTAGGTTTATTCGAGCGTGTCTTGGTCAAACTATGATATAGTAAAGATTGTTAATAAGAAGAATGATTATTTAGGAGTGATTATAATGAGTGAAGCAGCTCAAACGCTTGATGGCTGGTATTGTTTGCATGATTTCCGTACGGTTGATTGGACGACTTGGAAAATGCTTTCAAGTGATGAACGTCAATCGGCGATTCACGAGTTTTTAAGTCTAGTTGAAAAGTGGAATCACACGCAAGAGCGGAACGAAGGCAGCCATGCTCTATATACAATTGTTGGTCAAAAAGCTGATTTTATGATGATGATTTTGCGCCCGACAATGGCAGAACTTAACGAAATTGAAACAGAATTTAATAAAACAAAATTAGCTGAATTTACAATTCCAGCACATTCTTATGTTTCCGTTGTTGAACTCAGCAACTATTTGCCTGCTGGTGAGGATCCATACCAAAATCCACAAATTCTTGCACGACTTTATCCGAAATTACCTAAAACAGCGCATGTTTGTTTCTATCCAATGGACAAACGCCGTCAGGGCAATGATAACTGGTATATGCTACCGATGGAAGAGCGCCGCAGTATGATGCGCAGCCACGGCATGATTGGACGTACATATGCAGGAAAAGTGAAACAAATTATCACCGGTTCAGTCGGCTTTGACGACTACGAATGGGGCGTAACGCTTTTTGCTGAAGATGTACTTCAATTCAAAAAGCTTATCTATGAAATGCGTTTTGACGAAGTAAGTGCACGTTACGGTGAATTTGGTGCCTTCTTTGTTGGCAATCTGTTAGAGGAAGAAAGAGTATCTCGATTCTTACATGTTTAATCTTGAAAGTTCCCAGCATATGCTGGGGACTTTTTTTGTATTTTCGTTAAGTCATATTTCCCCCTTCCTCCTCATACTAATAAAACAGCGAGTCTTAAGTTTTAGCTCCGAATCATCTCACAAACGGGACTATCCTGATTGTCACCATCTAGGCTTCTGGGAGTATGAATAGAATGTTGGTACAAAAGGGTTAGTTATTTTTAGGAGGGGAAAAGATGAATCAGCATTATAATCAACAAGGGTATCAGCCCTATCAAGCTAGACAGGGAGCCGCAACTCCATATCAAGGGCAAGGATTTTTTCCTGGCGGGCAACAGCAAGGTTATCCACAGTTCCCACAACAAGGAGTTCCATCGGGGCCTCCTGCAGGAGCTCCACAGCCTCAGGGAATGCTGCCAATTGAACAATCGTACATCGAAAATATTTTGCGCTTAAATAAAGGAAAATTAGTGACTGTATATGCAACATTTGAAGGAAACAGCCAGTGGAATGCAAAAGTATTTAAAGGGATTATTGAAGCAGCAGGACGGGACCATGTCATATTAAGTGACCCACAGACTGGTATGCGATACCTCATTCCAATGGTGCCGATCGATTACTTTACATTTGATGAAGAAATAGAATATGAGTATCCTTTTGGAGCCGGACCAACCGCTTTTGGTACTTATCCTCCAAGATAAAAACAAAAGGCATTGGGAGCCAAGTCCAATGCCTTTTTACTATTTTATAAATCTTTAACTGTTCCGATGATCATCAGAACCCAGCCTGCTAAGAAGCATACTCCGCCAAGCGGTGTGATGGCACCCAGCACTCCTATCTTCGTCAAGCTTAATACATAAAGACTGCCGCTAAAAAGAATGATTCCGATAAAAAATAACCAGCCGGACCATGTAAAGAAAGAACTGACTTCAACTTTTCCAAGAAGCAGTCCAATTACTAACAGCCCTGTTGCGTGAAACATTTGATAGGTGACACCTGTTTTCCAAATTTCTAGATAATGAGGATCTAGTTTATCCTTTAGTCCGTGCGCGCCAAAGGCTCCAAGTGCAACAGCTAAAAGAGCGTTTATGGCGCCGATAATAATAAAAGTTTTCATTTTCGTTCCCCTCTTTCATGTCTATCTTCAGCGCCTAGGGGCGCTTCCGCTTTTCGTTTAAAAATCAAATAACGAATCTCCGTTTGCTTCGTCTTCCATTTCTAGTTTTTTCGGCTGATTTAGTGATACTGGCTGCTGAAAGGCTGGCTGTGCTACTACCGGCTGAAAGGCTGCTAAAGGAATAGGTTTAGACTCCGGTTGTACCTGCTTTTCATCTAGGATCAACTCGCATAATATTTTAATAGAGTACACTTTTTCCCGCAAGTTTTCTTGCTTCGTGCTGTTTTTTGCCAGCTTTAATTCCTCTTCTATTTTTGTTAGTAACTTTTCTACCGATATATTCACGATTGGTTAACTCCTCTATTTATTCTCTACTTCATCATACCAAATTCGTCACCTAATTAGAAATTCGACATGTTTCACGTGAAACATGTTAGGTTTTGTCATAATAAAAAAACCCGTACCATTAAGGTACGAGTATCGACGTTGTCCAGCTCCAGCGCCTAGTCCCTCGGTGGAAAAAGAAAAATCACTTTTTCCTCGGGCATAAGCCAATCACTTCGGAAGGCAAAAAGCACGCCTTCTGTCAGCGCTCGTCTTATGCCTGTCGGGTCTGACCAAGGCGCTTCCGCTTTTCTATTCATCCTAAAATTCTTTGGTAGATAGATTTGGCATGGATAAGATCTTTTGTTCCATGAATGAGGGCACGGCCGTCGTTGAAGATGACCATCCGCTCCTCTCCCATTTCTACTGATAAAAGATAGGGGTTCCCTTTTACAATATATCCAAGTGTACTAAGCTGTCCTGCCAGCTTCTCTAGCGATACTTCCCCTTGAGTGGATGGACGTATTTGCACCGTATCCCGCCCGCATAAAACAGTGGTTTTCGTCATATTTTCCTGGTCGAGATAAGGGTAAGTCCTATCCTCGCCACACGATAAACAGCCTGCAAATTTGGCTTTTCCCATTTTCAAACTAGTATATTGGTTTCGCCATAAGTCAAAGCTGACAAACGAAGTTCGAACCGCGTCCCAGTCCTCGACTAGCATTTTGAGTGCTTCGGCACTTTGATGAGCAATGACCATTTGGACAGCCGGTGAGATAATTCCCCCGGTATCACACGTTAACCCCTGCATCGGGATTGTCCGTAACAAACAGTTTAGGCACGGGGTCTTTCCAGGAATGATTGAAAAACTCATCCCATAACTGCCGACACACGCACCGTAGATCCACGGTATCTGATACTTTTGTGAAACATCATTAATAACCATCCGCGTTTCAAAATTATCGGTGGCATCCATGATGATATCGACATCCTTCACCAAATCCTCAAGCATAGCTGGAGTAGCATCACCGATGATTGCTTGAATTTCAACATCTGAATTGATTGCCTTTAACCGCTTTTCTGCAGCAGCAGCCTTCGGAAGCTTCTCCGCCACATCCTCTTCGGTATAAAGCTGCTGGCGCTGCAAATTGCTTGATTCGACATAATCTCGATCCACTATCGTCAGCCTGCCAACCCCTGCACGAATGAGGATCTCTGCATTCCCAGAACCAAGCGCCCCCGCACCAATCATTAACACATGCTTCGAACGGATTTTATCTTGTCCATCTTTTCCGATTCCTGGAAAGAGGACCTGTCGTGAATATCGTTCGTTCATTCTGCTTCCCCTTCCAAAATCGTTTTATAACTACGTCTTTATTAGGGGTATTACTCGCTATCCGAGAGTAAACCTCGCTTATCCGAGAGTAATTCCCATCATCCTAGAGTAAACCCCGCTTATCCGAGAGTAATTCCCACCACCCGAGAGTAAACCCCGCTTATCCGAGAGTAATTCCCGCCATCCGAGAGTAAACCTCGCTTATCCGAGAGTAAACTCCTATTTAGGGCTTTTTCTCTGTTCAGCCGCCGCTTACTGGCGGGATAAAGGCGATTTCATCACCGTCTTGAATCACTTCATCGTCCTGGGCGAATTCTTCGTTAATCGCAGTCATAACAGTATCTAATTTTGGAAGGTTGTAGATTGCCGCCAATTCTGCTTTCACTTCACCAACAGTTTTGCCAATAGCATCTATTCTAAGAAACTCTTCGCCAACAGCTTCGCGTAAATGAGCGAAAAACATTACTTTATTCATTCAAATCGTCCTCCTCCGGCTTACCGCTTGGATAAGCAACTGTTTCGAGCTGGTTGCCCATCCACTCTTCGCCATCTTCCCAATGTTCTTTTTTCCAAATCGGGACAATTTCTTTGATCCTCTCAATCGCATAACGATTGGCATCGTAAGCATCGGCACGGTGGGGAGTGGAAACAGCAATAACAACGGCAATATCCGTGATATCAAGACGGCCGACACGATGGGTTATGGCCACCTGAGAACCTTCCCAGCGCTCTTCAATTTCCCTGCCGATTTGCTCAAGCTTTTTCACAGCCATGGCTTCATATGCATCGTAAATTAAAAATAGCGTCTTCTTTCCTTTTGTTAACTCACGAACCGTGCCAATAAAAGTAGTGATCGCTCCAGCATTACGCTGAACGACCTTATCAATGACCGATTGTATATCAATGGGTTCTTTTGAAATTTGAAAATTCATTTTCAGCACCTCTTCAGACCAAATTCTTTGGCTTGCGCATTTTCCACTACTTCATATCCGCCAATCTTTTCAACCTGCTCTTTAAATGATGGTGATTGGATAATTTCGATTAATAATTTGCCGCTTTCACTTTCAAAAAAGCTTCTCGTCATCACTAAATCATACTCTTCATCGGCAACAGGAACAAAATCCAGGTCCATAGCTTTTGCGGCGGGATAAATCCCGAGTCCTGCACTTTGACTGTCCCCATTTACTTCCGCAGCAACAGCTAGGTGTGAAAACATTTCTCTATCGTAGCCTGTGATTTCTTCTGAAGAAATCCCGTTTTCCTCAAGAAGCATATCAAGGAGAATCCTCGTTCCTGCCCCTTTTTGACGGTTAACAAAGTTCGCTTTTTTCTCAGCGATATCCATCAGTGTTTCAATCCCCAGCGGATTTCCCTTTGGTAAAATCCATCCTTGCTTTCTTTTTAAAAATGGATAGAGAACAACATCCGCACCGGCTAACATTTTCTTAACATAAGAGATATTATATTGCTTTGTGTTTGGATCAAGCAAATGAATGCCCGCTACATGGGCCTCGCCTTTTCGAATGGCCATAATACCAGCCATACTGCCAACATGCGCTGAAACGATTTTCATGTCTGCACGTACTCTTTTCACCTGTGAGGATAAAAGATCAATGGTCAAATCATGGCTGCCACAAAACATAATTGCATTTTGGATTTCCTCAAGCGGCCTTAATAGCTCGACTTCTGCAAAATCACCTTGTTCATAGCCAATTACGTTGGCTGGTACGACAAGAAGGCCATCTGCTCTCACATAGGACATCGTTACCCCCGCAGCTCTTGTCAGCGGATTTGCAACAAATTGTCCATTCACATAGCCGATATTCATTCGTACAAAATCCTCGGCACCCATACCCGAAACAATTCGGCGGCCAAGCTTGACGGTAACCGTTTGCCTTTTTGGCTCAGGGATTTGTAAATACTTGCAAATCAGCGGCCGGACAAACCATTCTAAGGACAAATAGGCGGAGACAGGATATCCTGGAACACCTACGACAATCTTCTCATTTATTTTTCCTAAAATAACGGGTTTCCCAGGTCTTGCAGCCACACCGTGGGTAAAGACCGTTCCAATTTCTCCGATGATATGAACGGTATAATCCTTGGAACCTGCTGAGGATCCAGCATTGATGACAATAATATCCGAGTCTTTCGCCGCTTCAAGTAATACAGACTTTATCATTTCAGGGTCGTCCTTCACAATTCGGTGGAGTCTTGGCTCCCCGCCCCAATCTTTTATAAAATTTGCGAATACCGTTCCATTAAACTCAATAATGTTTCCTGAAGATAGTACACTATTTGCCTCAACAAGCTCATTACCCGTTGGAATGATGGTGACAACTGGCTTTTTCGCAACCGGAATCTGAAGATGCTGCGATGCTAAAAGAATGCCTAAATCCGCTGGTCTAAGAATATGTCCCTGCGGGAAAAGCATTTCCTCCTGTACAATATCCTCGCCAATAGGGCGAATATGCTGCCATGGTGTTGCAGGCTCAATAATTTCAATCGTTTCTTCATCTATCATATCGACATGTTCAATCATAATTACCGCATTAAATGGAACTGGAATCGCATTTCCTGTATCCACTATAGCAAAATCAATTCCCAGCTTAAGCTGAAGTGGATTTTGCTCATGTGCGGAATACGTTTTTTCAGCGATTACCGCAATTCCATCCATGGCAGATGCATGGTAATGAGGCATTGATACACTTGCAAAAATTGGCTCAGCCGTTACACGGCCAAGGGCATCACTTGTAGGAATCATTTCTATTTCAAGGGGCAGAGAAAAGTTCTCGAGAATTTCTCGCTTCGCTTCCGATCGGGGTTTGTCCTCTAAATATATTTTCCGTTTATACGTTTTGCGGTCCATCTATTTTATCCCCCTCATCGTGTTGCAATCACAGGTACATAGTCTCCCTGTGAAATACCCTCTTTTTCTGAAATAATTTCAACAATACCATCGCTTTTTACTAAGGTAGTAATTAACCCTGATTTTCCAATAATCGGCTCCGCCCACCATACGCCTTCTTTCTCGATTAAACGAACACGAATATAATCGGAACGCCCAGGTGCAGAAGGAATATTCTTCGTAATCCGGGCAAAAATTCTATCAGGCTTCTTATCAATTTTTTCACCTTTTAACTTTTGAAGGATTCTCTTGCCAAACAGCATGAAAATAATCATCGCTGAGGCAGGATGCCCTGGCAGACCTATAACAGGTTTCCCATTCGCCATTGCAAGTATCGTAGGTTTCCCCGGTTTGATCGATATGCCATGAACGAACACGCCTGGTGAACCTAGGGACTGAATCACTTGTGTTGTGTAGTCCTTTGCTCCAACCGAGCTTCCCCCTGAGAGAATTAAGCAGTCTACTTCATTATATAAAGCCTGTGCTTTTTGCTGAAACTCCTGATAGTCATCCTTCACAATTCCACCGTACTCAACCTCAACATTCCATTGTTTTGCGAGCCCCGAAATCGTCAAATAGTTAATATCACGGATTTGACCTTCTGAAAGTTTTTCTGTTTGATAGGGAACAATCTCGTCACCTGATGATAGATACCCGACCTTTAGCTTACGATAGACACATACATGGCTAATACCTAGTGAGGCAATTGCACCTAACTCTTGCGGACGAATCAGGGTTCCTTCAGGAAGGAGGATTTCCCCTTCACGGATATCCTCACCTGCACGAATAATATTTTCACCAGGGGCCACTGGCTTGTAGGTGTTTAATAGTCCGTCATGGTCTTCACAATGTTCAATCATAATTACGCTGTCACTGCCTGCAGGAATCATCCCGCCTGTTGGAACATAGACGGCTTCTCCTTGACCGACAGGAATACCTGCCGACTCTCCCATTGCAACTTCTCCCACCACCGTTAAAAAACCCGGCATGGAATCAGAGGTTCCATATGTGTCCCGTGCTTTCACAGCATAGCCATCCACCGTCGAGCGGTCAAAGCCAGGGACATTTTCCTTTGCGGTGACAGGCACCGCTAGTATATAATTATGCGCCTCTTCTAGTGAGCGAATTTCCGTATCTTTTATTGCTGGGATTTTTTCTTCTATCATTTCAAAAGTTTCTTCAACTGTTTTAACTTTGAAAAATTGCACTGTGCCTTACATCCTTCCTGCCTAATCAGCTTGAAGCCATTTTTTTGCGTCCTCATACTCATGGGGATGATTCATATTGAAAAAAACTCGCTCCATATCAATATTGCTATTGGCCTGCAGCTCTTTTTCCGTTACATAAAGGACATTTAGATGTTCAAGCAGATGTTTGATTGGAAGACGTCCATTTTCAATACATTCTTCAATTTTCGCTACACTCTTCTTTTGAAAAACCGCACATAGAGTTTGCATTTTTCCATTAATAACTGGAACTAAGGCATCATGATGGTCAATCATATTTACAAGGGTCGCAGCTAATTCGCCAGAAATAAAAGGCATATCACATGCTGTAATGAAATTCACATCATAGTCCGAAGCCATTAAGCCGGCATGAAATCCTGCAAGCGGTCCCTTTCCAGGATAGTGATCGGACACCATTTTCACTCCTAAAAATTGATAGGATTCCATATCGTTGGTAACGAGAATGATATCATCAAAGTAGATTTTGAGAATATCAACCATTCTTTCGATTGTGGTCTTCTCGTTTAGTTTTAGGAGAGCCTTGTTTGTGCCCATTCTGCTCGATTTCCCGCCCGATAAAATAATAGCCGCAGCTTTCATGAAAAAGCACCTTCTTAATTGGTTTCTTTAGTTTGTCTAGCTACAGCGCCTAGGGGCTCGGGGTCATAAGCCAATCCGTCAAGAAGGTAAAGACCAACCTTCTCGCCGGATCGTCTAATGCCTGTCACCCCTGGACAAGGCGCTTCCGCTTTTCGCTTCGCCCACCGCTTGATATCCTTGCTCTTGAGCTACAAAATCAAGATGAATTGTATTTAAGTCCAGCATGGCTGCTGAAGGCTTGCTGAGATATTGTCTTGTATCTATCACTTTAATATATCCTGTACACTTTTCGCAAACCTGAATTTGTGAGGATGCATCCCCTTCAATGGTTATATATTGAATGGTTTTATGGTCATCATTACCGCAGTGTGCACATTCAATTCGTTTTGCATGCCAATGAGCAAGACAGCGAGGGCATGTCATTACTTTTTTCCCTTCATCTTCAAGAACGGCAAGTCGAGCTGGTTCACCGCAAACAGGGCAGCCTGCGCCTGGAACAGCATGAGTGATTTCGTGCTGGATTTTCTCTGCTATTAGCTGTAGGTAAGGTCGCAGTGCTGTTTCTGCTAAGAATTGCGGGATCCACTCTTCAAGTCCATTTTCCTCTGCAAAACTAGCAAAATACATACTATTAAAAGAAAATGCCTCATCTATCCAGCGAATCGCCGTTTCTTCGTTTAATAGAGCACTAATTCCAGCAAGCTTTGTTTCAAGCTCAGGATTTTTTTGGGACAATAATCCATTTATCTCCTCTATCCACTGTAAGAATAGTGGAATTTTGAAATTAATAGACGTTAATGCCGCCGCCGGCACCCCCGCTGACATTGGTGCCTTATCAAGGTTCGGTGTAATTGATTCTGGATTGATGCTCTTCTTCCAATTCTCTTGAAGGGTTAAAAAATCCTTCTGCAAATTCTGATATTCTTTCGAAACAACAGATTTTTTCATCATTGTACACCTCTTTTAGTATTTGGTAGGTCCAAAATGTTTCTTTAAATAAAGGCTGTCCTGCAAGAGACAGCCTTTATTATTATTAACTTTTAATGTGATGTCTAGCTACAGCGCCTAGCCCCTCGAGGTCACTTCGGTCCTGCAGCGCTTGTCGGGGCTGACCAAGGCGCTTCCGCTTTTCGTTATCAAGCGCCTTTTTTCTTTTTCTTGTCAGGGCTGGTTGGTTTATGCGGGTCGTCTAGTTTAGGGAAGTTGCCTTTTTTAACCTCTTCCTCATACCATTCTGTATAGTGTTCCTTTGCCCACCATGCAGGCACTTCACCTGTAATAACACCGGTATATCCGGGTTTAGAATTTTTGTGTATAACAGATAGATAGATGTGTCCGACCACTACCGCAATCGCAAGACCAAAGCCTACGTTGTGCAATAAATATCCCCACTGAACAACCGCTCTTGGGAAGAATTGCGGGAACCACATTGGTAAGCCAGAACCAATGATTAAGATTGCTGTGAAAATTTGAATGATTGAGTTAATCTTTTCACCAGCGTTAAAGAATGTTTGCTTTACGTGCTTAAAATTGAAACCAAATAGCTCCTTAACAAACTCTGTAAAGAACTCTAGGTCACGTTTCTTCCAGGTAACAAGTTCTTTCATCCAAAGCTTGAAGCCCTTGAAGTCAAAAATTACCCAGATAAACGTTGGTGTAATAAACGCCACGGCGAAAATTCTGTGAAGTAGACGTGCACCTTCTGGTCCGCCAAGCACCGGGTATAACCAGTCAAAAAACTCTGTGTACATTGGCAAGGCTGTGATATAGAGAGCAATAAATGAAATCGCGTTAACAGCATGCGCCCAAACAAATGCCTTTGAAAAACGTTTCACCTTTACAGTCGAATTTTGAGGTTTACTCATGGTGCTCACCTCCGTCTTCGTTTTTACCATTCTTTTTCTTACTAATAATTGTATTGGTAATAAAAGCACCGACAACCGCCATCGTGGTTGCACCAATCATCATTTTACCAATTGGCTGTGCATAGTCCTTCCAAATCACAGCGGAAGTTGGAACTTTAGGATTTTCAGGTAAACCATATACAGATGGCTTTTCTGCTAATACATAAACCGTATGCGTTCCGCCGACACCTTGTGGATTGTAGACCATTGCATTTGGATAACGATCTTTAATTTGTTTCACACGATCTTCTGCTTTCTTGATCATCGCAGCTTTGCCGCCGAATTCCATAGCCCCTGTATGACAAGTAGTTACACAGGCAGGCTGCAAGCCTTCTTCAAGACGGTCTGTACACATTGTACATTTATTTGCTTTACGATATTTGTCACCATTTTTATCAACGTATTCCTTAAGGGAAATAACTTCAAATGGACAGTTATTTACGCAATATCCACAGCCTACACATTTCTCATGATCAATGACAACAGTACCAAAATCCGTGTAGCTAATTGCATTTTCCGGGCAAACCTTTTCACAGGCAGCATCTGTACAGTGGAAGCATGCAGAGTGGCGGAAAAGGTAGTCAAGATTGCCTTTTGAATCTTCATGCTCGATATATTGCAGTACATTCCAAGTATCTGCCGTTGTCTTAGCATGTGACTGAGCGCTCCCTAAGAAGTCCTGTGGTTCTGCTGGAAGGTCATTCCAGTTTTTACAGGCAACCATACAGGCGCGACAGCCGTCACACTTGGTCACATCAACAAATTTCACATATTCAGCAGCCATTAGTCAGCCCTCCTTACGTTACAGAGGAATGCCTTATATTCAGGAATAGTTGTATTCGCATCCCCGATATGAGGCGTCAGGCGATTAGCTGTCTCCCCAGTTGCGATACCTTTATAACCAAAATGCCACGGCATTCCGATTTGATGAACATCTTTGCCACCGATCTTATGAGGCTTGAAGCGCTTTGTTACCATTGCATAAGCTTTGACCTCGCCTCGTGCAGAGCTGACAATGACTTTATCTTTATTTTTAATGCCCTTTTCTTTTGCTAGCTCTTCGCTCATTTCAATATACATATGAGGTACAAGCTCTGATAACCATGCTTGGTTACGTGTCATCGTACCAGATTGCCAGTGCTCACTTACTCGGTAAGTGGTTGCCACAATTGGGAAATCTGCCTTGAAGCCGCGCTCATTAAATTTGCCATCAAATAATTGAATAGCAGGGTTAATTTCCTGGCTTGAAAATGGATTCTTAACCGGGCTTTCAAACGGCTCATAGTGTTCAGGGAACGGACCATCGTTTAATGTTGGTGCATAAACTCCACCTACACCATCATTCATCATGATAAATGGATCCTCAAAGCCAGCGTCACCAGGCCTCCTTGTTGCAACAAAGTCCGGAACGTCCACTCCTGTCCATTTACCTTGTACTGCGTCATACCATACAACCGCTTTTTCCTTATTGTATGGAACACCGTTTGGATCACATGAAGCGCGATTATAAAGAATACGGCGATTCATCGGCCAAGCATACGACCAGTTTAGATATAAACTCATTCCGGTATCTTTCTTATCGCGGTTTTTCGCACGGTTCTTGCCTTCTTCAGGGTAGAATCCGCAATAAATCCAGTTACCTGAACATGTTGAACCATCATCCTTTAGATTTCCAAAGCCGGCAATTAGCTTGCCTGTATTCACGTCATACCCGTTGATCTCCTTACAAACAAGGTCGATATCTGGGTGATGACCTTCACCATAGTTCCAATAAAGAGCATTAATTGGAGCTGCGGCTGGACCTGCTTCATTTTTATATAAACCTTTGATTCTAGTAGCAAGCTCATGGATAATCTCTAAGTCTGCTTTTGATTCACCAAGCGGCTTAATTGCCTGCCAGCGGTACTGCATCCAGCGGGCACTGTTAGATATACTTCCTTCTTTTTCATAGGAAGAACATGCTGGAAGAAGGAATACCTCTGTGTTGATCTTAGATGGGTTACTGCCAGCCTCTTCTTGCCAGAAGGCAGAAGTTTCTGTTTCCCAAAGGTCAACAGCTACTAACCATTTTAAATTGGAAAGTGCTTCTTTTTCTTTTCCTGCATTCGGTCCGCCGACTACTGGGTTTGTTCCGAAAAGGAATGCACCTTCTAGCGTGCCGTCATACATAGCCTTAAATAAGTTAATGTGTGAGTAGTTTTTATTGCCTTTTGGCAGGTATTGATAGCCAAATTCATTTGCTGCTGTTGCATTCGGTCCATACCAAGCTTTTAATAAGCTGACAATGAACTTACGCTTGTTACTCCAATAACCTGTTTTTGGTGTTTCTTTTTCCATGTGGCCAGCGAGTGTTGCATTCTCTGGAACCTTAGATGTTGGTGCATTTAAGTAGCCTGTTAAGTTACCATATAATAATCCAAAGTCAGTTGAGCCTTGTACGTTAGACTCACCACGCATTGCGTTAACCCCGCCGCCTGGTAAACCAACGTTACCAAGTAGAAGTTGAATCATGGCAAACGCACGAACGTTTTGTGTTCCAACTGTATGCTGGGTTGTTCCCATTGCATACATGATGGTTCCTGCTTTACCGACTTGACCCGTTGCACAGAAAGCTTCATATACCTTTAATAGGTCGGCTTTTGGTGTTCCAGTGATTTTTACAACTGTGTCAACATCATAGCGAGAGTAATGTTTTTTCATTAGTTGGAAAACGGATCTTGGGTGTTCTAATGTGAAGTCTTTAACAAGTTTTCCTTCGGCATCTTTTTCAAATGCCCATTGTGTTTTATCATAAGCACGCTTATCTTCGTTATATCCAGAGAATAAGCCGTCTTCAAATTTATAGCTTGGACTTACAATAAAGCTAGCGTTTGTATATTTAGCAACATACTCTTTGTGGTAAAGATTATTTTCTAGCGCATATTTGATCATCCCGCCGATAAACGGAATATCTGTTCCAGAGCGTAAAGGGGCATAAATATCAGACATTGACGATGTTCTTGTGTAACGAGGGTCAACGCTTACTATTTTTCCGCCATTCTCTTTTGCTTTTGTTAACCACCTAAAGCTAATTGGATGGTTCTCAGCTGGATTTGCTCCCATAATCAACGCACAATCGGTATACTGCACATCATTCCAACTGTTAGTCATTGCTCCACGACCAAATGAAGGTGCCAGACCGGCAACCGTAGAACTATGTCATATTCGTGCCTGGTGCTCTAAATAGGTGACACCAAGCCCTCTCATCATTTTAGAAAGCAGGTACGTCTCTTCATTATCAAGAGCTGCTCCGCCAAGGCTTGCAATTGCCTCGGTCTTATTCACTGTCATGCCATCTTCACTTACAACAAAAGTTTTATCACGAGTTTCTTTTGTACGCTTGGCAATGGTTTCATACATCCATTCCCAATCCTTTTCTTCCCATTTATTACTGCCTGGTGCACGATAAAGCGGTTTCTTAATACGTTTTTCAGAAGTATATAACTGTCTAATTGTTGTTCCTTTACTGCATAGCTTACCTTCGTTAATTGGGTTATCCGGATCCCCTTCCGTATAAACCACAGTGTTGTCCTTTGTATGGACTAAAATCCCACAGCCAACGCCGCAAAAGCAGCAAATAGTTGGTGTAACAGTTGATTTGGCAATTTTGAATTCTTTTGTGCTGGCATATGCTTTTTTCTCATTAAAGCCTAGTTCAACTACTGCTAGAGTGGCTGCAGTAGCACCAGACAACTTTAAGAATTGCCGGCGGTTTAAGTTGATTTCAACCATTTTTCTATCTCCTTCCCATTAAATAAATAGAACATCCCTTGAAATGCGGAAGCGCTTTGCCCAGGGAAAAAAGAAGTTCATTTTTTCCTCGGGGCGACAGGCATAGGACGAGCCGGCTAGAAGGTTGTTCTTTACCTTCTGGACGGATTGGCTTAGACCTGAGAGCCCCTAGGCGCTGCAGCTAGACACATTTTCTATCTAATACTGCTTAGTCGTTAATTCCCCCCTTCAATGCATCTCTACAGCGGGTATTTCCACTAAATCATTTTCAACTCGGCCTGTTGAGGTGTAAATATTAGCCATTTTCCCTCGTAAATAGCCAATAACCTCTATATTTAAATATTTAGCCAATTGAACGGCCTGCTTGGTAGCTGCTGTTCGTGAACCAATAACAGGAAAGCCGAATTTCGCTGCTTTGGAAAGCATTTCATATGAAACCCTGCCGGTTGTTAATAAAACTAACCGTTCAGGCTGTAAACCCATTCGTAGTGTGTGGCCAATGATCTTATCGACGGCATTATGCCGCCCAATATCTTCACGGACGGTGATATTGCCTTCTTTATCTACAATACAGGCTCCATGCATGCCGCCAGTTTCCAAGTAAAACGGTGAATTCCGAGCAAATTCACTCTGTCTTTTTAATAAATAACTCAATTTATATCTATATTCAGTAGCTACTTTTTGAAAATTTTTCACGTCTGTCATCGAGAAAAATGTGACTCCGCGTCCGCACCCAGCCGTATAGTGTTTCTTTTTCGTAAATAACTCTTCTTCATTAAATCCATTCAGAAGTGAGACGTTGATGCTTCCCATCTCCTCATTAATGGTAATGGATTCAATCTCACTCGCTTCCTGAATAAATCCTTCAGAAAACAAATAACCATAGGCCCAATCCTCTAAATCATGTTTAGTTAGCTGAAATACGGCAATCTCATACCCATTTAAAATCAGGGTAATCGGATATTCATCAGGACATCCTTTGCGGTACATTTGCTTTCCCCCTTCAGGAATTAACATTCTAGGCGTTTTCAATTGTAATAATGTTAACCGACCTTCTCAGCGACATTTATCACAATCTACAGCACACCTAAATGAATTAGCTATGCCTTTTAAATTTATAATAAATATCGAAGCCTTAATCACAGGACTTTGACGAATCTCGGTCGTATTTGTGTCAGATTATCGAATTTTTTTAAAATCAACTGCCCAAATCACAATTTGTAAGCGATTCCAAATATTTTTTTGTATCTTTGGTACTATCGTACGATGAGTCTTTTTTCCCGGAAGTAAGAATTATCACATATAAACATCTAAATAATATAGAAACAGTCATTTGTCATTTTTCTGACAAAATCATGTTTTAAATTTCTGCTATATTTCTACGTTTGATTTATAATAGGAATAGTGTTTTTACAACTAGCTTTAGGAGGAATACATATGACAATTAAAAAGGTTATGACGATCGCGGGTTCGGACACAAGCGGGGGTGCAGGAATTCAAGCTGATATCAAAACATTCCAAGAACTAGGTGTGTATGGAATGACAGCACTGACTACCATCGTTACGATGGATCCTAAGGATTGGCACCACAGTGTATTTCCAATCTCCGTTGAGACTCTAAAACCACAAATTGATACCGTCCTGTCTGTAGGAATTAACGCAATGAAAACAGGTATGCTTGGTACGGTTGAAATTATTGAATTAGTAGCAAAGGTGATCGATGAACATAAATTAGAAACAGTCGTCATTGACCCTGTTATGGTGTGTAAGGGCGAGGATGAGGTCTTAAATCCTGAAACCACTGATGCTATGCGCGAATTGTTACTGCCACGAGCTTTAGTTGTGACACCTAACCTTTTCGAGGCCGGCCAATTAGCTCAAATGGGACCCGTTAAAACCTTAGAGCAGATGAAGGAAGCAGCTGTAAAGATTCACGATTTAGGTGCGAAGTATGTTGTCATTAAAGGCGGCAGCAAGCTTTTAACAGAGGAAAAATCAATTGACCTTCTATACGATGGTAAAGACTTCACTATTTTTGAATCAGATAAAATCGAAACGAACTTCACCCATGGTGCTGGCTGTACCTTCTCATCTGCGATTACTGCAGAGCTGGCAAAGGGCAGTTCCGTTGTTGAAGCAGTTGAAGTTGCAAAAGACTTCATTTCAGCAGCTATCAGCCAAGGCTTCCGCTTAAATGAATTTGTCGGGCCTACTTGGCATGGTGCCTACCGCGGTGCAAAAACTGAATACTGCACAGATTGTTAATCATACCAAGGCCGTTCCCTACCGAACGGCCTTTTTTATTGTGAAAAATAAGGCTAACATTTCGCTTTTTCAATGTGATTTTAGTATGATAGTTACATTATTAAATACACTAGTTTATAGATTACATACCATGTACAGGGAAAGGAGAAAAGACATATGGAACCGATTAAGAATCATCTTCAGGTTCAAGAAGTGATTAACAGCTTCGCGAATCAGGATGTTTATATTCACCTGGAAACAACGAATGGTGCCTATGCATCCCACCATGATCAAACCTTCTTTTCAGCAGGCGCCTATATTCGAAATGCACTGGTCCGTTATGAACATGGGAAAATCACTGGAACTGACCCTTATCGTGTCGGATTAAAAATTAACCTTGGCTGGATTTATGCGGAAGGTCTCACTCATTTTGAAGTCGATGAGGAAAACCGCCTGCTGTTAGCAGGCCATGATAACAAAGGGAAACTCGCGGTTGCCCTAGAAATAAGCCCTACACCGTTTGAGTAAGGAAAGGAGGAACCTTTTATGGAAAAAGAACGTCATCTATTAGTCGTCTTTCCACATCCGGACGACGAAGCTTTTGGAGTATCTGGAACCATTGCCACTCATGTACAAAATGGTACTCCTGTCACTTACGCATGTTTAACCTTGGGTGAAATGGGACGTAACATGGGGAATCCCCCTTTTACCAACCGAGAAAATCTCCCGAAAATTAGAAAAGAGGAGCTTAAAGCTGCCGCCGCAGCCTTAGGTATTCAGGATTTACGAATGCTGGGGTACCGTGATAAAACGGTTGAGTTTGAAGACGATGAGGAACTGGCAAATGCGATGCTGGCATTAATTAATGACGTAAATCCATCGCTTGTCATTACTTTTTATCCAGGCTATTCCGTTCACCCTGACCATGACGCTACTGGTGCGGCGGTGGTAAGGGCAATCGAAAAGATTCCTGCTGCACAAAGACCAAAGCTGCACTGCGTTGCTTTTTCAAATAATTGCGTCGAGGAGCTCGGTGAGGCCGACCTTATCAATAACATCACTGCTGTTGCAGATAAAAAACTGGCTGCCATTCAAGCCCATCGTTCCCAAACGGAGCAAATGTTTGGAGACGTGACCGAGAAATTGAAAAATCAAGACCCGCAAATGATGGTCTGGATCAACAACGAACGATTCTGGACTTACAAATTTGAATAATTAAATTTACTTTTTTCTTAAAGAGCCCTGGTGAAGGACAAATCTTTCATGGTCTCAACGAGTTTTGTCCTTCAATGCTCTTATGAAGGACAAATCGTTCACGACCTTATCGAGTTTTGTCCTTCAGTGGCCTTATGAAGGACAAATCGTTCACGATCTCAACGAGTTTTGTCCTTCAGTGTGCTCTCAACCAGAAAAAAACCTTCGTCCATGACGAAGGTTTTTTAATAGGCTGGATTGATTAAGGTGCACAGCTTGCACATATCAAGGATGATGATTTTCCTTGATTTCATATCAATGATTCCTTCTTTTTTCAACTTCGAAAATACACGGCTTACGCTTTCCCGTGATGTCCCCACTACCGTAGCAAACTCTTGAATCGTCAAGGGGATTTCAATATTCCATCTCGAGGTGGATGTATTAAATTTATTCCCTAACCGCTCTAACGCCTTTACTGTCTTCGCATAAACATCCAACAAGGCAACGTCTCTTAAGGTGGAAGTCATTTCACGGAGAGCATCGCTCATGTATTCGATCATTTGAACCGCAAGATCGGGATATTCATGAAGACCCTTCTCTAATTCCATTTTATCTAAAAAGAAAAGCTGACCATCTTGGAGCATAGTGGCCGTCGCCGGATAGAGCTGTGAGGTTTTTGAGAATAAACAAGCCTCCGCAAACACATCACCCTTTTGCTTCATACAAACAATGATTTCATTACCGTTCTCATCCTGCTTTGTTAGCTTTACCGCTCCGGAATGTATAAAAAATACCCCTTTGCCCACTTCATCTTCACAAATAACCTGTACTCCTTTTTTAATGGTTAATGTTTGAATCCGTTTGGCGATAAGGTGAATGGATTTTGCCGATAAATCCTTAAAAATGACTATTTTCCGTAAAAAGTCCTCGATTTTCAATTCTCTTACTCTGCCAAATGGCTGTTCCTGTAAAGCATGTATGGGGTTCATTCTGCTCCTCCTTCCTTTTTTTAGGCTGTGTTAAATTGGGCTGTTGATTTGTGCTCCACTAAGGAAAGCCTCTTTGAATAATCACCGCAGTGACAGGCGGTCTCTGCCTGGCACGATGCGCTTCGCTTTCCGCAGGAGTCTCGCGCCTTCCGCACAAATCAACAGAGTTCTAAAATCAACATTCACCTGTAACACAGACCTTTTTAAAATGCTGTGAGACCACATATGTTAATTCTATTGTAGTGAAAATCGTCTCGTCTCGAAGTGATAATTTTCACAAAACGTTCAATTTCTTGAAACACTATCATTCCAACCCCCTTCACAAAACGTTCAAAGTTGGATAGAAAACTGTGAGAAACGTCACATTTTAAATCTTGATTTCTTATTAGGATGAAGTTGTTCATTAGACAGAAGGAGGGGGAAGTATGAATAAGGCAATAATCAGCTTTGTCGTTAGCATCGTAATTGGTTTTGGTCTTGGATACTTGGTGTTTGGCGTTATTATGGGAGATTCCGATAAAGAGCCTCAAGTCGCTCAAACAGAACAAATAGACGAAGCAAGTGAAACTGAAGGCAACAAGGAAGAAGCAAAAGAGGAAACAGCAACGGTGGATGCCAATAACATCCTTAATAGTAAAGGCTGTCTCGGCTGTCACGCAGTTGATTCTCTTGGATTAGCAGGCGGGGCAACGGGTCCAGACCTTTCAAAAGCCTTCACAGATGTTGAAGGTAAGCATGGAAAATCAATCGATGAATTCTTAAAAGAACCAACTTCCGCGGTTATGTCGAGCGTTATTGGCGGCAGCCCGCTAACAGATGAAGAACGCACGCAAGTGTTAGATATGTTGAAGCAAGCTTCAGAAAAATAATAAGGTGGTGTAATTGATGAAGAAATGGATTCCTATCGCATCAGGTTTACTAGCAGGCTTTGTAGCAGCAACGATTTCCTTTGCTGACTTTTCAAATAGTACAAACAATCAAGTAGCTTCTAGTACTACCAAAAGCGATGCTGAAAAAGTTTATGTACCATTCGGCGAAAAAGATGATTACTACCTATTCGCATCAGGCGGCCACTCCGGTCAAATGTTTATCTATGGTGTTCCATCTATGCGTCATATTCGGACTGTACCAGTATTCTCACCAGACTCTGCAACAGGATATGGGTTTGACGAGCATTCTAAAAAGTTATTAGGCGACTACACATGGGGAGATCTTCATCACCCAGCATTCTCAGAAACGAATGGTGACTATGACGGTAAATATATGTTTGCAACGGATGTCGGAAACAGCCGTGCAGCTGCAATGGATTTAGAAACCTTTACCGTAAAAGACATTATTAATGTTCCGAATACTAGCGGCCCGCACTGTGCGGCCTTCGTTACGCAGAATACAGAGTATATGTTCCTGCCAACACGTTTCGCTGTGCCAATCGGCTCTGAATACAAGTCATTAGACGATTACAGCGACCAATACCGTGGTGTAATGTCTGCCGTAACGTTTGATCAAAACAAAGATAAGCTCAATATTGCCTACCAGGTTGCTCTTCCACCATGGTCCTATGATTTATCGGACGCTGGTAAGAAATCCTCTGCGGATTGGGCAGTCATGACAACTTACAATACAGAAGAAGCAACAACAAATCTTGAAATTAACGCTTCACAGGCTGACCGTGACTTCATTGTTCTTTTTAACTGGAAAGAGCTTGTGAAAATGGTTGCAGACGGACAGTATGATGAAGTTACTGGTCAAAAAATGATTTTCCCTGAAAAGCATAAAGGCGGTATCTACCTTGTTCCTGTTGCGAAATCACCACATGGTGTGGACGTTACGCCTGATGGAAAACACTTTATCGCTTCTGGAAAGCTAGCACCATCGATGACAGTATTCTCTTTTGAAAAAGCATTTGAAGCGATTGAAAAGCAAGATTTCGCTGGCGAGCGCAACGGTATTCCAATTATCAACTATGATTCTATTATGGAGAGAGAAGTTAACCCTGAAAACGCACTTGGACCGCTTCACACTCAATTTGATGACAAAGGAATGGCTTACACAACAATGTTCATTTCTTCTGAAATCGTGAAATGGGATCCAAAAACAGGCGAAACGTTAGATCGTGTACCTGTACAATATTCACCTGGACACTCTGTAGCAGCTGAAGGTGATACAGTTGCACCTGATGGAAAATGGCTGATTGCTCTTAACAAAATTGCCAAAGACAGCTATTTATCTGTAGGACCTTCACATCCTGAGTCCATGCAGTTAATCGATATCAGCGGCAAAATGAAGGTGATTCAATCTTCACCGGTTAACCCTGAACCACACTACGCGCAAATCATTAAGGCAGATAAGATTAAAACAATTGAAGTATATCCGAAGGATGAAAACAATAAGCTTGCGACGTATAAGCAGGATCAGGCTAGAATCGAACGTAATGGAAACGAAGTTCATGTCTATGGTATTGCTATGCGTTCGAAGTTTATCTTTGATGCAAAAGCAAAACGTCCTGATGTGATTGAAGTCAATCAAGGAGACAAGGTGTTTATCCACTTAACGAATACTGATTTTGATGAGGATATTACCCACGGATTTGCCATCAACAGCTATAACTTAAACATTGAAGTTCAGCCTGGCCAAACGAATACAATCGAATTTACTGCAGATAAAGCTGGAACGTTCCCGCTTTACTGTACTAACTTCTGTTCAGCACTACACCAAGAAATGACCGGCTACTTCCTTGTAAAGCCTAATAAGTAAAATGGATGGTATGGGTATCAATTGATTCAATTGGTACCCTTCTCCGTTTAGAAAGGACTTGTTTTACATGAAAGCAAAAAAATTATCACTGGTTTCATCACTGGTGATTACTTTAGCAGCAGTTTTAGTGGTTCTATCCTTATTTTTTCCCTGGTGGCAAATGATTTTCTTTGCGCCGCAATATCCAGAAGGATTAAATATTATTGTTTATCCAAATAAGCTTGAAGGAGAAATCGATATTGTTAACGGGTTAAATCACTATATTGGAATGGAAAATTTCAGTGAAGAGAATTTTCCTGAATTAGCGTATCTCTCTTACTTAGTCATTGGTTTGGCAGCACTTACCCTCTTGACGGCCATCCTGCGCAAGAAAGCAGTGCTCTATGGATTAATTGGTTTGTTTATCATAGGCGGTGGACTCGGTGTTTGGGACCTTACCCGTGCACTTCGTAAATTCGGCACCAACTTAAGCCCGACTGCTCCGATAAAAATTGACCCATTTGTTCCGCCCCTTTTAGGGCATAATACAGTTGCAAACTTTGTCACCGAAAGTGTGCTTGGATACGGTGCGTATTTCCTTATTGCAGCCTTTATTTTATTACTAATTCCGTTATGGAAGGATCGAACAAGATGAAAAAATTACTGCTCTTTCTATTCGTTTTCTCTATCACAGTTTGCATCAACCCTGAGAAAAATAATGCTGCCGAAAACTTGCAAGCCATGATCGACAGCTTGGAAGAAGGAGCAGTTCTGAAGCTTGAGGATAAAACTTATGAAGGCAATATTGTTATCAACAAAGAGTTGACCCTTATTGGAAAGGCAAATACCGTTATTAAGGGTGACGGAACTGGAAATGTTATCTCCATAAAAGCTCCCAATGTGACCCTTAGGAAGCTGACTGTTACCAATAGCGGCATGGACCGCAACTCACCAGAGGAATATGCAGGAATTAAGATTCATACCAACGGAAATGTCGTGGAACATATCAAGATCACCGATTCCTTTCACGGAATCTATTTAAGCCAGGCACACGACAATAAAATCTCCTATGTTGAGATTAAAGGAATGGGCAAAGGGGAAATTGCCGCACAAGGTAATGGAATCCATGTCTATTACGCCAACCATAACCTCTTATCAAATAACACCATTGAAGGCACTCGTGATGGAATGTTCTTCGAATATGGTAACAACAATGAAAGCTATGAAAATAATATAAGCGGTACGCGGTACGGTCTGCATTACATGTATTCAGATGAGAACATTTTTAAGAATAATACCTTTACGATGAATACGGGCGGCGCTGCGGTCATGAATTCCAACCGTCTGCTCCTAGAGGATAACCATTTTATCGTAAACTATGGAAACCAATCGTTCGGATTATTACTTCTTCAAGCGAATGATAATCAGATAAAAAACAATACTTTTTATATGAACCAAAGAGGTATCTACATCGATCAAGCGACAAGAAATACTATTGAAGGAAATAAAATCTCTCAAAACCAAATTGGAATTGAGCTTTGGGCTAGTTCTAACGAACAAGTTTTTACAGAAAATCTAATTACCGAAAACACTATTCCTGCCGTGACAATAGGCGGAACAGGAGAAACCAATTTCTGGAGTCATGAAGGCAAAGGAAATGACTGGGGAAACTCCTTCCCGCTCACTGATTTAAACCAGAACGGCATTGGGGACTTTCCTATAACCTATCGATCATCGTTATATCAATTAATTGAAGACCAAGAATTATCTTATTTATTTTTAAAAAGTCCAGCACTCGCTATCTATGAAAAAATGAATTCCGTGCTAATGGATGAAAAAATTATGTTTAATGACCCGCACCCGCTGGCCGCTGCAAAAAGTAAGAACCATTTCCTGCTAATTGCTGTGATAGGGCTCGCCGCAGTGCTGATTTTAATAAAGGCATGTTATCGTAAATATTATTGTTAAAATCCTAAAGCCGATTTTAACGTGGAAGTATCTATTTTAGCGACGTAATTGCGTTAGCTTGCTCTTTTCTCATTAATTATTCACATAATTTAATGAGAATCAATTAATCCATCATAATGATATTTCAAATCGCTATAAAGTTGAAGAAAAGAGACTTACTAAAAGGGAGACATCTACTATGCATTACATTTGGAAGGAATGGAAGGAAAATATAAGAGGAAAAGGACTATGGCTCGCCTTAAGCATCATTGTTCTCATTTCGGTCAGCATCTTGTTTCGTTCCACTGCCCTTTCATTTGATAAAGGCTACTATGTTCTCTTAATTAATTTGTTTGACACAATCATTTACTTTATCCCGATACTCTGTTTGTTTATTGGCGCCTTTTCCATCTTTCAAGAAAAGGAACAAAAGACGTTAATCATGCTTCTGACAAAAAAAGATTCTTATGCAAGCTTTTTATTGCGAAAAAGTTTAGGGCTTTATGCCGTCGTCCTTATACCAATCCTGGTCTGGTTTTTTCTCTATTTATTATTACTCAAGTTTAATTTCCAGCTGGATATGAAGGCGTATTTCATCTTTATTTTAGCAATTGTGACCTTGTCGCTGGTGTTCCTGCAGATAGGAGCAGCAATCGGCAGCTTCAGCTCTTCCAGAATGCAGATTATCGGCTATACAATCTTTGTTTGGTTTTACTTTTTCTTCTTGCACGACTTTATTTTGCTCTCGTTTTTACCTGATGTTACCCATGAAAATGTAAAATTATTTTCGTCACTGTATTTCTTAAATCCACTGCAGTCTGTTCGAATGTTCTTAGAAACCGGAATGGGCGTTTATTCATTTGGTCATATGTCACGGCTTCTACAGGCTTTCATGTGGACAAAACCAGCATTCTTCTTGCTTTTTAATCTAGTATTTTGGCTCATTGCTTCCATCATCACAGCAAGTGTTTTTCACCGTAAGGAGGGATTTGAATGATAACAGTCTCCAATTTAAACCAATCCTTCGGGAAAAAATTAATTCTGGAGTCTATCAATATTGAAATTAATAAACATGAAATTTGTGCCCTTGTTGGACGTAATGGTGCTGGAAAGTCCACTTTTATCAACAGTCTTCTTGGGCTCCTTCCAGTCAAACAAGGCACCATTAGCATTAACGGAGTTAAAGTGACCAAGAAAAATCATGACTGGAAAAAAGCGATTGCGTATCTGCCGGAAAAATTTCAACTTTATCCGATGCTGACGGGTCTCGAGAACATTACCTTCTTTGCCGAGGCGGTTGGAAAGACAGTAGATCAAGGACGTATCGAGAGTGTCCTTAAGTCGGTAAGCTTATGGGAGGACCGCACAGTTCAGGTGAAGAAGTATTCAAAAGGCATGCTGCAGCGCCTTGGGTTGGCCATCACCCTCTATCAGGATTCAAGTATTCTGATTCTTGATGAGCCTACCAGCGGGATTGACCCAATGGGACGAAAGGAAATCTTAGAGGTGTTAAAATCACTTCAAGATAAGACCATCCTGCTCTCTTCCCACCATCTTGATGAGATTAAACAGGTTTGTACACATGTCGCTTATTTAAATAATGGTAAAATGGAGAAATACACTGTGGAGGAATTTTTACAAACACATAATCTTGGAGGAATTGAATCATGAAAAAACTGATGAGGCTGACCGCACTGCTGCTTTTAGCTGTACTTGCAGGCTGTAGTGCAGACCCTGAGTATAGCGTTGAAGTGGTAAAACCAATCTATCAACTAGCAGATAAAGAAATGCCTTTTGTAATAAAGGTTGCAGAAAAAGATGAGGCAGCAACTGGGCTTAACGTTTCGGCTGAGTTTTCAATGACCAATATGGATCACGGCACAACGGAAGTGAAACTAACGGAAAAAGAAAATGGGATTTATTCTGGGAAAGTCGAACTCCCAATGGCCGGAAAATATGAAATTTTCTTTGTATTAGAAAGAGATGGAAAAAAGGCAGACAAGGTCATTAATTATGAGGTCAAAGAGTCAGAAGGCGTTGCTTCGATTAACGGAGAATGGATTACTAATGAGGATATAGAGTTTTATAAGTTTATCAACTATCTCCAGCTTGCCATCAACCGTGAAACCGACCAAAAGCGCTACACAGGCGATCAGCTAAAGGAAGCACTATCCTACTGGGAGTCACAAGAAAAACTGGTTGAAGACCAAAATCAATTAGTAACACAAATTATCCGCCTCCGCGCAATGGCGATGCTCGCTGAAGAAAAGGGACACACCGCGACCGGTGCGGAAGTTGAAACAGAAATCAATAAGGTCCGCGACCAATACAGCCAGTTTGAATCCGCGAAGGCCATAATCAACGAATACGGAGAAGATAAATTTTGGGAAATTGAAAAGCAGCAATACCAGCTCATCGTCCTATCCCAAAAAGTACAAAAAGACATCATCGAAAAAGTAAAAAAAGAAAACCCTGAAATGGCCCAACAAGAAATCAACTTCCAAGCCCAAAAACAATACGAAGAACTGCTAGTATCGCAGGTTAACTCAATGGAAATAGTTATCCTTTAACGATGACATCGTATACGGTGACAGGCACCAAATATACAAAAAAGCGCCTTTATGCAGCGCTTTTTTGTATATTTGGTGCCTTTTATTAGTCTTCGGGTGTGTTGATGATTTTTAGGGTTTTGAAGCCGAGGTTGATTTTGTAGTTTAGGTTCCAGTTTGCGCCATGGATTTCGATTTCGTTTTCTTGAAGGGTAAATCTGAGCATGACGTCATTGTCTTCGTCGATGATGGCGTAGGAGTTTTTGTTTGTATAGATTTGATAGGTTGGATGAGCAATTAGTGTCCACCCATATTGTAATTTATTGCTTTTTGTCGTCATATTCACACCAGCCTTTACCCATTTAGTTCAAATTGGTTAACAATACTCGGTACAATTTGTCATCCTTTTCATCAGGGTTCCCTCTGCCATCTGTATTGTTGCTGACAAAATAGAGGTATTCACCATCAACAAACACATCACGAATCCTCCCTAATCCCGTAATAACCGGACTTGCAATGTTCTTGCCTAACTCGAATTCTCTGACTGCATTCCCTCTAAGTGTTGCAGCATACAACGTATCATCGTGGGCCGCCAATCCTGAAGGTGCCCAGGTTTCATCACCTGAATGAAACAATGATGTCTCCATACTGGCTTTACTTTCATTTCCTTCAATTACCGGCCAACCATAATTTGCACCTGGTTTTATCAAATTGATTTCATCATGTGCTGATTGACCATGCTCACTCGAATATAAGGTATCGCCAATCCACACAAGCCCCTGAGGATTACGATGACCATAGCTATAAACGTAGGAATTCTCAAAAGGATTATCCTCCGGAATACTGCCATCCAAATTCATTCTTAGAATCTTTCCGTTCAAGGACCTCTGGTCTTGCGCGAGTTCTGGTGTAGTGGCGTCGCCAGTAGTAATATACAGCTTCCCATCCGGTCCAATCTTCAACCGACCGCCATGATGATAGGCAGCACTCGGAATCATGTCTAGAAGTATTCGTTCCTCTGTCCACTTGTTCCCCTCAAGCCCGAGAACAACGACTCTGTTAAACTGCCCCTGTCCATTCTCATACGTATAGTAGGCAAACGCCTTTTGATTATCAGCAAACCCCGGATTGAGAACAAAGCCAAGCAGTCCGGCTTCCGCTGCTTTCGCAAGCGGTTTTTCCAAAGCAACTTGTTGTCGTTCCATTTTTCCATTATCAATTTTCACGATATTTCCTGTTCGTTCACTCACGTAAAAAACCTGATTTACCTTATTAATAGACCAGGGAACCCGTAACTCTTCAGCGACCACTTCAATCTCTGGCTGAAGGACAACTGCTTCATCCTCTTGTTGGTCTCTAGGCTTCAGATTTTCTTTTTCAAAAAGAGAACAACCTGACATCAACAGTATCATCGATAATAAAATGGAACCCACTTTGACCATCAGTCTCTTCCTTTCCTATAAAACTTCCAGTATTGCCTTTGCTACTCCATGTTCATCATTTGTAGCGGTAATCACATCACAAAGAGTTTTTATTTCATAATCGGCATTCCCCATTGCGACCGCTCTACCGACTCTTTCCAGCATGGAGACGTCATTAAAACTATCACCCATCGCCATTGTTTCTGAAATGTCGATTCCTTTTGATTGAACAAACGTTTCTAACGCAATTCCTTTTTGAGCATTTCGATGAGTTATTTCCAAATTGTTATGGCCAGAACTGGACACTTCCAACTCTGTTAATTCTTCAAGTGCATTTGCTGCAGCTTCACGCCTGTCTGAATCAATCGCAAATCCAAAAAGCTTATAAATTTGGTGTGCTTCATCATTAAATAAAAGATCATAACTTTCAACCTGATGGACCAAACCATTACGAGTGCGGGCTTCTGCTCGTTTAACCACATCTTCAGGTTTCACATCAGGATTGGCACTAACGACAATATCAACTATAATGGCCACGGCTTTATTAGGATCTAGCGAGTATGTACCCTGGTTTGTATAGACTTCAAAATAGATATCCTTTTCCATTAGCTTTTCCGCAGCTTTTTTGGCTACGTGCTTTTCAATTGGTGTAGCAGATAAAATTTCTCCTTCTTTTGTGCGGACTTCTGCACCATTTACACCAATGACAGGGCAATGTAAATCTGCTTCATCTAGGATAAATCGAACCTCTTGAAAAGATCTCCCAGTTGCTATTACTACTTCAATTCCCTGTGACTGGGCTTTTAGAATCGCTTCTTTATTTTCCTGACTAACTTGTTGATACGAATTTAATAAAGTACCATCCATATCTGACGCAATACACTTAATCATGCAGTTCACCTATTTCTATTTTTTGTTACTGCCATCTTATCAGATATCCGCTTCCAGTTTCACCATTTTGCTCATGAAAGATACTTGCTGCCTTCTCTTATACTTAACGGAGCAAGCTCGTTTCCTTCAATAAATGCCTTAACAGACTCAGGGTTTGTTTTCGAGTATTCCCTCAATGCCCAGCCGATGGCTTTTTGAATGAAGAATTCCTTGCTATCGGCATTTTTAACCATGTATTTATAGAGAAGTGCTTCATTCGTTTCATTCTTATATTTTAATTGAAAGAGGATCGAAGCTCTCCGCAGCCAAAAGTTATCATGTATCGACCAATGATTAATGTTCTCTTCGACAAGTTCAGGATATTTCCGAGCAAGCTCTCCAACTAGAGGAGCAATAGAATCCACACTATCCCACCAAGATTTTGTCGTGATCAATCTTTCAAGCAATAGTATCGTGTCCTTTGGCATTTTCTTTATGAATTTTCCGATATATGTAATAGCAGTATATTGATATTCTCTTTGATCCTTATCCCAAAGACCTTCTACGATATCCTTGTTAAATTCCTCTTTCAGTATTCCTGTCTCTTTAAAAAATTGCTTTTCCAGCTCTTTTCGGAGCGGTGACTTAATTCCTAAGAACGGGAAATGATCTTTCATATATTTTTTCATAGGTCCAGCATTATCATCATTTCGATGCTCTTCAAACATAGCAGTTAGTTGTTCTATTTCATTTTTCAAAATTCCCACTCCTAAAAAATCACTATAGTGCTATTTTAGCTCTTTTAATAATTCTATAAACCCGCACTATTCCCTCTATTAAAATGCATAATGACTGCCCTAAATGCCAAACTAAACTGTACCGAAGGATGAAAGGAGAGGATTCTATGACGAAAAAGGTTAATAAAGGCAGTAAAAACCAAAATTCGCCTCAGGCAGGTCATGCAGAGGCTGAATTCGCAAGTGAATTTGTCAGCGGAGATAACAGCAAGGGCAATAAGCGAAATAAAGGTCAGCAAAGCAAAACAAATCCGCATGAATAGAAACGCGGAAGGCGCCTGCTTATCGGCGACAGCATAAGACGAGCCGATGGCGCCTGGAGCTAGACAGTTATCTAAGTTCAAGGTTTCATACTTATTTTGTAAAAGAGAGTCGGCGTTCCACTTAGGAAGGCCGACTCTCTTTGGCTATTGAGGGGTAGAAATGGCAGCTGGAGAAGTACGTATGTCTTTATTTCCTTCATTATTGAACTGATTTTGTAAATCTATGTTAGCTCTTTCTGCTTCTGATTGTGCCTCAACGGGGGCATGAACCTTTCCATCTTCCAATTGTCTATTGATTTCAATATTCGCTTCTACAGTATCATTTGCTGAATTTGGGTCACTTTTCACAGTAAACATCTCCATCTATCATTTGTTATAGAACATACTGTTATCTTTCCCAGCCAGCACATAAGTATCACAAAAAACTGTCCCTATTCGAGACAGTTGATATATTGCTCCTTTTCCTACTGAGTGCTGTAAATATTGTTTAATTCTAACTCTCTGATTTCCTCGGCAATCCTGTTCTGAATATCTTCGACCACAGAAAAATCCATCGCCGGAACATAAATGGCTTCCAGCTTATCATGAAGTTCTTTTGCTCTTGCTAAATAAGAGATAGCTTCCTTCATTTTACTTTTATAGCTTGCCGCGATTGGTTTAATTTGATCTTCATAGATTTCATCTGTTCCCGGATTAATCAGAAGCTCATACATATCAATGATTTCATCGCCGGCACGGCTTGGAAAGTATTCGTGTGGAGCCGTACTGTCAAAAATGGCAATGCCAAGCTCTCTAAAAATAACCATATCCAAACTATTGGGATCAAATCCGCAGTGAAAAACCTCTATATCAATCCCTCTTGCTTCTGCAGCTGCTGCTAACTTCTTTAACATAGTCGACTTTCCAGAACCAGGACGTCCTTTAATAAAATAACGCTTTTCAATATCCTCCGTTAAATTCGGAACAAAATCGACAGCTCCCTTTGGTGTTGCTGCTCCTAGGAATCGATGGCGGATATCGGATTGCTTATTTATTTTCAGCTTGCCAAAAAAGGACTGAATTAATTTATTGGTCAGCTGGTCTGCTTTTTCAAAATCCATGTTTTCAATATAAATTTTCTCCCAATCATCATGAACATCTAATGCCTGCTTAAAGGTGGAGTAGGCTATATGAAAGGAGGCACTAATTTGGTTTGTTAAGCGCTCAATGTTCTTTTTCTCGGCAGCAAGTGCTTTTGCGTCCCATGCCTCACCCAAATTAATATACTGTTCTACTGCACCTGGGGCCTTGGGTTCGATGACATGTGGCGCTGTTCCATCAACGATTCCTACCTTTAAGGCACGAATGATGACACCATCTATGGAACTATTATCTGACGAGCAATGTAAGTATTCGATATCATATCCTTTTTCGACCCATTCATCGCCTATTTTTTTCATCAGCGAGGATTTTCCCGTCCCAGGACCACCTTTAAGAATATAGATTCGTTCCAGTCCTTGGAGATTTGAATCATATAGGCTATGGAATCCTCTTGCTGTATTCCCGCCTGCAAAATAATTTTTTATCTTACCAGCCACACTGAACACTCTCCTTTACGTGACATAGCGAAGTTTCATTTGTCTAGCTGCAGCGCCTAGGGGCTCGGGGTCATAAGCCAATCCGTCAAGAAGGTTAAAGAGCAACCTTCCCGCCGGCTCGACTTATGCCTGTCGCCCCTGTTCAAGGCGCTTCCGCTTTTCATTTCTCCATATCCTATGCCATGTACGTTTTATAGGTGAATGCCTATTACATTATTTTCTAACATCAGGTGTTTCAGCGCTTGTCAGATTTACTAACATTTTTGGATCAATTACAATTTGAACACCGATTTTCCCAGCGCTGACTACCATATTTTCAAGTTCTATGCAGCTCTCATCTATAAATGTCTTATATTCCTTTTTCATCCCAATCGGTGAACAGCCGCCGCGGATATAGCCCGTCCATTTCAGAATGTCCTTAACAGGAATCATCTCCACGTTCTTTTCCCCGGCTGCCTTTGCGGCTTTTTTTAAATCTAATTCTGCTTCGACTGGTATTACAAATACGTAGATACTTTTGCTTGCTCCTTGTGCGACAAGCGTTTTATAGACTTCACGAGGATCTCTGCCTATCTTCACGGCAACAGAAACTCCATCAATTTTTCCATCTTGATTTTCATATGTAAGCACTTCATAAGTTATCTTTTTGCTATCGAGAATCCGAATAGCATTCGTTTTGACCTTTGCCATTTTCCCCTCATCCTTCAACCATTTACCATTATTATAACAATTTTCTCCAGCAAAGATAAAAGACAAGGTAAGGAATGCTAGGTTTCCTTACCTTGTGCTTTTTATGAACATCTAAATGATCGAATTCTCCTAAGGTCCGTTCCATAATATACCCAGCGGAAGTTCCTCCAACGATATCCTGCAATTGAATCTCTTCCAACATATGTTGGATAAAACCAGAAACTGCTGCCATTATTCAGCCAAATATAGGTATAGCGGTAAAGGCAGCCTCTGATAGCTCCAGGGTCAACAGCGTATAAAGAGGGTGATTCTTGTGGCGTGTAGGATGGCGGCGGTGAAGATGGCGGTCCATCTTGTTGTTGTCCTCCTCCAAATGGCGGGAATCCTTGCTGTCCCCCACCAAATCCAGGGGGAGGGAATCCAGGCTGTTGTCCACCGCCAAACCGTGAAGGGATATAAGGTATTTCATAACCATAATAATTCAAGGGCATATTCCTCCTTTAATATGTTTTCCCTCTACTATATGTTTTCTGCCTAACATGGGTGAGTGGTCTGCATAGTCTATACAGCCAACCATACACCGAATCTCCATATTGTTGTCACCCGTTTGTCACTCTATAAATCCATCATTATAGTAAAATAAAGGTAGTTAGAAAATACTTACAGTTGTGAATGGTGAAATCGTTTATCAGGTTTATCACTTTGTCACAGTTAATTCATTGAAATTATGTGAAATATTTCACAATATATTATATATTATTAAAATGAAAAAGGTGGCTTATATGAAGTATGATTTAGTCCTTTTACACGCACCAAGTGTTTATGACTTTCGAAAAAATTCCCTGCTGGCAGGACCCATTAGCGATGTAGTGCCGTCATCACCAGTATTTGAAATGTATCCAATTGGATTAACAAGTATTGCGGATTATTTAGAACGGTTCGGTCTTCGCGTTAAAATTATCAATATTGCAAACCGGATGCTGATGAGTGAGAAGTTCGATGTAGAAAAGAAGCTAAGAAAAATCAAAACACGTGCCTTCGGAATTGACCTGCACTGGCTGCCGCATGCACACGGCAGTATCGAATTAGCTAAAATTGTTAAGAGACTGCACCCAGATACACCCATGATTTTCGGAGGTTTATCGGCTACCTATTATCATAAGGAGCTAATGGACTATCCATTTATTGATTTCGTCCTGCGTGGTGACTCAACAGAAAAACTTATGCTTTTGCTGATGAATAAATTAGAACTCGGAAATACTCACTATGCTGACATTCCGAACTTAACCTGGAAAAAAGGCAGCGAAATTGGCTATAATCCTATTACCTACGTACCAAAGGATTTAGATGATCTAGACGTACCAGGCTACCGCTATACAGTCCGTTCCGTCTTTAAATATCGCAACTTTCTAGACCCTCTGCCATACAAAGGCTGGCTTGAATATCCTAACACCGCGTTACTAACAGCAAGAGGCTGTTCGCAGAACTGTCTCATCTGCGGCGGTTCAAAGGATGCCTATGATCAAAACTGTGGAAGAAGTTCTCTTGCCCTACGTTCACCAGAAAAGCTAATGGAAGACATTCAGTTTATTTCTCGCTTCAGCCGTGCACCAATCTTTATCCTGCATGACCTTAGGCAAGGCGGCAGGGAATATGTCAAAGAGTTCTTCAACCGTCTAAAGAAGCTTAATCTTAAAAATGAAATTGTCTTTGAATTATTCCAATATGCGGGTGAAGAGTTTTTTCAAATGATGAATAACAGCTGTTCTAAATATAGCATTGAGATTACCCTGGAAACACACGATGAAAAAATCAGACGTTATAATGGAAAATTCAATTGTACCAATCCAAAGGTGATTGAAACACTTAACTTTGCCTTAAAGCATGGTGCTAAAAAGATAGACTTGTTCTTTATGACAGGTATTCCTAGTCAAACGTACCAAAGCGCAATTGAAAATATTGATTTTTGTGAGAAAATCCATCTTTCTTGTAATCAAGACCCTAGACTATTCTATTTTGTTGCACCTCTTGCACCGTTCCTTGACCCTGCAAGCCCAGCATTTGAAAATCCAGAGCTACATGGCTTTAAGAAATTCTGTCATACGCTTGAGGACCACCGCAAGGCGATTACCCAGCCATCCTGGAAGCATATGCTCAGCTATGAAACGACACAAATGACACGTGATGATATCGTAAAATCCACCTACGATTCTGCTCAAAAGTTAAATGAATTCAAATTAAAATACGGTCTAATTGATCAAGCTGGCTACGATGAAATTAAAGGTAAAATTGAAAAATCACAAGCCTATATTGAAAAAATTGATTATGTTCTTTCACTGCCAGAAGAAGAGCAGAAGGCGGAATTGGCATTAATTCAGAAAGAGATTGAAGAGTTAAATAAATATAGTATTTGCGGTAAGAACGAGCTGAAATGGGAGGTACAAAAGAATTACGCAAACTTCTTCTCCCTTGCATTAGTTGGTTTAGAGCAGCTCTATGAAGAGTATGCAACAAAAATCAAACATTCCTTTCAACCAAAGCTTCGTCATCAATTTAAACTAGAAACCGAACATCAGAATGCAAAAATGTAAGAGAGTTTTTTTCCGTTATCCGAGAGTATTTTCCGTTATCCGCAAAAAGGCGCGTGATTTAAAAATCACACGCCTTTTTGCAGCTATTAATGGCCGCCCAAGTAAGCCATTCGTATTTGGTCGCTCTGGTTTAACTCTTCGGAGGATCCTGAGATCACGATTTTTCCAGTCTCGATGACGTAGGCGCGGTCAGCGATTGATAACGCCATGTTTGCATTTTGCTCAACTAATAGAATCGTAGTGCCTGACTTATTGATTTCTTCGATAATCCGAAAAATCGTCTTAACTAAAAGCGGTGCTAGTCCCATAGATGGTTCGTCCAATAGTAAGAGCTTTGGGCGTGCCATCAAGGCTCTGCCCATTGCCAGCATTTGCTGCTCACCGCCTGATAACGTACCAGACAGCTGCTTACGCCGTTCGAGTAAACGAGGAAATAGATTGTAGACCTTTTCAAAGTCCTCCTTTATCCCTTGCTTATCCTTCCGTAAATAAGCTCCTAATTCAAGATTCTCTTCAACAGACATGTTGGCAAACACACGACGGCCTTCAGGAACATGCGAAAGTCCCTGTTTCACGATAGACTGAGCAACCTTGCCTGAAATGGATTGTCCTTCAAACAAGATACTCCCGTTTTTTGGCTTTAGTAAACCGGAAATTGTTTTTAACAGCGTACTTTTCCCCGCGCCATTTGCTCCAATCAAGGTAACGATTTCCCCTTCATTAATATCAAGTGATACACCCTTTAAGGCATGAATATTACCATAGAACACGTTAATATCCTCAATTTTTAGCATTACGAAACCTCCTCCCCAAGATACGCTTCGATGACTTTTGGATTATTTCTGATTTGTTCAGGAGTCCCATCTGCAATAAGCTGACCGTGGTCTAGTACATAAATACGCTCACATACACCCATTACAAGGAGCATGTCATGCTCAATCAAAAGGATCGTTAAATCAAACTTTTTACGAATTAACGCAATCAAATTCATTAATTCCTCTGTTTCCTGTGGATTCATACCCGCTGCAGGTTCGTCCAGGAGTAAAAGCTTTGGATTGGCTGCCAGCGCTCTCGCAATCTCTAGACGGCGCTGCTGACCGTACGGCAGATTCTTCGCCGTTTCATGCATGACATTATCTAAATTAAAAATCTTTAAAAATTCAATTGCCTTTTCTTCCATATACTTTTCTTCTGAAAAGTGTTTAGGGAGGCGGAATATCGAACTCAGAATCGAATGCTTCGCAAGGGAGTGGTATGCAACCTTTACATTATCAAGCACCGACAATTCGCTGAATAGACGAATATTTTGAAAGGTCCTGCTTATACCTTTTTTAGTAATTTTATAGGGTGCTAAACCATTTAATTTATCTCCATCTAATTCAATACTGCCTTCGGTAGGCACATATACTCCGGTTAACAGGTTGAAAAAAGTTGTTTTACCGGCACCATTTGGTCCAATCAAACCTACTAATTCACCTTGCTTTAACTCGAGGTTCACGTCTGAAACAGCCTTTAATCCGCCAAAACGGATACCTGCATTATTTACTTGAAGCAATGGGGTGTTTGCTGTCATGAGTTGACTCCTCCTTTTGCAGACTTGCCAAACTTAAAGAATGAGGTCAATTCTCTTGTGCCCATAATTCCCTGTGGACGGTAAAGCATCATCAGTACCAATACTAAGCTATAAATAATCATTCGTAATTCAGGAAAGCTTTGCAGGAATGTAGAAACGATTGTTAGGAGAATCGCAGCCAGTACCGCACCAGACATACTTCCTAATCCTCCAAGTACCACAAAGATTAAAATATCAAACGATTTTAAGAAACCGAAGTTTGTCGGCTGGATAATGAAAAAGTTATGTGCATACAAAGCACCTGCAACTCCAGCGAAAAAGGCTCCGATCGCAAACGCGACTACCTTATAGTAAGTAGTGTTAATCCCCATGGCATCAGCTGCAATTTCATTTTCTCTGACAGAAATGCAGGCTCGTCCATGTGTTGAATTGGTAAAGTTTCTGATGACGATTAATGTTAGAAGGATACTTCCAAATAGCCATGGCCAAGTCGTAAGCTGGGTAACAGTCATCCCGCTTGCTCCGCCAACATATTCAATATTTAAAAAGACAATCCGGACAATTTCACCAAACCCAAGTGTGGCAATCGCAAGATAATCTCCTTTTAGCCGAAGTGTAGGAATTCCAATTATTAAGCCTGCAATTGCAGCTGCTACTCCTCCCGCTAATAGACCAAGAGCGAAGGGAAGCTCTAATTTCATTGTTATAATGGCAGAGGCATAAGCACCTACAGCCAGGAAGCCTGCATGTCCAATCGAAAACTGTCCAGTAATTCCAATGATCAAATGTAAGCTGGCAGCAAGAATAATATTAATACCAATAAAGTATAGTGTGTTCACATAGAAGAAGTTAATTATTTCTCCGGTAATTAAAAATTGCATCACAACACCAAAAACAATGGCTAAAACGATTGATGACCAAAAACCTTTCGCAGTCCTGAGTATATTCATCGCTATAGCCCCCCTACACTTTTTCCCGTACATTTTTACCGAATAAACCGGCTGGACGGAAAATCAAAATTAAAATCAATACGACAAATGCCACACCATCTCGCCAAAGTGAGAAGCCTGCTGCACTTACCAGTGACTCGATAACACCTAATAATAGACCGCCAACCATTGCTCCTGGAATAATTCCAATGCCGCCTAAGACGGCTGCAACGAAGGCTTTAAGGCCTGGGATAATTCCCATTAACGGCTCAATTTTTGTATAATACATTCCGAAAGCAACACCCGCTGCACCCGCTAACGCTGACCCAATCGCAAAGGTTGCGGAAATAGTATTGTTAACGTTAATTCCCATCAATCTTGCTGCATCCATATCATAAGAGACTGCACGCATAGCTTTTCCAATTTTTGTCTTATGTACGATAAATTGCAATAAGATCATTAATACTACAGAAGTACCTAAAATTAGCAGTGACTGACTGCTCACCTTTACACCTAAGAAATCTAAGCTTGTTGCCGGAATCAAGTCACTAGGATATGCTTCTGGCTGAGCACCTCGAACATAAATGACTCCATATTCAATTAACAATGATACTCCAATTGCAGTAATAAGAGCCGCAATTCTAGTGGCATTACGCAAAGGTTTGTAGGCGATTCTTTCAATGAGAACCCCTAAGATGGCACAAACTGCCATGGAAATAAGCAAGGAAGGGAAAAATCCCAAATCTAGTATCGTAATAGAGTAAAAACCGATAAATGCACCAACCATGAAGACGTCTCCATGGGCAAAGTTAATTAATTTTACAATTCCGTACACCATTGTATACCCAAGGGCAATCAAGGCATAAATACTGCCTAACGACACCCCGTTGACCAGCTGTTGTAAAAATTCCATGTCTAAGTCTCCTCCTAAAATTAGGAAAATATCATCTGAATAGGGAATAGGGAGACTAGCATTCTCCCTATTCTTTTTTCCCTATAAAATTTTGTCTAGCTCGGAGCGCCTATGCACTTCCGTCTTTTTGTTTATGGGTTAACCTTTGTATTAAACTCTTGTTTGCCGCCTTTGTATTCTAAGATAACAGCAGCTTTGATAGGATCATGGTTTTTATCAAGTTTCATGTTACCTGATACAAGCCCAAGACCATCTGTTTCTTCAAGTGCTTTTTTGATTTTCTCAGGGTCTCCGCTTCCAGCACGCTTAACCGCATCTGCAATGTAGTAAGCAGTGTCATAGCCTAAAGCAGCAAAGGCATCAGGAGATTTACCATCATATTTACCTTCGAATGCTTTTACGAAATCCTGTACTTTTGGATCAGAGTCTCCAGAAGAATAGTGGTTTGTAATAAATGTATTGTTTAATGGATCTGCTCCAGCAATATCTACTAGAGTAGGAGAATCCCAGCCATCGCCGCCCATGATTGGAACATCAATTCCAAGTGCACGAGCCTGCTTGATAATTAATCCAACTTCTTCATAGAAACCAGGAAGGAATATGAATTCTGGATTTTTCGCTTTAATATTGGTTAAGATCGCATTGAAATCTGTATCCTTAGCTACATAAGCCTCTTCAGCTACAACCTTACCGCCATTTCCTTCAAATGATTCTTGGAAAGAAGCTGCAAGACCTTTTGAATAGTCACTAGAGCTGTCAATAATAATCGCTGCATTTTTTACTTTTAAATCAGTAGAAGCAAAGTTAGCCGCTACTGTTCCTTGGAATGGGTCGATGAAACAAGTACGGAATACAAAGTCATTAAGGACTCCATCCTTACTTGTAATCGTTGAGTTTGTTCCAGTTGGTGTGATTAGTGGAGTTTTGTTCTTTTGAGCAATTTCCACCTGAGCCAATGTATTTGTACTTGTAGCTGCACCCACAATTGCTGAAACTTTATCTTGGCTGATTAGCTTAATGGCACCGTTTGTTGCTTCCGCCGCATCTGATTTATTATCGAAGGTTACGAGCTCTAACTTCTTGCCATCAATGCCTTCTTTGTTAATCTCTTCAATTGCCAATTTCAGACCTTCTTGAATCGATTGACCGTAAGAAGCTACCCCGCCTGAAAGTTCAAGATTGGCACCAATTTTTACCGTTTCGCCATCTTTTTCACCGCTAGTAGTGGATGAACCACCACAGCCGGCCAACACGCCTGCCGCCATCATGAACGACATAAAAATACCTGCAAGTTTTTTCTTTCTCACTGTCTATACCCCCTATTTTTGAATAAAATTCCCCTTTTCAATCGATGTTTGTCCAATAAGATGTTTAAAAAAAGATAATATTCTGAAAACATTGTACCAAAATAATTTCCTATTCGTCTAGTAGTAAAATGCGTTATTTTAATATAATTCTGAAAAATAAATATTTTAATAATCTCCTACTATAGTCATAGGATTAAAAAAACGATTCAATATACTTTGTCCCTTTAAAGGGGTAAAATGACGCTGTGTTAAAAAATAAAAGAGAGACTCCCATTTGGAAATCTCCCTCAACGAAACATTATACTAATACTTTATTTTTCGTTTCTTTTCCTAAGAAAATAACGGCAAAGGCAGCAACGAAAACTGATATACAAAAGATCGTAAAAATGGTGGAAATGGATGTATTTTGTGCCACTAAATAACCAACCAATAACGGTCCAAGCACTCCGCCTAACCGGCCAAATGCCGCTGCAGATCCTGACCCGGTTCCACGGATAATCGTAGGATACTGTTCCGGCGTATAAGCGTATAATCCTCCCCAAGCTCCAAGATTAAAGAAGGATAACAGAATACCCGAGGTAATTAACAGTGTCGTTGACTCTGCATTTCCAAAAAGAAAAGCACTGATCGCCGTTCCAATTAAGTAGACAGCTAAGACAAATTTCCGGCCGAATCTTTCAATCGCCCAAGCAGCCGTAAAATAACCTGGTAATTGAGCAAGGGTCATAATTAAAACATACCCAAAGCTTTTGATTAGACTAAAACCTTTCAATACCATCACACTTGGAAGCCATAGAAACATTCCATAATAGGAGAAAACAACACAGAACCAAACAATCCATAGCATCGTTGTACGGCGGCGATACTCGTTCGTCCATAGATTAGCAAGACTTTGAAACGGAGAAATCTTTTCTTTCTCCTTAATCGCTTCGAATCTCGGTGAGTCAGGTAAACCAACTCGTAAATATAAAGCATAAAGTGCAGGTGTTGCACTAATTAACAAGGCAGTCGACCATCCATACTTTGGAATAATAAAATAAGAAATAACTGCAGCAATCAGCCACCCAGCTGCCCAAAAGCTTTCTAGTAATACGACAATCCGTCCTCGTTTTTCGGCAGGAACACTTTCAGAAACAAGTGTCGAGGCAACGGGAAGCTCTCCGCCAAGACCCATGCCAATAAAAAATCTTAATATAAGGAAGACAGTAATCGATGTGGCAAACGCTGAAATTCCGCTTCCGATTGAAAATAATAATAACGTAATGATAAACACATTTTTCCGGCCAATTCGGTCTGCCATTAATCCGAAAATTAATGCCCCTACAGCCATCCCAATCGATTGGACACTCCCAATCCAACCCATTTGCTCAGATGATAAATCCCATTCTACTTTCAATGCCGCAATAATGAAGGAAAGCATACCCACATCTAATGCATCAAACATCCAGCCTGTTCCGGAAACCCAGAGTAATTTCCGGTGAGAAATTTCTTTTTTCATAGCCAGCCCCCTTTAAGACTACATTATTCCCTTACGATAGTTATTTCATTAATCTACAGAGATTTCAACATTTTTAAATTGGTTAAAGAACATATTATGATATTTCCCCTGCTGGTTCATGAGTTCACCGTGACTTCCTTTTTCTAGGATTTGTCCTTTTTCAATTACCATAATGCTATCCGCATCACGAATCGTGTTTAACCGGTGAGCGATAATAAAACTAGTACGCCCCTCCATTAAGGTTAACAGCGCCTCTTGAATATGAAGCTCGGTACGGGTATCAATACTGCTTGTTGCCTCGTCTAGTATCAGTACTGCGGGCTTTGCAAGAATAACCCTGGCAATGGCAATCAACTGGCGCTGCCCTTGACTTAAGTTTCCGCCGTTTTCTGAAAGGGTTGTATCATACTGATTGGGCAATCGTCTTATAAAAGAATCCGCATTGGCCATTTTCGCAGCAGTGACGACCTCTTCATCACTTGCCGAAGGCTTTCCATACTTAATATTCTCCTTAATACTACCTGAAAACAGATAGGTATCCTGCAGAACAAATCCAAAACAGCTTCTCAAGCTGTCACGTGTATATTCTCTAATATCATGGCCATCTAACAAAATTCTGCCCTCGGTGACATCATAAAAACGTGTCAACAAATTAACAATCGTCGTTTTTCCCGCTCCAGTCGGGCCGACTAATGCCGTACTGCTCCCAATATCACTTTCAAAACTAACATTTTTTAAAATCGGTACATCGCCGCGATAGCCGAAGCTGACGTTTTCAAAAACAACTTGCCCTTTTGGCTTGTCTAACACAATGGCATCCTTTCTATCATCAGGCTCCTCTTGCTCATCGAGAATTTCAAAAACTCGCTCGGCACCGGCTACACCGGATTGCAGCATGTTGAAAATTTGGGCAAGGTCGTTGAGCGGCCGGACAAACTGCCTCGAATAGGTAATAAAACTTGCAATCGCACCGATGGTAATCATGCCCTTTACAGCAAGAAATCCTCCCGTAACCGCCACAATCGCAAAGCCTAAATTATTAATCACGTTCATGATGGGCATAAGAAAGCCGGACCAAATTTGCGCCTTAAGGCCAACCTCACGCAGCTTTTGATTGACCTCTTCAAATTCAGAAATAACCTTATCCTCATGATTAAATGCTTTAACAACCTCTATACCCGAAATCGTTTCTTCAATTTGTCCATTTAACTTCCCAAGCTGGATTTGCTGATCCTTAAAGTAGACACTTGTTCTTTTGGCAATCGTCTTAGTTAAGAGAAAGACAAGGGGAACGGTCAGTAAGCTCGCCACTGTCAAAATCGGACTAAGAATCAGCATCATAATAAACGAACCCATAATCACAATGACACCTGACATCAGCTGTGTCGTCGATTGTGAGATGGTACTGCTGACATTATCGATATCATTTGAAAGCCTGCTCATCAATTCTCCATGTGTCCGTTTGTCAAAAAAGGAGACGGGGAGGTTTTGGAGTTTTCTAAACAATGCATCCCGAAGCCTTTTTACAATTCGCTGTGAGACACCGGCCATTAGCCAGCCCTGCATAAACGTCAATACACCATCTAAAATATAGGCCGAGATAAGGATAACGATCATTACTTCAAGAAAACTAAAATCAACTTTGTTGTCAAGGCTTATGGCATCAACCGCTTTTCCGATTAAGAACGGAGAGAGCAGCGATAGTGCTGAACTAAAAAGAATGAACAAAAACACAATGCTAAGCATTTTTTTCTCATTGCCAAAATAATGCCATAACCTTCGCATCGTCTCTTTAAAGTTCTTTGGTTTTACAATTGGGGCGCCCCGGCGATGGCCTCCAAAGCCAGGTCTTCCTGGAAGTGAGAGGGAAGGTGGTGCGTTACTTGATTGATTTGCTTCCTTCGACATTTAGAGAGCCACCTCCTTACCCACTTGTGATTGATAGATTTCCTGGTAAACCTTACAGTCTCTTAATAATTCTTCATGTTTTCCGATCCCAGCAATTTCCCCATGATCCATAACAACTATTTTATCAGCATCCATAATCGAGGTAATTCGCTGAGCAATAAGGAGACACGTCAGCCCTTTTGCATATTTTTTCAATCCAGCCTTAATACCTGCCTCTGTGGTAACGTCAACCGCACTGGTGCTATCATCTAATATTAAAATCTTGGGATTTTTAATTAATGCCCTCGCAATCGAGATTCGCTGCTTTTGACCACCTGAAAAGTTAACTCCGCCTTGACCGATCCTTGTTTGATACCCTTCAGGGGAGGAGGTGATAAAATCATGTGCGCCAGCAATCTCTGCCGCTTTTTCAACTTCTTCCATTGAGGCATCTTCTTTTCCCCATTTAACGTTTTCCTCAACACTCCCGGTAAAAAGAATGTTTTTTTGCGGGACAAAAGCAATTTTCTCTCTTAGCCTCTTAGGATCCACAAGGTGGATATCCTCACCATCTACTTTAATACTTCCGGCACTCACATCATAAAAACGGGGAATTAAGCCGACAAGGGTGCTTTTACCAGCGCCTGTCGAACCAATGATTCCGACTGTTTCTCCCGGCAGGATGGTCAGGTTAATATCCTTTAGCACAGGTTCACCGCTTGTCCCTTCATAAGAAAAGAAAACTTTGTTAAAATCGATTCTTCCTTGTTCAACAGGGGCTTCGCCCACTTCATCCCTCCAAGTTAAATCATCTTCCTGGGCAAATACTTCGCTAATCCTTACAGCCGAGGTTTTTGCACGGACAAACATATTAAATACCATCGAAATCATCATCAGTGAAAACAGAATTTGGGTCATATAGTTGATAAAAGCGATAATATGACCTACTTGAACATTGCCATTTGTCACGCCAAAGCCGCCAATCCAGAGGACAGCAACAATTCCGAGGTTAACCGTCAGCATAATCGCCGGGCTGAACACAGCCATCAGCCTCGTGGCAGCAATCGATTGCTTTTTAAAATCATCATTTGTTTTCTCAAACTTGTTTACCTCGACATCAAAACGATTGAACGCTTTGACAACACGCACCCCGGACAAGTATTCACGCATGACACCATTCACTCGGTCAAGTGCCTTTTGTACTTTTGAAAACATGGGGAATCCAAGTTTTAGGTTTAGAATGATAAAAATGGCCACAATCGGGACAACGACAATTAGTACGACCGATAAGTGGAGATTTAGCCGAGTCGCCATGATTAATCCCCCGATTGCTAATAACGGAGATTTAACAAAAATCCTCATTAAGCCATTCGCAAAAACCTGCACTTGAGTCACATCATTTGTCAGCCTTGTGATTAACGACGCGCGTTCAAAGCGGTCAATATTTTTGAAGGACAGCGTTTGAATTTTCTTATATAAATCCGACCTTAACTCGGCCCCAAAGCTTTGTGAGACATTGCTGGCAATGATACTTCTAGTCGAAGCCGCAACTGCACCAAAAAGCGTAATCAAAAGCATCAATCCACCCATTTTCAGTACATAATCTATATCTCTGCCTGCAACACCGACATCAATAATTTTTGCCATGATCGTTGGCATCATCAAATCACTAAAGGCTTCAAAGGTTAAAAATAATACTGCTAAGCTAAAAGACTTCCAATACTTCCTTATGTATTTCGCTAAAAACCCCATTACTACTTCACCCCAACACCCATTTGGAAATCTTTTGAACATTATGATAAAGATATTATAGCAAAAAAAGTATGAGTTCTATGAAAAGAACTCATACTTTTACTTAATCTTCTAGAGGGCGAAACTCATGAACCCAAACACGCATATGCGGAAGCCACGGCATTCCAGGGTGATAGGCAAGAATCGATTGCTTATATTCTTCAACCGTTGAGAAACCCTCACTGCGTGCGTCATTATCTGTCAGTTCACCTAAGCTTTGTGAGTAAACTCGGTCCACAATAAATTGACGTCCTTCTAACGTCATGATTTCTCCTGGATCTGCATATCTTCCATTTCGTCTTGTTGCTGTCTTCTTACCGGAAAGCACCAATTTTACATCACTTTCCATGGTAACTAAACGTTCAATTGAGCATGATTTTGGCGGCAGCGTAGTGTTTTCATTTTGCATATACTTTTCCTCCTATTTCCATTTCGACTTTCCTATTTTACACTATCACCATATTATTAAAAAGCATACTCACACATTCAAATCTCTTTTTTTATAAAATAAAAATGTCGCTACCGTAAGAGCAGTAATCAGAACACCTGATAATAGTACAAAGATGAACTCAAACCCTCCGCCAAACATCACATTTTTAGCTTCGAAATATTTAAACGGAGTGAGGTATTTTAAGCTTTCTATATTTTCATTCAAGTCAATCGCAACCGAGATGACATACGTAAGCAAAAGAACACCGGTTGCTAAGGAAGCTGCATTTTTCGATTTCTTTTTAACAGCTGCAAGGGAGCTGCCGATTACCATAAATAGGAGCTGTACAATGAACATACCAGCTATTGTGATCGCAATATCCTTGGTAACCACTTCACCATTGCTGTATTTCCCTACCAATCCCACGGATGAAACAAAGGTAACCAAGTTCAAAATTAGGATATTTAAAAATGCTGCCAGCAATTTTGCTGTAATAACCCGATTTCTTGAGACGGGTTTAACAAATAAAAACTCCGAGGTTTTGTCGCGCTCTTCCTTCGCAATAATCGTTGCCCCCAGCATCGCAGCATGAATGGTTGCCATTAATAGCAAATAGATGAATAGTAACCCGTAATAACCGGTTGCTGTTGAAATATCAAAATCACCTATTCCCAATATGGCAAGCATCGATTTAGGCATACCCGCCAGCATTTCATTCATGTGCTGGCCAGAAGAAGATAAACTCTCATATTTAACCATCCCAGACGCAACCATTAGAAAAACACCAATACTCCAAAAAACAAGCGATTTTCGATGTGACTTCATTTCTTTTAAAAATATATTCATTTCAACATCACCCCTCCTTATTAAACCGAGTGAATATCCTTTTTGGCATATACGATAAAGCTAGCCCCAATAGCTAAAACAATAACAACTGCTCCGGTAATCAAAAAGGAAGCTTCGTAACTAGACTTTTCGATGATATAAGCCGTGTCAAAATATTTAAAGGGAGAAAGATATCGTTTCACTTCATCACCGGAAGTAGCACTAAACATTCCTAAAAAGTAAAAGGCAAAAACGGTTGCGAGCGAAATCGTCAACACAGATTTTATCTTAGGTACAATCACAGAAATGATGATCCCTATAGCTAAAAAAATCAACTGTACGAAAAAGACCGTCAATGAAAGGAGGATAAAAATACTCACGCTAAACTCCTCCGTTTTCACTTGTGAGGCAATGAATGTGGCCGCGGCTATATAAACAATATTGGTTAGAATAATTGAAATCAGTGCCGCCAATAATTTGTTAATCAAAACAGCGGTCCGTGTAACAGGCTTTGTTAGCAGAAAATCAGCTGTTTTTTCGCGAACCTCTTTACTGACTATACTCGTTCCTAGATTCATAGCCTGAATCGCTCCGCAAAGTGTTACAAAGGAAAGCCCATAACAGTAGAATCCAAGAATCGAAAAGAAATTATCGAGATTAATCCCGAATGCTTCTCTTAGTGGTGCCGGATACCCTTCAAGCAGCTTTGTAAACTCCTCTGCATCCTTTGTAAAAGAAGGAAAAAGTGACATAAATAAAGCTACTATGGCAATTAATGATATCGTCCAAATGATTGTAGACTTTCGATAAGCCCTCAATTCATGCAACAAAATATTCATCGTCTTTTATGCCTCCTTCTCGTAGTAATGCATGAAAATCTCCTCAAGGTCCGGCTCTTCAATCCATAGATTACTAATTTCAATGTCCGCTATTTTTTTCATGACTTCGTTAATATTTCCTTTGAATAAAAAGCTTGTCATGTTTTCCTTTGTTTCTAACTTATTTACTCCTGCGAGGTTGAAATACTCAGGATTTGGCTTCGCTTTTGTTTCTATCTTGAACTTTTTATAGGTGTTTTCCTTTAAAGTGCTGATCTTTTCAACTGTTACAATCTTGCCCTCTTTAATAATCGCCACACGATTACATAAGCGCTGAACCTCCGTTAAAATATGAGAGGAAAATAGAATCGTCGCGCCTTTTCTATTCTCTTCCTCAAGCAATTCAAAGAACTTCTGCTGCATGAGAGGGTCTAATCCACTCGTTGGTTCATCAAGAATAATCAGTTTCGGCTCATGAAGCAGCCCCTGAACAATTCCAACCTTCTTTTTATTTCCCAGTGAAAGGTCGTCAATTCTTTTGTTGAGGTCCAAATTCATGATCTCAGCCAACTCTTTTATTCTCTTACTACAGTCTTTTTTATAAAAACTAGCTGAATAGTTTAATAGATCCTTCACCTTCATATTGTCGTAATAAAAGACTTCAGATGGCAAATAGCCAATTTCCTTTTTGATTTCAGGAGCAAATCGGACAGAATCCTTTCCAAAAATAGTCGCACTGCCGCTGGTAGGGTAAATGAGTGAAAGGAGGGTCCGAATCGTAGTCGATTTCCCGGCACCATTTGGACCGATAAAGCCAAAAATCTCGCCTTCCTCAACGTTAAAGCTGATGTCGCTAATACCTCTTGCTTTGCCGTAAGTCTTTGTTAGATTCTTAATCTCAATCACATTCATCTTCACAGCCCCCTATTTATAAAAGCATTTAATAAAAATCTCAAAATATTCTTCTGCTTCCAGAAAGACTTTTTCATAATCAATCTTGTGACCAGGGACCATTTTTGCCTTGTGGAGCTCCTCATCACTCATTTTTTCAAACGTCCACGAAATGACTTTTAATATTTTTTGGACATCGACATCATCCCTGAATTTAGAGAGGTCGATCCCATCATAGATAATCCCTATGTTAGCAGCGTTAAGTTCCTGTTTCTTTTTATCAAACTCGTCTTTTATTTCCGGTGAGTCCTGCATAAATGCCTCTTGGATAAACGTTAAGATATCTGGATATTTCGTTTGAAGATCCATTTTAATAAGGACGGCCTGGCGAATCCTTTTAAAAAAATCTTTTTCACCTAAATCGACCTTTTTATAAAATTCATCGGCAACCAAGTTGTAGCAATAATCAAACAGGAAGAAAAACAATTGCTTTTTGTTTTTAAAATAATGAAAGAGAAGTCCCTTTGAAATACCAGCTTCCTTAACAATTTCATTTGTCGAGGCGTTATCATACCCCTTTTGGGCAAATTCCTTAATTGCAGCGTTAATGATTCTATCCTGTTTTTCAGGATCCAGATTAAAAAACTTCGAAAACAAACTGGCACCCCCCTTTCTTTTCACCGTTGACCACTTCAGTCAATCACAGTTTACTCCCGTTGACTCCCCTGGTCAATAGTAGACAAGTTATATTTTTTACAAAATTATGAAATTCATATTTTTAAGTAGAGGGATGTGCTAGGATACATGTGGAGGTGAAATATGAAAGAACGTTCTGACTCACTCACATTAAAGGGCTTGATTGCTGCCCAAAGCAGGCTTTCCACTACGCATCCTATGGTGTCTACTCTTGCATCAAAACAATCGATTATTGAGGCAGGTATTGGAGGCGAGCAAAGGGTTGCTGAAGTCCTTCAAAAGTACCGATTTCCATTTAAAAACAACATTTTCCACGATTTATCCCTTTCTTCAGATACCCACTTTCAAATGGACCATTTTTTCAAAACACCCTATTTTGGCATTATTTTCGAAACCAAAAATATGGCCGGTAGTTTAGAATTCAGGGATAATCCGCCCCAGCTTATTCAAAAGCGGGAGGACGGACAAATTAAATATTATGAGAGTCCAGTAGTGCAATTAGAACGGAATATGGAGCTTATGTCAGCTTGGCTATCACAGCGTAATATCGATTTCCCTCTTTATGGTGCCATCGTATTAGCCTATCCCAAGCAGCATGTGGAAATTCCCCCACCCAATACCAAGCTATTATTTCCAAACCTGATCCCACCCTTTATCAAAAGTCTTCCACAGGAAGAAAAGGGGCTAGATACCGCCACTTTTAACAAGCTTTCGAGCGACATACTTAAAAGTCATCAAACCTACATACCTAAACCCATCTGTGATTCGTACCAAATTCCAGAAGACGCTATCCAACCAGGGGTGAGGTGTGTAACCTGTGGGAATATCGGGATGATTAAATTGCCAAGGACCTGGCATTGTCCATTATGTAAGGTGAACAATCATCTGGCTCATCAGGGAACCTTAGTCGAGTGGTTTTTAGTGGTTAAAAGAACAATTACCAATCGGGAGTGTCGTGAGTTTTTAGGTGTGGACATACACACTGCTAAGCGAATTTTACAGAGTATGGATTTGATAACCTGTGGCACTTACAGAGATAGGTCCTATAGGATGGATTTTTCTAAAAAAAGGTAATTTTGCTCTTATCAGCCAGTATTCCCGGCCATCAGTCAGTGTTTCTCGCCATCCGCCAGTGTTTCCGGCTATCCACCAGTGTTTCCGGCTATCCACCAGTGTTTCTCGCTATCCGCCAGTGTTTCTCGCTATCCGCCAGTGTTTCTCGCTATCCGCCAGTGTTTCTCGCTATCCGCCAGTGTTTCTCGCTATCCGCCAGTGTTTCCGGCTATCCGCCAGTGTTTCTCGCCATCCGCCAGTATCACACTAAAAAATACCTATTTTCAGTAACCCAATCTCCCATTTCACCCAGCCGGCTCAACATGCTATTATTAAGTGGTAAAAAATTGAAAGGGGAGTGCTGCAAACGTGAAGAATGAGATTATTGAAAGGTTTACTTCCTATGTAAAGGTGGATACTCAGTCGAATGAGAGCAATGATAACTGTCCTTCGACACCAGGACAGCTCACATTGGCCAACATGCTGGTGGAGGAGTTAAAGTCGATTGGGATGGAAGAGGTAAGTATTGATGAGAACGGGTATGTGATGGCGACCCTGCCATCCAATACGGATAAAGAGGTGCCAACCATTGGGTTCCTAGCTCACGTCGATACAGCAACTGATTTCACGGGCACCAACGTGAACCCGCAAATCATTGAAAACTATGACGGGAATGATATCCAACTTAACCCAAATGTCATCATGACTACGAAGGATTTTCCAGCCCTTCCAAGCTACAAGGGGCACACGCTAATCACAACGGATGGCACGACTCTTCTAGGTGCAGACAACAAAGCGGGGATCGCTGAAATCATGACTGCCATGGCTCACCTGATTCAACATCCAGAAATCAAGCATGGTAAGGTCCGCGTTGCGTTCACGCCGGACGAGGAGATTGGCAGAGGTCCACATAAGTTTGACGTTGCGGCGTTCAATGCCAAGTACGCGTATACGGTGGATGGTGGTCCGCTTGGGGAGTTAGAATACGAAAGCTTCAATGCGGCGGCAGCGAAAATCACCATCAAAGGAACCAATATCCATCCAGGTTCAGCGAAAGACAAAATGGTGAATTCAATGAAGATTGCCATGGAATTACATAGCCAGCTGCCCGCACTCGAAGCACCTGAACATACGGAAGGTTATGAAGGCTTCTACCACTTGATTTCCTTCAATGGTGATGTCGAGCAAACGAAGATGTACTATATTATCCGTGACCATGACAAGGAAATTTTCGAAGCAAGAAAAAGCAGGATGCAAAACATTGTCGACCTTCTTAATGAAAGATACGGCAAAGATACCATTCTTCTAGCATTAAAGGACCAATATTACAATATGGGTGAAAAAATCAAACCGGTAATGGAGATCGTCGACATCGCTCAAGAGGCAATGGAGAACCTCGACATTAAACCGCTCATCAAACCAATCCGCGGCGGTACAGATGGCTCTCAACTTTCTTACATGGGGCTTCCAACTCCAAATATTTTTACCGGCGGGGAAAACTTCCACGGAAAGTATGAATTTATTTCCGTAGATAACATGATAAAGGCAGCAAACACCGTCATCGAAATTACGAAACTTTTCGAACAAAAGGCATAAAATAAAGCCCAGCTGAAAAGTTGGGCTTTTACATTTGATATCGGTCTAATCTAGAAAAGAAATCCTTTAAGAATTCATAAAAGAGCCTGACCGTAGGGAGCAGCTTACGTTCCCTCGGGATAATAACTCCGACCGTACGGCTAACCTCAGGCTCAATAATCGGTATCTTAACGGTTGACCTGGGAAATCCATCCACCAGCGTGATTTCAGGAATTAAGGTGATACCGAGACCTGCTGATACCAATCCTTTTATCGAGTCAGTATCTACCCCTTCGAAGGACACCTTTGGCTGAAAGCCAATCTGCTCACAAGCACGAACAATGATTTCTCGTAATACATATTCCTTTGGAAACAAAACATAGGAATCCTCACGCAGTTGATTTAATTTTATCGCTTTCTGATTGGCTAAAGGATGAGTAGAGGGCAAGAGCGCCACAATATTATCTGTAAATAATGTTGTCCCTAACACCTTCTTTTCCTGTTTTGGAACAGGACCAATTAAAGCCATATCAAAGTCACCATTAATAACCCCCTCAATCAGTTCGATATATGAGCCTTGTTTTAGTTGAAATTTCACCTGAGGATAGTGTTCACGAAAGGCTGAGATGGTTGTGGGAAGGGTATGGGACGCCAAGCTGCTGGGAAAACCAATTCGAATCGTACCTTTCATGGGATCTAGGTATTCTTTAATTTCCCGTTGTGCCTCCTCAATCACCTTCATCGCTTGTTCCATGTGCTCTAGAAACATCTGTCCGATCATTGTGAGTTTGACATTTCGTCCCTCACGGATAAATAAGTTCACACCGAGCTCTGTTTCCAAATTGAAAATTTGCCTGCTGACAGCTGATTGAGCCACATGCAGAGCCAACGCTGCCTCCGTAACATGTTCTCTCTTGGCCACTTCCATAAAGTATTGAATTTGTCGTAATTCCAAAGAGTTCACCTCCATTCATCTCATTTTGAGATGAATGTTATCTATTATTAGCATTGTTTAGATTGTTATTTAATTATAAAATATTCCTTATTAATATTCTAATAATTTAAAAATTTAAATTCTCATTAAAGAGGTGGGTAACTTGAAAACAATTGAACAGTTAAAACAAGATAATCAAAGTACAGCACTTCAATATGTGGATGAGGTGTTTAATACAGTAATGTGCCGCAATCCATATGAATCTGAGTTTCAACAGGCCGTTAAGGAAATTTTCGACTCACTGATTCCTGTTTTTACAAAACATCCAAAATACATGGAGCAAAGTATTCTTGAAAGAATCGTAGAGCCTGAAAGAGTCATTTCTTTCCGTGTTCCCTGGGTTGATGATAAAGGAAAGGTTCAAGTCAACCGCGGCTTCCGTGTTCAATTTAACAGTGCGATTGGGCCTTATAAAGGCGGATTACGCTTCCACCCATCAGTGAATTTAAGCATTATTAAATTCCTAGGCTTCGAACAAATCCTTAAGAATTCCCTTACTGGTCAGCCTATTGGCGGAGGCAAGGGTGGTTCTGACTTTGATCCTAAAGGAAAATCAGATGGCGAAATTATGCGCTTTACGCAAAGCTTCATGACAGAGCTATACCGTCATATTGGACCTGATGTAGATGTACCAGCAGGAGATATCGGCGTAGGTGCCCGTGAAATTGGTTATATGTTTGGACAATATAAAAAAATTCGCGGTGCCTACGAAGCAGGTGTGTTAACTGGTAAAGGACTTGGTTATGGCGGCAGTTTAGCACGGACTGAAGCCACTGGTTACGGGACTGTATACTTTGTACACGAAATGCTTGCTGATAAGGGCCTTAGCTTTGAAGGCAGTACAGTAGTCGTTTCTGGATCAGGAAACGTTTCTATTTATGCGATTGAAAAAGCAAACCAATTAGGAGCAACGGTTGTTGCCTGCAGCGATTCAAATGGCTATGTCTATGATCCATCAGGCATCAAGCTTGAAACGGTGAAACGAATTAAAGAAGTGGAACGTAAAAGAATCAGTGAATATGTTCTTGAGCATCCAGAGGCTCAATACTTCGAAGGCTGCTCTGGTATTTGGTCAATTCCATGTGATATCGCATTGCCTTGTGCAACTCAAAATGAAATCGACCACTCAGCAGCTAAACAACTTGTTTCAAATGGTGTTAAGGCAGTTGGAGAAGGTGCGAATATGCCATCCACTCTTGAAGCGATTGAAGTATTTTTAGAAAGTGATATTTTATTTGCCCCTGGAAAAGCAGCAAATGCTGGCGGTGTAGCAGTATCCGCTCTAGAAATGGCGCAAAATAGCCAAAGATTATCATGGACATTTGAAGAAGTTGATGCAAAATTACACCAAATCATGATCAATATCTATCGCAACAGTATGAATGCTGCCGAAGAATATGGCTACCCAGGCAACCTCGTTGTCGGCGCCAATATCGCAGGATTCTTAAAAGTAGCTGACGCAATGATCGCACAGGGCGTTATCTAAAAACATAAGGGTGCTCCGAGATGGAGCACCCTTATTTTATGCAATTTTTTTAAGCCAATTCTTGCCTTCCACCATTCTCGAAACCATCATCCCCGCAACATTATCCCCGCTTGCATTCAGCATCGTAGCAGGCGGGTCAATTAACGTAGAAATCGCAGCAATAATTGGTAATGCCTCAGGCGGGAATCCAAATAAACTTAGGATTAACATTTCCCCAATCATACCTCCGCTCGGAATTGCTCCCATAACAGCTCCAACTAAAAGAGACACACTTATAATTAAGAAAAACGTTCCAATCCCATTGTTATTCATATCAAAGATTCCGAACAGGAAGACAATCTTTAATACGCCGCCGAGAACAGATCCATCCTTGTGCAAGGCTGCTCCTAATGGAATCGTTGTATCACGTATGTCTTGCTTGATTCCCATTCTTTTTGAAGCCTCTAAGTTAACAGGGATAGCAGCAGCACTTGAACAGGTTGCCAGCGCCGTAATCGAAGGTTCCAGCATATTACTCCATAACACTCGAATTCCTTTACCTTTGCCTGCCATAAAGGCATAAATCGTAAAGGCAATAAAGAAATAAACAATCGAAGCAACATAATACGTTACACCCGCTTTAATATAAGAGCCTAATAAAATCGGACCATACTGCCCCACCAGCGTGGCAAAATAAGCTCCAAGACCAACTGGCGCTAAGTACATGATTAAGGATACGACCTTCATCATTACTTCAGAGCCTGAGCTTAAAAAGCTGGTAAAAGGCTTACCGCGTTCTCCAATGGATTGTGCAGCAAATCCAACCAAAATAGAAATCACAATGAGCGCCAACATATTGCTTCTTGAGAACAATTCAACAAAGTCAGGTACTGTAAAGGTTTTAACGATTTGTGCGACTGGATTTAATTCCTCCGCCCCTTCTGGTTTCATCAGTTTTAGATTAACACCTTCACCAGGATTCACGAGCTTTACGACAAAATACATGTAAATAGCTGAAATAAGTCCTGTAAACAAGAAGGTTCCAAACATCCAGCCAATAATTTTCCCTAATCTTTTTGCACCATTCATCGTTGCGATCGAAGAGGAAATGGTGAAGAATATCAGTGGTACGATAATTGTAAATAAAAGATTTAAAAAGACATCGCCTATCGGCTGTAAGATGACAGCGTCTTCCTTCATAACTAGACCTATAATTGCACCAAGCAAAATGGATAGCAATAGGATGATAGGAAAAAGATAATTCTTTAATTTTTCCATTTGTATTTTCTCCTTAGATGATCTTTCTCTAATTAAGTTGCGGAGTTTTATTTTACTTGCGAAATATCAATAATTCTACTGCAAAGTCTATTTAGAAGCGGCGCCTCATGGCTGATTACAAGTATTCCCATATTACGTTCTTTGGCCATATCGAGAACCACCTGCCATATTTGTGCTTGTGTAATTGAATCAAGCATGGTCGTCATTTCATCCGCAATAAGAAATTGTGTTTGAGGCCCTAGAGCTCTAGCCACACAAAAGCGCTGTAATTCTCCGCCTGATAATTCATTCGGCCAGCGACGAAGCCAATCTTGCTCAATCCCTAACCTTTCTAGTAATTTATCATCAGGATTCCAGCCTTCATGAAGGATATCTTTCATTCTCCATTTAGGATTCACAGCCTTTTCAGGGTGCTGAAACACAAGCTGAACGGGGTGGTAGCCTGTACTTGTTAAGGGAGAGCCATTTAGCTTTACAGCCCCCTCCAAGGGCTTTTCGTAGCCTGCAAGAATTCGTCCAAGCGTTGTCTTTCCAGAGCCGCTTGGACCGACAAGGCCAACTATTTCACCTCTGGCTACGCTCAAATCAATATGACGAAAAGTCCAACTATTCTTCTGGTAACCAAAACCGACATTTACAGCTTCAAGTAGCATACAGACACCTAACCATCCCGCCTCGAACTATTCTTTCAGCTGGCATTTCTTCTAAACAATTAGACGCAGCATGTTCACACCGTGGAGCAAAAGGACAGCCTTTAGGTAAATCATTTATTAGCGGCTGTGACCCCTTAATGGGAACAAACTCATTTTGAGGAAGTGCTCTCCACAGTGCTTTTGTATAAGGGTGTCTGAGTCTCTCACCCGCACCAAAGAAATCAGAAACTGGGGCTGTCTCAACGGTTGTACCTGCATAAAAAACTGCAATTTTATCTGCCACCTTTAAGGCAAAATCAATATCATGAGTTATGATCATGACACCACTGCCGTTTTTAGCCAATTCTCTAAAAGAGATTTCCGCCTCCTTGATTACTTCCGCATCAAGCCCTGGTGTGGGTTCATCCGCTATAATTACATTCGCTTCACTTACGACTGCCATCGAAACGAGAACACGTCTTGCCATCCCTCCAGATAATTGAAAAGGAAATAATTTTTCTACAAGTGGATGTAATTTATACTTCTCAAAAATTTTCCTTTGTGCGGTTACAGCATTTTTCTTTCTAACGGAAGTTTGTACTTGTGGACCTATTTTCATTAATGGGTCCAAGGACTTTACAGTTTGGGGAATGATTACGATTTCTGAACCACGGAATTCTGCTTTCCGCTGCTCTGTAAGGACTTCCCCATTATAAAAAATACTGCCTGACATGTTTGCATTTCCCGGCAATATTCCAAGAATCGCGTGTGCTAATAAGCTTTTACCCGATCCGCTTGAACCTACAACCGCGACAATTTCACCCTTGTTTATTGACACATTTAAGTTATGAATGACTTGATTGGTTTCCTGTCTTAATCCTTTTGAATACTTTGTAAAGGATATAGACAAGTTTTGAACTTCTAGGATAGACATTATCTTTTCTCAGCCCCCATCTTATTCATTGGCACGATAAGGATCAACGAGTGACCGCAGGCGATCCCCTACTAAATCAAAGGCACGGACAATTAAAAGTAAACATAATCCGGGGAAAAATGCCAGCCACCACATGCCAGTAGATAAATATCGCATTGATTCTGAGAGAATAATCCCAATTGCTGGCTGATGTGGCGATAAACCCATACCCAAGAATGTTACCGCAGCCTCATGAAGAATAGCATGGGGGAATAGTAGAAACAATCCCACTAAAAACTGCGGTACTAAATGAGGAAGTATATGCTTTACAGCAATAAACCACCGTGATTTTCCCAGCCTTTTCGAGGTTTGGACAAACTCTGCTGTTTTAAGCTGCATGACCTCAGCTCGAATAACCCGTGTTAAGCTTGGCCAGTGGGTGAGTGCTAACCCAATGACTACGCCTTTCATACCTCCGCCTAGCACAAAGGCTATTAAAATAAGGATGACCAAATGGGGAACACTTAAAAACAAGTCAACAAGCCACGAGATAATACCATCAGCAATCCGTCCCATCGTTGCTGCGATTATTCCTAATCCTACCGCTATCATAACGGAAGCCGTGGCTGCGATAAGACCCACTCCTATACTCACCGACAACCCTTTTAACGTTCGAATCAGCATATCTCGCCCAAGCCAATCCGTACCAAATGGATGTTCAAGTGAAGGCGAAAGGTTGCGTTGTTCTAAATTTGTTGCAATTCTATCATTACTAATGAGCAGGCCGCCCACTAAAACTGCCAATACTATAGCGGATGTAACGACTAACACCATCACTGTTTTTTGTCTTTTATTTAAAGAAATCATAGCGACCTTCTCTCCTTCATTCTTGGGTCGACAATAAAAGAAAAGAGATCTGCCATTAAATTTCCCACGAATACAAATATGGAACTAAAAATAACCAGTCCAAGAAGGAGCGGCACATCACCTCGAAGCCCCGCTTCAACCGTAGCCTGTCCTAAACCTGGGTATGAAAAAACCTGTTCAGCTAAAACAGCTCCACCAAAAAGTTCACTAAAGGCTGCAAAATGGAGAGTGATAGCAGGCAAAGAAATATTTCGGATACCATGTCTCCATATTAGTGTAAAACCTTTTTCCCCCCTGGCTTTTGCAAATAAAATATACTCACTTGAAAGGACTTCGATTAATTTTTGCCTAGTATGTAAGGCAATGTTTGCGACACCTACAATACTTAGTGTGAGAGCAGGGAGGATTAAATGGATGATCCGGTCCATAAGGGTGACATTTTCAGCCAGCACACCTGCAGGAACCCCCATCCCAATTGGGAACCAATCTAACCATACGGCAAAAATTATTAATAATAGCAGGCCCATCCAAAATGTCGGCGTCGAAGCCAATGTATAACAATACCATTTGATGATTCTATCAACCCATTTACCCTTTTTCATGGCTGCAGCTATTCCCAAAGAAAAGCCAATCATCCCCGATAATATCCAGGCAATGGTCATCAGCGCAAGCGAGTTAAGGAATTTTTCACCAATAATCTCTGTGACAGGACGACGATAGATCATCGATGTTCCTAAATCCCCCTGCAGGACAGAAGAACCCCACCGGAAGAATTGTTCCGTCGGTGGTTCATTTAACCCCCAATTTTCAGCTATTTTCTCACGCTGTTCAGGACCAACCCTCATCATATCGGCACCAATATAGGCTTGAATAGGATCAATCGGAGAATGGCTGATTAATAGAAAAGTAATGACACTAATAGCAAACAGGAGAGAAAGAAGCCTGATAATTTTCCTCCCGATAAATGAACCTATTCTCAGCATTTTAGTCTTACACCCATCATTTATTTCTCATCCCATTTCCAGTCAACTAGATTATCCGTAATTGGCCACCCGTGACCATGAGGTTGAATTCTCTGATCCCCAATGTTCAACTCTTCTTTTACTAAATAGAGGTGATTAACATTGACTAACCAAGCCCAAGGGGCGTCCCCTAAAGAGCTAAAACCTGTTGTCCCATCCCACTGAGCTTTTTTCCAATATTCAATTGCTGCTTCTTCACTTTTAGATAAAAGCGCCTTCTCTAAGTATTCATCTACTTTAGGATTTGAATAGAAACCTGAGTTGTAATAATCCATTCCTGCCATTTTTCCACTGAATAGATTATAAATCTCAATTGGATCGTGGCTTCCCCAGCCCATCATCACAGCATTTGAATGCATTAGCGATTCAATTTCGTCCCAGCTTTTACCTTCAACATTTATTTTTATACCTAACGGTTTTACCATATCGCTAACAGCAATCGCTAAGGATTGTCTCGTGACATCACTAGCAGGGTATAGAAGGTCAAACTCCGCTTGTAAACCGCCCTTTTCGAGAAATTCATCTCCATTTTGGTCTTTCCATCCGGCACTTTCCAGGATTTCTTTAGCCTGTTTTAAATCACCATCTTTAAACTTGGTTTCTTCATTTGCCCACGGCAAGCCATCTGCCGCTGAATAACCTGGTGTACCATGGCCCTCTAAAACCCCATCAACAAGAGCTTGGCGGTCGATGGCAACATTAATTGCTTTTCGAATCGCAATATCTGATGTCACATCATTTCCGATGGCATTACCATCTTTTGTTTTCTCTCCTGAAGGGACATAAGGGAACATGATTCCGCGATTATCTACACTTTGTATTTCTTCAAGAGCCATTCCTGGAACTTGATTTTTACTAAAGGAAGCAGGTATATAAGCCATATCTACTTGTCCTGCTTTTGCCGCTGCAAAGGCTGCATCCTCATTTAGAAATAAGAATGTGATTCTTTTAAAGAATGGTTTTTTACCATAGTAGTTAGGGTTCATTTCAATGATAATTTGTTGTCCTTTATCCCATTGCACAAGCTTGTAGGGACCTGAACCAACAGGATTTTCCGCATATTCATCACCATATGAATGCTTTGGGATAATCCCTAGTGTCAACAATGAATGGATAAAGGTTGAGTTTGCGTTATGAAGATGAAATTCAACCGTCGTTGGATCCTTAACCACTACTTTTTCAAGGATATTTAAGTCTAAAACAGAATCACTCGTCAGCGCCGTTTCAAAGGTAAATTGGACATCTTCAGCACTTAATGGTTTACCATCAGAAAAAAGAACATCATCTCGAAGTTTGACCGTCCAAACCTTACCATCCTGGCTGACAGCATAGCTTGTTGCCACGTCATATGTAATCTTCAAATCATTGTCTCTTTTTAATAATGTACTTTGAAAAAGAGGCGAACCATATTGTCCCCAGCCTAATACAGGGTCAAATCCAGTTTCAGGCTCATTTCCAACAGCTAAAATAAGTTCATCTTTAGCAGCAGTTCTATCATTCCCTGATTCACTATTTTGCCCTTTTGCACAACCTGCAATTATTAATGTAGCAATAACTAAAATAAAAATTATCGTTTTTTTCAACTTATCCACTCCAGTAATATAAAAGGTGAGTTTTCAAATTTTTAATAAGAAAATTATAGCATAGGAAACGGAACGTATTAATTATTCGAAAAATTTTCACCACTAAAAAAAGAGAGATAAGCAAGAAACCATGCTTACCTCTCATATCATTATATGTGCCAGAAATTGCACTATTTATTTATTCATACTCGCTAGAAATCCGCCAAGCAAATCATCTAAATCAGGCTCTTCTTCAACCTTTTCTTCTTCAATCACAGGTTTCACATTATCCCAATCAAATCCACTTAAGTCATCATCCATATCGCTTAAATCAATCGAAGCAGCGATTTCCTCTACGGCGCTGTCATTCTCACGATAAGAATGGATCTCAGGAATACTTTCCTCTTGGAGATATAAAGCCTCATCGATATCTAGTGAACTGCTATTTAAACTCGCAAGCAGGGAAGTAGACCGGACTGGGTCTGATATTAACTGATAGATAATACTCCCTAATAATGCCTCAGAATGCTCATGCTTCAACCAGTCACGCTGTGCTTTCGTTAGCTTTTTGGGCAGCGGGACATTAATCATCTCGCGTTCTCTTGCATTAACGTTACTGACACCCTCCATCACGAACTCTGCAATCTTGCTGGAAAAATTTCTTCTTTCAGTTTCCTTTAACTTTTGCAGCTTCTTAACCAAATGGTCAGGTGTATCAGAAGGGACACGGAAGGAGATTGCCTGTCCCCGCTGAATTTCATGTGTTCCAGCCTTTTTCATTTCATCACCCTATTAATTGGTAACAGGTTTTTTAGGTTGTTCGACCTTTTGTTTCTCTGCCTTTTTAACAAAATCTTGAATTAGCTTATAATAGGCATTTGCCATCATCCAAATGCTTTCTTTTTCATCTTCAAAGAAATCAATATTAAAACCATCGAGATTGTTATTTAATGTTTTAAGATAATCCTTTAAAACGGTAGCACCACCGCCGACAAAGTAACAAATTTCCGTTTGGGAGTTCTTTGACCAAACATTACGTAATAAGCGGTATTGTTTCTTTGCTAAATCTAGTAGAATGCGATCCGTTATATCATGAACACTTGTTCTGCTTCCTTTAACCATGATATGATTTCGGTCGTTTTTCTTGGTGATGATTTCAACAACATCACGACGGCTGTCTAGTTCAACACCGTGCTTTGTTCTAATTTCTTCACGGATTGCTTCTAATGATTCTGAAACCCCGAGATTAAAGCCTTGCGCTTTATCATCATCAACATTTCGATTTTTAATAACGGCGATATCTGTTGATAATCCGCCAATATCTTGAATCAAGATACGCTTATCGATTAGGTCTTTATTAATAATTTTTGAGTTATTATCCATTACTAGGTTAATATAAGCAGCAAAACCTTCAGGGTATACCTTGATTTCATCAAACTTAATATTTACCTTTAAACCTTGGTATTTAGGTGTAACCAGAAACTCTACTTGGTGAACAGAACCGATTAGCTTCGAACGGTAGCCTGCATCCTTACCTTCCTTAACTTCACGAAGAGGGAGGCCAGTTCCAAGTGTGTAGTTCGCATCAATGACATTTTTCGTTTGACGGAAATTATTCTTATTTCCTTCCTTCACAGCGTCCAAAGCCAATGTAGTAAAGAGTAGAATTAACGTTTGATCTTCTTCAGACTTACTGCTGCCAGGATCTAATTCAGTCCCATTGTTGCTTTTAGTTGCTAGATTTCCGACACGATATATGGCGTTATTCTCCTTTAATGCAGGAGAGTGCACTTTTACATGAATACCATCAAGTGGATTCTTATCATCTAATTCTTCTATTCCAATAACAGGGCGGTCTTCCGTGTCCCTTGCGATAATATTTGGGATATTAAGTTCATATTCTAATTCTCCAAAAATAGCCTTAATTGAATCATTCCCTACATCAATAGCTGCAATTCTAGTATTATTCAAAATTGTCATCCTTTCATTCTATTAATTTAGATGTTAATGAAGATATGTATCTAACTTCTCTAGTATAAGAGTATAGAAGTTTGCTAGATTCTTCAATATCCCAGACAAAAAGAAATGAAAGTGTAAAATTGTAAACAATACGTAATCGTTGTATACATTTATGTTTACAACGAACACAAACCTGTACACATCGCTCTATATCAACATGTATACGAGTTTGTACACATGTAAACATTTTTGTAAACACCATGTATACAATATTGTAAACAAGTGTACATTTTTCGTAAACATGTATACGCATTCTGTATACAAAAAAACAGACCCCTTGGGTAAGGGACCTATTCCTTCTTTGTCCGTTTGATTCCTTCATCCGTTACAGCAAAGTCTCGAACCATTTTCTTAATTTTTTCAGGTTTACGGAATCTTAATGCAGACCAATCATCGTCAATCGCAATTTGCCGAACTGGTTCATAGCCTTCTTCAGAGAGCATACCCGTAACCGTTTCTCGGCTGCAGTTGGATCCTTTATAGGTCTTCGATGACTTCTTAGGGTAGCAGAGCCAAAATAAGCCATCATCCTTCACATAAGTAACCGCTTTTTTAGCATTAGATGAAGTTCTTCATTACTAGTACCAAACACCTGAACAAAATCATACATCTCCAGTTCTGCCTGATGATGAACCTCCCCTTCGAATGCAGCTTTCATCTCATCATAAGACTTTGGTGCATTGATAACTAATACCGGCTGCCCTTGATCCTTAAAGTTTAACTTTTTTAATACGGGAGCTCCTGCTGTCATTTATAAGACCTTCCTCTCATTAAAATATACTCTCTCCATATTAGCATAAAAAATCTTTGAAACATTATAAGATCATGTCCATCTACCTATTACTTAAGTCCTTTACCCTGTTAAAATTGACTCAAATCCTAGAATTTGGTTATTTCGCCTCACTAAATATATGGTGGCAAATTAGGTACTTCGATTCTACTAGTTATTTGATAATTCTGATATATTTTAATCCTCAAATAATTTTAGGAGTGACGCACATGTTAAAAGTACTATCAAAGACCGGTCTAACTCTAGCATTAGCTGGAAGTATTGTGGCAGCAGGCTTCCAACCTACTGAAGCCCCATCCACAACAAAAAGTACATACACTTTAAGTCCCGCTGAATTCGTTGGAGCCGCTCCAGAACTAGCTGCAAAGGCAAAAGAGCTTGGTGTCGATTTATCAAAGGCTGACCCTGCAGAGAAGGCTAATATAGGAACGAAATTCCAGGAGCCTGGGGACAATCATGTAGAAAATAAAGCAGCTACAGGAGATGTACCTGTTCTCGTAATCCTAGCAAAATATAAGGATGGCGATGAGCCAATCGGCGACTTGGAAGGTCAAGTCCCTGCAAAATACTATGAGGATTTAATCTTTGGAACAGAATATAATCCATATGAATTAGAAGCATTCAAACAATATGCTGAATATAACGGTGTTAAGGCACCAACCGACCGAACCATGCAAAATGCCTATAAAGAATCTAGTAATGGCAGAGTTAATATCGTCCGCAAAGAAAACACCGAGTTTGTTTGGGTAGAACTTCCTAAAGGGGCTTCTTACTACTTAGACCAAGAAGGCAAGTATGCAGAAAATGGTAAATATGTACTAGGCAATGTAAACGGAGATGCTCATACTGGTGAATTCGTTCGTGACCTATTAAAGTCCGCTGACGATCAGGTAGACTTCTCAAAATATGCTGAAAACGGCGAGGTTCCAAACGTATTCGTTGTTCACGAAGGAACAGGAGCTGAGTGGAGCCAAGACCCTGCTCAATTCTGGTCTCATAAATGGAGTTTACTAAGTGCCTTATACTATGGTAAATACTATGAAACTGGTAAACCATCAGATGTTCATGCTGGCATGAGCCAAAGTGCTTGGATTAATCAGACGGTTGCCGAGGATATGACATATGATGGTGTAATCGTAAATAACTACAATATCCAACCTGCGATTGGCGGCAACGTAGCTGGTTTCAATTTAACAACTGGCAGCTATGACGAAGCTTCTAAAACAGGCCCATATCCTGCCCAAGCTGGGGTATATGCTCATGAATTTGGACATGCATTAGGTCTTCCTGATTTCTATGATACTGTCTATACTTCTGAAGGGGTAGGAAACTACTCGATGATGGCTGGCGGTTCCTGGATGCGTTATCCAGACAATAATGCCTATTCCGGTAACTCACCAACTCATTTTGATCCATTCTCAAAGGTTTTTCTTGGCTGGGCTGAGCCTATTAATATAACACCTGCTGACGGTGTTAAAGACATTACCTTACCAGCTATTAATAAAGCCAATGCTACAAACGGAATTGTAAAAATGGAGGTTCCTGGTTCTCATGGAACAGAGTATTTCTTATTTGAAAACGTTCAACAGGATGGCTTTAATAAAGGATTAGTTCGTCAAGGCGAGGATTCTCACGGATTATTAGCATGGCATGTCGATGAAAATATCATCAACCTATATCAAACTGCCGGCTTCCGCCCTAATAACGTTGAAAACTGGATGAACAAACGCTTCCAGTTTAATCAATCAGAAACAGCAAGCAATGGCCAGGTTGTAACCCATTATGGCTTATCCCTTCTTCAGGCCGATGGAAAATATGATTTAGAAAAGAATCTAAACCGTGGTGACGCAGGAGACTTCTTCAAGACAGGTGCGAATATCACGCCAAACTCTTCTAATGTTCATACAGGTTCCTACTACTTCTGGAAGGGCAACGGCGCCACTCCAGCAGACTCTGGAATTCATGTAACTGACATTAAAGAAAACGCTGATGGTTCTATCACAGCTAAATTCTATTATAGTTTTAATGAAGGTAACAAAAAGTAATATTTGTTAAAAAACCTGAGTTCTACGGACTCAGGTTTTTTCTTGTTTTTCTTTAAGTGAAGACCTTCCCTTCTACCTTTTATATTAAAGAAATTTCCCGGAAATAAGACATAGTTTACTTTTAGCAGCACATCCTAAGGAAAAGGATGACAAACGGAGGAAGAAATATGAATGTAGATGATATTATTATTGCACGTGAGAAGATGAAGGGAGTCGTCCATACAACGCCGCTGGACTATTCCAAAACTTTTAGTTTACTGGCTCATAACGAAGTATATCTAAAGCTCGAAAACCTCCAAAAAACGGGTTCTTTTAAGGCTAGAGGATCTTATAATAAGTTAATATCCCTTTCACAGGAAGAGCTGCAAAAAGGGGTTGTGGCAGCCTCTGCCGGCAACCATGCGCAAGGAGTAGCTTACTCAAGTCAAATGCTTGGTGTTAATTGTACGATTGTCATGCCAAAGGGGGCACCCCTTAGTAAGGTGCTGGCTACGAAGCAATATGGGGCAGAGGTACTCTTAGAGGGAGCAACATTTGATGATGCACTAGCCTATGCTTTAGAGCTTAAAGAGCAAAGGGATGCTACTTTTATCCATGCCTTTGATGATGATGCCATCATCGCTGGACAAGGAACGGTTGGTTTGGAGATACTCGATCAGCTGCCCGATGTAGAGGCTATTATTTGCCCCGTGGGCGGCGGTGGGCTAATTGCAGGGGTTGCAATGGCCGTGAAGGAGAAAAACCCTCATATAGCTGTCTATGGCGTCCAGTCACTGGCCTGCCCTAGTATGAAACAGTCATTATTTGAAAATAAACCTGTAATGGTAGAATCAACACCCACGATGGCAGATGGGATAGCTGTTAAAAAACCTGGACTGAGAACCTTTGATATCGCCCAAAAATATGTCGATGATATTTTTTGTGTTGATGAGATGGAGATTGCTAGAACGATGCTGATGGTTTTAGAAAGAAATAAGCTGTTAGTGGAAGGATCAGGTGCTTGTTCCCTCTCAGCACTACTATATGAAAAAGTGAAGTTGAAAGAAAAGAAGGTTGTGGCTGTTTTAAGCGGCGGAAATGTTGATATGAATTTTATTTCAAGGGTCATCGAACGAGGATTAGTGGAGTCAGGACGGTATGCTGCTTTTACAATAACTTTAAAGGACAAACCTGGAGAACTTCAAAAGGTACTAAACGCTCTAACCGATTTAGACGCAAACATTCAATCCGTGAATCTCAGTCATATGGGCAAAAATATTTATCCTGGCTATGCCGGGCTGGAAATTTCTGTAGAAACAAAGAATAACGAACATATCGACATGCTGTATAAAGTACTTAAAGAGAAAAACTACATAGTAGAAATGAATCATTTCTAATTCCTAAAGAATTACACAAAAAATCCTTACTTTTTATAAGTAAGGATTTTTTAGTAAAAGTATTCTCATGGTTCTATTAATTTTACTTTTGCTCATTTTGGTATCTTTCTAATTCCTTTGCTGTACAGCGTACAAAGTGTCCTGGAACCACTTCTCTAAGTTCAAACTCGCCATTTGTATCATGTACAGTAGGATCATAGCTGATACGCTTACGAGCGCGCTCATATCTTGGATCTGGCAGCGGAATCGCTGATAGTAATGATTTTGTATATGGATGAATAGGATTATTGTATAATTCATCACTTTCAGCTAATTCAACTAGATTACCCATATACATAACGCCAATACGGTCAGAGATATATTTAACCATTGAAAGGTCATGGGCAATGAACAAGTACGTTAATCCACGTTCTTTTTGGAGTTTCTTAAGCAGATTCACTACCTGTGCCTGAATGGATACATCCAATGCAGAGATAGGCTCATCGGCAATAATAAACTCAGGGTCAACAGCAAGCGCTCTAGCAATTCCAATACGCTGTCTTTGACCGCCACTAAATTCATGTGGAAAACGCGTAGCGTGCTCTTTATTTAAACCAACCGATTCTAATAATTCTTCAACCTTTTGCTTTCGTTCAGCCTCATTCTTTACGAGTTTATGAACGTCAAGACCCTCAGCAATAATATCCAAAACAGTCATACGTGGATTTAATGAAGAAGAAGGATCTTGGAAAATCATTTGCATTTTGCGGTTAAATTTAAGTAATTGGGATTTATTCTTTTTACCGTGAACATCTTCACCATTAAATTTAACTTCACCGCCAGTTGCATCGTAAAGTCGAATGATGGTTCTGCCGGTTGTAGACTTTCCACAGCCAGACTCCCCAACTAGACCAAAGGTTTCACCTTTAAATACATCAAAGCTAACACCATCAACAGCCTTGATTGTATTCTTTTTACCAACAGCAAAATGTTTTTGTAAATTTTTAACTTCAAGTAACTTTTCTCTTGTCACCTTTTTCCACCGCCCTTAGTACCTGTTTGAGCAAAACCTTGCATCCTGTGCTTAACGGCATCAGGCGGCTCAATTTTAGGCGCATCTGGATGCAGCAGCCAGGTTGCCGCATAATGTGTGTCTGAAACCTTAAACATAGGCGGTTCCATCACAGTATCAATTTCTAACGCAAATTGATTTCTTGGAGCAAACGCATCTCCTACAGGAGGGGTAAGCATGTTTGGCGGGCTGCCAGGAATAGCAAAAAGCTCTTCATCCGAACTATCCAATGTTGGCATAGAGCCTATCAATCCCCAAGTATACGGGTGCTTAGGATTGTAGAAAATATCATCTACCGTCCCAATTTCTACGATTTTTCCAGCGTACATGACGGCTACACGGTCTGCAACGTTTGCTACAACACCAAGGTCATGCGTAATAAAAATAATCGCACTATCGGTTTTTTGTTGAATACTCTTCATCAATTCTAAGATTTGAGCTTGAATCGTTACGTCAAGAGCCGTAGTTGGTTCATCTGCAATTAAGATTTTTGGATTACATGCTAATGCAATCGCTACTACCACACGTTGACGCATACCGCCAGAGAATTGGTGAGGATATTGATTAATACGAACATCCGGTCTTGGAATACCAACAAGTGTTAAAAGCTCAAGAGCAGTCTTTCTAGCCTCAGTTTTGCTCATATTCTGGTGCTTCATCAAACCTTCCATGATCTGATAACCAATTTTCATAGTCGGGTTTAGAGACGACATTGGATCTTGGAAGACCATAGAGATGTCTTTTCCGCGAATTTTTTGCATTTCTTTGCTTGTTTTTTTAGCAAGGTCTACTCCCTCGAGAAGGATTTGTCCTTCTTTAATATAGCCATGCGGCTCTGGAAGAAGTCTCATAATCGCATTTGAGGTTACTGACTTACCTGAACCAGATTCACCTACGATTGCTAACGTTTCACCTTTATTTAAATCAAAGGTAACACCTCGAACAGCATGCACTTCACCATTGTAGGTGTTAAATGATACTTTTAAATCTTTGACTTCCAATAATTTACTCATTTATTAAACACCTACCTTCTTATTTATGCATTTTCGGATCGAATGCATCTCTCAAACCATCACCAACGATATTAAATGCAATCATAAGAACAGAGATTACAATTGCCGGGAACACGAGCATATATGGATAAAGTCTGAGGTTATCAAACCCAAGGTCAATTAAAGAACCAAGTGAAGCATCTGGAGGAACAATACCTAATCCGATAAAGCTTAAGAATGCTTCAAAAAAGATTGCGCCTGGAACAGAAAACATTGTGTTAATAATGATAATACCACTGATATTTGGTACCAAGTGTTTTCTAATAATAGTACCATTAGATGTTCCTAAAGTTCTTGAAGCTAAAACAAACTCTTGATTTTTTAACTTTAATACTTCACCACGGACAATCCGGGACATACCAATCCAGCCTGTTATTGACAACGCAATAACAATCGATATAATACCTGGTTTAAGAACAAGCATCATTAAGAGGATAATGACCAAGTTAGGAATACCAACTAAAATCTCGGCTATTCGCTGCATGATATTATCAACTCTTCCACCATAAAATGCAGAAATCCCACCATAAGAAACTCCAATGGCAAGGTCAAGAAGTGCAGCAACAAAAGCGATAATTAAAGAAACCCTTGTACCTTCCCAAAGCCTTGTCCATTGGTCACGCCCTAAGGCATCACTGCCAAACCAGAAATAGGTGTCTTTCATATCTTTCGCTTCATAAATACGATAGGTAGCTTTCACTTCAGCAGAATTTCTAGTGCCGTCACCTTTATTAATGACTTCAAGATCAATAAACTCTTCTTTATTATCAAATCTTGCATTTGCCTTGGCCGTTGCCTGCTGAACATCTTTACCTTGGAACGTTCCAGATAAAGTACCATTCATACCAAGCCAAGAGACATTCTCCAAAGCCGGTACACGTGGAGGCATTTTTGCCCTGTTTAAATCCTGTTCATCGGAACCATAATTGGTCATCCATGGACCGACAATACTCATGATGATAATAAACAGGATAAGAATCATGCTGAAAACAGCAGGTTTATTATTGAAAAGGGTTCTTTTCGCATCCTGAAAAAACGTTCTGCTGGGAGCTGAAATCTTATCGCTCGTATCCTCCTTACGAACAAGAGGGACAAATAAATCTTTTGGTATATTATTTAGGTTATTTTTATCCATTTTACTTATTTCCCCCCTGCTAGTCTTATCCTAGGATCAATTAATCCGTATAGGAGGTCAATGATTAAGATAATCACAATAAAGCCAAACGCAAATAACAATGTTGTACCCATAATGGTTGGGTAGTCATTTACCATTACAGATGTAACGAATTGCTCACCAATACCAGGAATCGCAAAAATTTGCTCAATAACCATTGAGCCTGTCATCAAACCAACTGCCATTGGACCCAATACTGTAATTAACGGGATAAGTGCATTACGTAATCCATGTTTTAAAATAATTCCAGATTCAGCAACACCTTTAGCACGTGCCGTTATGATGTAATTAGAATGTAACACTTCTACCATTTCTGTTCTTGTAAAACGAGCAGCTGTTGCCATCGGATGAATGGCCAAAGCGATCGTTGGCAAAATGGTATGTGCAGGTGTGCCCCAAAGAGCAACCGGGAACCAGCCTAATTTTACTGCAAAAACATATTGTAATAATCCTGCAAATACAAACGAAGGTATCGAGGTTCCGATAACCGCAATGATTGTGGATGAAAAGTCAATCGGACTATTTCGGAAGATTGAGGCCATTAATCCAAGGAATATTCCCAAGATAGAGCCTATCACTAATGCCTGAAAACCTAATAGTGCAGATGGCCCGATTCTATCAAACAAGATTGTTGTTACCGGTGTATTATCAAATTTAAAGGATACACCCAAATCACCTTTTACAAGTCCGCCAAGATATTTGGCATACTGAACAGGTATTGGATCATTCAATCCATATTTTTCTAAAATAATTTCTTTTTGTTCTTCAGTCAATTTATCTTCTGCCTGTAACGGGCTCCCCGGCAAGATTTTCATAAGAAAGAACGAGAATGTCGCAATAATAAATAATGTTATTAGCATATACCATACGCGACGAAGTAAATATCGAGTCATGTTTGCACCTCCTAAATTTCTCTTTATTATATGTTATATCTTGTCGATTATAAATTTTTGTTATAATCGGAATATTCAAGTCCAAACAGGAGAAAAGAGAGTATATGCTTTAACAGCATACACTCCCTTCAATTTTTAATAATAACGTACTATATAATCTTTTTTAATGCTGATTATTCTTCAGCACCAACGCTAGCCCACTTGTATTCGTAAGTTGCTCCGAATAGATTTGTAAACACACCTTGTACTTTTGGAGAAACTAGTAGAGCACCAGCTCTTTGATATACAGGAGCGATAGCTGCATCTTCAAATAAAACTTTTTCTGCTTTTAAGAAGTTGTCAATACGTGCTTCTGGATCTAAAGCTAAAGTTGTTGCAGTATCATTTATTAACTTATCATATTCTGGGTTAGAGTAGCCCATTTGATTGTTTCCGCCACCAGTTAACCAAAGATTCATGAAGGTATATGGATCAAGGAAGTCAGGTCCCCATCCAGCAAACTGCATGTCATAATCCATAGCTGTGTCTAATTCTAGACGTTGTTCAAATGGTACTTCTTTTAAAGTAACTTTTAAACCAGGCAGGTTAGTAGACAATTGGTTAGCAAGGTATTGGTTCATCATCTTAGAAACATCGTTGTCGCCGCCAAGGAATTCGATTTCAACTGTATCAGTTCCTAGTTCAGTTTTAGCTGTTTCCCAGAACTTTTGTGCTTCTTTAACGTCAAATTTCACAAGGTCTCCACTAACTTCGCGGAAGTCTTTACCGTCAGCAGTTGGGAAGAAATCCTTTGGTACTAAACCGTTAGCAACGATAGAACCGTTGTTTAAGATTTCATCTACTAATGCTTGCTTATCAAATGCTCTAGAGATTGCTTTACGTACGTTTACGTTCTTAAGAGCTGGGTTTTTAGTTTGGTTCATCTTAATATAGAATACGGAGTTATCTGGTTGTACTGTGTAATCATCATGAGTTGAGTATGTATCAACTAGGTCAGATGATAAACCAGCACGGTCAACTTCACCTTTTTCATATAAGTCAACACCAGTTTGTGCTTCTTTTACTACAACATAAGTCATTTTTTCTAATTTTACAGTTTTCGCATCCCAGTAAGTTTCGTTCTTAACTAATTCCCACTCATTAGCAGTACTAGTCCAAGAAGCGAACTTAAATGGTCCGTTAGCTAATAATGTATCAGCGCTAGTTGCATATGTGTCACCTTTTTCCGTAACAAACTTCTCATTTAATGGGAAGAAAGTTGGGAAAGTTGTTAATGATTCAAAATATGGAGTTGGGTTTTCAAGTTCAACAACTAGTTTGAAATCGCCATCAGCTTTAACACCTAATTGATCTACAGGAACTTCACCTTTGTTAACAGCAGTTGCGTTTTTGATAACGCCGCCCATCATGTATGGACCATATTCAGATCCTTGATTTGGGTCTACTGCACGACGCCAAGAAAATACGAAGTCGTTTGCAGTTACAGGTTCACCATTTGACCATTTTGCATCTTCACGTAATGTGAAAGTCCAAGTTTTACCATCATCACTTACTTCGTGCTTAGTAGCCATACCTTCAACAGGCTTTCCGCTTTCGTCAAGACGGTATAAACCTTCCATAATAGCAGCCGTGAATTGGATACCGTATTCATCAGTTACCATACCAGGGTCCATAGAAGGGATCGTGTCACCATTAATAAAGTTTAACACTTGTTCTACTTCTGGCGCATCTTCAGCTGGCTTTTTATCATCATCAGCTGTTTCCTTGTTGCCTGAGCAAGCCGCTAAAAACATGCTAAGTACTAGGCTTAGGGCTAAAAGCCATGCAAATTTTTTCTTCATAAAAAAATGACCTCCTATTGTTTTATTTTTCTGTAAATTCGCTCTTAAAAAAGAAGCTAAGGAAATCATACTATTTTTCAACTACTCTTGTAAAGACTAAATATATAAAAGAGTCAAAAAATTATTATATTATTATAGATTACAACAACATTACAGTTGATATAACAATACCTTTCCAGAGGATGACCGAAAAAAATTTATTCTAAAATAAGAATGCGCTTTCTTTTTTAATAGATGAAAATAGATAAAGTATACTTTATAAGCGTATTGGGTTAAAATACCTTTATTATTTATTGCATGTCTAAAATAATTTTATAAATGAAAAGGTGAATGAAAATGCTCAAGAATAAATGGAAGTTTTTAGTAATTAATATTATATTAACCTGTTTATTCTTTCTAATTTTTGCAGCCGACTATAATCTCCTGCACTTTATTAATTCGTTATTTTATCTTTGCTTTGTTTACCTGATTATTGTTTTATTTATGTATACCTCAAAAGGAGGCTTTTTTGACGGCGTTACATTTGGATTTAGAAGATTTAAAAGTATAATGTTTACGCGAAATGGTTATCTCGAAGAATATCTAGATAAGCCACTTCCTTCTGAAAACTTTAATGCTTCTATCTATCAAAGTCTTAAATTCCAAGCTATTTCGTTGCTCGTGCTGCTAATCCTTTTACTTTTCTTATACTATGCATTTTAAAATAACCTGCAAGGGAGAATCTATCTATGGAAATTCAAAAAGTTGGACAAATTGCGGTACCTGTTAAGAATCTGGATCAAGCGGTACAGTTTTATAAAGAAAAACTTGGACTTCCTCATTTATTTTCCTCAAACGGATTAGCATTCTTCGACTGCCACGGTTTGCGTCTTTTGCTAAGTGTACCTGAAAAAGAGGAATTCGCTCATTCCAGTTCCATTATCTACTTTCAAGTTGAAAATATTCATGCAGCTTATGAAGAATTGTTACGTAAGGAAGTTACATTTATCGACGAACCACACCTTATTGCAAAAATGGGACAAACAGAAACATGGATGGCCTTTTTTAAGGACAGTGAAGATAATACGCATGCATTAATGAGTGAATTTGACGTATAGTTATTTGCCCAAGAGACCGAAATTAAAATTCGGTCTCTTTTCTTTTGTGTAGGCTCTATTAAACTTGGCTGTTGATTTGTGCTCCAGGCGCTTCGCTTTCCGCAGGCGGTTCGGGAAGCCTCCTCGACGCTAAAGCGCCTGCGGGGTCTCCCCTGTCCCGTCCTCCTGCAGGAGTCTCGCGCCTTCCGCACAAATCAACAGAGTGCCAAAATCAATAATAAGCTTTAACATTGCATTTGTGTAAATAAATCTTAATACCTGCCCATCATGTGAAAATAACGATCCAAATTCTCCTGCATACGTTTTTCAACCATTTCTCTATGAATTGCTTCATCTAATGTAACTTTACGGGGTTTTATGATTATGGTGAAAAAGAGAATATTTAAGGTCATGGGTAATTCCTCCTTCTCAAATTCAATTAGGTAAGTTTGTTATTTATCGTTCTCATCTAGATAACGTTTAAAGGCAATGAAGTGTTGGGGAAATGATGCAAATTTTTTTTAAGAATAATCTTATGGGTGTTCTACAAACTAAACCTAAAAGGTTTGAAAGGATACCAAAATGAGAAAAAAACTTGTACTTATTGTTGGAGTCATTTTAAGTTTACTTTTCCTGCCTATAGCTCCTGTTCATGCAACTGAAATCCAAGGACAGCATATCCTAATGACGAGAGAGGAATTCAAGGATTGGTTATCAAACACACAAGTTAACCGAGAAATACGGTTAATCCAACAGCATCATACCTGGTTACCTTCCTATAAGCACTTTAATGGTTCTAATCATTTTCGCATGTTGATGGGTATGGAGAATCATCATAAAAAAACGATGGGCTGGAGTAACATAGCTCAAAACATCACCACCTTTCCAGATGGAAAAGTAGCAGTATCTAGACCCCTTAACGTTATTCCCGAAGGAACAATTGGTCCAAATGCTAATTCTGTTGGGATTGCGATTGAGCATGTTGGAAACTTTGATATTGGGCAGGATGTAATGACTAAGGAACAAAGGGAAACAATTATTTACATTAATGCTTTGCTTTGTATAAAGTTTGGGCTTGTCCCTTCTATTGACAGTATTACTTATCACCATTGGTGGCACTTAAAAACCAAAGAAAGAGTCTTAGATGCCACAGCTAGTTACAATGTTAAATCATGCCCTGGAACTGGTTTTTTTGGTGGTAATTCTACAAATAGTGCTAAGACCAACTTCTATCCCCTCATCACAGATAAGATGGAGGAAATAGTAGAAACTGGGCAATAAAATCTCCTTTCCTCTTAAAACATTGATTTTCTTGACCTAAGTCAAGGAAATCAATGACATACTATCTTAAATTTAAATAGTAAAAACAAAGAGGAAAAGGAGACTACATACTATGAAGAAGTTCGGCTTATTATTATTAATAATGGGGGCAATCCTATTTGGCTTAGCAGCTTGTGGAGGAGCAAAGGAAGAAGCAGCTCCTAAAGAAGAGGCAAAAACAGCAGATGCATCAACAAGTGCCACAGATGCTGAGGAATTCACAATCACTGCAAAGAACTGGGAATTTGCTTCTGATAAAGAATTGACGATCAAAAAAGGGTCGAAGGTTAAAATTAATTTAGTAAACGAAGAGGGAATGCATACAATTAGCAATGAGGATTTAGGAATTGAACTCAAAGCTGACACTCCTTCTGTTTTTACTGCTGATAAAACAGGGGAATATGAATTAATTTGTTCTACTATTTGTGGTGCTACTGATGACCATGAAGCAATGAAAATCTCACTAAAAGTTATAGACTAATAGGAAAAAGTCCTGATTTTCAGGGCTTTTTTTGTTTTCCTACTAATCTATGCTAATAATTCACTACCTAAATTATCCAACAATACTTTACAAGAAAAGAAGTTAATGAGTATAATCATTCTTAGAGTCTCAATTTTCTGTAGATAGATAATATTCAGAATTAACTACTTTAGGGGGAAAACGAATGAAGGTCAAACATTGGTTATTGCTTTTAACATTTGGATTGATGCTTAGTGTACTAGCCGCATGTTCCGGAAATGAATCAAAGGAACCAGCAGGTACAGATGCGAAAGAGGAGGAAAAGGGAGAAAAGGTACTTAACTTTTTAAATCCTGAAGCCATTCCTTCAATGGACCCCTCTCTAGCAACAGATGAATCTTCTTTCATCTACTTAGCAGCAACAATGGAAGGTCTATACCGACTAGATGAAAAAACACAGGCTACACCAGGAATTGCAAAAGAACATAAAGTAAGTGTCGATGGTCTGACTTGGACCTTTACACTACGAGAGGATGCAAAATGGTCAAATGGTGACCCGGTAACAGCGCATGATTTCGTGTATTCATGGCAGCGTGCCGTTGATCCTGCGACACAATCTGAATACGGACCGTACATGATTAGTGGCGTTATTAAAAATGCTACTGCAATTACCAAAGGTGAAATGGCAGTGGATCAACTTGGCGTTAAAGCTGAAGGTGATTACACGCTTGTTGTTGAATTAGAAAATCCAACACCATACTTTGAAACACTAACAACCTTCGGAACATTCTTACCAATGAACAAAAAGTTTGTAGAAGAAAAAGGCGATAAATTTGCAACAAGTTCTGAAAACCTCTTAGCCAACGGACCATACGTTATGTCCAATTGGTCAAGCACAAGCGATTCATGGGAACTTGTGAAGAACGAAGATTATTGGGATGCAAAAACAGTGAAAATGGATAAATTAACGTTCAAAGTCGTTAAAGATCCACAAACTGCTCTAAATCTATATGAAGAAGGAACCGTTGATCGTATGGATTTAACATCCGATTTAGTAGACCAATATTCTACTAGTGAGGACTATGCGGTTGCAGCAGATACATTCGTTTACTTCTTAAAGTTTAATCAAACTAAATCAGAAGCATTAGCAAATAAAAATATCCGTGCTGCACTTAGCCGTGCATTTGACAAAGATGCATTAGTAGGAGAGATCTTAAACAATGGATCCATCGCAGCGAATGGATTGGTTCCAAGAGACTTCACGCCAATGCCAGGTTCAGGAGAGGATTTCCGTAAAGTAAGCGGTGACCTTGTGACATATGACCTTGCGGAAGCGAAGGAATTCTGGGCAAAAGGATTGGCAGAGTTAGGAACTGATACAGTTGAACTTGAGTTCTTAGCAGATGATGACCAGACAACAAAGAACCTTGTTCAATACGTTGCTAACCAGCTTTCAACGAATTTAGAAGGATTAAAGGTTACGATCAAACAAGTACCGAAAAAGCAGCGTCTCGCTTTAGACACAGCGATGGATTACCAGCTTCAGCTATCTCGTTGGGGCCCTGACTTCCTTGATCCATATACTTTCATGAACCTATGGACGACAGACAGTGGAAACAACTGGACAGGTTATTCCAACCCAACATATGACAAGCTAGTAAAAGATACCGCTTCAACACTTGCGACTGACCAAGAAGCACGTTATAAAAACTTCTTAGAAGCTGAAAAAGTGCTATTTGAAGATGCAGCCATTGCTCCTGTTTACCAGGCTTCTCGTGCACAATTGATTTCACCAAAAGTTCAAGGTGTATTTGTGAACCCATTCGGTGCAACATACGAATATAAATGGGCTGACGTAGGCGAAGAGTAAAATATTTATAGTAAAAGGGAGAAATGCCAATTTGGTATTTCTCCCTTTCTTTATTGATGAATGAACTGACTATCATACATATTGAAGTAAAATCCCTTTTTCTGTAAAAGCTCTTGATGTGTTCCTGATTCAATGATTTCTCCTTGATGTATGACTAAAATACGATCAGCATTTTCGATGGTCTTTAGGCGGTGAGCAATGATAAAACTGGTTCGCCCTTTCGTTAACTGATTGATTCCCTTTTGAATTTCGATTTCGGTTGTTGTATCAATACTTGAGGTCGCTTCATCTAGAATCAATACGTCTGAATCGGCCAAAATCGCCCTGGCGATAGCTAGTAATTGACGCTGCCCCTGACTTAAATTATATCCACCAGACGTAATAGGGGTATGATAGCCTTCAGGCAAATGTTTAATGTATTGATGTGCAGATGCCATTTTTGCTGCCGCTATGACTTCCTCATCTGTTGCCTCTAAACGGCCATATCGAATATTTTCCATAATACTTCCTGAAAACAAGAATGTATCTTGAAGCACAACTCCGACTTTTTTCCGCAGCCCGCTTATTTGATAATCACGAATATCCCGGCCATCCAGTTTAATCACACCAGAGGTCACATCATAAAACCTCATCAATAAATTAATAATCGTTGTCTTCCCTGATCCTGTTGGACCAACAAGAGCAATCTTTTCACCCGATTTGACACGAAAATCAATATTTTTCAAAATAGGCACTTCTTGCTCATAACCAAAATGGACATGGGAAAACTCAACCTCGCCTTTAAATGAATCTACAATGATTGCATTCTCCTTATCTACTAAATCCGGCGTCTCATCCATGATTTCAAATACACGCTCCGCACCAGCTATTGCCGATTGGAACATATTTAATAAATTAGAAAGCTGTGCAATCGGCCTAAAGAATTGACGAGAGTAGGTTACAAAGGCCGCAATAATTCCAACAGAAGCCAATTCCTGAACTGTCATGAGAGCTCCAATCGCAATAATCAAACAAAGTCCTAAATTATTAATAAAATTATTAACAGGTCCGAGATATCCAGATACCGTATCCGCATCCATAGCGGATTGACGCAGACGTTCATTCACTGCTGAAAATTGCTGATTCATTTTTCCTTCTTTTCCAAATAGCGTTATCACTTCGTTACCCGAGATTGTTTCTTCAATAAATCCGTTTAATTCACCCAAATCTCGCTGCCTTTTAATAAAATGACTGCTGCTGTAGGTAATCAACTTTTTAGTGGTAAAAATGATTAATGGAATAATTAAAAGTGCCACAATGGCCAGCACCCAATTAAGGGAAAACATTGCAATCGCCACACCTATAAGCATCAATATCGATGAGAAGATTTGTATGATACTTTGACTTAGGGCACTATTCAAACTATCTATATCATTCGTGACCCTGCTCATTAAATCGCCATGTGTTCGTTTATCGAAAAATCGTAAAGATAAGGTTTGAAACTTATTAAATAAATCCTGCCGCAAATTCCGTATCGTTTGTATCGATACCCGAACCATCATAAAAGATTGCAGCCAAGTAAACAATGCAGTCGCGCTATAGACTGCTGTAAGGAAAACCAAAAATCTTAGCGTTCCGGCAATATCCTTTGGAATAATATATTTATCAATAATAACCCCAATCATATATGGGCCCAAAAGACCCAATAAAGTTGAGACAATGACAAATATAATTGATGCTATTAGCGCTGTTTTTTGCTTCTCCATATACAGCCAAATCCGTTTTATCGTTCCCTTCCAATCCTTTGCCTTTACAACCGGTCCGCTTAACCCTCTCGGACCACGGACTTTATTCATAAAATTGGGATTGTGTTGTGAAGCTGATTTACTCATCCATATTCAACCTCCAATCCACTCTGTGAAGTATATATATCACAATAAACTTTACTATTTTTCAGTAATTCATCGTGTGTACCTTGGGCTTCAATTTCCCCATCCTTCATCACAAGGATTTGGTCCGCATCCTTAATGGAGGAAATCTTTGATGAAATAATAAACACCGTCGTATGGGAATTAGCTTGTTTTAATACCTGTTGTATCGCTGCCTCTGATAAAGCATCAATGGCAGAAGTAGAATCATCGAGAATCAGAATACTGCCATCGCGAATAAAGGCACGCGCCATCGCTAATCGCTGTCTTTGACCTCCTGACAGATTTGTTGCTCCTTGCATAAGTGAATGTTCAAATTTATCATCAAACCTATCGATAAATTCACTGGCAACCGCTGATTGGGCCGCTTGATTTAAGTCAGTAATGGTTGCTTCTTCTTTTCCAAATCGTAAATTGTCCTCAATGGTGCCTGAAAATAAAGTCGCCTTTTGTGGAACAAACCCGATTTCTGTACGGAGTTTTTCCAGCGAAAAATCCTTGATGTTTACCCCATCAATAAGAATAGCTCCAGAATCAGGATCATATAGACGCGGAATCAGTTTAACTAGGGTTGATTTCCCGCTTCCCGTTGAACCAATAATCCCAATGGTTTGACCAGCACTTGCTTTAAATGAAATGTTTTGAAGGACATATTTCCCATTTTTACTATAGCTGAAGTTCACATTCCTAAATTCAACTTCTCCACTTAGTTTAGAGACCGAAACCGGTTGATTAGGTTCCTTAATATCAATTTCTGTTTCAAGAACCTGATTAATTCGCTCAGCGGAGGAAAAAGAACGGGCAATCTGCATTAACACATGACTGCTGCTCATTAATCCATTTATCATAATGTTTAAGTAGTTAATAAAGGCTAAAATAACCCCAACCTGGAGGGTACCTTCATTTACCTTTATTACCCCCATCCAGAGTCCAGCAATGATTCCTAGATTAACAATGAACATCATAATCGGCATCATGGTTAAAATAAGCTGTTCAGCGGTCATATTACGTTTCATTAATAAATCATTGACACTTTTAAAATGGTACTTTTCATAATCTTGGCGGTCAAATGCCTTGATTACTCGAATACCCGCTAACATTTCTTGAAGCTTTGTGTTCACCTGATCCATGGCTTTTTGCACGTTCAAGAAAAGCTTCCCTGACTTTACTGAAAAGAAATAGATACAAGCCATCAGAATAGGTATGGATACAAGCAGCACTGGAAATAGTTCTCGGGCAGTAATCCAAACGATGATAACAGATCCGATAAACAACAAAGGTCCCCGTATAAACATACGTAATGTCATTATAACTGCCTGTTTTAGTGTCTCCACATCACTTGTCGCTATGGTAATTAGTTTGCCAGTACCGAATGAATCTGTATTTTGATTTGAAAAATTTCCTATTTTTTTAAACACATCACGGCGAATATCAGTAGCAAAATGGACAGCGGATTTTGCAGCATAAATAGAACTCCCCGCCCCGCCAATTAGACCGATAAACGCACTAAGCAGCATTAGAAGACCAAGTTTTATAACATACGCATTATCTTGATTGGCAATGCCTGTATCAATCATCTTCTGCATAATTGTTGGCTGCAGCAGATCCATCAGCACTTCTATACACATTAGAAGTGGTCCTAAAATGGCAAAAAACTTGTATGGTCCAATATAGTGTAGTAATTTTTTCATGGCTTTCATGAAATTTCCCCTTACTTCGTGCTTTTCTTTTTCAAACGATCGGTCATTTCATCGATAAAGGCGATTAATTCAAATACACTTTCTGGATTCCCTCGTGCTTGTTTCATCGCTTTTCGAAATTCTGCTTCCCACCGATCCATTGCCGCCCTTAATTGAACAGACTCCTCTGACTTCCTCCACATCATTCTCTCTTTCCACTCAATCCAAAAATCGCCTTCCACACGTTTTTCCTCTAATCGTTTTTTGCCATTCTCATTGATCGAATAGGTCTTTTTATCCGATTCAGTATCTAGTTCAATTAAATTTTGATCTACTAATTCTTGAAGTGCAGGATATACCGTTCCAGCACTGGCTGAATAAGCACCATTTGACCGTTCTCCCAGCCCCTTCATGATTTGATACCCATGCATGGATTCTTCATTTAACAAATGCAGAATAGCTACTTGAACAAATCCTCTCCGTCTTTTCATTTTATTCCTCCTTAATTATATCGATAATATTAATCGATATATCGTTTAAAATCATCGTAATAAATCGATAAAAATATACAAAAAAGGATTTGCCCTGTTTGAGCAAATCCCAAAATTTCAATTAAATTCTAAAAGACATTCCCTGTTCTTATGATGTTTACCTTTACATTCGGTTCAAATTGAACGTTTTTATATTCCTCTCCCCAATTGATTTTCTTCCATAATTCAGGGTGAAAACTTGAAATTCGTCTTCCAATTCCCAACGCATCACAATTGGCTTCTAATAAAGTGTTGGTTACTTCCTTTGCTTGTTTCGTTAATTCATCAGAAATTTCTTTATTTAATTTTTTGATATCTAGTCCTTTTCTAAAATCTTGAGGATAGCTTACTACGTCAATATTCATTTTGACATTAATTTTGCATGTTATTTTATTATCCTGATTCACAAGGACCTCTAAATTTCGACTCAAGTCTTTAGTTGTAAAAGAAATGGCATTTTTTTCGGGGCCCAATAATAAAGCCAATCTGTTCATCTTGCTTAATTGATCCATTAATGACAATAGTATACTGCTTTTTTCTTTTGATAATGTTAAACCTGTATATTTATCATCGTCTACTAGAGCCACTCCAGCTACTTCAACTTTATTAGACTCTACTATTTCCAGGTAAGGTAAAATTATATCTTCACCATAATCTAACATTTTTTTCCAAACTGTAAATGTTGTTTCTTTCGGTATGACCGTATCCACTTCTGCTCCATTTAGTAATCGCAAGATTTCAAATGCGATTGGGCTTTTTTCTTTTTCCAAAGAAAGAATATCTTTCGCTTTTCCTTTAGTTATGACAATTTTGGAAGACAAATATGAACCCATATTTCGATAAAAGACCTCAATGATAGGGTGAATCCCTTTTTTAGCTAGATCTTCACCTATTATTACCACAAACGCTTTACTAGCATCTATTTCACCCCCAATTTTACTGTCTACATCTAATGCTAAACCAGAAGTTGTTGGTCTTACAGCAGATACTAGTTCATCGTATATATCAAATTGCCCTCCTCCTTTACTTTGAATGTTTAATGCTCTAACTGATGCATCAATTTTTCCCTCTTCAGTAATATCAAAACTAATTCCGTTCACAAGCGTTCGATTCACTAGATAATGCTGGTCCCAACAGCCAGTCAACATGATAGGGATAATGCATGTGATAATAAGGAGTATTTTTCTCAAGCGGATTCACTACTTTCATGCTTTTTAAATAGGAACGAAAGGATTAAAAGCAAAGTTGGGATGATAAAAACAACCGCATAACTTAAATACGTCACATATTTGTTAAATAGAGTAGTGGTAGCGTCATTATGTGGAATTAATGTAATCAAAAAAATAATGAATCCATTCATTAAGACTACCCTTGGGTAATTCTTCTTCTTTACATTCATACTCTTACTAGCAAAAAATAAATAGGCAATAATGGAAGTGACCATCGGGACAATCCATATCGACAGGAAAATGAGATCCACCCGATCGACCATCTTGTAAGTTATTCCTCTAAGTAAATTTAAAATCGGTTCTCTCATTTGTGCCAACTGATCTGTACTAAAACTGATTAGAGAAAGGAAGATAAAGTAAGTGTAAAAAATGACGATAAGAATGTTGGATATCGATACCGTCTTTAATACTCCTTTTTTATTATCAATAATGAAGGGGAACGTAAACAGTAACCCTTCAAATCCCAACATCGCAAGAAGAGAATTGTTAGTACCCAATAAAATATTTTTAATTCCAGAACTTCCAATTGGAAGAATATATTGAAACTCTTTAGGAGTAAACCAGCTTAATAAAGAAGTAAACATTAATAATAGGATTAAGGAAGTTGCTAGGACAAAGAATCTTGCAATGATTCTTAAATCACTAACCGCTAAATAAATACAAGCGGTAAGGATGAGTATGGATATGATCCAATTAGGTGTTAAAGGCAATAACCATAAATTAATGATTTTAATAAATAAAATGGTGACTAAGCCTCCGACAAGGATGAAATTCATATAGATAACAAGATTAATCAATTTCCCTAGAAAACGACCAAGTATCTTTTGAGTGATTTCGGTATAAATAAGATTGGGAAATCGTTTTAGTAACTGCCAGTAGATGACGAGCATAACTTGAACAGCTACCCCTGCAAAGAGGGGAGAAATCCAACCATCTCCTTTAGCCGTCTTCTGCACGACATTCGGCAATGATAAAAGTCCTACGCCAATTTGACTTTGAAGCATGATAAAAAACAGCTGAAATTTTGTAATCGAAAGATTTTTATCTGTCATTTCTTCTTCCACGCCCTTGTTTGCCCCTGTTGTTTTGCGTAAGCTGGCTTTGCGTCAGTTGGTCGAGTATTTAGTTTCCATAATGGAAGCCTTATCAACGAATCCTTTAAATCTTCTTTCTTAAATGGGGCTATAGGTGAAAAATAAGGCGTTCCAAAAGAATCTAATTTACTTAAATGCATAAAAATCAACATTAACACGAATACAATCCCAAAAAATCCAAACATGGATGCCGCGATCATCGTTGGAAAACCTAATAACCTTGCACTTGTCCCCATTTCATTTATAGGTGCCACAAATGAGGCAATGGCCGTAAATCCAATCACAACGATCATCATATTCGATACAATATGCGCATCTACCACCGCTGTCCCAATGACTAATCCCCCTACAATCCCGATTGTTTGGGCTATAGGTGAAGGCAAGCGAATCGAGGCTTCCTTTAATAGCTCCAAAATGATTTGCATAGCTATCGCTTCCGCCAAGGGAGGAAAAGGAACATATTCTAATGAAACCCTGATGGAGTAAAGAATTCCGATCGGAAGGACCTCTGAATGAAACGAAACGATGGCTATGTAGATGGCAGGCAAGCTAATCGCAATGATAAAACTAAAGACGCGAATTATTCGAAAGAAAGATCCAACTAACCATCGGCTATTATAGTCATCAGGTGCTTGATAAAACGCAAAAAACGTGATTGGAACGACTAACACACGTGGATTGCCATCCAAAATAATGGTGATTTTCCCTTCTGTTAAATAGGACACCGCTCTGTCAGGTCTTTCTGTAGCTAAAATATGTGGAAAAGGTGAAAAAGGATTATCTTCAATAAGATCCTCTAATTCACCAGTTGAATAGAGCTGATCAATTTCGATTGAAGTTATTCTGCGCTCTACTTCGTTAATAAGCTCTTTATTTGCAAGATTTTCAATAAAAACCATGCCAACTTTCGTATTCGAAAGATTTCCGAGAGTAAAATATTTCACTTTTAACTGTGGATTTTTAATTCTCTTTCTTAAAAGGTGTAGATTAGAGCTAAAATCTTCAACAAAGCCATCATGAGTACTTTTAATGCTTCGCTCGTTATTCGGCTCTTGAATAGCCCTGCCTTCTATTCCTCCAACAGAAGCCATATAGGCTTGGGGATTGTTTTCTATCAAAATCATACAGAATCCATCTAATAACTGTTTCCCTGCTTCTGAAATAGTGGAAGTCCTTTTGATTTCTGCCGCATGGACGGTTTTCTCCATTTCACCCGCTTTCATTTCTAAAATAGGCTCAATAATAGAAGCTTGGAGAAGCTCCTTCTTCACCAACGAATCAAGATAAAGAATGACACACTTCTGGTTATGAAATCGTAGTTCCTTTTTCATTAAATCTTCTGTATGGCAAAAATGTTCTTCTAACATTTTTATATTTTTCTCAATATCATCACAAAGCTGCCCGTCACCATTTGACGAGCTAGATAAAGATGATTTCCCTTTAAAGAAACTCATTTGCGAAAACTCCTTAGAAGAGTAGATACCCACTATTATTTCCCTAAATCCTTACTATATTTATTTAATGCCAAACCGTTTGATGCAATTTCCCCATCTATCAAGAAACTATCCGTATTGGACAATTAGGCTTGTACACTTTCTGAAAATTTAATATAATTATTTTTACCACTATCTCTATGTTGTTTAATATAAAAAAAGTGCCCCAAATGATTAATCTGGGACACTTCTATTAGAATATTTAGTTAGATCGTTCTTCCAGCCAGTCAGCAATGGTTGGATATGTTATTTTTGTAGCTTGACTTCCAAATGTAATCGATGTATGCCCCACTGGCAAACATTTATATTCTTTATCTTCACTAGATATAGCATTCATCAATGCTTCCACTTGGTGCGGCTGGGCAATGAGGTCGTTTTTACCAGATAAATTGAGCACGTTAGCTCTGATATTTTCAAGGTTAACCTTCTTACCACGAATAACCATTTCTCCTTTTATCAGTTTGTTTTGCTGATAAAAGTCCCTAATCCACTGACGGTAGGCCTCACCTGGGAATTGAATACCGTCGTTTAACCATTTTTGCAATAGCTTAAAGCTCTTTATGAACTTTTCATTATCCGCACGTTCATAAAGACTAATATATGGTCCATAGTTCGTTCCCATTGGATTGATCATTTTGTTACCAAAGTCAATCATTTCAGGTGGAATAACACCTAGGGTATCTACAACTTTATCAATATTAAAATATCGTTCATCTAACATCGCACCATATGAGCCAGTCTTTTCAAAATCAAAAGGACTTGTCATAAAGATAAGATTCCGGATCGGTAATTCAGGGTGCAGTGCTGCAAATGCAGCCGTGATCGTTCCCCCCATGCAATAACCAAGGATTGAAACTTCATCCACGTTTGATTTTCTCAGTACCTTCCGAACGGCACGTGGGATATAGTCCATAATGTAATCATCTAGTTTCATATTTCTATCTTCATAACCAGGTTGGCCCCACTCAAGCAGATAGACTTCAAACCCGCGATTAACCAAGTATTCTACTAAACTACCGCCCTTTGTTAAATCCAGGATATAAGGTTTATTAATAAGGGCATACACCAAAAGAAGAGGAATCTTATGTTTTTTTGGACTTTCAGAAATATAGCGATAGAGCTTCGTTTTATTTCTTGTCCAAATAAGTTCTTTCGGTGTTGGTGCTACTTCCGGATCAGCATCTGTTGTTAGAACTTGATTTGCTCTTAATGTACGTTGATACATCTCCTTGTATTCCGGAGGTGTATATTCGAGCAGTTCATTCCAATCGGTAGGCATAAGTACGCTAATGACTGTTCACTCCTTACATGATTTATTTACTCTATTAATTTATTAATAAATACGAACCTTCATGACACTTACATGTAAAGTCCACCGTTAATATTTAATTGCTGACCAGTAATATAGTCACCATCTTTACATAGGAAAACAACACCACGAGCGATTTCTTCAGGTTTGCCTAAACGTTTTTGTGGTACTTTTTCAACGATACCTGCAAGAACTTTTTCAGGAATGGCTTGGACCATCTCGGTTCCAATAAATCCTGGGCAAATGGCATTAACAGTTACCTTACTTCTAGCAAGTTCAAGAGCGAGGGATTTAGTATATCCAATTAGTCCTGCTTTTGCTGCAGCATAGTTGGTTTGTCCAAACCCGCCAGCTTGTCCAATAATTGACGAAATGTTGATGATGCGGCCTGCATCTGATTCAAGAAGATAAGGTAAGGCAGCAGAAGTATTGTTGTAAACACTGTTTAAATTAACATTGATTACTTCTCTCCAATCTTCTTCGGTCAATTTTTTAAACGTGCTGTCTCTTGTAATTCCTGCATTATTAATCAGGATATCTAATTTGCCATAATGTTTGATGGTTTCTTGTACTAGATATGCTGACTCATTACTTTCTGAAACATCCGCTTGAACGGCGTATGCATCTCCGCCAAATTCATTAATTTCTGCGACTACTTTATCTGCTAATTCTTTACGGATATTATAGTTAATGACAACCTTTGCTCCATTTTTAGCCAATTCCAATGCAATCGCTGCTCCGATTCCTCTGCTGCCACCTGTTACGATTGCTACTTTACCCGTTAATCCTGTCATCTTTAATCCACCCCATCTATAGTAGTTGTAAAAAACTATGTAATACTTTTCTATTTAACCTTTTCTTGTGATTTCAACATGGTAAGGATTTGATTCAACTTTGTATCCAAACTCTTCATGTCCTTCTTTAAATGGGCCAATTCTGTTTTAAATGATTCCTGAACATCTTGGCTGTCCAATTTCTCTTCTAATTTTTCTTCTAAATCATCCACTTTTGCATCTACATTAACAATCAACGAAGAAATATTCGCAATGTCATTTCGACTTGGTACGTTCATAAACTCTAAGTACTTTAATGTGGATTCATCAATCATTTTTTTAAATTGAAGATTCATCTCCAAAATCTGTCCCATACCTTCAGAAGGGAAATCCTTGCTGATTTTTTCATCAAATAATTTACTGGTTTGGGAATAATAATCCTTCCACATATCATAAAAGTTAAAGCTTTGGTTCATATCCTTTTCCTCCTTATTCTTTCTAGACGTTTCAATCATACTAACTATATGGAAATAATTAAAGATTAAATATTGAAAATTATCGAAATACTTTTCTTCTTTTATTGACAAAATCCTCCCTTTTTCGCAAACAACCGTACAATTTCAATTGGTATGATAGGATATTAATCAAAATAAATAAAAATCCCCTTTTGCTTTTTTATCAGCAAAAGGGGATGGACCTCAAAATTCTATTCCAATTTTTTCAAAACTGTTACTCTCCAGCTGGATTTTGGTAAAGGGACTGGACTTCATTTGCAGGAAGGGCCAATCCATCATAAACTCGCACTTCATCTATTAATCCTTTAAAAGGAGTATCCCAGTAGTTCACACCTAACCCAAATTCCGCATCAATGGAGGTAAATACATTCGGGAAGTTGATCCCTGTATATTTCGCTACACCATTAACATAAAACACAACGTCGCCTTCTTTTACCGTTAAAGTAAGATGTGACCACTCACCTACAGGTATAGTCCGATCCGTTACCGCATCATACCACTGGTCACCATTGTGTGACCAAACCATCGTATTACCCCATCCTGTTTTAGGTACAACACTAATCCAATTATTCGCGGTTTTTGCCCCAAAGAATGAGGTTGTAAATTCAGTGAGTTGTTCAGGCTTTAACCACAATGATACAGAGTAAGTGTCACCTGTAATTAAGCCGTCATCTAAACGCAGTCCCGAATTTCCATCAAATTTTGCGGCTTGTCCTACTTTACCTTCAGCAAAGGTAATTTGTCCGCCTTGATTATTAATTCGGTCTCCCGTTACGGCTGCGTCCGTTTTATTTGTTCCCGAACGATCTTTGAAACTATCATTAAAATCGTAGAAAGCCGCTAAGCCGCCTTCTGCCTTTTTGGTCACTGTAACGGTTATGGTTAATGTTTCAGTGGCATCACCTAGTGTAATCTTCGCCGTTAATTCTACCACAGCATCTTGGGCATCATAGCTTGGTCGTGTTACCACGCCTTCAGTGGACACGGCCTCTGGATTGGAAGATTCCCAGGTAATTTTCGCTCCTTTTGTAGCTACGGATGGAAGCTCTAAATTGCTAATGACAGTAGACGGGAAACTAGTACCTAACTCTTGTTTAATTGCCTGTACTAATTCTTCATCAGAAGATGCATCTACATGACTTCCCCAAATGACGATTCCTTCATCTGACATTGCACTAAACGTCATCACCCACTGTCCCGATGTAGGGTCATATTGGCGGATAAATACACCATCATACGTTCCTTCATTATCGATGGTTAATTCTGCCCGATACTTGCCATACAGTTTCCATGTACCTGTTACTGCTCCAGAAATGGTGTGATCGCTGTTCAACTTCACCCATGTGGATTCAGTCAATTTACCTGTAATTTCTTTTCCGTGATTAATGAACTTATAGTCACCCGTTACATCACCTTCGGAAACTTTCTTGATTGTTTCACCAGCATAGCGGTATGGTGTCGGTACTGGCCATTGTTCAATGTTCTTAAATGTTTGATGTACACGAACTTCATGCATTTCCCCTTGCTGCGGGAAACGAGTATGAGTCACGATAAATTCCTTGCCTAATTCTTCGTCAATGAGGTAAGAGTTATGTCCTGGAGAAAGGTAGCCTGTACCAATTCCCGTGCCCGCTTCACCAAGATCTCTTTTAAATAGGAAATTCCCAATCATTTTATTACCGATATCTTTATGATCCTTATTACTTGGGAAGTTGCCTACTCCGATATCAAATGACTCCGGGAATACCGCAGGGTTACCTTTTGCATCTACATATGGACCAGCAGGACTCTCTGATCTAAACTGTCTCATCTGATAACCGCCATCAGATGCTAACCCTCCATAGGTAATGTATAGGTAATAGTAGCCGGATTCCTTATCATAGACAGCGTATGTCCCTTCAGCAGAACGGCCGTATCCAGAGGCAATTTTTGTACCAAAATATCTGTCTATCATTCTTCCATCTTCTGTAATTCCATCTTTTCCAGGATACTTTGGCAGTCCTGTTTTCTTATCTAATTCTAAAATAAAGGTTCCGCCAGACCAGGAGCCGTAAGTCATATAAATCTTATTATTCTTAGCCTGAAGAATGTTGGCATCAATTGCATTCGTATAAAGTTTATTATTATAGGCTCCATTTGCCGTAAACCAATCAGGATTTACCTCATCGATTACTCCATTTTCAATCAGATCTGCGATATTCGTATTTTCCCAGTGCTTATTTACGGTACTGTTTCGATCATAGGCTTCCGTATTCGTAAATCCTGAATACATAATGGTATCTACATATTTAAATGGTCCTTCAATGTTCTTCGACACCGCGATTCCGATTGCAGAACGGATATAAGTGGAAGACACACTATAGTAAATCATATAGGCACCCTTTGTACCATCTTCATTTACATAATGTTTATTCCAAAAAACATCCGGAGCCCAAACAGCATAGCCGCCTTTGCTGTCTGAATCATTCTCTCCGGCCCATTTAAAGGACTCGGCAAGGTTTGCCGACAAATCTCCATATACCTTATTATTGGGAGTAGTATACCCATTTGTGAATCGATCCCAATTGATTAAGTCCGTTGATTTAGCCCCATCAATGTGTGAGCCATAGACATAGTAAGTTCCCGTTTTTGGATCTTTAATGATGGAAGGGTCATGAACAGAAGCATTTCTAAACTCAAGTGGTTCAGAATTACTTGTTTCCTCGTTGCCAAACGCGGTTATGGGTATTAACAACAGCAGTATTAGAAAAACAGATATGAAACTCTTAAAAAGACCTTTCTTTTTCATATTATCTCCTCCTTATCATTGTACGGACAAATAATGTTGATCCCCTTTTTTCAACTTTATAGTTTCCTCCAATCCCAATAAAGTTGTACATACAGGTGGTAAACCGCTTACATAGTTAAACTAGCAAACTACTACTTATTAAACAATACTATAAAGTTGAAAAATTCTCAATATTCTTTTATACACTTGTTTGAACAAGTTTACAAAAAAATAATATAGATGAACGTACAAGTTGAAAATTCAAAAAAAGAACAAGGGTTTAGTCCCTTGTCCATTTTCCTTAATTTCCAATGATTGTTAGCAGCCGCCACTGTTTGAAAATGAGTGGCAATTACCTGTGAGGACAGTGTAAGACTGTCTGCATTTCCTTCATATTCTGTCCGAAGTTTATTCCATACATCTGCAGAGGGCTGGGTATATGCTACACCTTTAGATAAAAAAAGGCGCAGATTAAGCTCTGCACCTTTTAAGATTCACAAACTTATGACTATTTTATGCTGCTAGTTTTTGGTGTTCCTTTTTAACAAGTAAATACTTTAGTAGTGTTTTACATTGCGGTAAGGAAAAGCCTACAATCGGACCCAAGAATAAGGCAATAATCACTGATCCAATCCCGACAGGACCTCCTAATGTCCAACCTAGAATGAGTACAAGTATTTCCATTCCATTACGAACCCATTGTATACTCCATCCAGTTTTGTCTACAATCAGGAGCATAATACTATCTCGTGGACCAGAACCCAAATCAGCGGAAACATAGAGTCCAACCCCATACCCCATTAGAATAATTCCTAAAACAAAGAATAATAGTGCTCCTGTTAAACTATCGATACTTGGCAATAGCCACAAAAAGAAATCTATGAATAAACCTAGTAACAGCATATTTAAAAATGCACCTATTTTAGGTAACTTTTTCGTTGCAATGGAGGCAGCAGCCAGCAAAAGAAATCCGATAATAATCGACCATGTGCCAATCGTCAGCCCCAGCTTCAGAAACATTCCATAATGAAACACATCCCAAGGAGCTACTCCTAACAATTTTCCTTCAATCGTAAAGGCAGCGCCTAACGCTAAAACAATCAGTCCAAAAACAAAAAAAGACCAGCGAAGAATCCATTCTTTTCTCATAATTTCTCCTATAATCTCAAAACTTTTTAACTAGACCACTATACCATATCCATTATAAAGGAAACTATAAAAATTAAATGGAAATCCCCCTAAGCCTTTCTTACGTTGATCAAGATTTATTATTTATGATACGGTTCACCGCAATATATCAAAATGAGGCATTCATAAATGTTTTCGGTTTATTAACTATTTTTATCTCTTCATCCCAATATAGCTACATACTGATTTTGCAAAACAAACCTATTATCTAACCATCCTAATGTGTTCAAAATATACCCTAAAGAATCGGCGTTATATCTCCCTGCAATTTTTTGATATGCCAATAGCTCATAAACTTTATTTGAATCAAAATCTACAGGATATAAGCCGCTCAAAGGATTAACAAAACCAGTAATAGGTTTTTTCAGTTTGCCGTTTTCATCATATATTTCATTTAAATACTCAGAACCTTTTGTTGATATGTCTATGATGTACTTTTTATTATTGGTCTTGCTGACAACTTCAACTTTGAAATTGTCACGGTAAGTAACCTCATATTGGTACTGCCCATTATATACATTAAAATCAAATATCAATTGTGCTGTATTTTCCAAAAAGGAATAAATATAATGGTACATGATTCCACCACTACCACCAGTAGCAATACTGATTAATATATCACTTACTCCATTCCCGGTAAAATCCCCCAAGAATATAGCAGGATTGTAGCCTGCATTTTCACGCAGTAGAACACTTTTTACCATTCCAGTTCTTCCATTTTGAACGTGCAGGGTTATATTTTGTGTAAATGGACTTGCTGGGGTCTTTATCCCTGTCAAATAGACATAATCAGGTACTTTATCCCCAGTTACATCACCACTTGCAAACGATACAATACTTGGCTGAGAATAATTTATATACATAATATACTCCTTCTCATTACGACTATCATCATCATTCGCTAACAGCCTACCAGAATGATTACTGCTTACTTACTTGCATTGATTAAGTAATATCTAATAACCAGCAACATAAAATTTATTAGGCATCAAAAAGGAGGGGAAAAATGAAAAAATTCACTTCTGTCTCTGGGACGGTTACGATGATTCAAGATCATTTTGTAAGTTCAGACGAAGAGTTAAATGGGTGTTTTAAGTTAATGTCCATATTAGGAGGGGATGGGTCAATAGTAAATTTTGTTATTAGTCCAACGACCTATTTTCTCGACCATGTTATGGTCTCAGTTGGAGACCGAATAACTGGTTTTTATGATGCAAATGTACCTGTCATTCTTATTTACCCACCACAATATCAAGCCCATATTATCGTAAAGGATAACCCTTATCAAAATGTAAAGGTAGATTTTTTTAACAGCCAACTAGTGAGTAGTGATGGACAGTTACAATTAAATATTTCTAGTTTTACTCCAATCTTATTACAAAACGATCAGCCCTTCACATTGAATCCTGCAAGCCGAAATCTTCTTGTTGTATATGGTCCTACCACATTTAGCATTCCAGCCCAAACTACTCCCTATAAAATCATTGTGATCTGTTAGTCGCTTTTAGATGAATTAAGGGGCGAAAAAGCCCCTTTTTAATTGATAATCGGTGGCGGAGATGAATGAACTCCTCCCCTTGGTGCACATCTTTATTTGTCCCTATACTCTATGTAAATTTCACCTTAAATGAGTTTGTACGGATTATTTAGGTCTTATCCTTATTTCAGTTTTAAATTAAGTTAGAAATACTAGAAAAAAAGGTGCTCTTTTAAGGTTAAACCCAATAATGCCCTTTACTTATGATATGGTTCACCATAGCGAATCAAAATGAGGTTCTCTTGGATTTCTTTGAAATAATAAAAAGATCAGCTTTAAAAGGCCCGTCTCACTTTCTTTTAAATAAGAAGTCTTGTCCTCAACTGTGTAACCAACGAAGGGAAAATAGGCGGAAATTTTCCGGTTAGGTACAGAGTGAAGCTCGTTTCGGGGTATATAAGCGGAGGTTTTCCGTCTATGCAACGCAAAATCCTCCATTTTAACGTTTTTTGAGTCAATAGGCGGAGTTTCTCCGTCTATTTAGGCTATTTTTATTTTATTTACTAACTAAGCGGAATTTCTCCGTCTATTTATCAGATAGGGTGCTTAACCTGATCCCCCAATTATCAATCATTTACTTTACCTTCTGACAATACCATTCTTATCACTTCTATTTCCGTTAAGAAAACTTATTCTGTTCTAACCTCCCCAACCTTAAGGAGAGGTATTTGGCTAAAAGCCTCATTTACTTATGATATGGTTCATTGCGATTTATTCTGAACGCTCTATAAATCTGCTCCACTAATATTAATTTCATCAGTTGATGAGGGAAGGTCATTTTTGAAAAAGAAAGCTTTTCATTCGCACGTTTTAGCACTTCTACACTTAATCCTAACGATCCGCCAATAACAAAGGCAATCTTACTTTTCCCATACGTGGCTAATTTGTCTAACGTATCCGCAAGCTCTTCAGAGGATTGCATTTTCCCATTGATTGCAAGTGCTATTACATATGTATCCTGGCTAATCTTAGCCAAAATTCTTTCTCCCTCTTTTTGCTTTACCTGAATCATTTCCAACTCACTTAGTTCTTCTGGTGCCTTTTCGTCAGCCACCTCAATGACTTCCACTTTCGCATATGAATTCAGTCGCTTTAAATATTCATCAATTCCCATTTTTAAATATTTTTCTTTTAATTTACCAACACTGACAATCGAGATATTCACAATCCACAACCCTCTTTTTTATATTACAAACAGTTTGCAAACAAGATATCCACAGAAGTTATCCACATGTCCACAATTTTTATCCACATCTTGTATGGAATCATTTGTTCGCCACAATATATACAGCTGTATTTCGACAATATTCACAACCTGTTGATAAGTTATCCCCAATTACCTTAGATAAAACTGGAAACGTTTCAACTCATCCACAACTCCTAAAAACATGTATCATTATTATTTACTTTCCTATATGCTTCATTCAGTTTCCTATCATACCATAAAAAAACAGAAAGGTGATTACACCTTTCTGCCTTATCATTATGACCTATCTTCAGCTAGCGTTATTGTAGTGGTATTCAACTTTCCTTCTCGATAGTATTTTACTTCCATCTGGTCACCAATTTTGGTCTCTTGATATAAATGCTTTCTAAGATCAATGACGTCATGAATGGTTTCACCATCCATTTCCACAATAACATCCAGCTCTTGTAACCCAGCCTGTGCAGCAGGTGAATTAGAGACAACTTGTCGAAGAGCAACTCCATAGTTAATATCTCTAGGTAATTTTAATGCTTCTTCTTGATAATACCCAGGAATTTCAGCTACAGACTTCAAATCCACTCCCATATATGGGCGTTTCACCACTCCAAATTGCTCCAAATCATCAATAATTGGTCTTGCATAATTAATTGGAATCGACAAGCCAATCCCTTCCACGGCATCTTGTGCGATTTTCATCGAGTTTATCCCAATAAGTTGTCCAGCAATATTGACTAAGGCACCACCGCTGTTACCTGGATTTATGGCTGCATCTGTCTGCAGTACTTCTGCTTGCCAATCCATAATCCCATCTTGATTGATATCAACTGGGATCGTCCGGTTAATTCCTGAAATAATCCCTTGGGTCACAGAACCAGAGAATGTCGCACCCAACGGATTCCCAATTGCCATGACGGGCTCACCCATTTTCAATGCCTCTGAATTGCCAAATTCAGCAACTTTTTTAATCTTGGATGCATCAATTTCAAGAACTGCTAAATCAGTCCAGACATCGCCTCCGAGCAATTTAGCAGGTATTTTTGTACCATCATTTAAAGTAACCTCTAATTGTGTTGCACCCTCGACCACATGCTGGTTGGTCACGACGTATGCTTTATTTCCTGCCTTTTTATAAATAACACCTGAGCCTGTACCAGCAGGACCTTGGTCGTCACCCGACTCATCATACCAAAAATTTGAATTTTGGATATTATTAATCCCAACTACAGCATCTGCAGCCTTATCAATCGCTTTTGTTGTATCCGTATTTACATCATAGGATACCTGCTGTTGAATAAAATTGTCTTGATTATCATTATTTCCACCAGCAGACTGGTTATTGTTTGGCTGCACATCGTAAGGAAGGAATCCTTGGTTGGATAATGCCGGAATTGAAATGACAACTAGCATCGCTCCAAGTATTGCACCGACAATACTGGCAAGAAAATATCCTCCTCTATTTCCACTCTGTTTTTGGTAACGCCCCTGTGAATGATCATCATAATAACCCATTTTCACCACGTCTCCCTTTCGTAAGCAACTACCTTTTATTTTGGCTTATACTTACAATTATACTCTGTCCACAGTCATTTTATAAAAAAAGAACAAAGATACCAATCAAGTATCTTTGTTCTAGGCTATACTGCTGTTAAAATCGTTGGAACTTTAGGGTCTGTGTCGTAGAGGTCAAACTGCTCGCCAACAATCAATCCTTGGCTTTGCATCGTTTGTGTTACTGACATTCTTGCTAAGTCTTTCATATTGTTATCAAGACTTAAATGGGCAAGATATATTCTTTTTGTATTGTCTCCAATTACTTCACTCATCGCAATCGCTGCATCTTCATTTGAAACGTGACCAAGGTCGCTCAGAATCCTTCGTTTCGTATTCCAAGGATATCTTCCCATTCTCAGCATTTGCACATCATGATTTGACTCAAAAATATAGGCATCAGCATTTGATATAATCCCTTTCATCCGATCACTTACATAGCCTGTATCTGTGATTAAAACCAATTTCTTGCCTGAGTGATGGAAAACATAAAACATCGGCTCTGCTGCATCATGCGAGACCCCAAATGATTCAATATCTGTTGCACCAAAGCTTTTTACACTTTCTGTGCTGAAAATCATCTTTTGTTCTGTTGGAATATCTCCAACATTTCGTTCCATTGCCCGCCAGGTATTTTCATTCGCGTAAACTGGCAGTTTATATTTACGGGCCAATACACCAATCCCTTTAATATGATCGCTATGTTCATGGGTTACAAAAATTCCTGATAATTTACTTATATCTCGATCTATATGTTGAAAAAATGCCTCCATTTGCTTCCCGCTAAATCCTGCATCTACTAGAAAGGAATGCTCGTCTGATTCAACATAAAGCGAATTCCCCGTACTCCCGCTCGCTAAAACGCTAAACCTCAAATCCATATTTTTCACTCCACATCCCTATTTTTCATCGCTGTTAAATTCTATAATCTGTCCTTCTAGTGCATTAACATAAAGACTTTCTTTATCATCCACCACAAAACGCCATGTTGGTGCTAAAGCTTGTGAAGCCGCAAGCTGAATCAATGTTGAATAACCAAGTTCAACTTTTGTAATTTTACTTTTTGGCATTAGAGCACCTTTTTGATGCAAGGTTTCCAATGCCTTTAAAGGAGGGAGAATTTCCTCCTTTTCTGTCACTTTTTCAATATCCTCTAGATAGGTTTGTTCATAGGATATAATTTGATTATGATCATCAATTTGAAAAGTAAGCATTCCGCTTAGGTTTTCATATAAAGTCATATTCTCATATTGTTGAAAGTAAATGATGGTGTTTTTCTTATCCTCTTTCTTCCAAAATTTATACTGGCTGCCGTACAAAACATTATCCTTAATAAAAGGTGTTAACTCAGCTGCTTCAAATTTTGGCTTTAAAGCGATCGGCTTATCCAGCTTCACTATCAGTGCTGTGCTGGGTTCCTTTAGAAGCGCTGTTTGCCCCTTAAGTTTTGTTATATCATCCTTCGTAAACATTTTGGGTTTGGCACTTAGATACTGGTCCTCAATAGGTGCCTTTGGCAGCTCTTTATAACGAATTTCCTCTGCCTCTAGCATTTCCACAAAAGAGGCCTCTGTGACGACCTCGTATTGATTTGCATCTCTAACTTTCATAAACTGAAATAAAAGATAAACATCTAATATCAGGAACGTTAAGATAAAAATGGTCTTAATTTTACTCCAATCCATGCAACAATCCCCCCAGGTCATCCTTCGTGATTTGTCCCCATGTCTGGTTATAACGGTAGAACCAAGCAGGCTCTAGGAGAATCAGTTTATTTTCACCTTTATCCCTTGTCATCCTGTATCCTAAAACAAGTTGCTCTAATAATTCTGGTTTAAAATTTTTTTTACTTTCGAGATATCCCAGTACATCTGAACCTGTTGGAAGTGTTACCTTTACCATTTCCGTCGTTAACGGAAGCTCTAAAGCCATATTGGGCCTAACATATTTCGAAATCTCATTTCTGCCCCAGACTTCTTGAATCTCTGACATGCCGCTCTCATTAAAGACAGGAAAACCATCATTATTATATAAACGAAACGTAACAGATTTCCTTTTTACATCCCTGGCAACATATCGATAAGGGTCTGTCCAGCCGCCATGCCCATTAATAAAATCGATACTCCTCATTAATAAATCATAAGCATTGTCAACATAATCAGACTCTCCATTAGGATTAACATAAAGGAGCATATTGGTATTCTGATTAACAGTCATCTTACTCGAAGCATCACTAAATTCTTCTACCCCGGAAACCGTTCCCCTTTGTACAAATCTCGGGTCACTAAACAATGCCTCTTTGAATGCCTCCGAGTTAAGAACGACAGGTAGATAGGTATATTCCATCATTTCTACATTTCCATCTGGGATAAAAACAGTCCTCTCCTCTGTTGCCTCATAAGCGAAATAGCGCTGATATTGCTCAGCATTTTTATAAAAATCACGATTAAATTCATTTAATAACCCAGGGGATATATGGCTTATATAAACCTGCCGGTAATCGGCCGAAACGAAATATACTGTCCCATTTCCCTTTTCAGAATTCTCAACGTTGATAATAATTCGATTAAAATTGAAAGCAGGAATTCTTTTCTCCTCAAATTTTAGTACACTTCGATATAGTTCAATCGGAATGTCAGTTGGAAAGACAATTTCAGCATTGCCATTTCCATGTACTAATTCTTTGATATCCTCTACATTTTCAGAGTAGTTTTTCACGTCGTAGAAAGACCATTTCCTTATTTCACTCATAATCTGATTTAGTAGAGCGGCATTGGTTGTCCCATTATGCTGCCCGTTTCTATGAAATACCACTAAATCAGGGGTAATGACCTCATGAAGCTCGCGTTTTTCCTTTAAAGTTACCTCTGCAACATTATTACCATTTTCCATCATGTCAAAATTAGGCTGATACGTCCAAAGATTCCAAGTTAAAACAATACTAACCAGAATTAGAATTGTTAATATGACTGATTTACTATTTTCGTATCTCATGACCATTCATCCTCTTCAGATTGCTCATATGGCAGTGAAAAGGAAATTTCCGTCCCTTTTCCCTCGTCACTTACAGCCCAAATCATGCCGCCATGAACATTAACCATTTCCTTTGCAATGGCCAATCCTAATCCCGTACCACCCAATTTTCTTGTTCTCGCTTTATCCACACGATAAAAACGATCAAAAATCTTAGCGATATTCTCCTTGGGTATTCCTACCCCTTCATCAGAGACACTTACGACAATTTTTTCTTCTTCCTCTTTTATTGAAAAAGTAACCTGTCCGCCTTCTGGAGAATACTTAAGTGCATTCGAAATAATATTGTAAAGTACCTGTGTCATTTTATCTTCATCTATTTCTACGAAGATTGCATGAGTTGGCAGTAATCTTTGAAAGCTTACATTTTGCTCTTTTGACATTTCAAAACGGTCAATAATACGGTCAAAGAAATCAACAAAATTTACCCATTCTTTTGAAAGTCGATAATCTGTACTATCTAATTTGGATAGTTGAAGAAGATCATTGACTAGGCGGATCATTCTTTCCGTTTCAGTCCGCGTAACTTCTAAAAAGTTAGGGGCAATCTCTTCATCCTTCCAGGCGCCATCGGCCAATGCCTCTAAGTAACTTCTCATCGTAGTGAGCGGTGTTCTTAACTCATGAGATACATTGGCAACAAACTCTCTTCTTTCCGCGTCTATTTTTTCCTGGTCGGTTATATCGTGAAGAACCGCAATTAACCCATTTACAAAACCCGTCTCTTTTTGAATAACTGAAAAGTTAGCACGAAGAATATAAGGTTCTTTTTTCGTACTATAATCAAGAATTAACGAATCCTTTTCTTCTAATAAATCTTCAAATGTATTCGTATCACTTAACCCTAATAGAGAAACAATTGGCTGTGAGAGAACTGTTTCACGTGAAACATTCAGCATCTCCGCAGCAGGTTCATTGATTAAGATAACTCTGCCTTTTCGGTCTGTCGCAATTACTCCGTCTGTCATATAGGATAAGACGGAAGAAAGCTTCCTTCTTTCTCCCTCGGTCATGGCCTGAGCTTCTTGGAGCTTTTTCGTTAAATTATTAAAGGTTAGAGCCAAGGTTCCAATTTCATCCTGCCCGTATACCCTTACTTTTCGCGAAAAATTCCCTTTCGCCATCGCCATTGCTTGCTTTTTCATGTCTGTAATCGGTCTGGTTATCGTCTGTGCCAGCAGTATTCCCAAGATAGCCGTAATCGCTAATGCAATACCTGTACCCGTTGCAAAAATACCATTAATGGTTTTCATTTGGGTAAAAACATTTTCTATTTTAGCTTCCAAATAAATAGCACCAATAACATTATTGCCTGATTTTATTGGCGTCGAAAGTACCCAAATCCGGTGCCCGCCTTTTTTATCAATTCTGATACTGCTCGAGTCTTCCCCAAGATTGATGGACTGCGTAATCCGCAGCTCTGTCGTTCTCTGTCCGACGATACCTTGGTTTGTATCGGAGGTTCCGAGAATTTTACGAGACTTTCCCTCAATAACCCTAACCTCAAAAATATCAGCAGATTCAAAATCACGAAGAATCTTTTTAATTTCATCTTCAAGGGTAGGATCTTCAGGAGTCCTTTTTCTTTCCATTTCTTCGACCACATTATAGGCAAGCAGATTAACGCGTTCTTTTATCGAGGTTTGAAAATTTGTCCTTAATGTTTCTTCGAGCTGCCTGACAAAATAGACGCCAATAATCTGCATCGCAACTAAAATTAGCAGTACGTAGATGATTACAAATTTAACATGTATAGAACGAAAAAAACTAACCTTTTTCATGAAGAACATTACTCCTGATCTGGGTTACGCAAATAGTAGCCCACTCCTCTACGAGTAACAATCCACGTAGGGTGGCTAGGGTTATCTTCAATCTTTTCACGTAAACGGCGAACCGTTACATCCACTGTTCGAACATCTCCGTAATAATCATAGCCCCATACGGTTTGCAGCAGATGCTCCCTTGTCATTACTTGTCCAATATGCTTTGCCAAATAGTAGAGCAGTTCAAATTCACGGTGCGTTAGTTCAATTGTCTCTCCGCGTTTTGAAACGACATATGCATTTGGATGGATGGTTAGTGAACCAATTTCAATTTCGTTTGTTTCAATTTCCTCATCTGTCTGAGAAATGACAACCTGATGTCGACGCAGATTCGCTTTGACTCTGGCAATTAATTCCCTGGTACTAAAAGGTTTTGTTACATAATCATCTGCACCAAGCTCAAGGCCTAATACCTTATCTATTTCCGAATCTTTAGCAGTCAGCATAATAATCGGCATATCATATTTCTTGCGGACTTCGCGACAAACTTCCATTCCATCTTTTAAAGGAAGCATAATATCTAAGAGAATTAAGTCTGGCTGTACTTCTTCTACCATTACGAGAGCTTCGTTTCCATCATAAGCACTGTAAACATCGTAACCCTCTTTTTTTAAGTTAAACTGCAAAATATCCGCAATCGGTTTTTCATCATCCACTACGAGAATTTTCTTTTCCATACCCATTGCTCCTTTGTTTTTAAAAATTATCTATTGATAAAAATATAAATGGCATTTCTACTCTAGTTTACTTTACCATTGTTTCTGTTGTAATTCATCTATTAGTAGTATTTGACACAAAAAGAGCCTCTAGTACTAGTAGAGACTCTTTTTGTAGGATGTGGAATTATTGATGTGTATAATTTAAAGGATTTTGAAGAGCTCCATTTTTGTATACTTCAAAATGTAAATGTACTCCGGTTGAGTTTCCAGTTGAGCCCATGATACCAATGGATGAGCCTTGCGAAACGGTTTGACCAACACTTACATCAATTGATGCTAGGTGGGCATATACCGTACGCAAACCATTTTGGTGATCAATCACGATTTTGTTTCCATAACCGCCGTCATAACCTGCTGAGACAACTTTACCATTATCTGCAGCTTTAATTGTTCGATTGCTTGGTCTTGCGATATCAATTCCTTTGTGGGCTCTACCCCATCTCTGGCCTTGTTGGCTGGAAATGTAACCTCCAACTGTTGGCCAGGCAAGAGTACCCGTGCCACGTGAAGGAATCACCTTTGTTCCTTTTACAACAATATGAGTAACAGGCTCTGTAAGGACAACCTCACTTGTTACTGTACTGCTGACGGTAGCTCCATTTTCTGTCGAAATGCGATAGGTAACAGAACGTTCTCCATTTTTGCCTTCTTGCTTTACTGTTGTTTCGCCTTTTGGCATGCTATCATCATTAACGGTTTCATTGGCAAAAGTTACCGCTTCTTTTCGATTTTCTTCTTTTTCAACAATAATTTTAACAAAAGGCTTTAATGCTGTAACATTAACCTCTTGACCAATTTTCACTACAGTATCTTCTGTAAGTCCAGGATTTAAGGCAAGAAACTGGTCTAATGGTAATCCATGGTTATTAGCGATCGTTCCTAGAACATCGCCTTCATTTACTACATACTTCTTTTCTTCTAACGAACCTTTTTGTAAAAGGGTAACGGCTTCTTCAGCCGACATAATTTCATCAGGCGAAACTTTCTCTGTATCAAATGAAACATTTTCAACGGCTCTCACGTCTAATATACGAGTTTCATTTTCCTTTAATGGTTGTAATTCAGTTTCAGGTGCAGCCTTCCTAGCTTCTACCTCATCTAGTTGAGCTTGAGTTACATAGGCAAGTTTAAGTCTTTTAATAACATCTTCAGCAGTCTCTTGGTTTTCTAAGAAAACAACAGGCTTTCCGTCAATAATAATGGCGGAAGCTTCAGCTTGAATCTGGATGGTACTATCAAGTTTTTGAATGGTTTCTTCATCATTTGCTGTTGAATGAAAAACCTGTTCCTTTATGTACTCAATATTTGAGCCAAAATTCAAGTCCATATCCTTAGTAGATTCTCTTAATTTGTCTTCCTTTTCTTCGACAATGTTTTCAACAATCTCTTTATTAGAAACAGTTCCTATATATTGTTGATCATGGTATACATGGTAAACAGTCGTTAATTTGAACGAACCTGCAGCACTTGCAGACACGCTGCTAAATATTAGTGCAGAAGCCGCAAACGCTGTCATAACAGCCATTTTCAAAGATTGTTTTTTCTTTAATTTACTTGATTTATTTCCTTTATTATTAAATAACATTGGAATCCTCCTAAATTACGGAAACAACTCTCTTAATCTAGTACTTTATAACCACAAAAGAAATTTCCTTCTTTTTCTACTCTATAACTTTAACATAATTTCAAATTTAATAACGATTAGTCTTTATAATGTAACAAAATTGTATAACAGCTGACATTTTACTACAGATATAGGAGTTGGAAGTAGGAGGATTTTCTGTGTATTTTTTCCTATTTTGGTAGGTAAAAGTTATTATACCAACGTTTTAAACAGGTGATAGAATATGACCACATTTTACATAATGGGACAAGCTTCGCCAAAATCTTGTAAATAATTAGATGTTTTATTACATCAATATTACGCTTATAACAAATAAAAAAAGAAGCCTACATCTGCAAGCTTCTTTTTTTATTATGGCTCAGGACGGAATCGAACCGCCGACACAAGGATTTTCAGTCCTTTGCTCTACCGACTGAGCTACTGAGCCAACTTAAGTTGTTACCATAACTTATCTATTTAGGTAAGTTAATGGCGGTCTGGACGGGACTCGAACCCGCGACCTCCTGCGTGACAGGCAGGCATTCTAACCAACTGAACTACCAGACCATATGATATTGATTGTCAGCAAGCAACCGGACTTGCCGATGTTTTGCCAACAATCAAATGCCAATGACCCCTACGGGATTCGAACCCGTGTTACCTCCGTGAAAGGGAGGTGTCTTAACCACTTGACCAAGGGGCCATAAATTGAAGGTTATTTTGCTAACGCGAAAGGAAAGTAATTTTCCACTATCGCGAAAAAACTTTGGTGAGCCATGAAGGATTCGAACCTTCGACCCTCTGATTAAAAGTCAGATGCTCTACCAACTGAGCTAATGGCTCGTCATAAGATGTCTCGTTTGTGACGACGCTTTTTATAATAACACGGCTTGTACGTAAAGTACAATACTTTTTTAAAAAAAGATTTTTAAAAGTGAAAGCCCTCAGAAAATGAGGGCTTTTTCAAGATTAAATTTGTCTCCAAGGACTGCGAACAACATTTGTTTGATTGCGATCTGGCCCTACAGAGAAAGTAGTTAATGGAATTCCAGTAAGCTGTGTTACCCGTTCAACATAATGACGTGCATTTAAAGGAAGTTCATCTAATGTTTTAACTCCTGTAATATCCTCAGACCATCCTGGAAGCTCTTCATAGACTGGTTCACACTCCGCTAACACCTTAAGGCTTGCAGGGTATTCAGTAATCAGTTCACCCTTGTAGCTATAGGCTGTACAGATTTTTAACGTTTCAAGCCCAGATAGCACATCAATGGAATTCAGTGAAAGGTCCGTTAAGCCGCTAACACGACGTGCATGACGAACAACTACACTGTCAAACCAGCCAATTCGACGTGGACGTCCAGTTGTTGTACCGTACTCACGTCCTACTTCACGAATTTGACTGCCAATTTCATCATGTAACTCCGTTGGGAACGGTCCGTCACCAACACGAGAGGTATACGCCTTACAAACTCCCACAACATGTGTGATTTTTGATGGGCCAACGCCAGAGCCAATTGTAACGCCTCCTGCAACAGGATTCGATGAAGTAACAAATGGATACGTACCTTGGTCAATATCTAACATAACTCCCTGAGCGCCTTCAAATAAAACCCGTTTGCCTTCATCTAGAGCGTCATTTAACACTACAGATGTATCACAAACATATTGTTTAATTTGCTGCCCATATTCGAAATACTCATCTAAGATTTCCTCTTTTGTAAATCCTGTTGTCTCATAAATGCGTTCGAACAAACGATTCTTTTCAGCTAGGTTTCGTTCAAGCTTTTCTTCAAAAACGTCACGCTCAAGGAGGTCAGCAATTCTGATTCCAACGCGCGCTGCCTTATCCATATAAGCAGGGCCGATTCCTTTTTTAGTGGTTCCAATTTTATTGGCACCCTTACTTTCTTCCTCAACAACATCGAGTTTTAAATGGTAAGGAAGGATAACGTGTGCGCGGTTACTGATGCGAAGGTTATCGGTTGTAATCCCTTTTTCGTGTAAATAGGCAAGCTCAGCAACAAGTGCCTTAGGATCGACCACCATTCCATTGCCAATTACACAGATTTTTTCCTTATAAAAGATTCCAGATGGAATTAAGTGTAATTTATATGTTTCACCGTTGAATTTAATGGTGTGACCTGCGTTATTTCCACCTTGATATCGAGCAATTGCCTCTGCATTTTCGGAAAGAAAATCGGTAATTTTACCCTTTCCCTCGTCTCCCCATTGTGTACCAACTACCACTACTGACGTCATATAGGCACCTCCAAATTAAATACGCTTTTCTTTTTCCACACACAAGTTTACCAATTAATGCAGGTAAAAGTCAACAAAACACGAACGATTTATATTAACTTATTAAAATATGTTCGTAAAATATTAATTTATGAATCTAGCTTGTATTAGATGTTAGTTTTCCATAAAATAGGTATCATTAGGAAGGAAGTGTTATATGATTTTTAAAAAGAGATCGGAACCATTGGAATTAGTACTTTATCGTTTATTAAATGCTAGAATGGATCTTTCAGAGAATGATAAAAAACATTTTTGGACAATCAATAAAGGGTATGAAGGCGAGGTAAGAAGCGATATTTGGCTGCTAAATCTTACTGATGATTGGTTCGTTCTGCATGACTTATTACTTGAACATAACCAATCCACGTTCCAAATTGATACGTTAATCATTGCTTATGAGAAGATTCATCTATTAGACGTAAAAAATTTTGAAGGAGATTATGTTGTCAAAGATGATAAATGGTATAACCCCGCAGGTGTCCTACAAAAGAATCCATTACACCAGCTAGAACGCTGCGAAACCTTACTTGAAAAATTGCTGCACGAATTAGGATATCATTTTACGATTGCTTCCTATCTTATCTTCAAAAACCCCGAGTTCCACTTATATTTACCCTCAATCCAGCCAGCCATTATTTTTCCAACACAGCTTAACCGCTTTTTAAAAAGGTTAAATTCAGGACCAGTAAAACTAAACAAAAAGCATTTTCAATTAGCCGAGCAATTAGAAGGTCTGCATAAAATTGAATCTCCCTATCCAAGATTACCTCCATACAGCTTTGAAAAGTTGAAAAAAGGTATCACTTGCCGGGATTGCAGGAACTTTTTAACAGATGGGACATTGAAATGTAAGAAATGTGGATGTATAGAGGAGCCTGAGGCAGCTATATTAAGAAGTGTGAATGAATTTAGCTTACTTTTTCCGGATATAAAGATTACGACAGATAGAATTCATGAATGGTGCAGCATCATAAAGTCTAAAAAAACGATTAGACGTATTTTAGCAAAAAATCTTGAACTAATAAGACATAGTAGATCATCTTATTACATTTTAAAAGAGTAATTTTTCTATTCGTTACCGTCTATTTACCTTTTCAGCCTTTGCGGGCACGAATAGCCTCTATTCGTTACCGATAATCCCCATTTTCGGCCTGAACGGGTACGAATAGCCTCAACTTTACAATTCTGGCCTTGTTGAGTTATCAATCTATTAAAAAAGCCAGCCAATGATTGGCCGGCTAGCTCATTAAAAGTTATGCACTTGGATCGTACCGTGTCTCGAGGTTTACGAATTTATTGTACTCTTTTACAAACGCCAGCGAAACGGTGCCGGTTGGGCCGTTACGCTGCTTAGCGATAATGATTTCGATGATGTTTTTATTCTCGGATTCTTTATCGTAGTAATCATCACGGTAGAGGAAGGCAACGATATCGGCATCCTGCTCAATCGAACCGGATTCACGAATATCGGACATCATCGGACGTTTGTCCTGACGCTGTTCCACACCACGGGAAAGCTGTGATAGGGCAATAACAGGAACCTTAAGCTCACGCGCTAATTGTTTTAGGGATCTGGAAATCTCTGAAACCTCCTGCTGACGGTTCTCACCTGAACGGCCGCTTCCTAGGATTAACTGCAAATAATCGATTAGGATCATGCCTAAACCATGCTCTTGCTGCAGGCGACGGCATTTTGAACGGATATCACTGATTCTAACCCCAGGTGTATCGTCTATAAAAATTCCCGAATTTGACAGACTTCCCATGGCCATCGTCAGCTTACCCCAGTCATCATCTGTAAGGGAACCTGTACGCAGCCTTTGAGCATCGATATTTCCTTCCGAACAAAGCATACGCATAACAAGCTGTTCTGCACCCATCTCTAGACTGAATATGGCCACATTTTCACCCGTTTTTGTCGCAACATTGGCAGCAATGTTCAAGGCAAATGCCGTTTTACCAACGGAAGGACGGGCCCCAACGATAATTAAATCATTACGCTGGAAACCTGCTGTCATCCGATCCAATTCAGCAAATCCAGTTGAAATACCGGTAATATCCCCTACACGGTTATGCATTTCTTCTATATTGTCATACGTACGTACAAGGACATCTTTAATATTGTGGAAGGATCCAGCATTTTTCCGCTGCGCTACGGCAAGAATATTTTTTTCTGCCTCGCTTAAAAGTGCTTCGACTTCATCTTCACGAGAATAACCATCTGAAGCAATCTCAGTGGCTGTTCGTATTAATCGTCTTAACAAAGACTTCTCTTCTACGATTCTCGCATAATACTCAATATTAGCAGCTGTTGGAACAGAACTAGCCAATTCACTTAAATAACTCACTCCGCCTGTATCTTCAATTAGCTTTGCTGCTGCTAACTCCTCGGTTACCGTTACAAGGTCAACGACCTTACCTTCGTCGTTCAGCTTCAACATAGCATTAAATATCTTTTGATGCGAAGCACGGTAAAAATCTTCAGGTATCAAGATTTCTGTAGCCACAGTTAAAGAAGAGGGTTCTAAGAAAATCGCACCTAAGACAGCTTGTTCAGCTTCAATATTTTGCGGTGGCAGACGATCTGCATATAAATCATTCATCTATCAAAAACCTCCTAATATGAAGAGGATAATTTATTATATATTAATAGTATTAAACCTAATTATGTCCATAATAAAGAAAAGTGACCAGCCTCAACCGATCACATCACTCATTTAAGAAAAAGTGTAGTTCCTTTTTCCCTTAACTTTTATTATTTTAACATGTTTAGCTAAAATTTGAACTGGAAATTAATTTACTTCTTTTACATGAACGGTTAAAGTTGCTAAAACTTCATGATGAAGCTTAACTGGAACCTTTGTATGTCCAAGAGTACGAATCGCATCTGATAATTCCATTTTGCGCTTATCGATTTTAATACCATGTTTCTTTTGAAGTTCTTCCGCAATTTGTTTTGTCGTAATTGAACCAAAAAGGCGGCCGCCTTCACCTGCTTTAGCAGAAAGCTCAACAGTAATTTTTTCTAACTGCTCTCCTAGCTTTTTCGCTTCAGCTAGCTCTTCTGCTGCACGTTTGTCTTCCTTTTTCTGTTGACCTTCCAATGTGCTGATGTTTGCATTACTCGCTTCAATTGCCAGGCCTTGCTTAATTAAGAAGTTATGCGCATAGCCATCCGCAACATTCTTTACTTCACCTTTTTTGCCTTTTCCTTTTACATCTTTTAGAAAAATTACTTTCATTCCTTTTTCCCACCTTCAAAATAGTCTTCAATTGTTAGCTTTAATTGTCTTTCTGCTTCTGCTATGGAAATCCCGGTCAGCTGGGTAGCTGCATTTGTCAGGTGCCCGCCGCCTTGAAGCTTTTCCATAATGACCTGGACATTTACATTTCCAAGCGATCTGGCACTAATTCCAATCAGCCCTTCATTTCGTTTCGCAATCACAAAGGAGGCTGCTACACCATCCATCGTCAGGAGAGTATCTGCTGCCTGGGCTAGAAGGACTTGATCATGTTGGTCGCCTTCATCCCCTTTAGCAATGGCAATTCCATCGCGGTAAAAAACAACCGATTCAATTAATTTAGCCCGCTTAATGTACGTATCAACGCTTTCCTTTAAAAACTTCTGAACGAGGATGGTATCCGCTCCTTGGCCTCGTAAATAGGAGGCAGCGTCGAAGGTTCTAGCACCTGTTCGTAAAGTAAAGCTTTTCGTATCCACCACGATTCCCGCGAGCAGTGCCGTTGCTTCTATCATTTCTATTTTACCGCGTTTCGGCTGGTATTCAAGAAATTCAGTTACAAGCTCTGCAGTTGAGGAAGCATATGGCTCCATATAAACAAGAACTGGATTTGAAATAAATTCTTCTCCTCGGCGATGATGGTCAATAACCACAACATTATCTATTTTATTAAGCAGTCGTTCTTCAATGACGAGTGCTGGCTTATGGGTATCAACGATAACTAGCAATGTTTTTTCTGTTGAAATCTCCAATGCTTCTTCTGGACCAATAAATCGAGAAAATAACTGCTCTTGATGGCGGATTTCTCCCATGAGCCGGTGAACAGCGCCATCCATTTCTTGGGGGTTCAAGACTATGTAGGCATCCTTTTGATTCATTTGAGCAACCTTGTAAATACCAATAGATGACCCAATAGAATCCATATCAGGATTTTTATGACCCATAATTATGACCTTATCGCTTGCGGTAATTAAATCCTTTAAGGCATGGGAAATAACGCGGGCGCGTACTCTTGTCCGTTTTTCAACCGGATTTGTTTTACCGCCAAAGAATTTAACTTTACCATTGGGCTGTTTAATCGCTACCTGATCTCCGCCTCTTCCTAAGGCTAAATCCAGACTTGATTGCGCTAATACACCTAACTCAGGCAGAGAAGGCGTCCCAGCACCTACACCTATACTTAGTGTGAAGGAGATATTTTGCTTAGATGTCATTTCTCTTACTTCATCTAGAACGGTAAATTTTCCTTTTTCGAGAAGCAGAAGAATAGCTTCATTGAAAACAGCAATAAATCGTTCAGATGAAATTCTTTTAAGAAAAATACCATTGTCCTGGGCCCACTTATTTAGGGTTGAAGTAACCATATTGTTAATACTGCCACGCATTTGGTCATCCATACCTTGTGTTAATTCATCATAATTATCTAAAAAGATAACTGCAATAACGGTGCGTTCATCGTGGTACATTTGTTCAATTTCTTTTTGTTCGGTGACATCAAAGAAGTAAAGGAGCTTCTCTTCACTTTTAAGAATCACCTGAAATTTCCGTTCGTGAAGGGTAATAATTTCTGTGCCAACCTCTTGTTTAATTAACGGAATCAACGTATCAGCTATTTCGTAGAGTGACCTTCCAATTAGGGTATCCTCATCAAAATAGGAGGAAAGAAAAGGATTGGTCCACTCGATAGAGTATTCATCATTTATGAGCATAATCCCAATCGGCATCTCCATCAGCGCTTCTTCGCCAACCCTTTTCACTCGGTAAGAAAGGGTTGAGATATAGTCTTCCATCTCTTTTCTTTGGCGGGAATCAATGACTAACATATAGTAAAATGGCGGGATAATGAGAAATAACCCAACTAAGCTTAGTATCCAATTATAGTAGGCCAGGACAATGAGCAGCACCACTGTAATGCCTATTAGCCCGTAAAAAGGATAACGAATCGAGCGTTTTTCAATAAATGCAGGCAAATTTTTCAGCTCCTAAACAGTAGTCATCTCTCTTTTTTCGTAAAGCCTTTTCGTAAATCAAAGCCTAAGTCAATTATACCTAATATCCCTACAATATAAAGAAAAATTGGAATGGTGAAAGAGACAATCGCTATTGTTATAGAAATAGCTTTTGAAATACCCTTTTGATCGAAGTAATAAAATATAAATGTATATCCTTGCAGGACCATTAGGAATTGCAGGATGTAGGTCATATTGATAATTGCCATATACCAGAAGGTACCTTCTTCAGGATTCATAAACATGCTTAAAAGCAAAGTAAGGAGAAAATAATACATGATGCTTTTTGGCAAGGAAATGTCTTTAAAGCTTTTCCATTTTTCTACCTTAACTCCAAATCTTTTTATAATTGGGAAGGATACAAGCTGCATGATAAATACAATTAAAAAGGAAGAAAGAACGAATAACGTTGGGATTAAAGTTTTAATTAGATTTAATCCATTATTAAATTGCTCCAACACCTTCTCCGAGTCCTGCGCATTTCCAAAGTTCTTTAATAAATCAGCGGAAACATTGAGTGACTCACGCATCATTTCAATCATTTCAGTGATCATATCTACTTTAAAAAGAACAATACTTGATACATAAATAATAATTAAATTAACTAGAAAGACAAGAGTACCTGCAATGAATAGAACACCCATATTCTTCTGTTTTTGAATAAGGTACCCGATTACGACACCTGTTGTTCCATATGCAAGCGTTAATGGCAGGGACATAATACTTCCTACAATGAATGATAGAAGAAGGGAGGCGATGATAAAAACAAATATACTTTTCCCATCATTCTTGGCTGCAAAAAGCATAAATGGTACAGCTAAGAATAGGTTTACAACCATTCCAAGCAACGGGACATAGATTGTAAGTAACAATAGAACTGCAAAGGCTGCTAAAAGGATAGCACCTTCTGTTAATTTACGAACATTTTTCACTGCTTCACCTCAATTAATTCAAAAAACCCTATTTCTTAATTTTAGCTAGATACGCGCTGCTATTCAACAATTCTGCAATATAAAAGAAAAAAGCAGCAAGGGTTCCCCCTAGCTGCTCGAATTCAATTTATTCCCCTGCAACGAATGGTAATAATGCCATTTGACGTGCACGTTTGATTGCAACTGTTAGTTTACGCTGATATTTAGCGCTTGTACCAGTTACACGACGTGGTAAAATCTTTCCACGCTCAGAGATAAACTTTTTAAGTAAATCTACATCTTTATAATCGATGCGAGAGATACCATTTGCTGTAAAATAGCACACTTTACGGCGCTTCGCGCGTCCGCCTTTACGTCCTCCACCTGCCATGAAAATTCCCTCCTTCATTACTGTTATTTTAGAAACGTTCATTCAAATTTTACTTTAAAATGGTAAATCATCATCGGAGATGTCTATCTGACCGTTACCTGCGAACGGATCATCATCCACTTTAGTAAAACCTTTGTTATTATTATTGTTGTTGTTTTGATACTGACGTTGATTCTGATTGCCGCCGCCATAAGGATTTCCTTGCGGTTCCCTTGGAGGTGCACCGAAGTGATCGTTGTCGCTTCTTCCGCCGCCGCTAGATGCATTTTTAGGTTCAAGAAATTGAACACTTTCTGCCTGAACTTCAGTAACGTAAACACGCTTACCATCTTGTCCTTCATAGTTGCGGGTTTGAATACGGCCATCAACACCTGCAAGACTGCCCTTTTTCAAGAAGTTCGCCACATTTTCAGCAGGTTTTCGCCAAACAACACAATTAATAAAGTCTGCTTCACGCTCACCAGCCTGACTAGAAAACGGGCGGTTAACTGCTAAAGTAAAAGTAGCTACAGGAACCCCATTTGGTGTATAACGCAAATCAGGATCTTTTGTTAAACGGCCAACAAGCACGACACGATTCATCATCAGAATCAACTCCTTTTCTTTCGGAGAATGTTTCATGTGAAACATTCTGACCAAAATACATATATATTAAGCTTCTTCTTTAATTACTAAATGGCGAATGATATCTTCGCTGATTTTCGCAAGACGAGAAAATTCTTGTACCGCGTCAGCTGAAGATGTAGTTTTAACGATTTCGTAATATCCATCACGGAAATCATTGATTTCGTAAGCTAAACGACGCTTACCCCAATCTTTTGTTTCAGCAGTTTCCGCACCGTTTTCAAGAAGAATTCCGTTGAAACGCTCAACAAGAGCTTTTTTCGCTTCATCTTCAATATTTGGGCGGATGATGTACATGATTTCGTACTTATTCATCACAGTCACCTCCTTTTGGTCTAAACGGCCCATTTTGGGCAAGGAGCAATTATTCATTACTCACAAGGTAAAATTTTAGCATAGTTCATCAGGAAAAGCAAGGTTGTTCACTATTTCAGTTTTTTCCTTTATGCTGTGTTAAATTAGGCTGTTGATTTGTGCTCCACAAAGGAAAGCTTCTTTGAATAATCACCGCAGTGACAGGCGGTCTCTGCCTGTCACGAGGCGCTTCGCTTTCCGCAGGCGGCTCGGGAAGCCTGTCTAGCTGCAGCGCCTAGCCCCTCGAGTCGCTTCGGTCCCAACGTTGAAGTCAAAGAACGACTTCATCGTCAGGCCCTCCAGCGCTTGTCGGGGCTGGACAAGGCGCTTCCGCTTTTCCTACTCCTCGGCGCTAAGAGATGAGCGGGGTCTCCCCTGTCCCGTCCTCCTGCAGGACATTGATTTACATCCTCGAGTCTGCCCACGCACGAAGAAAATGCGATAGCATTTTCGAGGAGTCTCGCGCCTTCCGCACAAATCAACATAGTTCTAAAATCAAAAGTTTCCTTCAACACAGCCTTCCCTTAAAAGTCTCCCCACGTAAAAAGCCCTGCGAATGCAAGGCTGACAATTTTATACATTAAAACGGAAGTGAATGACATCTCCATCTTTTACTAGATACTCTTTTCCTTCTAAACGGACTTTTCCAGCTTCCTTAGCGGCATTATAGCTTCCTGCTGCTAATAAGTCATCATAAGAAACTGTTTCTGCACGAATAAATCCGCGTTCAAAATCAGAGTGAATGATACCCGCACATTGTGGAGCTTTCATGCCATGTATAAACGTCCATGCACGAACCTCCTGAACACCTGCTGTAAAGTAGGTAGCTAATCCAAGCAAATTATAAGCCGCACGAATTAATTGATCAAGTCCGGATTCTTCAATTCCAAGTTCCTCAAGGAACATTTGCTTTTCATCGCCTTCAAGCTCAGCAATTTCTTCTTCAATCTTTGCACAAATCACGATAACTTCAGCATTGTCTGCGGCTGCAAACTCACGAACCTTTTGAACATATTCGTTCTCTGTTGGATTCGCTACATCATCTTCACCAACGTTCGCCACATATAGAACGGGCTTAATCGTTAAAAGATGAAGCATTTTTGCAATTTTCAACTGTTCATCGGTAAATTCAACCGTCCGTGCTGGCTTCTCAGCTTCAAAAGCATCACGAAGCATAGAAAGCACTTCAAACTCAGCCGCTGCCTCTTTATCTTTTTGCTTCGCTAGTTTTTCAACACGGCTTATCCGTTTCTCTACAGATTCCATATCCGCAAGAATTAACTCTAAGTTAATGACCTCTATATCTGAAATTGGATCAACTTTCCCTGAAACGTGAGTAATATTATCATCTGCAAAGCAGCGGACAACCTGACAAATCGCGTCTACTTGACGAATATGAGATAAGAATTTATTTCCTAATCCTTCACCTTTACTTGCACCCTTGACAATTCCTGCGATATCGGTAAATTCAAATGCAGTGGGAACTGTCTTTTTCGGCTGAACAAGCTCAGTCAATTTATTTAGACGGTGGTCTGGTACTTCCACAATTCCTACGTTTGGATCAATCGTACAGAACGGATAGTTAGCTGATTCAGCCCCAGCCTGTGTGATTGCATTAAATAATGTAGACTTACCAACATTCGGCAGCCCTACAATTCCTGCTGTTAATGCCATTACTTTCACTCCTCAAAGAATATATCTATTTATAAAAATAACGTCCAAGTATTATTAAAAAGCCTCTCACAATTATAGGCATTAGCCCGTAAAAAGACAAGCAAAGAAAAGTGGAAGCCCTAGGCACTTAGGCTAAATAAGAAAAACTGCCGCTATCGGCAGCAGTTAGTTTATTTTTTCAATATTCACCAGGCAATCGTACAAGGTACTGCCCAGGCCGTTATCGGATTCACTGCTTGAGGTTAGGTTATTAACGGAACCGCCAAACTGTCTCCACATTCCTTCATCGATATTAATCGTGTTAGGGTGTGCCTTTGGTAAAATGGAGAGATATCCCTTCACTTCTCCACGATTATTCCATACTCTTACAAAATCAACAGCCTTTAAATGCATATCGGTTGCAATATTTTCAGCAACTTCTATTTTTAGCTGAGGTGCTTTAGGAAGGAGATGATAGTTTTGTGAGTGATTTGATCTTAATGGATGAATGGTCAATAGGTGATACGGAAACTCTTCGGCTAGGAGCGGATTATTCCATTTTGATTCTTCAGGAACAGCTAATTTCAACTTACCTTCTTCACCCTTGTTCATAGAGGTAAATTCATATTTTCCGGAAGCTGTCTTAAACTGGAAATCCTCCCATGGAACCCGCTTTACCGGCAATTCAAGAGAACTTTTCACTTTAAGTTCATCCAACGTTTTTCCCTTTTCAGCTAACGACAGAAGAGACAATTGAAGCATCTGCTCTCTTGATAGCCTAAAATCATCTCCAAATCCGAGTCTCTGTGCCAGCTGTGTCCAAATCCATAAATCAGATTTTGCTTCCCCAGGTGCTGAAACAAGTTTCGGACCATAATTGACGTAGTGATGATACATAGAGGAGTAATAAATATCTTCTTCCTCAAATGATGTTGTAGTTGGCAAAACATAATCAGCCAGTTGCGCTGTATCAGTCATAAATTGCTCAATAACCACCAAAGTCGAAACTGACGAAAAAGCTTTTTCCACGATGGATGAATCTGGAACTTGTGTAAGAGGATTGCCACAGGTGACGATAATCATCTTTATTTCTGGATCAATGGCAGCGAGCACTTCCTCCGCTTGCTTCATAATTGAAAACTGTCTATGGCTGGTTTTGCGATCACTCTTAGTTAAATTAGCAACATCAAAGCTTTGACCTACTTGGAGATTTGCATAATTGGCGCCTCCGCCAGCTATTCCAATGTTGCCGCTTACCGCAACAAGAGCGTCAATCAAACGAATAGTATTTCCGCCATTCTTGTATCGCTGCAGTCCAAGTCCCATAAAAGTTGATGTTGGTTTATCTGTAAAAACCTTTGCTAAAAGGTGGATCGTTTCTATTGGTACCTCTGTCATTTCACTGATTTTTTCTAAAGAAATAGTGTTAATAAGGTTTTCTAAATCCTCAAATCCATACGTATATTGATCAATAAATCCACGATCTTCCATACCTAATCGAAGAATTTCCTTTATGATACCTGCAGCAAGTAAACCATCCATTCCCGGTTTTACTGATATATATTCATCTGCTATTTTTGCAGTTGCATTATATAATGGGTCAATAACAAAAATTTTTGCTCCATTTTTCTTTGCTTCTAGGAGTTTTTCATAAAAGTGCATATTGGTCCGCGCGACGTTTCTTCCCCAGATAATAATGTTTTTACTATATAGGATATCCTCTGGTTCATGACCATAAGCATCACCAAAATCCCACTTTTGTGCCTCAATTCCTGCACCCCAACAAAGTGATCCATAAATTTCTGTAACACCGCCATATCCATTAAAAAAACGTTGGTCCAAATTTTTTAGAATCCCGTTGTTTGCATAATCATGACTATGGAGGACGGCGGTGGAACCATATTGTTCTTTAATTTCCTTTAACTTAAGGGAAATTTCATCTAGTGCTTGCTTCCATGAAATTTGCTGAAACTCTCCATTTACCTTTTTTAAAGGATAAAGAAGCCGTTCAGGAGAATTGGTCCTTGTTTCGAGCATTCTTCCTCTGCCGCAAATTTTCCCCTTGGTAATCGGGTGGGAGGGGTCACCTTCAACCTTTATTACTTTATTATTTTCAATACTTACAAGAAGACCGCAGCTGTCCCAGCAATTTAAAGGACATGCTGATTTCAGAACTTCCGCCATATTTCCTCACCCCCAAAATGATCTTTCTACTTTTTTAATAGGATAATATATTTAAGCAAAAAAAAGAAGCATGATCTACTGCTCATGCTTCACCAAAATTTTCTTCATTTTCCGAGAAAACTCACGCCTTGGGATCATTACACTATGATCGCAGCCTTCACATTTGATGCGAATATCCATCCCCATGCGAATAATTTTCCAACGGTTCGTCCCACATGGATGCTGTTTTTTCATCTCAACAACATCATTTAACCCAAATTCTTTTTCTTCCATTGAAATCGCCTCCTCTTAAACACCAGGTTCAGTGATATTTCCAGAATTCTTTGAGTACATGACCATACGCGGATATGGAATTTCAATTCCATGCGCATCTAAACATTCTTTAACATCTCTTTTTATATTCCTTGAAACACCTGCATGCTTCATTGGCAAGGTTTCAGCAACAATTCTCAAAACAATCTCTGATGGTCCCAAGGTTTGGATACCTAAAAGCTCAGGTGCTTTCGTTAATTCTTCGTATTGTTCAGGCATTTTTTCAAGTAAATCCTTAATGACCTTTTGCGTTTTTTCAATATCTTCTTCATATGCAACCGATATATCGATGATTGCAAGGCTGTTATTTAAAGAGAAATTTGTTACTTGAATGATACTCCCATTCGGAAGAATATGAACTTCTCCTGTCCAGCTTTTTAACTTTGTTGTTCGCAAACCAATCGTTTGAACGGTTCCTTCAAATTGGTCAATTCGAACGTGATCACCAACTGAAAACTGATCTTCAAAAATGATAAAGAAACCGCTTATTACATCTTTGACAAGACTCTGCGCTCCAAAACCAACGGCGAGTCCGACAACTCCAGCCCCGGCAATCAGCGCTTTTACATCGATGGTTAAGACAGAAAGAATCATCATAAAAGAAATAAAATAGACAACATATGTAAGTACATTATCAAGAAGCTTTGATAATGTCTCTTCTCTGCGTTCAGAAGTCTTAAGTGGAGAACGCGTTCTTATTTTAAAAATATTATCAATGGCTAAACTGCCTAACTTAATTAAAATCTTAGCAACGATCATAATGGCAATGATTTTAAGTAAACCTTCCCCTATAGCTAACCATGTATCTTCATTTTGGAATTTATCAATAAATCTTTGAATAATCCTTTGAGTAGAACTCATTTAAACACCCTTTCCCTCTGCCTGATGAATCACACTTATTTTACCAAGTTTCCTTTGTACTTTATAGTATTGTGAATTATTCATTTTTTCAACTGGAATTCTTTGCTTGACTACGTATAGATTTTCGGAATTTTCCGTATACTATTAAAAAGTAACACAGACCGAGGAGTGGACTTATGAATCTGAAACCTAGTTTCTTGGATAGGAGGGCTAATACACAGCGAATACCTCATGATGATTTTCAAGCTGCTGAAAATCTTTCAATGGAACTATTAAAGTTCCTGCCCAGGTATGCGGAGCGGCCGATCATTTTTGTTTGTATTGGAACTGACCGCTCAACTGGAGATTCACTAGGGCCGCTTGTGGGATCACTTCTAGAGGAGAAGGACATATCTTCCTTTCATGTGTATGGTACTCTAGATGAGCCCATTCATGCAGTAAATCTAAATGAACGTTTACAAGAAATAACAATAAAACATCATGATCCCTATATTATTGGGATTGATGCCTGTTTAGGACGAATGAAAAATGTTGGTGTTATCCAGGTAGGTGATGGCCCGGTTAAACCTGGGGCTGGTGTAAATAAGGAGCTTCCTGCAGTTGGAAATATCCACATAACCGGTATCGTCAATGTCAGCGGCTTTATGGAGTTCTTTGTCTTACAAAATACACGCCTTAACCTGGTTATGAAAATGGCAAAAACAATTGCAAATGGTATTTATCAGGCAAGCATTCTTCATACAAAAGGAAGACTGCAAGAACTAACACAGCAAGAGCAGAAAAAGACTAATTAAAAGAGCAATCTGGATTAACTCCAATTGCTCTTTTTTATTTTCACAACTATGGTAAAGTACTACAAATAAAGATTATATAGATAAAGAATTGTAACGATAAGCCCTGTCACAGCAATAGCAGGGAGGAGGTTTGCTACTTTAATTTTCACTAGTCCTGTTAGATTTAGACCGATGGCAAAAATCATGACACCGCCTGTTGCTGTCATTTCAACAATAAATTGATCCATCAATACTTGGGGAATAAATGTATTAATTTGAGTGGCAAATAATGCAATGATTCCTTGATAGAGCATGACTGGTATGGCTGAAAAAATAACTCCTACCCCAAGAGTAGTAGTTAAAATAATTGAAGTGAAACCATCTATGAGCCCTTTTGTATACAATACATCGTGATCCCCGCGAATACCACTGTCAAGTGCCCCAATGATTGCCATAGCCCCAATGACAAAGATTAAAGTTGCTGTAACAAATCCTTCTGCAATACTTCCTTTTCCAGTTGAACCGACAGAACCCATTTTCCTTTCCAGCCACAGCCCGAGTTGATTCAGCTTTTCTTCTAATTGCATGAGCTCGCCAAAAACAGCCCCCATAACCAAGCTGATAATTACAATCAAAAAATTTTCACTTTTTATTCCCATCTGTAATCCGAGCACTATCACCGACAAGCCAATCGCATACATGACTGTTGTTCTCATGCTTTCAGGAATTCGGTTCAAGAGTTTACCAATAATTACCCCAATAATGATTAACAATCCATTTACAAGCGTTCCTAATAAAAACATTGTCTATTCACCTATTCTTCGATTCTCGAAATTTATAATAGTATTAAACTATCATCTTTTGGTGCTGTTGGAAAGTTATTTTTTTTGGAAAGGCTGTGTTAGTATTACCTGTTGATTTCCGCTCCAGGCGGTTCGGGAAGCCTCCTCGGCGCTAAGAGATGAGCAGGGTCTCCCCTGTCCCGTCCTCCTGCAGGAGTCTCGCGCCTTCCGCTCCAATCAAATAAAGGAGTTAACTCACAGCCTAATAAAAAAAAATAAACCATCCTCTGATGGTTTAATATGCTTCTTCCTTGCCTAGCATTTCTAAAATCCGTTCTAAATCCTCTTCGGAGAAAAATTCAATTTCGATTTTTCCTTTATTTTTGGATTTCTTAATGTTTACAGTCGTACCAAATCGTTCGCGAAGGGAGTGTTCCCGCTCCTGGATAAACACATCCTTTTTCTTCTCTGGCTTTTTTGTTTCACGTGGAACATTTTCATTTAATTGTTGGATGAGTTTTTCCAGTTGGCGAACATTCAACGATTCCTGAATAATTTTATCTACTATAGCTGGCAGCTTTGCCTTTTGTCTTAAGCCTAGGAGTGCCCGGCCATGCCCCATTGAAATTTTCTCCGTTGAAATTAACTCTTGAATCTTAGCAGGAAGAGAAAGTAGACGGATATGATTGGCTACATGCGGCCGGCTTTTTCCTAACCGCTTCGCTACTTCTTCTTGGGTAAAATTTAACTTTTCCATTAATGTTTGGTATGCTTGTCCTTCTTCAATAGCGTTTAGATCTTCTCGCTGAAGATTTTCCAATACTGCTAATTCCATCATTTGCTGCTCTGTTAACTCTCTGACAACAGCTGGAACAGTATCTAATTTTGCTTCTTTAGCCGCTCGAAAGCGTCTTTCTCCGACAACAATTTCATACCCTTTTATGCTTTTTCTTACCACAAGAGGCTGGAGTATTCCATGCTCTAATATAGAAGCTTTCAACTCATCAATGGCCTCTTGTTGGAAGGTTTTCCTTGGCTGGTAAGGATTTGGACGCAATTCCTTTAAACTAATTTCTTGGACAGTCTCTTCCTTACCGGCTTCGATATTTGTAAAAAACGCATTTATGCCCTTTTTCCCTAAACCTTTAGCCATTTGAGACCACTTCCTTTGCTAAATCTAAATACACTTCTGCTCCACGAGATTTTGAATCATAATTAATAATTGGTTCACCATGACTCGGAGCCTCACTTAGACGTACATTTCTTGGAATAATGGTTTTATATACTTTGTCTTGAAAATACTTTTTAACTTCTTCGATTACTTGAATGCCTAGATTGGTTCGGGCATCGAGCATCGTTAATAATACGCCTTCTATTTTCAAGTCTTGGTTTAAGTGTTTTTGTACTAATCGTACTGTATTTAGTAATTGGCTTAAACCTTCTAAAGCATAATACTCACATTGAACAGGGATTAAAACAGAATCCGAAGCAGTTAAGGAGTTAAGAGTCAATAAGCCTAATGATGGCGGGCAATCAATAATAATATAATCAAATTGATCTTTGACTTCTTCAAGAGCCCTCTTTAGTCGGACTTCTCTTGAGATAGTAGGAACCAGCTCAATCTCCGCTCCTGCAAGCTGGATCGTAGCTGGTATGGCATATAAATTCTCGACAGATGTTGGTTTAATAACATCCTTTGCTTCCACATCATCTACTAAAACATCATATATACACTGTTCTACATCTGCTTTGTCAATACCAATTCCACTTGTTGCATTCCCTTGTGGATCAATGTCTACTAATAAAACCTTTTTCCCAATGTATGCTAAGCAGGCGCCTAGATTGACAGAGGTAGTTGTCTTTCCAACTCCGCCCTTTTGATTCGCGATTGCAATGGTTTTGCCCACGATGTCACCTACCTTGTTTCAAATAAAATACTTAAATCTAGTAATATAAACTAGTAAAACTAGTAAACTAAAATTCCATGCTATTTATTTTATCATGAAACTGATTTATTGTTATTTTTTTTAAAAAAATATTAGTGAAGATAAACATATTAATTAACATTATTTTACATTAATTGAGTTTTAGGATACAAAAATAAAAACCAAACTGCTAAAAAGTCTGGTTCCATTTTGTAATTATTTTATTTTTTCTTTGGAATTTTTATTGTAAATTGATAATAATCTTCAAATTCTTCTTCTTCCGAGTCGAGATTAATCCCATTATCAGAAACCATGGTTAACGATTGCCTAATGGTATTTACAGCAATTCTCATATCTTTGCTGAATGCTTTTCTCTTTGGCTTTGGCTTTTGATTCTTCTCTTCTAATATCCTGGCAACTCGGTCTTCTGTTTGCTTAACATTAAGATTTTTTTCGATTATATCTTGTAAAAGCATAACCTGCTTCTCAGGATTTTTAAGTGGAATAAGTGCTCGTGCATGCCGTTCTGTTATTTCTTTATTTAACAAGGATTCTTGAATTAGCTGTGGCAGCTTTAAAAGTCTTAGCTTATTGGCAACGGTAGACTGACCTTTTCCGAGACGTTGAGCAAGCGCTTCTTGCGTTAAGCTGTGCAGTTCAAGAAGCTTTCCATAGGCAATTGCCTCTTCAATAGGCGATAGTTCTTCCCGCTGAAGGTTTTCAATTAAAGCCACAGAAGCGGTTTCTGTATCTGAATAATTTTTTATGATTGCTGGTGCTTCAGCCCAGCCAAGCTTCTTCATGGCACGATAGCGGCGCTCACCGGCAATAATTTCATAATTTCCTTCAAACTGCCGGACTACAATTGGCTGAATGATTCCGTGAGTATGGATTGTTCGTGACAATTCCTCTATTTTTTCATCATCAAATACGGTTCGAGGCTGAAAACGATTTGGAACAATACTATCAATCGGAATCTTTTTTATTTCCTCATTTTTTGCAGCATCTAGCTCTTCTTCTAACTCCGTTTCAAGCTCTTTCTCTAACTCAACCTTTTGATCTCCCTTTTCGCCGAGGCCAAAAAAGCGTGAAAACGAATTCTTCATCCCCAACACCACCTTTACGAAACTCCCTATTACTTATTTCGCTATCTAACTGTTTTCTTCCTGCCAAGACCGCTGTTTATTTAAACAAAAATAATCCACTCTTCCGCCATTTATTCAATTGGCATTTTACCTGGTGTACCTGGTTTTCGCGGATATTTCTTCGGCGTTTGCTTTTCTTTTTTTATCACAAGGATATTTCTTTCACTTTCTTCCATCGGTAAAGTGAAGGTAAACTTCTGCTCTAGTTTTCCTCCAAGTGTACTGATTGCCTTCTGACCAACACTTAACTCATCATTCGCATGAGCTGCTTTCATTGCGACGAAATGTCCCCCAACTTTTACAAGAGGAAGACAAAGTTCACTAAGAACTGACATTCTTGCAACGGCTCTCGCTGTCACAAGATCATAGGACTCCCTATGGGAAGGATTAACCCCAAAAGTCTCAGCGCGGTCATGAATGAAGTGGACCTTTTCCAATTTTAATACATTTGCTAAATGATTTAAAAAGGAAATTCGCTTATTTAATGAATCAACGATTGTCACCTCTAAATGAGGAAAGGCAATTTTTAATGGAATACTTGGAAATCCTGCACCTGCACCGACATCACAGAGATGCAGGGGCTGCGTGAAATCAAAGTAAAATGCAGCAGAAATGGAATCGTAGAAATGTTTTAAATAGACATCACCTTGCTCAGTGATGGCCGTTAGGTTCATTTTTTCATTCCATTCAACCAAGGTATGAAAGTATTTCTCAAATTGATCTAGCTGCTTATCGCTAAGGGTAATCCCCTTCTCAAGAAGCATAGCTTTGAATTGTTCGATGTTCATCAGCAAAACTTCCTCTTTTTAAAAAAATTATAGGCCTTATTAAACATGTCTGTTGATTGTAACGAAAGGAACTTCGCGGACCTTAGGGCGTTCCGGGGAGCCTCCTCGGCGCTAAGGCGCCTGCGGGGTCTCCCGCAGGACATTGATTTACTCCTTGAATCCGCCCACGCACGAAGAAAGTGCGATAGCATTTTCGAGGAGTCTCGTGCCTTCCGTTCCAATCAACAGAGTGCCAAAATCAATTATTAGCCTTAACTTAGCCTAATTATAAATTACTCGTTTTCGCTATTCTTCCTTGTTCTAAATAGATAAGGAGGATTGAGATATCGGCAGGGTTTACACCGGAAATCCTTGAAGCTTGGGCAAGTGATAATGGTTTGATTTGTTTTAAGTTTTGCTTTGCTTCATTTGCAAGTCCTGAAATGGAATCATAATCGATATTTTCAGGGATTTTCTTGTTCTCCATTTTCTTTAAGCGTTCGACCTGCTGAAGTGACTTTTCAATGTATCCTTCATATTTAACTTGGATTTCAACCTGCTCTTTAATATCCTGATCTAACTCAACCTCACTAGGTGTCATTCTTTCGATGTGTTCATAAGTCACTTCGGGCCTTTTCAATAAATCCGCAGCAAGAATTCCATCTTTAAGCTCACTGCCGCCGATGCTTCGGATTAACTCTTGAACTTCTGTTGAAGGTTTTATGCGAATTGATGAAAGCCTTTCTTTTTCCGCCTCAACCGCATCCTTTTTAGCTAAAAATCTTTGATAACGCTCTTCTGGTATCAGACCAATGGAGTGACCAATTTCCGTTAACCGTAAGTCAGCATTATCATGGCGTAAAAGTAGACGATATTCTGCTCTTGATGTTAACAAACGATAAGGTTCACTTGTTCCTTTCGTGATTAAATCATCGATTAACACACCAATATAAGCATCTGAACGGCTAAGAATTAACGGTTCCTTTCCAAGTGCATTCAGCCCGGCATTGATTCCTGCCATAATTCCTTGTCCTGCAGCTTCTTCATACCCGGAAGTTCCGTTAATTTGTCCAGCCGTAAAGAGATTTTTTACAACCTTTGTTTCAAGTGTCGGCCAAAGCTGAGTTGGATCAATGGCGTCATACTCAATCGCGTATCCAGATCTCATCATTTGAACATTTTCTAATCCTGGAATTGTTTTGAGGATTTGCTGCTGAACATCTTCAGGCAAACTAGTCGACAAGCCCTGAACATAAACTTCTTGCGTCTTTCTTCCCTCTGGCTCAAGGAAAATTTGGTGGCGCGGCTTATCATTAAAACGGACCACTTTATCTTCAATGGATGGACAGTAACGCGGACCTGTTCCTTTGATCATTCCGGAATACATCGGTGAACGATGGAGGTTTTGATCAATTAATGTATGTGTTTGTTCATTTGTATAAGTTAACCAGCATGGAAGCTGATCGGTAATATACTTGGTTGTTTCATATGAGAATGCCCTTGGAACTTCATCACCCGGCTGAATCTCTGTTTTGCTGTAATCAATCGTATGACTATTGACCCTTGGCGGAGTGCCCGTCTTAAAACGAACCAACTCAAACCCAAGTTCTTCTAAATGCTCAGATAACTTAATAGAGGGCTGTTGGTTATTAGGACCGCTTGAGTATTTTAATTCACCAAGGATAATTTCCCCGCGCAGGTACGTACCAGTCGTAATAACGACCGTTTTGGCACGATATATAGCTCCTGTCTTTGTAATGACGCCGACACAGATGCCGTCCTCCACGATTAATTGTTCAACCATACCTTGAAGGAGTGTCAGGTTTGGTGTATCTTCAATCGTTTTTTTCATCTCAAATTGATAGTCAACTTTATCTGCCTGCGCCCGTAATGCACGGACCGCAGGGCCTTTCCCCGTATTCAACATCCTCATTTGAATATACGTTTTATCTATATTTCTACCCATTTCCCCGCCTAGTGCATCTATTTCCCGGACAACTATCCCTTTAGCAGGTCCGCCAATCGATGGATTACAAGGCATAAAGGCAACCATATCTAGGTTAATCGTAATCATTAATGTTTTTGCACCCATTCGTGCCGCCGCAAGGCCCGCCTCACAGCCAGCATGTCCGGCACCAATGACCACAACGTCAAAATTACCTGCTTCGTATGACATCTCTTTCCTCCTCATTCTATACCTCTGACCGTTATTTCCCTAAACAGAACTGTGAAAATAACTGGTCAATTAAACTTTCGTGGACACTTTCACCGATTACTTCACCAAGCAGTTCCCACGTTCTGGTTATATCTATTTGAACTATATCAATTGGAGTTCCCATTTCTACTCCATCAATCGCTTCTTCTATTGTATGCAAACTTTGGCCAATCAAAGCAATATGGCGGCTGTTCGATAGATAGGTCATATCGCCAGCGTCAATTGTACCTGCAAAGAATAACGAGGATATGGCTTCTTCAAGCTCATCCACACCACGGTCCTCTAATAAGGAAGTAGTGACGATCTTATGCTCTCTTGCCAATTCCTTTACACGATCCATATCAATTTGCTGCGTGAGGTCTGTCTTATTGACAATGACAATCACATCCATGCCTTTAACTGCTTCAAAAAGATTTTCATCCTCTTTTGTAAATTTATCAGCATGATTTAACACTAACAAGATTAAATCGGCTTCCTTTAAAACCTGTCTAGATTTTTCTACTCCAATTCGTTCAACAATATCTTCTGTTTCTCTTATTCCTGCAGTGTCCAACAGTCTAAGCGGTACCCCGCGTACATTGACATATTCCTCAATGACATCACGGGTAGTTCCAGGTATATCCGTAACAATCGCTTTATTTTCTTGAACAAGACTATTCAATAACGAAGATTTCCCAACGTTTGGGCGGCCAACAATGACCGTTGAAAGGCCTTCACGTAATATTTTTCCTTGCTGAGAGGTTTGCAGCAGCTTTTTAAGTTCATCCCGAACATACATGGCTTTTTCTAATAGCATTTTATGCGTCATTTCTTCGACATCATCATATTCCGGGTAATCGATATTCACTTCAACATGCGCGAGTATCTCTAAAATTTCCTGGCGTAATCCCCTAATTAATTTTGATAAACGCCCTTCCATTTGTCCCAGTGCTACATTCATAGCCCGATCTGTTTTGGCCCGAATCAAATCCATTACAGCTTCAGCTTGCGATAAATCAATCCGTCCATTTAAAAATGCCCGTTTCGTGAACTCACCTGGTTCTGCAAGCCTAGCCCCATAGGCTAATACATGCTGCAGTACTCGATTTACTGAAACAATCCCGCCGTGACAATTTATTTCCACTACATCCTCTTTTGTAAAAGTTTTTGGACCCTTCATAACCGATATCATTACTTCTTCGATCACTTGCTCATTCTTAGGATCGATTAAATGTCCATAATGTATTGTATGTGTCGGAACTTCTGCCAACCTTTTACCACCGATGCTTCGAAAAACTTGATCACCAATTTTAATGGAATCATCGCCACTCAATCGTACAATTGCAATTGCTCCCTCACCCATTGGTGTCGATATAGCAGCTATCGTATCAAATTCCATTACTTTCACCACTCTTTATAAAGTTAATCTATATATAAACGAATATTATTACACCAAATTATTAGAATACCACAGAATCTTCATCTGAAAAACCAGAAACCCTTTAGCTATTTATCCACAGTCTGTTTATTGACTACGTATTATTTTAACTTATCCACATGTGAATAACAATAAAACAAGAGATTTCATATAATTGTTATAAACAGATACTTTTTGATTCTAAATTTCGACAAAATGCAGAAAAAGACATCCTTCGACAAAGGATGTCTTTTCCATTTTTTTATTTGACTGGTGAAATAACGATATGTCTGTGTGGATCTGATCCATCTGAGTAAGTTTTTACACGTTTGTTATCGGATAAAGCTGTGTGAATGACTTTACGCTCGTATGAAGGCATTGGCTCCAATGCTACATCCTTGCCAGTCTTTAAAGCCTTTAGGGCAAGACGATGAGCCAATTGAATCAACGTATCATTTCTGCGATTTCGGTAATCCTCTGCATCCAAAATAACCGTTAAATATTGATTTGAAAAGCGATTAATGATTAGCTGCGTTAAATATTGGAGCGAATTTAAAGTTTGTCCTCTTTTTCCAATCAAAAGAGCAATCTTTTCTCCAGTCATAATGAACAAAACTTGTTTTCCTTCGCGTTTCATTTCAATACTGATGGGAGCTCCCATTTGTTCACTAACCTGAAGCAGAAACTTCCTTGCTTCATCAATTGGGTCAATAATCACCGTAACCTTAACGACAGCGGGACGCGAACCAAAAATTCCAAAAATACCTTTTTTACCTTCATCGATAATAGCTACATCTGCGCGGTCTTTTGTTGTATTTAATTGAGCTAAAGCTGATTCCACTGCTTCTTTGACAGTTTGTCCGGTAGCAGTTACTTGTTTCACTTTTTTGCTCCTCCCGCTTTACCGGATTCTTGCGCTTTTTTCAAATCCGGTCCTTTAATGAAATAGGTTTGAACAATCATGAAAAGATTTCCCACTACCCAATACAAAGAGAGAGCTGCAGGGAAATTAAAAGCAAAAATAACAATCATAATCGGCATCATCCAAAGCATCATCGCCATTTGCGGATTATGCTCTTGTCCGGCCATCATCAATTTTTGCTGAATAAATGTGGTGATACCCGCAATAATCGGTAAGATATAAAAAGGATCCTTGTCTCCAAGATCAAACCACAGGAAACTATGATCAGCAATTTCTCTTGTTCTTGAAATTGCATGGTAAAAACCAATTAGAATAGGCATTTGAACGATTAATGGAAAACATCCCGCCATCGGATTTACTCCGTGCTTTTGAAAAAGTGCCATGGTTTCTTGCTGTAATTTCTGTTGTGTTTTCTGATCCTTAGAGCTGTATTTTTCTCGAAGAGCCTTCATTTCTGGCTGCAGAGCCTGCATGGCTTTGGAGCTTCTGGTCTGTTTTATCATTAGTGGTAAAATTGCTAACCGAATTAAGAGTGTAACGACAATCAATGAAAATCCAAAGCTGCCGCCAAGGATTTCTGCCCCTTTCACAATTACCCAGGAGAGCGGATAGACAATATATTCGTTCCAAAAACCTGTACTTTCAGCGTCAATTGGCTTATTAATTTCTGTACATCCTGTTAAAAACAGAAAAACAGAAACAATACCAATTAAAAGTAATATTCGTTTCTTCAACCGAATTTTCCTCCTTGAACAATATATATACTATTTAATTGGAAATACCTTATTTAAATATAGCCATCCGGAATATTTCATAGGTATTTTACCATCTTTTAGAATAATTTGTCTCATAAATTTAGAGATACAACATTATTTTGGCTGATTACTTTTTCTTTAAAACCTTTCCTACCTTAAAGACATGAGTTAAGCTCTTTTTCACCTCAAAAAAGTCCATTTCAGCCGCAGGTTTTCTAGCAATAATGACGTAATCATTACCTGGTAAAAGTAAATCTGATAATTCGAAAACAGCTTGTCTTATGTATCTTTTTATTTGATTTCTCATCACAGCATTTCCAATTTTTTTGCTAACAGACAGCCCAATTCGAAAATAGTCTTGATCCTCTTTCTTCAGACTATAGACAACAAATTGTCGATTTGCGAATGATTGTCCCTTTTGAAATGCCTCTTGGAATTCTTTATTCTTCTTTACCCGTAATTCTTTCTTCATAGAAAACACCTTCCATCTACACAAAAACTTTTCCACTCTGAAAGATACTTTATTAGAAAAAAGACCACTGATGTTTCAGTGGCCTAAGCTGATAATACTTTTCTTCCTTTTAGACGACGGCGTGCTAGAACTTTACGTCCGTTAGCTGAGCTCATACGACTGCGGAAACCGTGAACTTTACTATGTTTACGTTTATTTGGTTGATATGTTCTTTTCATTATAAGACACCTCCCTGAGGAATAGCTGTTAAAGACAGTCTAATTTATTATAAAGACGGACCCCGATATTGTCAACCGCCCATATAATATTGTTCCCCAGTATCTAAATTTTTTGCAGTGAGATCTTTTTTAATCACGAGATCATTATTTTCCAAAAGCTCTATTAAAATTTACCTGTGGATATTTTTTTCGACTTTTTTTTCGCAGTTTCACAAGATATTGACAGTTTTTGCACAGGACATACTACTTGTGGACAAGTTTTAATCACAGATTGTTACCGTTGTGGATAAACCATTAAAAGGCATTGCACGTCTGCCTTTTATTTGATATTATATTTGTGTTTTCACTCTGAATAACTTCGTCTAAAAATATGTTATCCACAAATTGTGGATAAGGTGTGGACAAGTTATTCTAGCATACTGCAGAAACTTGTCCACAAGCGGTGGATATTGTCGAAACTCCACTTTATTTCCTATAATATGTTTTTCCACAACCATTGTTTCGTATATTTATAAATTAGTAGGTTGTACAACTTGTATAACGGTTGTTTTTTCACAAACTTTTGTTCATTACGAATGAGGATACTTCCTCACTCTTTGTGAAAAAATATCACTATATATGGAGTCTAGACGAGAAACAAACTGCAAAGTGCATTTCAATAATAGATAGATAAAGAAAAAAGGAGGGACAATCG